>NZ_CP150203.1:4799375-5465000 GCF_037969725.1 Paenibacillus sp. FSL W8-0426 | reverse complement strand
GTGCGGGGCACGTGAAACCCCGTATGAATCCGGCAGGACCATCTGCCAAGGCTAAATACTTCCTAGCGACCGATAGTGAAGCAGTACCGTGAGGGAAAGGTGAAAAGCACCCCGGAAGGGGAGTGAAATAGAACCTGAAACCGTGTGCTTACAAGAAGTCAGAGCCCGATCTATGGGTGATGGCGTGCCTTTTGTAGAATGAACCGGCGAGTTACGTTCCCGTGCAAGGTTAAGGTGAGAAGCCGGAGCCGCAGCGAAAGCGAGTCTGAATAGGGCGACATAGTACGTGGACGTAGACCCGAAACCGGGTGATCTACCCCTGTCCAGGGTGAAGGTGCGGTAACACGCACTGGAGGCCCGAACCCACGCACGTTGAAAAGTGCGGGGATGAGGTGGGGGTAGCGGAGAAATTCCAATCGAACTCGGAGATAGCTGGTTCTCCCCGAAATAGCTTTAGGGCTAGCCTCGGAAAACAGAGTCGTGGAGGTAGAGCACTGATTGGGTGCGGGGCCCGCAAGGGTTACCAAGCTCAGTCAAACTCCGAATGCCATAGACTTACTTCCGGGAGTCAGACAGTGAGTGCTAAGATCCATTGTCAAAAGGGAAACAGCCCAGACCATCAGCTAAGGTCCCCAAGTGTGTGTTAAGTGGGAAAGGATGTGGAGTTGCACAGACAACCAGGATGTTGGCTTAGAAGCAGCCATCATTGAAAGAGTGCGTAATAGCTCACTGGTCGAGTGACTCTGCGCCGAAAATGTAACGGGGCTAAACACACCACCGAAGCTATGGCTTGATCTTATGATCAGGGGTAGGGGAGCGTTGTATGTACGTTGAAGGTGTACCGTAAGGAGCGCTGGAGAGCATACAAGTGAGAATGCCGGTATGAGTAACGAAAAGATCAGTGAGAATCTGATCCGCCGAAAGCCTAAGGGTTCCTGAGGAAGGCTCGTCCGCTCAGGGTAAGTCGGGACCTAAGGCGAGGCCGAAAGGCGTAGTCGAAGGACAACAGGTCGAAATTCCTGTACCACCGTAAATCGTTACGAGCGATGGGGGGACGCAGTAGGGTAGTGACGCAGGCTGATGGATGCCTGTCCAAGCAGTGAGGCTGGTTAGTAGGCAAATCCGCTAACCGCAAGGCTGAGCTGTGATGGGGAGTGAAAATTACAGTAGCGAAGGTCATGATCTCACACTGCCAAGAAAAGCCTCTAGCCAGATGAAGGTGCCCGTACCGCAAACCGACACAGGTAGGCGAGAAGAGAATTCTAAGGCGCGCGGAAGAACTCTCGTTAAGGAACTCGGCAAAATGACCCCGTAACTTCGGGAGAAGGGGTGCCCCGGTAGTGTGAATAGCACGAGGGGGCCGCAGTGAAAAGGCCCAAGCGACTGTTTAGCAAAAACACAGGTCTGTGCGAAGCCGTAAGGCGAAGTATACGGGCTGACGCCTGCCCGGTGCTGGAAGGTTAAGGGGAGCGGTTAGGGAGTAATCCCGAAGCTGTGAACCGAAGCCCCAGTAAACGGCGGCCGTAACTATAACGGTCCTAAGGTAGCGAAATTCCTTGTCAGGTAAATTCTGACCCGCACGAATGGCGTAACGACTTGGGCGCTGTCTCAACGAGAGATCCGGTGAAATTTTAATACCTGTGAAGATGCAGGTTACCCGCGACAAGACGGAAAGACCCCATGGAGCTTTACTGCAGCTTGATATTGAATTTGGGTACGATCTGTACAGGATAGGTGGGAGCCTGAGAAGCATGAGCGCCAGCTTGTGTGGAGGCACCGTTGGGATACCACCCTGATCGTATCTAGGTTCTAACCTGGTGCCCTAATCGGGTACAGGGACAGTGTCAGGTGGGCAGTTTGACTGGGGCGGTCGCCTCCTAAAGAGTAACGGAGGCGCCCAAAGGTTCCCTCAGAATGGTTGGAAATCATTCGAAGAGTGCAAAGGCATAAGGGAGCTTGACTGCGAGACCTACAAGTCGAGCAGGGACGAAAGTCGGGCTTAGTGATCCGGTGGTACCGCATGGAAGGGCCATCGCTCAACGGATAAAAGCTACCCTGGGGATAACAGGCTTATCTCCCCCAAGAGTCCACATCGACGGGGAGGTTTGGCACCTCGATGTCGGCTCATCGCATCCTGGGGCTGAAGTAGGTCCCAAGGGTTGGGCTGTTCGCCCATTAAAGCGGTACGCGAGCTGGGTTCAGAACGTCGTGAGACAGTTCGGTCCCTATCTGTCGTGGGCGTAGGAAATTTGAGAGGAGCTGTCCTTAGTACGAGAGGACCGGGATGGACGTACCGCTGGTGTACCAGTTGTTCCGCCAGGAGCACCGCTGGGTAGCTATGTACGGACGGGATAAGCGCTGAAAGCATCTAAGCGTGAAGCCCCCCTCAAGATGAGATTTCCCAGTATGTAAGACCCCTTGAAGACGACGAGGTAGATAGGCTGGGGGTGGAAGTGCAGCAATGCATGGAGCTGACCAGTACTAATCGGTCGAGGGCTTATCCAAGAAAATGCAGGTTCTAAGATCGCAGGTTTCGTTTCGAATCCAGTTTTCAGAGAGCAATCTCTGAGTGAAAAACGAGTACATCACGGATGTGCGGATCGTTTTTCAATCCAAAGCAAAATCGTTTGGTGGCGATGGCGGAGGGGTTCCACACGTACCCATCCCGAACACGACCGTTAAGCCCTCTAGCGCCGATGGTACTTGGACCGCAGGGTCCTGGGAGAGTAGGAAGCCGCCAAGCGAACTCTTTCATCCTACATAGAAAACAATATGTTGACGTTGTACGATGAATTGCATTTGCATACACAAATGCATCATATTCCCTGATAGCTCAGTTGGTAGAGCACTCGACTGTTAATCGAGTTGTCACAGGTTCGAGTCCTGTTCGGGGAGCCATTATGGCCCGTTGGTCAAGGGGTTAAGACACCTCCCTTTCACGGAGGTAACAGGGGTTCGAATCCCCTACGGGTCATTGTAATTCCATTGCAATAAAAGGGGTGAGAACCCTAAAGGTTCGTCGGAGGATAACTTCGTTAGCTTAGACTTCGCAGTCTCGAACGAAGTGAGAGTATCCCCTACGGGTCATAGCAATATGGAGGCTTAGCTCAGCTGGGAGAGCATCTGCCTTACAAGCAGAGGGTCGGGGGTTCGATCCCCTCAGCCTCCACCATATACTTTTTAACGACGCGGGGTGGAGCAGCCCGGTAGCTCGTCGGGCTCATAACCCGAAGGCCGCAGGTTCAAATCCTGCCCCCGCAATAAGATGGAACCGTGGTGTAGTTGGCCTAACATGCCTGCCTGTCACGCAGGAGATCGCGGGTTCGAATCCCGTCGGTTCCGCCACTTGAATATTCATCAGGGATGAGAATCCGGGAATGGGTTCGTCGGAGCATTTACTTCGAAAGCATAAGCTACGCAGTCTCGAACGAAGTGAGAGTATCCCGTCGGTTCCGCCACTTGAATATTCTTCAGGAATTAACATTAAAATTCATATGCGGACGTGGCTCAGCGGTAGAGCATCGCCTTGCCAAGGCGAGGGTCGCGGGTTCGATTCCCGTCGTCCGCTCCAAATATGCGCCCTTAGCTCAGCTGGATAGAGCGTTTGACTACGAATCAAAAGGTCGGGAGTTCGAATCTCTCAGGGCGCGCCATTTAATTAAATAAGCCGGTGTGGCGGAATGGCAGACGCGCTCGACTCAAAATCGAGTGGGGAGACCCGTGGAGGTTCGAGTCCTCTCACCGGTATTTAACGGGATGTAGCTCAGCTTGGTAGAGCACCTGGTTTGGGACCAGGGGGTCGCATGTTCAAATCGTGTCATCCCGATCTTTCGAAAGACGGACTATCATAATAGATAGTCCGTCTTTATTGTTTTCCATGAGAGAAACTGTTTTATTTTGCATAAAGCTGAGCCCTTTCGGTCACAATATCCTTAAAACAGGGATAGAAGGGGTTCATGTGAACACATTTAAGCTCAGAAAACAATTAAAGCGACGTTGGCGTCGATGGAAACGCACAGCATGGATGGCTGTAGCTTTGATAACGATCACGGTTTTGGCGGGTAGTGGATTGTCCATCTCTTCGCATGTTCAGCGGCTGCTGACAACCCATTTCGGTGAGGCTAAGGCTGTTATGGGGCTTGCCGAACCGGAAGCACAGGTGACGGAAAAAGCGCAAATGGTGTTGAAGCAATTGGGAACGGACCCACATCGGTTAACTCGGGTTGTCCTCGAGACACGTTATATTTGCGGGATTGAAACGGAGCAGTTGGGGCGTTTAACGAATTCACAGCTAGAAGCATTGTTGCTTCAGCATCCTGAATGGGAGCCTGAATTGAAAAGTACTGATCTTGTTCAAATCAGTCAACAGATTGACGATCTTTCACCGTTGTGCAAAGAGAAGGCGTATATCAGCGTCGATGCCGTAGGGAATTTAAATTTATATGAAGGACGTCCAACCAAGGAGAAAGTCATCCGGACATTTTTTCAAATGGATGTGGGTTCCCTCGAATCTTCTTTGCCGGAAGGGGTATTGGAACAATTGCAGCAAGGGATACGCGTACAGGACAAAGATGAATATAACAGTGTGATCTCCACATTTAGCGATTATGCCCTCGATCGGGAGTATGAAGCAGCACAGCCTGTGCAAAGCGGTGGGTAAAAACAAACCAACATAATAGGTGGAGTGTGCCAAGGCATCGTCGGATGCCTTTTTTGCATTGTTGAAAATGATCGAAACGCATCAAATGATGCGGCATCATCGTCTCGACAAAGTTTTTCCTGCCGCAGGATCATAAACTTTGTTATAATGAAATGAACGATACATATGTTCGCTTTATTGTAAGGGAGAGATGGTTTTGCGTTTTTTGGGGATCGACCCGGGGATAGCGATTGTCGGCTTTGGTTTTGTGGACAAAATCGGAAGCCAGGTAAAGCCTGTGCAGTACGGCTGCATTCAAACCGAGGCTCATACGCCCGAAGAAGAACGGCTGCTTCATGTGTATGAGGGCATGGTGCAGTTGATTGATAAATATAAACCGGATGCGATTGCGCTGGAGAAGTTGTTTTTTAACCGAAACGTGACGACAGCCATGTCGGTCAGCCAAGCGAGAGGGGTCATGGTGCTTGCAGCAGCTCAGAAAGGGCTGCCGATCGCGGAATATACGCCAATGCAAATTAAACAGGCCATCGTGGGTTACGGCAAGGCGGAGAAACGCCAGGTGCAGGAGATGGTTCGTATGTTTTTGCGTTTGCAGGCCATTCCGAAACCGGACGACGTGGCGGATGCGCTGGCCGTAGCCGTTTGTCACGCCCACTCATACACACTAAATAACAAGTTGAATGAGGTATTGCGAAAATGATAGATTTTCTTAGAGGACAGTTTGTGCTTGTGGAGAATGAATATATTGTGTTGGATGTGCATGGAGTGGGGTATCGCGTGTTCTGCCCTAATCCCTTTGTTTTTGCCAAACAAGAAGGGGAAATCACGGTGTATATCCATCACCATGTACGTGAAGACGCAATCCTTTTGTTTGGTTTTGCATCCCGGGATGAGCAGCGTCTTTTCCGCAAATTGATTGAGGTATCCGGCATCGGGCCGCGGGTTGCATTGGGGATTCTGGCAGGGGGAACGCCTGAGCATGTCGTTACGGCGATTTATCAAGAGAACATTACGTTCCTGACCAAATTGCCGGGAATCGGCAAAAAGACGGCACAGCGCATGATTTTGGACCTGAAGGACAAATTGGACGGCTTCGGTACGGCTGCATTGGCGACAGGGTTGTTTGCCCCTCCGTCGGAGGAACAGGGCAGCGGGTCTGCGTGGGATGAAGCTCGAGAAGGCTTGAAGGCATTGGGTTACACGGACAGCGAGCTGGATAAAGTATGGCTGAAGCTCAAAAAAGACGCCACTGCGGCAGATTCGGTGGATGTGCTGATGAAGCGGGCGCTGCAGATGCTGTTTAAAGGATAGCGAGCTGATCGGTGACAGACCATTTCAGACAACCAAGTCAACCAAGCAGCCAGCAAAGAAGGTAGGGATATAACATGGAAGACCGGATTATTTCCGCCAACCTGATGATGGAGGACCAAGCTGTGGAGCTGAGCCTGCGTCCCCGGTATTTGAACGAGTATATCGGACAGAATCAGGTCAAGGAAAATTTGAAAATATACATCGAAGCCGCAAAAATGCGTAATGAAGCGTTGGACCACGTGCTGTTGTACGGTCCTCCCGGACTGGGGAAAACAACGCTGGCCAATATTATCGCGAACGAGCTCGGCGTGAATCTAAGAACAACATCGGGCCCTGCGATTGAACGTCCAGGAGACTTGGCTGCGCTTTTGACCAACTTGCAGGAAGGTGACGTCTTGTTCATTGACGAGATTCACCGCTTGCATCGTACCGTGGAAGAAGTCATGTACCCGGCCATGGAGGATTTTGCGCTGGATATTATGATCGGCAAAGGCCCGAGTGCACGTTCCGTGCGTCTCGATTTGCCTCCATTTACGCTGATCGGTGCAACGACGCGTGCAGGATTGTTGTCGGCTCCGCTCCGCGATCGTTTCGGCGTGATCAGTCGTTTGGAATTTTACACGGTGGATGAACTTGCGTTTATCGTGTCGAGGGCTTCGGAAATTCTTGGCGTCGACATCGTGGGCGATGCGGCAGAGGAGATTGCCCTTCGTTCTCGCGGTACGCCGCGGATTGCTAACCGTCTCTTGAAAAGGGTACGGGATTTCGCCCAAGTGCGGGGGGACGGCATGATCACGCAGGCTTTGGCAGAAGAGGCGTTGAAACGTTTGCAGATCGACCCGAGAGGGTTGGACGAAATCGACCATAAGATGCTCAAATCCATGATTCAAAGTTTCAAAGGAGGCCCGGTCGGGCTGGATACGATAGCTGCCACCATCGGGGAAGAGAGCCAAACGATTGAGGACGTATACGAGCCTTATTTGCTGCAGATCGGCATGCTTCAACGAACTCCGAGGGGCAGGGTGGTCACGGATTTGGCGTATCACCACCTGGGCATTCCCCTTCCGCCAAGGGACGGGAAGTAATGGTTGGATGGAGCATCTGACGCAACATCAACGATAAAAAAGAAGCTCATAAGCAGGACGCATATTTCCGATAATCCAATGGATATAGCATGGAGAGGAGTTTGATTGTGGGAAGAGCGAGGAATACGAACAAGTGGAGCAGACGCATTAAGGTTTTTGCGGCGGCATTGCTGACTGCGGGATGCCTGCAGTTGCCTGCCTATGCGGCAGAAAGCGACGGCCAAACGATCCGGGTTGCGATGTTTGCGAACCTGGGAAGCACGTACAAATCGACAACATCGCTTATTACGCTGGAATCCACGGGAAAATGGAGCATTGGTTCTGACAGCGGAGCCAACTTAAGCATCCCTGCAGGGCAAATCCGATTCAGCGCGGACGGTTATAGGGTTAAAGTGCTGGAAACGACCGATTTCCAAACGGCGTCGGCTGCGGCTAAACGGTTACAGGCCACTGCGGACACGCCGCTGCTGTTTACAACAACGGTCAACGGCAAAGAGACCTATCAGCTGTATACAGGCAATTATGCGACAGCAGCGCAGGCCGGACAAGCCGTAGCCCGTGTCCAAAACACGGCTGCAGCCCAACTTGGCGGCCAGAAACCGGTGGTTACCGGAAGCAAACGGCTGACGACGGGCACGTACAGTTCGCTTGAGGAGGCGCAGGCAGCACAGGCGACTTTGCTGTCGGCAGGCATTACGGCTTATCCTGTGCTCCAATTGGGGGCAAATGCTTCGGGATACGCGGTTTGGGTGGGCGAAGCCTCCACGGATGCAGAGCTTGCGGCACTGAAAACAACGGTTGATGCTCAAGCACCTGGTTTGAGTTTATCTACAGTGAATGACGGTCAACCCGGGCTGATCATCCGTACGGATGCAGGACTCAGCCTGGATGCTCTCAAAACGGCAGCACATTATACGATGGCAGGCACCAATGCCAAAGCTTTGGTACAGGGAGACGGCAGCGGAATCAAAGTCGCGGAGCGTTCACAGCGGACCTACCGCGGCGATATGGAAGTCAGCATCGTTAACGGGGACCTGGCTCTGGTCAACGTTGTACCGCTGGAGCAATACCTGTATTCAGTCGTGGGCGCAGAAGTGTATTCCTCGTGGCCGGCAGAGGCGTTAAAAGCTCAGGCTGTAGCAGCGCGTTCCTATGCGCTTCAGCAGGGTGACCGCTTCAAGATTGCCAATGTCGTGGATACAACGCTCAGCCAGGCGTACAACGGAATGGGATCCGAGAATGACAAAGTAAACAGCGCCGTCGATGCGACCGCGGGCGAAGTGGTCAAGAGCGGCGGTAAAATCGTCGAGGCTGTGTTCTCGTCCAATGCGGGTGGGCAGACGGCACATCCTTCCGAAGTTTGGAACGGCGCAGAAGGTGTATTCAATACGGTTGACAGCTCGGGAGATGTTGCGGCCCAGGCAGGACTGCATACGTGGTATCACGTGCTTCTTAGTTCGGGGGTCAGCGGATATATACGCGAAGACAACGTGAAGGAACTCTCTTCCCAAACGAATGCAGGGCTATCCAAAGTAACGGTTACGGCTCAAAATACCAACGTGCGACCGATTCCGATGATCCAGTCCAATGTGAACCCGGTGGCAAAAATGAATCCAGGCAACGAAGCCGTAGTTTTGGCGAAAGTGCCTGAATCAAATACGTATTCCTGGGTAAGAGGCCCGTTTACTTCAGCTCAACTAGTCAAAACCCTTCAAGGCAAAACGACATCCTCGGTACCGTCAGCCATCTCCACGTTGGAGGTAACGAAACGGGGGCCGTCGGGAAGGGCGCTCGAAGTCAGTGCCAACGGACAGGCGATGACCGTGAAATATGCGGACACCTATCGTTCTGCATTGGGCGGGTTGCCGAGCACATTATTTGATATTGCCGGGACCGGAAGTTATACTGTATTAGGCGCTGACGGCGTGCAAGCCAGCAAAACCGGGGCGAACGGCGCAGCCGTGTTATCGGCTTCCGGGACGGGCACATCGTCCGGAAACGCACTCGTCGTCATGAGCGGGGACGGAACGGCCAGAGCCGTAACCCAAGGCCAAACCTTCATGTTTATCGGTCAGGGCAATGGCCATGGTCTGGGGTTGTCCCAGTGGGGTGCCAAAGGCATGGCGGATGAAGGGTATGATTACCAGGCCATTTTGAAACACTATTACCAAAATGCGACTATTGTTAAGGAATGAATTTAAGATGAATGTGGATCTATATAATTTTGAACTGCCGGAAGAGCTGATCGCGCAGACGCCGTTGCTTGAGCGTACGGCGTCCCGGCTGCTTACGTTGAACAAGGAAACCGGGGAGGTTCATCACCGCAAGTTTCCGGATATCATCGACTTTTTTGAGCCGGGAGACACGCTTGTTTTGAATGATACCCGCGTTCTCCCTGCACGGTTGTTCGGAACAAAGCAGGACACCGGAGCCAAAGCCGAAGTGCTTTTGCTCAAAAACGTGGAGGGAGACCGCTGGGAAGCGCTGGTCAAACCAGGGAAAAAGCTGAAAGCGGGATCGGTCATCGTATTCAGCGATGAGCTGAAGGCCGTGATCGACGAAGAAGGCGAAATGGGTGCCCGAATGCTCACCTTTATGTATACCGGCATTTTTCAGGAGATTTTGGACCGCTTGGGTGAGATGCCGCTTCCTCCATACATCAAGGAGACCCTGGATGATCGGGAGCGGTACCAGACGGTATATGCGAAGCATGAGGGATCGGCTGCGGCACCGACGGCGGGCCTGCATTTTACCGATGAACTGCTCGACCGCATCCGCGCGAAAGGCGTCAATGTTGCTTTCATCACGCTGCACGTCGGTTTGGGAACATTCCGTCCGATGTCCGTGGATGTCGTTGAAGAGCATGTGATGCATGAGGAGTACTATTCTTTGTCTCAGGAAACGGCCGATTTGATCAATGACACGAAAAAAAGGGGCAACCGCGTATTCGCCGTTGGCACGACGAGTTGTCGTACGTTGGAAACGGTAGGCAGCCAGTCCGAGGACGGCTTGCTTAAGGAAAGCAGCGGCTGGACGAGCATTTTCATTTATCCGGGCTATTCCTTCAAAGTCATTGATGGCATGCTGACGAATTTCCATTTGCCGAAGTCGACGCTGGTCATGCTGGTCAGTGCGCTTGCCGGCAGGGAACACATTATGGATGCATACGCGGAAGCGATCCGCGAGCGGTATCGGTTTTTCAGTTTTGGCGACGCCATGCTGATCTATTGATTCGGCGGAATTTACGAATATTTTTCAGAGGATGATTATAAACGATGGCAGCCATTACGTATGAACATATTAAAACTTGCAAACAGTCAGGCGCACGTCTTGGACGTGTTCACACGCCTCACGGGATCATTGAAACACCTACCTTTATGCCTGTCGGTACACAGGCAACCGTAAAAACGATGAGCCCGGAAGAATTGAAGGAGATGGATGCCCAGATCATCCTGAGCAACACGTATCATCTCTTCCTTAGACCAGGACATGAGATCATACGCCAGGCTGGCGGACTGCATAAATTCATGAACTGGGATCGCCCCATTTTGACGGATAGCGGCGGATTCCAAGTATTCTCGCTCAGCGAGATGCGCAAAATTACCGAGGAAGGCGTTCACTTCCGTTCCCATCTGAACGGAGACAAAAAGTTTTTGTCCCCCGAAGTAGCTATGGAGGTTCAAAATGCACTCGGCTCCGATATCATGATGGCGTTTGACGAGTGTCCTCCTTACCCGGCCGAATACGAATACGTGAAAAAGTCGCTGGAGCGGACGAGCCGCTGGGCGGAACGTTGTCTGGAAAGCCATGCCAGACCGCATGACCAAGGATTGTTTGCCATCGTTCAAGGGGGCATGCACGAGGACCTGCGGAGACAGAGCGCTGCGGATTTGACTTCCATGGATTTCCCGGGGTATGCTATTGGTGGACTGAGTGTCGGAGAACCCAAACATTTAATGTATGGTGTATTGGATTATACGGTGCCTTTGCTGCCGTCCAATAAACCACGGTATTTGATGGGGGTAGGTTCGCCCGATGCATTGATTGAGGGATCGATTCGGGGAGTGGACATGTTCGACTGTGTACTGCCTACACGGATTGCCCGTAACGGAACTACGATGACAAGTCAGGGACGCCTGGTCGTTCGGAATGCGCAGTTCGCAACCGATTTCGGCCCGCTTGACCCCGAGTGTGATTGCTATACTTGCCGGAACTACTCCAGAGCATACTTGCGTCACCTGATCAAAGCGGATGAAACGTTTGGCTTGCGGTTGACCACCATCCATAATCTTCACTTCTTGCAGAATTTGATGCGCAATGTGCGGAAAGCGATCATGGAAGATCGTCTGCTTGATTTCCGGGATGAATTTTTCGATCAATACGGTCTGCACAACAATGAGAAAGGGTTCTGATCGGGTTTTGCGGAACCTGGGAGCCACGAACGAATTGGTGAAAAGCTGATAAGGGGGAGTCCATATGTTTCAAGGAATGACTGCGAGCGCAGCGGCAGGCGGAGGCGGAATTCTCGGCCTGATCGTGCCACTGGTGCTCATGGTGGCCATTTTCTACTTTCTGATGATTCGTCCTCAGAACAAAAAACAAAAAGAACGCAACGCCATGTTGGGCCGTCTGAAAAAAGGCGACAAGATCGTAACGATTGGCGGCCTGCACGGCACCATTGCCGAAATCACGGATGATACGGTTGTATTGCGTGTAAACGATGTCACGAAGCTGACGTTTGACCGCAATGCCATCAGCAGCGCCGTAAGCCGGGAAACTGCGGAATAAAGCAGACAGGCATTTTTATGAGAGAAAGGGAACTCCTCGGGAGCTCCCTTTCTTTTTTTGTTTGTGATGAACGTTTGATAGAAAATGATCTGACGACTTTCCCCGCCGCTTTCGTCGTTTATTTCATGATTTGCGTATATTTACTCCAAAGATGCCACCCAGAGCGGAAATGACGAACGCGCTTGCGAGCTGTAGTCCGTCTTTCCAGTTGATCACGGCATCCAGTGCCAAAAAACCGATCAACAACACGATAACACCATAAATAATACCGGTAATTCCGCCATGGTACCACCCCTTTTCGCCAGAGCGTTTGCCGGCCAGAAAACCACCGATCAATAAGGAGACGGCGTGAACGATGTAAGTATACCTGGAGAGGTCTTGTTCCCGCATGTCCGTCATCCAGAGGAAACAAGAGAGAATCAACGCCCCCAGAAACATCCACACGAATGCATGACAAAGACCGGACAAAATCGGATTGGTCAATCGGAACGGATTCATTCGTCGAATCAGCTGCATAAAGCAACCCCCTTGTACAAGTTTAAATTAATACAGTTTATGGTCAAGCCTCCCCACTTATGAACTGATTTTCCATTATATGAACAATCGAAAAACTGCATCAGCATGTGAGGTTCAGGCCAAAATAGGGATTACGCTCCAGGCTTCACTACAACTTATAATTAAGGGAGGAATCCTGTTGTGAACCTTTCAGATATCGGAGTACATATTTTTAGAACGATCCTGATGTATTTTATTGTTTATGGCGCCATTCGCGTCATGGGCAAACGTGAAATCGGGAAGCTGTCCATGTTTGATCTGGTCGTCTCGATCATGCTTGCTGAAATTGCCGCATTTGTTATCGAAGATACGGATAAGCCGTTGTTCCACGGCATTGTGCCCATGCTGACGGTGCTTGTGATGCAGATCGCCATGGCCTACATGAGTCTCAAAAGCCGTGGTTTGCGTTTGATGATCGACGGCAAACCCGTGGTGTTGATTTCTAAGGGCACGTTGAATCGCGATGAAATGCGCAAACAGCGTTATAACCTTGATGATTTGCTGCTGCAGCTTCGAGAGCAAAATATAGATAGTATCAGCGAAGTGGAATACGCCATTTTGGAAACGACAGGCAAGCTTACCGTTTTCCCGAAAAATCAGAACGGGAGCGTGTCTGCAACAGGGGGCAATTTAAATTCCAACAGTATACAGAAACCGAGAAAAGATAAGGTGGACGGTTTTCAAAACATTAAATACGAAGGTTTGCCACTGCCTCTGATCATGGATGGGAAAGTTCAAGACCAGAATCTGGAGTTGATTCAGAAAACCAGATTCTGGCTCAAAAATGAGATTCAACAGAAGGGTATACTTGATTTCAAGGACGTTTTCATTTGTTCCATTGACCATAACGGAAAAATTTACGTAAGTCCCAAAGAGGATCCGAAGTAAAGTCATTTCCGCAAACGGCGATTGAACCACGAACCAATGATGGGCGCGCGGGACAGATCGTGAAAGTCGATCATGCGGGTCAAGCCCATGACGATAAAGTAAACGATCAAACCTGCGATCGAAGCCATAATCAGCCTGAGCCACAAAGGAAACAGCACAACGGTTTGCTCGTAAACGAGCAGCGTCGCCGCACCCATAATAAACATGCCTGCAATGGTTTTGGTCCAGTCCATAAGCTTGAAACGAAAAGCGAGCAGTTTGCGCACACTGCCGGCATGAAGGAACGTGACGATGGTGGAGTTGACGCAGATGGCGATAACCGCGCCAATTATGCCAAATTCCGGACGGGAAGCGAGCAGCAAAATCAGAGAGATTTTGATCACCGCCCCGATGAATGTATTGAGCAGCGCCTTGCCCGGCCGATCAAGGGCCTGAAGAGCCGCTTGCAGCGGTGGCTGAATATAAATGAACAAGGCAAAAGGAGCCATTAATTTCAGCATGTTGCCAATCGAAGCGTCATTGTATATCAAAAGGCACAGCGGTTCCGCAAGCACGTACATGAATACCGAGAACGGAGCCCCTGTGACCAGAGCCAGACGCAAAGCCTGGTGCATGCGCTTATGTATGAGTGCGCGATCGCCTTGGGCGGATGCTTCGGACAAAGAAGGCACAAGAGAGGTCGCCAGCGAAGACGTCAGCGCGCCGGGCAGGAGCAGCAAAGGAATGATCATGCCTTGCAGCGCACCGTACTGGGCCGTGGCCAGTCCTCTGGATAACCCCGCAAGGGCGAGACTTTGCGCGGTAACGATCGTTTCGGCCAAATAAGAAAGGGATCCGACCAACCGTCCTGCGGTTACGGGAACCGAAATGGCGAGCAGTCTGCGAATCAGCCCTTTTTGAGAGGCTGCCGAGTCGATGGGCGTTTTGCCTGTCGTTTCGTCTTGGTTTTGGAGGGGGGATTTCGGTTGCACTTCTGTTCTCTTCTGTTCTTTCTTGGCCCTGCCGTAATTCCACAGCAAAATGAGCATTCCTGCAAACTCGCCGACAAGCGCACCCAGCATGGCGCCGGCTGCAGCCCGTTCAATGCCTTGGGGAACCAGCAGCCAGGAAAACCAAATGACGCAGACAATGCGTACAATCGTCTCGGTGATGGAAGAAGCTGCGCTGGGGATCATATTCTGTTTGCCCTGAAAGTATCCCCGGTACACGGCAGACACCGCTATGATCGCAATCATGGGACTCATGCTGACGAAGGTGTGGTATACACGCTCGTCCGTGAGAACGTAACGCGTTACCCAAGGGGCAAAAACGATGCAGAGAAACATGAACAAAACGCCCAGCGTTAGCGTGAAGCTTAAGCTGACCTGCAGGATGCGCTGCGGAGAATAACGATTTGCTCCCGTATCCGCTTCGGCTACAAGCTTGGCTATGGCGAGCGGAATGCCTCCGGTGATCAGGGTGACCAGCACAATAAAGAAAGGATAGCTCAGTTGGTACAGGCCCACCCCTTCTGCACCGATGACTCGCGGCAGCGCGATGCGCGGGATAAAGCCCAATACCCGGTTAATAATGCCAGCAGCGAGCAGGATCATGGCTCCTTGGATAAATGTCTGCTTTTTCAAAGCGACCCCTCTTTCCCGGTTGAAAAGTAACAGGTTGGTTACGCGGACAGGACAAAGCCTGGTTGTCTCATTCTATGCTAGTCCATGACCTTCTCATGACACGATCGGGCGATTTACAAAAAGAACCAAACCAATCAAAGAAGGAATATGGCATGTGGAAGTCGAATGTTGTATCAAGGATGCCGCAGAAAGGTTTTTGAGCAAGGAAGGGAGGCGCTCCCCGTGGAAGAAATGAACGATACGGAACTGGAACAGTCCATCGAGCTGCTCTGCCAAAGCAAAGCAGAGGAGTTACGGCTTGTGGGATACGAGTATGTGACAAGCAAAGATGTATGGAACTGCGTCAGTCATAAATATGAGAAGCAGGGCATTCCGCCCCTGCACCAGCTGGTGAACGACATATTGTCACTGAAAGCAACGAGCTTTATGAACTTTTTGACCGTAGCTGCTTACCGGGGGTCCTCTTTCTAATCGAAAGGGATCTTTTTTTGTTGAAAATTGACTGCATTTTACGGCATCGCTATAATAGGAATATTGAGAATGAAAGGGGATCTAGGAACGGCATGAAAAGAATTGTCAGTTTCATTCTGGTCGTGCTTGTCACCGCTGGCGTGATGGTGGGGACAAGTCCGGAGCTGCTGAAAAATATGCGCTTGGGCCTTGACTTAAAGGGAGGCTACGAGATCTTATATGAAGCAGAGCCGCTGGAACAAGGACAGCAAGTTTCCAAGGCTTCTCTGGTGCAAACCGCAAGAAGTTTGGAAAGTCGTGCCAACGCGCTCGGAACCAGCGAGCCAGAGGTCACAACGGAAGGAACGAACCGCATCCGTTTGAAACTTGCCGGAGTTACCGACGAGGCCGAAGTTAGGGCCAAAATGAAGGAGCCGGCCGTTTTGACGTTCCGCAGTAAAGGCGAGAACGACAAAGAAGGCGAGTACAGCAAAATCGAACTTCGCGGTAACGAATTCGTCGAGAACGGGGCAAAAGTGGTGTTTAACCAACTGAACCAACCGATGATCGACATTCAGGTGAAGGACAAAGCCAAATTTGCGGAAATTACGAAACGTTTGATTGGACAGCCTCTGGCGATCTATTTGGATGATCAATTGTTGTCCGCACCGACGGTGCAACAGCAATTATCGGATGGATCCGCTCAGATTACAGGCAGTTACACGCGCGAGGAAGCGAACCAGCTGCGCGATACGATCAACTTGGGCGCTTTGCCGTTGAAGCTGACCGAGAAGTATTCGCAAAGCGTTGGCGCAACGCTGGGTAAACTTTCCTTGAATCAAACGATTAAAGCGGGGCTTATCGCATCAGTCATTATTCTGGCGTTCATGATCGCAATGTACCGTATACCAGGCCTTGTCGCAAGTTTCTCGCTGATAGTGCACACATGGCTTGTGCTGGCCATCTTCTATTTGGGAGAATTCGTGCTCACGCTGCCAGGGATCGCGGCCTTTATTCTCGGGATCGGGATGGCGGTCGACGCCAACATTATTACGTACGAACGGATCAAAGAGGAGATGCGGAGCGGCAAGTCCGTGATGTCGGCAGTGAAGGCCGGCGGGAAACACTCGTTCCGCACAATCATCGACTCCAACATCACTACAATCATTGCTGCTGGCGTCATGTTTTTCTTTGGTACCGGGGCGGTCAAAGGTTTTGCACTCGTGCTGATCTTCGACATCGTGACCAGCATCATCACGAATATTTACTTCTCCCGTTTCTTGCTCAGCCTGCTCGTTAAAGCGAACTTGCTGAAGAAACCGAAGTATTTCGGAGTAAAGGAGAGTGAAATTCGTGCGCTTTAATTGGAACTATGACTACATCAAAGGCAGCAAATTTGCTTATACTTTCTCCATTCTGTTAACGATAGCGGGGATCGTCAGCTTGCTTGCTCTTGGATTGAACTATGCGGTGGATTTCCGTGCAGGTTCAAACGTCGACATCACCGTATCCAAAGCGATTACAGCGGAACAAATCAATCCGATCATCAAAGACATTGGTGCAGATAACGGGGATGTCCAAATAACAACGGGAACTGACCGAGTAAACGTACGTTTTTCCAAAGAGCTTGATGAAACTCAGGAAAAAACGTTCAAGGATGAATTCAGCAAATTGGATTCCACCGCTTCTTACGAGGTGAATACCGTTGATCCGGAGATGGCCAAAGAATTGGAACGGAATGCCATCTACGCTGTGCTGATCGCAAGTATCGGGATCATGATCTACGTTGCGATCCGGTTTGAATGGCGATTCGGCCTTGCCGCCGTCATTTCGCTTTTCCATGACGCATTTGTCGTCATCAGCGTGTTCTCCATTTTCCGGTTGGAAGTGGACCTGACGTTCATTACAGCCGTACTTACCGTTGTCGGCTTCTCCATCAATGATACGATCGTTATTTTTGACCGGATCCGTGAAAACATGCGGTTTGCCAAAAAAACGTCGAAGGCCGATTTGCGTCAGGTGGTAAATAACAGTTTGGCTCAAACGATGACTCGTTCCCTGAATACAACGTTCACCGTTTTTGCCGCTTCCATCTGTTTGTTCATTTTCGGCGGGGAGTCCATTCGTATGTTCTCGCTCGCCATGGTCATCGGAACACTGTTCGGCGCGTATTCTTCCATCTTTATTGCTGCACCGCTCTGGCTGGTTCTGAAAGGCAAACAAATCAGCAAGCCAAAAGCGGCTGCCAAAGCATCCAACTAAACATGTATGTTCAAGCCGCGCTTCCATGCGCGGTTTTGTAACTTTAGGTACACGTACAAGGGGGATTAAGCATGACCAGAACTCGTATTCCAACTGTTCGCACTGCGGCATGGAGCGGCATCGCCGGGAATATGGTTCTCGCAGTGATCAAGGCTGGGATTGGATATATTTCAGGAAGCAAGTCTTTGCTTGTCGATGGTTTATATTCGGCCTCGCAGGCGGCTTCTTCACTGACGGACTTGTTTCCGGCCAAGGTTGAAAAGGCTGGGGATCGAATCCGAGGAACGGCTTCCCGGGATCATGTGCGCGTAGCCGGGCCAGGGACTTCGGTCGTGTTGTCTGTGCTTGTTCTTTTGGGCGGGTTGCAAATTGCTTTCTCGGCACTGTCGGCATTATCGGGCAGCGTACCCGAAATGAAGGGACAGTGGGCGCTTGTTACCGTTCTAGTTGCCTTGGCCATCCGGGAAGCGATATTTCACTTTCAGTACAGATATTACCGCAAACGAAACCAGCCGCAAGCTTTGGCGTATGCGCAGCAGCATCGCCGCGCATTATATTGCTCGCTTGTCGTTATGATTGGCATTGCCGGTTCCTTGACCGGGGAAATGATGGGTTGGGACGTGCTGCTGTACATGGATCCGGCCGCATCTTTGATTGCTTCTTTCTTTGTGCTGCATCAGGGATACCGCATGATCGTGGATACGGTGTACGGTTCGCTCGTGCAGGAACTGGAACAGGAAGAGTCCATTGACTTTCAGGAAACGGTTCAACGCGTGCTTGGCGTGATTACGATTGATCATTTGTCTGCAAGAAACCAAGGGCATTACGTTGCCATCGACCTTATCATTACCGTTAATCCGAGAATCACCATTCTGGAGGCGCAAGAAATAGCTAACCGTGCCAAAACATTGCTAATGACCCGTTTCGACCATGTTAGGGAAGTGCAGGTTCAGGCGATTCCTTATGACCCTGGTTATCCCTATAAATCCAATCATGAGCTGCCTGATCACGAAGCGACATTGATCCAATAGTGACGCTTGATCGTGCAGCGCAGGAAAGGAGCGTTATCATTGCTTTATTCGCAATACCGGTGGAGTACGCCGGATATCGAACCGGAGGCGGCTGCGGGACTCTCGCAGGCGCTTTCCGTTTCCCCGCTCGTCGCACGTTTGCTCGTGGGCCGTGGAGTGCTCACAGAGGCAGAGGCGGAACGGTTTTTGCATCCGGACCTGAGCCAGATGCATGATCCTTATTTGCTGCATGGCATGGATAAGGCCGTACCACGCATCCAACAGGCGCTGGAGCGCGGCGAGCATATTTTAATTTATGGAGATTACGATGCCGACGGTGTATCAAGCACTTCACTCATGATTCATTTGATGAGGCATTTGGGCGCCTCGTACGATATTTATATTCCTCATCGATCCAATGAAGGGTACGGGCTGCATAATCATGCCTTGGATTGGGCACACCAGCAGGGAGTCACGCTGATCATTACCGTCGATACCGGGATCAGCGCAGTGGAGCAGATCGCGTATGCCTCATCGCTGGGCATGGAAGTCATCGTGACGGATCACCATGAACCGCCTGAAGTATTGCCGGAAGCCTATGCTTTAATCAATCCGAAGCTCCCGCAATGCAGCTACCCGTTCAAGGGGTTGGCAGGTGCAGGAGTCGCCCTGAAGTTGGCCCAAGCGCTGATTGGGGAAGTTCCGCGCGAATGGATGGAGATTGCATCCATTGGCACGGTAGCGGACCTCATGCCCTTGGAGGGGGAGAATCGGGTCATCGTAAGTTACGGCGTCGAATCCATGCGCGATACGCGCCTTCCCGGAGTAAGTGCCTTATTGGAGATCAGCGGGGTTAAACAGGAACAGGTGACCTCTGTGAACATTGCGTTTGCAATGGCTCCTCGAATCAATGCCAGCGGGCGTCTGGATCATGCGGGGCGTGCGGTGTCCCTTCTTACGACAGACAATCTGGATGAGGCGCATATGCTCGCCGGTCAACTCGATCTGTTGAACAGGGAACGCCAACAAGTGGTCGAAAGCATCGTGCAGGAAGCGGTGGCGATGCTGGAGCACAAAATTCAGAGCCAAGGCTCGGTTCCTCATGTCATTCTGTTGGCAGGAGAGGGCTGGAACGTGGGTGTGGTTGGTATTGTGGCTTCCAAATTGCTGGAACGATATTATCGCCCTACGCTTATTCTGGGCATTGACCCTGAAACAGGGATGTGTAAGGGATCGGCCCGATCCATCGACGGGCTCGACATCTACGAGGCTCTAACCGCGTGCAAGCATACGCTAGACCATTATGGAGGCCATCCCGCAGCTGCGGGCATGACGCTCCATCGGGACCAGCTGGTGGAGCTGGAGCGAGGCTTGAACGATTATGCCGCTGGCGTTTTGACAGAGGAAGATTTCATTCCACGACGCCTCGCTGACGATAACTGTTTGATCAGTGACGTGCCGCTGAAAGTCATTCAGGAAATAGACAGACTGCAGCCGTTCGGCATGAGCAATCCATCGCCACGTTTTGTGCTGAATAAGGTCACTATTAAAGAAACCCGAACGATGGGCCGCGAGAAACGCCATCTGAAGCTGGTGCTGGAGCAGGAGGGCTGGCAGCTTGAAGCTGTTGCGTTTGGCAAAGGGGCTTTGGCGGACTTCCTGCTTCCCGGAACCGTCATCGACGCGATGGGCGAACTTTCCATTAACGAGTGGAATGGCACGCGAAAGCCGCAATTTATGCTGCATGATCTGGCAGTGAGCGAGGCACAGGTTTTCGATCTACGCGGCAGTGCCGATCCATTAAATGGAATGAAACAGTTTATGCGTACCTTCGACGTTCATCTGAGGTATACAAGCGGCTCGATCGGCGTTATCGTCCGTCAAGAAACGAATGTTTCTATAGGAAATTCATTGTATGAACCATGCCTTTGGGTATATGATAGGAAGGTCGGGTTGTTACCCCGTAATGCTGCCGCGCAGCACTACGGACAGGAGCAGGTCCGGACGTTATTTGTGTTTGATACGCCGGAAACTCCGGAACAGCTTGATGCGATGCTGAAGTTGTTCAGCGGAGCCGAGAATATCATCCTTCTGCATGGATCGGGCCACAATCGCCGAGATCGACTTCAGATGCCTTCCAGAGAGCTCTTTAAGCGCATGTATGTGCTGGTGTCCAAATGGGGAGCTGAACCGGTGGGTGAACAGGAAATTACGCCTGTACTCAGTCGGCAGTGCAGCTGCTCTGTACGCATGATTACGATGATGCTTGATGTGTTTGAAGAACTGGGCTTCATTCACCGGCGCGACGGCAACATCGAGTTTGTTGCCAATCCGCCCAAACGGGATCTGGCAACATCGCGAAATTATCGGGCCATCGAAAGCATGGCAGAAACCGAGCAGGTGATGTTGGATGCACCCACGTCTCAGCTTACACAATGGATGATAACCCGGATGAAGGGCGTATCTTAGGCAGAGTTGTGTTATTTATTTTAGGAGGAGATTAATTTTGGATTTCAAAGATTATATTCGTGTCATTCCGGATTTTCCGCAGCCGGGAATCAGCTTCAAGGACATTACCACGCTGTTGAAGGATGGAGAAATGTATCGCAAGGCGATCAATGAGCTGAAAACGATGGTTTCCGATCTGAAAATCGATGTCATTGCCGGACCGGAAGCGCGTGGTTTCGTTGTGGGTGCTCCATTGTCCTATGCTCTTGGCGTTGGTTTTGCGCCGATCCGCAAAAGCGGGAAGCTGCCTGGTGAAACGATCGAAGCCGGTTATGACCTCGAATATGGCAAAGATACGCTCGCTATGCATATCGATGCGATCGAGAAAGGACAGAACGTGCTGATTGCCGATGACCTGTTGGCAACCGGGGGCACCATCGCTACCTCCGTCAAATTGATTGAGCAATTGGGCGGCAACGTGGTTGGCGCTGCGTTCCTGATTGAGTTGGATGAACTGAACGGGCGGGCTAAACTGCCGAATATCGACGTGTTCACGTTGATGAATTACTAAACCAAACCGATTACTCCCGTTTCCCGGGAAATAATACATGGCATGAATGACTGCAAAAAAGCCAGTTCGCTGCCTCCGTTAAAGGAGGGAGTGAACTGGCTTTTTTACATGTTACGGATGAAATCAGTCAGGCGTTTTCTCGGTCAGAATCGCCTTATCTTCTTTGTCATTCGACCAGCCAAGCACTTCGAACAATTTGAACAACAGGCTGAGCAAGATGCCCACGATGGTTGCCAGTGCCATACCTTTCAATTGAACGCCGTAGAAGGTTACTTGAGTGCCGCTAAGTCCCACAACCAATACCAAAGTCGTTAACAGCAGATTGGTCGGTTTGGCGAAATCCACCTTTTGTTCGACCAGGATGCGAAGACCGGAAGCTGCAATGACACCGAACAGAAGCAAGGACACACCTCCCATGACCGGAACGGGAATGTTCGCAATCAATGCCGAGAATGTCCCGGAGAACGAAAGAATAACAGCAATGATCGCAGCGCCGCCAATAACATAGGTTGAGTATACTCGGGTCAAAGCCATGACACCGATGTTTTCGCCATATGTCGTGTTAGGCGTTGAACCGACGAAACCGGAAAAGATGGTGGAAATCCCATTGCCGAGAAGGGAACGATGCAAACCAGGATCTTTGGAAAGGTCTTTGCCCACAATGCTGCTTGTGACAAGCAAATGTCCGATATGTTCGACAATAACGACCAAGGCTACAGGTAGAATCGTTAGAATAACGGACCAGTCGAAGGTAGGCGTCGTAATGGTAGGCATGGACACGAAATCGGCATTGGCAATTTTATCGGTTTCCACTTGGCCCATAGCGTACCCGAGCAAGTAACCGACTACAATCCCGATCAGAATGTGAATGATCTTGGGAAATCCACGGAACGTAACCGCTCCGATGACTGTAACCCCCAATGTGACCATGGATAAAATAATGGGCTGTGCGGTAGGCACCCAATCCGGATTATTCACGGGGTCGGAGTTGATGATTCCTGCCATTCCGGCAGCAACCGGAACCAATTCCAAACCGATCAGCGCGACGATCGCGCCCATGACTGCGGGAGGAAATACGACGTTAATCCAGCCTGTACCCGCATATTTGATGACCAAGGCAACGATGCAAAATACGATGCCCGTTACGATGAACGCGCCAAGCGCCATCGAATACCCGTTCTCCGGATGTTTAAGCAGGACGGAGGATACCGGGGCGATAAAGGCAAAGCTGGAGCCGAGGTAAGCCGGAATTTTGCCTTTGCACATCAGAATGTACAGCAATGTTCCGATCCCGTTCATCAACAGAATCATGCTTGGATCGACGCCGAACAGGTTAGGCACGAGAACCGTGCTCCCAAACATGGCGAAAAGGTGTTGCAAACTTAATAAGAAGCCAGGTCCAAAAGGCATTTTTTCATTTACCTGAATTTCACGCTGCACGAAATGCTCATCTCCTTTTTCCGAAACACAAATCTTCAATATAGTACAGACTTTCCGAAGAATAAGCAATAACATTTTTTGCGAAAATCGCCGAATTGTTCGTTTTTACGTTAATATCAAGTGAGTGAAATCACGATCCTGATAGAAATGGTACTATATATAGGGTTGGTTGGTGATTTGTAATCCGTATATTGTGGCAAGGTGTGAAAAAAGACGAATAATGCAAAATGAATGGCTTACCTATTCTAATTCTTCGGCAAACGGCTATACTGTATTAAGGTTGGCATTTTCATCGAGCAGCCTTTATTCGACAAGCCTTTCGCACAAGTCATCATCATCTTCTCGCCCATTCGTCAGCAGTTGACGGAAAACGGGTGAAGCGTCATAATTATAGGAAATCACTTTTACGGGGAACCTGTGTAGATGCAAATGTCACGGGTTCCATTTTGTATAGAAAGGACACGGAACAGATCAGAATGGGCATAGAGCAATTACTTGAGAAGGCCGGGGCCTACATCAAAGAAGCCGATCTGGTGCGCATACGTGAAGCTTACGAATTTGCTGATCAGGCCCACCACGGACAGACGCGAAAATCGGGAGAGCCATATATTCTGCATCCGCTTGCGGTTGCTGATATCGTTGTGAACATGCAGATGGATACGATTTCCATTATTGCAGCGCTTCTTCATGATGTCGTGGAAGACACGACAGTGTCGCTGGAGGAGATTCGCAACCAATTCGGCAATACGTGCGCCATGCTTGTCGATGGTTTGACGAAGCTGGAGAGAATTCAGTTCCGTTCCAAAGAAGAGCAGCAGAACGAGAACTATCGCAAAATGTTCATTGCCATGGCACAGGACATCCGTGTCATCGTGATCAAGCTGGCAGACCGCCTGCATAACATGAGAACCCTCAAATTCCAGTCGGAGGAGAGCCAGCGCCGGATTTCCTACGAAACGCTGGAAATTTTCTGCCCCATCGCCAATCGTCTCGGGATATCCGCGATCAAATGGGAGATGGAGGATATTGCTCTGCGCTATCTGAACCCGCAGCAGTATTACCGAATCGCCAACCTGATGCACAAAAAGCGGGCTGAGCGGGAACAGTACATCGATACGGTCATGGACGGAATCAAAGCCAAGCTTGATGAAATGGGCATTCAGGCGGACTTGTCCGGCCGTCCCAAGCATATCTATAGCGTGTTCAAAAAAATGACGACCAAAAACCGGCAGTTCAATGAAATATACGATCTGCTGGCGATTCGTATTATTGTGGATAATATCAAGGACTGTTATGCCACGCTCGGCATCATTCATACGTTGTGGAAGCCGATGCCCGGGCGTTTCAAGGATTATATCGCAATGCCGAAGGCGAACATGTATCAATCGCTCCATACGACGGTGGTGGGACCGAACGGGGAACCGACCGAGGTTCAGATTCGAACATGGGACATGCATCGCACGGCCGAGTTCGGTATTGCGGCACATTGGGCTTATAAGGAAGGCGTTGCGTCCGTCAACAATTTCGAAGACAAAATCACGTTTTTCCGCGAGATTCTGGAGCTGCAAAACGAAACCAAAGACGCGTCCGAGTTTGTCGAATCGCTCAAAATGGATTTCTTTTCGGATCTTGTATTCGTATTTACGCCAAAAGGCGAAGTCATCGAGCTTCCGGCAGGATCCGTGCCGCTTGATTTCGCTTACCGCATTCATACCGAAGTGGGCAATCGCACGATTGGTGCCAAGGTCAATGGACGGATCGTTCCACTGGATTACAGCCTGAAGACCGGGGATATCATTGAAATCCTGACGTCCAAGCATTCCTACGGCCCAAGCCAGGACTGGCTCAAAATCGCCAAGTCGTCCCATGCCCGTTCGAAGATCAAGCAATGGTTCAAGAAGGAACGCCGTGAAGAAAACGTTGAAAAAGGCCGCGAGGGCATTGAACGCGAGCTGAAGCGAATGGGGCTGGAGCCTTCCGTATGGATGAGCGACGAGAAACTCCTGGAAGCTGCCAAGAAATTTGCCTTTAACGACATTGAGGACATGCTTGCAGCGATCGGATTCGGTGGAATCACTGCCGCGCAGATCGTTACAAAAGCCACCGAGAAGTTGCGTCGGGAGCAGGAAGAAAACAGCCTGCTGGAGCTGAACTCGGAGATGCGTGAGCTGAAGCCTGCGCCGGAACGCAAAAACCGCCCAACCAACGGCATTCGCGTCAAAGGCATTGACAACCTTCTCGTTCGTTTTGCGCGTTGCTGCAACCCTGTGCCCGGAGATGACGTGATTGGTTATGTCACGCGTGGTCGCGGCGTGTCCGTGCACCGCAGGGACTGCCCGAACATTCCTTCAGGCTCGGACGGGGATGAGGCAGCTCGCGTGATCGAGGTGGAGTGGGAAGAAAATATCGAAGCCAACTACAGCGTCGACATTGAGATTACGGGCCACGATCGCAATGGTTTGCTCAATGAAGTGCTGCAAGCCGTTTCGGAAAGCAAAACGAATATTTCCGCCGTTACCGGACGGACAGACAAAAACAAATTGGCATTGGTGCATGTTACCATTTTGATTCGAAATACGGAACACCTGCATTCGGTTGTGGAACGGATCAAACGAGTGAAGGACGTTTACTCCGTACATCGCATCATGCAGTAAGGAGCTTAAGCATGAGAGTGCTTGTACAACGTTGCAAAGAAGCCCGGGTTACCGTCGGGGACGAAGTGACTGGACAGATCGAATTCGGCCTGATGCTGCTGGTCGGCATCACGCATGAGGATACGGAAAAGGATGCCGTTTATCTGGCCGACAAAATCGCCGGTTTGCGGATTTTCGAGGATGAGCAGGAGAAAATGAATCTCAGCCTGATTGACGTGGGCGGAGCCGTTCTGTCGGTCTCCCAGTTCACCTTGTACGGCGACTGCCGTAAGGGCAAGCGCCCCAGCTTTGCGGCTGCGGCAAGACCTGAAGCGGCGGCTGCATTGTATGAAACATTCAACCAATTGCTGCGGGATAAGGGCATTCAGGTCGAAACCGGACGTTTCGGGGCTATGATGGATGTGACCTTTACCAATTGGGGACCGGTGACGCTCATGGTGGAAAGCCCGATTCGTCAGGAAGGCCAGGCATAATCCCGGCGGGGAAAGGCCATAATGAAGGATATGTTGAAATCTGCAGCCCGTAGCAGGGCAAAGGAGCACGCCATCATTATGCGCCAATCCACGAAGGAAAGCCGTTCGCGCATGGAACCGCTGCTTCCTCCGGGCAGCATGCATGAATCGCTTCAGTTGGCCCGGGCGGCAGCGGATTGTGTTGCAGCGATCTGGTTCGTTCAAGAGAAGGATAAGGGCAAACCGCCGCGTCTCCCACGCGTTTGAGGATGCCACAGCAAAAAGCCATGACTCGAATCATGGCTTTTTGTTGTTTCCGCAAATAACGGTATGGTGGAAGAAGCCGACCGTTCACTCAGGACCTGTTATAAAAGAAGCTTGTTAGGGTAATAACAAACTAGGCACAAGCGCTTTACTTTTGCAGTAAGACGCCTGAAAAAAGCGACCATGGTTTCCAGACATGAAACGAACCGCAGGAAATCAACGGGGTTGACCAGTGTGAAAGGAGAGCATGACCAATGAGCAAAATCGCATTTTTGTTGGCAAACGAGTTCGAGGATTCGGAAATGCAGGTACCTTACGATGAGGTCAAGCAAGCCGGACACGATGTCGAAATTATCGGCCTCAAAGCCGGAGAAGTGTTGAAAGGAAAGAACGGCAAGGCAACATACACGACGGATAAAGCCATTGCAGACGCTGTTGCAGCCGACTATGATGCCGTGGTCATTCCCGGGGGATCGTCCCCGGAAAATTTGAGAACCGATGCTCACATTTTGAAATTCGTGACGGAGATCAACAGCGCCAAAAAACCGATTGCCGCCATCTGCCATGGACCGCAAATTTTGGCAAGCGCCAATCTGTTGAAGGGACGCACGATTACCGCATACCCGCCGCTGAAGGACGACATGGTCAATGCAGGAGCCGAATTCCAGGATCATGAAGCGGTTGTGGATGGAAATTTCATTACGTCGCGAACGCCGAAGGACGAACCGGCTTTCGTTCGCGAACTGTTGAAGGTTATCTAACCGTTTCATTACGGGGCAGGAGCAGGGCAGGCTAATGCTCCTGTTCCCGCATCATAATCAGCCCGGATGGAATGGAGCATTTCGCCGAAATGAAAAGGAGGGATTGGCATGGCAAAGCATATTCAGGCTTATTTTCGTACCGAAGATGACGCAGAGGGAGCAAGAACGTCATTGCAGACGTTTCGCACGGAGCAATTGGAGGTAGGGCAGCTGGACGATGCGATCGGAAGGGACCAAAAGCTGATGGTGCCCCTGGTTCCTTACAACACGGCTGGCGCAGCGGGCACGAACGGCGCAATGGGGGTGGGTTCTTCTCCCGGAGTTCCGGCGAGCGAGAACGTGATTCCCGTCGTGGCCCCGGTGGACCGCGATGCCGATGGGGGAACGAGGGAGCGCGTAAATGAGGATCATGACATGTTGAATGCATCCAATATATCCACAACTGATTTTGGAGATCTGCGCTATGTTCTTTCGGCCAAGGTGAATGACGAGGATTATAACGAAATCATTCACAAGCTGAGAAGCAATGGAGCGTACGTGGAGGAATTAAATTAAAGCGCTATCATTTTTGTAATGATCCTGTAACATTGGATTCATGGGTCTTTAACATAGCCTGTTTATAATAACAGACATGACCCCCTTTTTTATATATCTTTTGAGCCTGCACACGGTGTGCAGGCTTTTTTTTGCTTCCTTTGAGCGTTAGCTCTTGACTTTAGTACTGCGGTTCATTACAATCAGGAAATAAATTAACTTTTAACGTCATATTATAACGTTAAAACTGATGAATCGACGATTCGATGACGGGACCAAGTAATCCGAACCCACAAGAACAGAGAAGAATCCCCAGGCTGTAAGGATTCTCTTGATGAGCGGATGAATGACTTCCCCGAGAACAGGCGGCGAACACAGCGGAGCTTCTCCGGTGGCCAGTAGCCGAACTGCGCAGGACGTGCGTTATACGTGGAGCGGAATGAATGACTGATGAGGTGACCTCACGCATCGGTTCATGACAAACTTGACTGGTCTGTGTGGCGTCGGGTGTTCCGGAATGTGGGTGGTACCACGGGTGAATGTTAAACACAATCTCTCGTCCCTTTGTTTGCCGATGATTCGGCAAGCAGGGCGAGGGATTTTTTTGTTATATAGAGAACTAAAATGATGGAGGGATGAATCATGGCATTTCAAAAACCAACAGGAACGCAGGATTTGCTGCCTGGTGTTGTCGAGAAATGGCAGGCCGTTGAGGAAAAAGCACGCGACTTGTGCCGCCGGTATAATTACCGCGAAATTCGTACCCCTATATTTGAACAGACAGCTTTGTTTGTTCGCGGCGTAGGCGAAACGACGGATATCGTGGAAAAGGAAATGTACACGTTTGATGATAAAGGGAACCGCAGCATGACGCTTCGTCCAGAGGGCACTGCCGGCGTGGTTCGCTCTTACGTGGAAAACAAACTGTATGGCGAACCTGATGTCAGCAAATTGTATTACATCGGACCGATGTTTCGTTATGAGCGCCCGCAGGCAGGACGTCAGCGCCAATTCCACCAGTTTGGCGTGGAAGCGATCGGGGCGGTCGATCCGTCGATCGACGCAGAAGTGATCGCGCTTGGTTATCAGCTGTGCGTGGAGCTTGGACTGCAGGACGTTAAAGTGGAGATCAACTCAGTCGGCAACCCGGCAAGCCGGGCGGCTTATCGCGAGCAGCTGCTGTCGTTCCTCAGACCGATGAAAGACAGCCTGTGTAAAGATTGCCAGTCCCGCATGGAGCGCAATCCGCTTCGCGTGCTCGACTGCAAGGTGGATCAAGACAAATTCACAGGCGCACCGTCCATTTTGGACAGCCTGGATGAAGAGTCCCTGAATCATTTTGAAACATTGAAATCCTACCTGGAAGACTTCGGCGTGGACTATGCCGTGAATCATCGTTTGGTTCGCGGACTGGATTATTACACATTGACTGCGTTCGAATTGAAAGCACAAGGCATTGGCGCAATCGATACGGTCGGCGGCGGCGGCAGATACAATGGACTCGTCGGCGACATCGGCGGACCGGATCAGCCTGGCATCGGTTTCGGTATCGGCCTGGAGCGCATCCAGCTTATTCTGGAGCACCAGAATATCGAAGTTAGCAAGCTTGCTCCGCTGGACGTGTACTTTATTGCCCTCGGCGAGGCTGCGGATCGCGAAGTCAATCGTTTGTTGTTCAAGCTGCGTCAATCCGGGCTGTCCGGCGAGCGCGATTATCTAGGCCGCAAAATGAAAGCCCAGATGAAATCGGCAGACCGTTTCAAAGCCCGTTATACGGCCATCCTTGGGGATGACGAGCTGGAGCGCGGCGAGATTGCGCTGAAAGCGATGGAAACGGGAGAACAACGGACCGTGAAGCTGGATGACCTGGCCGCTGCGGTAAGAGGAAACCACTGAACCGCTAAACATTCATCCCGAATCGGAAACGAGCTGGAAAGGTTCGCGGCTAAATTAACGTTATTCACACAACCGAACTGGACAGGGCGGCCTTGAGCGGCTGCCTTCGTACAGGGAGGGAATTTCAAATAATAAGGAGTCTGATTATGAAAAGAAGTCATCATTGCGGCGCTTTGACGAACGCACACATCGGTGAAACCGTAACACTGAACGGCTGGGTTCAAACCCGTCGTGACCTTGGAGGCGTCCTGTTCATCGATCTGCGCGACCGCAGCGGCATCGTGCAGGTGGTATTCAACCCGGCATATTCCGGCGAAGCCCTTGCCATTGCGGACAGAGTGCGCAGCGAGTACGTCATTGCCGTATCCGGTAAAGTCGTGAAGCGCGATGCCGAAACGGTAAACCCGAACCTGCCTACAGGTGAAATCGAAGTGCAAGTGACCGAAATCGAAGTGCTGAATGCGGCCAAAACACCTCCGTTCTTCATCGAAGACGGCGTTGAAGTCGATGAGTCTCTTCGTTTGAAATATCGTTATTTGGACCTGCGCCGCCCGGAAATGTTCGATACGCTGAAGCTGCGTTCCAAAGCAGCCAAAGTATTCCGCGACTTCCTGGATGGCGAAGAGTTCATCGAAGTGGAAACGCCGATCCTGACCAAGAGCTCGCCGGAAGGCGCGCGTGACTATCTCGTGCCGAGCCGCGTGCATGAAGGCGAATTTTTCGCCCTGCCTCAGTCCCCGCAAATTTACAAGCAGTTGCTGATGGTCGGTGGACTGGAGCGTTACTATCAGATCGCCCGCTGCTTCCGTGACGAGGATCTGCGTGCTGACCGCCAGCCGGAGTTCACGCAAGTCGACATTGAAACGTCCTTCATGCAACAGGATGACCTGCTGCCGATGATGGAACAATTGATGGCGAAATTGCTGCGCGAGACGAAAGGCATTGAGCTCGAACTGCCATTCCAACGCATTACTTATGCGGATGCCATGGGCAAATACGGCTCCGACAAGCCAGATCTGCGCTTCGGCATGGAATTGATCGAAGTGAACGACATCGTTGCGACCAGCGGCGTCAAAGTCTTTGCTTCCGTCATCGAAAAAGGCGGCGAAGTGAAAGTGCTGAACGCGAAAGGCTGCGGCACATGGAGCCGGAAGGAAATCGACGACCTCGGACCGTTCGCTGCACGTTATGGCGCCAAAGGTCTGGCTTGGATTCAAGTGAAAGACGGCGAATTCAAAGGGCCAATCGTGAAGTTCTTCACGCCGGAAGAGATCGAAGCGCTCAAAGAACGTACTGGAGCCGAAGAAGGGGACTTGCTGCTCTTCTCTGCCGACAACAAAAAAGTCGTTGCCGACGTGCTCGGCAACCTGCGTCTCAAAATCGGCCGCCAGCTTGGCCTGATCGATGACAGCAAATTCAAATTCGCTTGGGTTGTGGACTTCCCACTGCTCGGTTATGATGAAGAAGCAAAACGTTATGTAGCTGAACACCATCCGTTCACACGTCCGAAAGACGAGGATCTGCACCTGTTCGACAGCAATCCGGGCGAGATCCGTGCCCAAGCGTATGACCTCGTATTGAACGGTTACGAAGTCGGCGGTGGTTCGATGCGTATTTACAAACGCGACGTACAGGAAAAAATGTTCGACGCACTGGGCCTTTCCCCGGAAGTGGCGAAAGAAAAATTCGGTTACTTGCTTGAAGCATTCGAATACGGAACACCACCACACGGCGGGATCGCCTTTGGTTTCGACCGTCTCGTCATGCTGCTGGCTGGACGCACCAACCTGCGCGAAACGATTGCGTTCCCGAAAACGGCAAGTGCAACGGACCTGCTCATGAACGCTCCATCCGAAGTAGATCTGGATCAACTGGAACAGCTGCATATCCGCGTAGCCCGCAAACCGGTGGCGGAAAAGAAATAAAGGAGGCATCTGATTCTCAATGCTCCATCAATTTTCAAGAACAGAGCTCGCAATCGGACCTGAAGGTCTTGAAACGATGAAAAACAGCACCGTTGCGGTGCTCGGCATTGGCGGCGTCGGCTCCATCGCGGTGGAGGCCCTCGCCCGTACCGGCGTTGGTCGTATCATCCTGATCGACAAGGATGTCGTGGACATCACCAACATCAACCGTCAGATCCATGCCTTGACCACGACCGTGGGCCAAAAAAAGGCAGACCTGATGGTGGAACGGGTCAAGCTGATCAATCCCGAGTGCGAAGCGATCGCGCTGAACATGTTCTATACCGAAGAGACGTATGAAGAATTGTTCAAATACGAGCTGGATTACGTGGTGGATGCTTCGGATACGATCATTTACAAAATCCATCTCATCAAGGAGTGCCTGAAGCGCGGCATTCCGATCATTTCCAGCATGGGTGCGGCCAACAAAATGGACCCGACGAAATTCCAGGTGGCGGACATTTCCAAAACGTCCATGGACCCGATCGCCCGCGTCGTGCGCACGAAGCTGCGCAAAGACGGCATCAAAAAAGGCGTGAAGGTGGTATTCTCCACCGAGGAGCCGATGAAACCTCGCGCGGACGTTACGGAGAAGATCGTTCCCGAGAACGCTCCGGAAATCCGCAAAGCCAAGCAGCCGCCGGCAAGCAACGCCTACGTCCCTCCGGTGGTCGGACTGATCATGGTCAGCGTCGTGGTCAAAGAGCTGCTTGAAATCGCCGAGAAAAAGAAGAAAAATTAAGCTTTTCATAAAAAGCGCAGGTGCCGTTACGGTGCCTGCCTTTTTTGTGAAATTCGACTGCAATCCGCGATGTATCACCCATGTTCGCAATCCCGAAAAACCTTCCAAGCGTCAAGCGTACGTCATGTACTTCAACAACAAAAGCGTGTATGATATGGGGTGCTGCGCGTCATGCTGAATACATAGGGAACTGCAGCGTCAGAGAGGGGAATAGAAATCAGATGAAACAAGGATGGATGACCAGACGCCTCGGATTGGAGCCGGGGAACCAGTGGAAAAAGGAACTGATCGCAGGAGCGATTTCCTATTTTGCCGTGGTATACATCGTCATGGTCAATGCTACAATTTTGGCGGATGCCGGCATGCCGCTGCAGGCGGCGATGGTTGGCACGCTGCTGACGTCCATCGCAGGCTGCCTGCTCATGGCGTTCTGGGGCAAATCCCCGATCGTGGTTGTGCCGGGCATGGGGATCAACGCGTTTTTTACATATACCTTGGTGCATTCCATGAAGCTGAGCTGGCAGGAGGCACTGGCCGTCGTCACCGTTACGGGCATTCTGTTTGCGGTCGTTGCTTTTACATCGTTATATAAAATGGTCAGCGAAGCCATACCCAAAAACTTGCAGCATGGCATTACCGTAGGCATCGGGTTGTTTTTGACCTTTATCGGCCTGCAAAAAAGCGGGATCGTGATCGCGCACCAGACGACGTTTGTGACGATCGGGCATTTCGGCGAACCGGGGGTCATCACCGCTTGCGTCACGCTGGTCATCGCGCTGATATTATTCATTCGCAACGTGCCCGGCGGCCTGCTGATCAGCATATTGGCGGGAACGGCGTTGGCCTATGTGCTTGGAGCCGTGCAGCCGGGAGAGCCGGTGTCAGCCGGAGCAGCGATCCGCCAATACGGCGGCCTGTTCGCCCAGCTGTCGTTCGATCATTTGGCGCAGCTCGCCTTTTGGATCGCGGTTTTCCTGTTGTTGTTGATCGTTGTATTCGAAAATATCGGCCTGATCACTGCGCAGACGCAGTTGATCGGCCGTCCGGAACGGTTCAAAGGCAGTTTGCGTGCCCTGTCCGTAACCAATGTGTTTGCAGGCATCTTCGGCAGCAGCCCGGCTGTGGCAGCCGCGGAAACGACGGCAGGCATCGCCGCAGGCGGGCGTTCGGGCCTTACGCCGCTCGTGACGGCCGTGCTGTTCGGCGCGACCTTTTTCTTCATTCCGCTGCTCGGTTATATTCCGGACAGCGCGATTGCACCTATTTTGATCATCATCGGGGGCTTGATGGTTCAGGACGTAAGGCAGATGGATTTTCGCGATTTTACCGAAGCTTTCCCGGCATTTCTGATCATGGTCATGATTCCTTTTACGTACAGCATCGTGGACGGCATGGCGTTTGGATTCATCGCTTATCCGCTCGCAAAGCTGGCTGCAGGACAAGGAAAAAACGTTCCGGGGGTCATGTACGGCATCTCCATTCTGTTCTTGGCCAATTTCATTTTGCACGGCATTTTGTAGTCTAAAAGACATCATCAAGCAAATCCGAATCCGAGAAACGAAATGGGGCGTTCAGTCGTATGATTGAGGTGTGAATGAAGGGTAAGGAGGAGGACCATGCAAGATACGGAGCAAAAGAAGCAAACAGAACCTAAATTGGGGAAAAAGGGATTCAAGGATTTCGCAAAACTGATCGCCTCGACTCAGCCGCCGAAGCTGATTCTCATCGTGGCCCTGATCCTCACGCTGATTCAGACGACGGCCGGATTGATCGTGCCGCTCATGACCAAAGGGCTGATTGACGGACTGACGATGTCTGCATTGAATAAATCCGTCATCATCATGCTCATTGCCGCTTTTGTCATTCAGGCGATCGCAGCGGGAATCAGCATTTATTTGCTGAACTATGCGGGACAACGGGTCGTCGCAACGCTCCGCACCAAGTTGTGGAACAAGGTGTTATCGCTGCCGATGCCGTATTTCGACCGCAACCGCACAGGGGATACGATGAGCCGCATTACCAACGATACGAGTCAAATTATGACGCTGATCGCCGATTACCTCGTTTCGTTCATATCAAACATCGTGGCGGTGGTCGGCGGCGTGGCTCTCCTGTTTTACCTGGATTGGGTCATGTCGTTGATCATTCTAAGCCTCGTTCCGCTAACATTGCTGATCCTGCTGCCCGTTGGCCGGAAAATGTACCAGATTTCGAAGAAACAGCAGGATGAGATGGCGGGTTTTACGTCGGTGCTGAGTCAGGTCATCGGTGAAATCCGTCTCGTAAAAGCATACGGTACCGAAAAGCAAGAAAGCGACGCGGGCAGCTCCAGAATCGGTAAAATGTTTGCTTTTGGTCTGCAGGAGGCGAGGATACTGGCGCTGATCGGACCGCTGTTCACGTTTGTCATGACCGCGGTGCTGGTCGTCATTCTCGGCGTAGGAGGCATGCGCGTGGCATCGGGCCTGCTGTCGGCCGGGGAGCTGGTAGCATTCATTCTGCTGTTGTTCCAAGTCATCATGCCGATGGGGCAATTCACGACGCTATATTCTCGTTTGCAAAAGGTGGTAGGAGCCACCGAGCGCATCCAGGCCATACTGGCCCACGAGGAGGAGCCGCGCGATCAGACCGAAGAGGCTCCCAAAGGCAATGAAAACATTGCGTTCAACAACGTGCGCTTCTCGTACGTGACCGGAGAAGAAGTGCTGCACGGCATCGATTTGATGCTGCCTGCACGCAAAGTGACCGCGATCGTGGGGCCGAGCGGCAGCGGCAAATCGACCATTTTTTCTTTGCTGGAGCAGTTTTATCGCCCCGAGGCAGGCAGCATCACCTACGGCGGGAAATCAATAACGGCGTATTCGTTATCTTCGTGGCGCAGCAAAATCGGTTATGTCTCACAGGAAAGTCCGCTCATGGCTGGCACGGTGAAGGACAACATCACCTACGGCTTGGGACGTGAAACCAGTGTGGAGGAGATCCGGCGGGCGGCCGAGATGGCCTATGCCAAGGAGTTTATCGAGAAGCTGCCGCAAGGATACGACACCGAGGTAGGGGAACGCGGCATCAAGCTGTCGGGGGGACAACGCCAGCGAATCGCCATTGCGCGCGCTTTGCTGCGCAGCCCTGACGTGCTGCTGCTGGACGAAGCAACCTCAAGCCTGGACAGCACATCGGAGCATGAGGTGCAGCAAGCTTTGTCCAACCTGATGCAGGGTCGAACGACGGTGGTCATCGCGCATCGGTTGTCCACCGTGGTGGACTCGGACCAAATCGTTGTGCTGGAGCACGGCCATGTGACCGGAACGGGCACGCATGCGGAGCTGCTTGGCAGTCACGAGGTGTACCGCGAGCTGGCGCAAAAACAGTTCGTGTCGCAAACGGAAGAGGCCGGCGATGCGACATCGTAAAGTATATTGGGGATTCATGCGGTGCCCGAATCATGCCTGTCAAGGCTTGAAGAGGGTGTCGTATTTTTTTGCGTCAAATTCCTCTTATGGACAGAAATTGAGGCGTGCTTTTAGATTGCCGGCTTCCTTTAAATCGCAAGGATATATAGCTTTCGCGCTGTCAATGTGATATAGTAAATATCCTTTTGTGTCGTCCGTAAACGGCTATGCAAAATAACATATTCTTAGGAGGTAACTGAAACATGTCAGAAAGCTTTCAAAGTGCCTATCAAGAAGAAGAAAACAGGTTGAAGCGAACGATGGAAGAAGTGGACCGCCAGTTGGAACGGTTGAGAAACATTCCGGTCTATACCGGCCACGATTTCACGGAGCAAGTGCTGGAGGCGGGACGTGAGGAACGCCGCAGCAATTTGGCCAAGAGCGCGCAGCAACCCTATTTCGGGCGTCTTGATTTTGAAGAACAGGGCAGCGATGAACGAAAGCCGCTGTATATCGGCAAAATCGGGGTGGACCGCGAAGAGGTGGGTGAGCATCCGCTCGTGATCGATTGGCGCGCACCCGTTGCCAGCCTGTTTTACTCGTTTACCGGCGGAGAAGCCATGGCGACGTATGAAGCGCCGGAAGGGCTTGTCGAAGGGCTCGTTTACCTGAAACGGAACGTAGTTATTCGCCAGCGCATTTTGGAACGGGTGGCGGATACATATAACCGCGAAGGCGATCAGCCGGCGGTTTCGGATGAATTTTTGGTATATCGGCTCGGCGAAAACAAGGACAACAAGCTCCGGGATATCGTATCGACCATCCAGGCGGAGCAGGACCAGATCATTCGCGCCGCCAAAAACACCGCATTGATCATCCAGGGCGTGGCAGGCTCGGGAAAAACGACCGTGGCCCTGCATAGGCTCGCCTTTTTGCTGTATCAGTATAAGGAGCAGGTATCGGCAGAAAAAATGGTCATTTTTGCGCCCAACCATATGTTTCTCGATTATATCTCGGACGTCCTGCCAGAATTGGGCGTGGGCGATATCCAGCAAAGCACGTTCCCGGATTGGGCGGTGAACCTGCTGGGACTGGAGCTGCCGCTGGCAGACTCGCAGGAAACCTTGCAGGCGTGGTTCGAAACGCCGGATGCCAAGCCGGAGCTGAACGATGACGTGCCTGGGAGGTACAAGGGTTCGATCCGTTTCATGGAGCTACTGCGCGAGTGGCTGACCGGCATGGAGGCCAGTGCGGTACCGGATCTGGATTTCAGTCCGTGGGACGGAGCCGTGCTCGCGAAAAAGGAAATCGATGGCTGGTTCAGCGACGAATACAAGCATTACCCGCTGGCTAAACGCAAGGAACGGGTGATGGCGCGGATTCATCGCTGGATCGAAATGGAACTCAAGAAAACCTCCTCCGAATCACTGCGTAAGGAGCGCAAAAAGAAGGCGGCCACCCGCGAGAAGGCATATGCCAAAAAGTGGGCGGAGTATGAACCGCTGACGCTGTACAAACAGCTGTTCAAGGCATCCAAAGGCGGAACCGTGCCAGAAGGGATCATGGCGCGCATTCCGAAGAACGTGCTTAAACAGACGGCGGCCGACCTGAAACAAAACGTGATTCGCGAAGAGGACCTGCCCGCGCTCGTGTATATCCACACATTAGTTCACGATATTGACGGCGCTGCGCGGTTCGATCATGTGGTCATCGACGAAGCGCAGGATTTCTCCCCGTTCCATGTGGCCTTGCTGGATTTGTACGTCAAAGGACATTCGTTTACCATTTTGGGTGACCTCTCCCAAGGGATTCACGAATACCGCGGCGTCCATGCTTGGAATGAGATGAGCTCGCTGTTTGCCGAGGAACATAATGCCTATTTCGCCCTGACTCGAAGTTATCGCTCGACGATGGAGATCATTGACTATGCAAACACGATTCTCGAGCAGGGGGTTCGAAGTGGTATTACGGCCATCCCGGTCTTCCGGAGCGGTGACCCGGTGCGTGTGTTACCGTACGAACAGACGGGAAGGACCGCGAGTTTGGAACGTGCATTGAAATGGCTCACAAGCAAAGACTACCGCACGGTTTCGATTCTGACTCGGACGCTGCATGAAGCGATTGAACTGCATCGCGAGCTGGAGCAGGCAGGATGGGAGCTTAACCTCATCGACGGGGGCGAAAAGCAGTATGCTGGCGGCCATTCGGTTCTGCCGGTCTATCTTTCCAAAGGGTTGGAGTTCGATGCGGCCATCGTGGCCGACGTGGACGGAGCGCACTACTTGCCAAATGCGGGTGACGCCAAGCTGTTATACGTCGGCTGCACGCGGGCGCTGCATGAACTGTGGCTGTTCCATGACGGAGCGCTGCCCGAATATGCTGCGGCAACGCAAAATCCGGAAGGTGATGTGGTCAGCGTACAAGGGTGGCCTGACGATTCGATATAACGATAAGATAAATAGTAAAGCATGGTGCCGGGGGCGCCATGCTTTTTCTGTATGTTTATGGCAAGGGTGATGTACTACACGGAACAGGTTGTTTTTGGCTTGCAAATGAATACGAGGTCGACATTCCGTGTTTTCTCTTTTCTATCCTTTGGATGGCCGAGGCGAGATGAATTTCGATGGGATCTTCTTGTCAGAAGCGCTTCCTTTGCGGTTAACCAAATAAATGCCGATGCAGACGCAAGCGGCTCCAACGCCCATAACCCATTGCACCCGTTCTCCAAGCAGGACCCAGCTGCAAGCAACACCGAATAACGGCGCGAGGAACAGAAACGAGCTGGTGCGTGCAGGGTCGCTATTGTGCAGCAAATAGAACCAGAGCGAAAACTGCACCATCGAGCAGGCCAGCACCAGCCATATCAGTACTATAATCGAGGTTGCGTTTAGCGCAAACGCGGGTTGCTCGGTAAATGCGCTCAGCATCAGTAAGACGATACCGCCCGCAAGCATTTGATAGGAAGTGAGTACGTAGGTATTCTGTTCGCTTCCCCAACGTTTGACCAGTATGGTGGAAATGGCGAAAAAGACGGCTCCCGCCAATCCGATCAGCGTTCCCGGGCTAAAGCTGAGTTGAAAGCCAAAACCGATGGCAACACCCGCGATGCCAAGGAGTACGCCGCTCCACTGACTGAGCCGGTATGATACGCCATCCAGCAATGTGCTAAACAGAATGAACAGCAGCGGGCTCGTAAACGTGATGATCGCGGATTCCCCCGAAGTGAGCCAGTTCATGCTGTAATAGGCACAGCCCATGACCCCTGCGGATTGAAACAAGCCGATAATGGATGTTTGCATCCACTGCTTCCAGCCTTTTGGTAATGGTCGCTTTCTGACGATCCACGCCAGCAAAGCGCCTGCCATCACATAACGAAGTCCCATCAGCAGAAAAGGAGGGGCGTACGCCATGCCGATTTTGCCGACGGGGAACGACGTGCCCATAATCAGCGTTGTGAGCAAAATCAAAACAACGTACTTTAATGGTTTTATTCCTTTGGCTCGATCGTTAACATTTCCTTTAACTTGTTCACCAATGCTCATAACGTTTGACCCGCGTCGACCGTGATGAGCTGTCCGGTCATGGACGGCTGCTCCAGCGCGGCAACGATCATATGGGCAATATCCTCAGGAGAGGATATGCGCTGCAATAACAGTTGTCCGCCCAACTGTTCCATACGTGCCTCGTTGCCTGCCCACCAACGCGTGGAAACCGCTCCAGGAACGATGGCGTTAACCCGGATGTGGGGAGACAGTGCATGGGCAAGAGAGCGGGTCAACCCATGCACGGCGGCTTTGGATGCCGCGTAAGGGACGGAGGAGCCTGATCCGGTCATGCCGGCAATGCTGCCAAGGTTGACGATCGCGCCATGTCCGGCCCGCTGCATGCCTTTGGAGACAGCCCTTGCGCAATAAAACATGCCTTTGACATTGACGTTATAAAGCGTGTCCCATGCGTCATCGTCGACGGCATCCAGATCTTGCAGCGGAATATGTCTCGTGATGCCCGCATTGTTAACCAGTGCCGTTATGGGGCCATGTTCATGCTCAATGCCGGCAACCATCTGACGTACTGCCTGATCATCGGCGATGTCGGCTTGCACGGCAAAAGCGCGTCCGCCGGTGTCCCGTATCTGCTGCACGGTCGCCTCGGCTTCCAGCCGGGAACGCGAATAATTGACTGCTACGGTTGCCCCGTGCCGGGACAGCAGCACGCTGGCGGCTCTGCCGATTCCTGTGCCGCCGCCAGTTACGATCGCTACGGTTTGTTCGGATATTTTCATGGTTACACTCCTCTTGATGAATTGGATTCAGTGATGTTAGCAAACCGGCTTGCCTGTTACACTGATTGTAGCGCCGAGCGAGCATGCTGTATAATGATTGTTAATGAACCAGAAATCATTTTGAGTGATATCAAAAACGGGATCAAGGTAGTATCGGAAGGGGAGGTTGCCATGGAAAGCGGAGATTTGCGCATATTTCAATGCGTTGCACAGGAGGGAAACGTGACCAGGGCAGCGGCAAGGTTAGGGTATGTTCAGTCCAATGTGACCGCAAGAATCCGGCATTTGGAGAACGAATTGGGAACGTCTCTCTTTATTCGGCATAACCGGGGCATGACGCTGTCTCCGGCCGGGGAGCTTCTATTGACTTACGCGGACAAAGTCGTAGGGTTGCTTGAAGAAGCAACGAAGGCGCTTCAAGCCACCGGGACGCCGTCCGGACCGCTGCGCATCGGTTCGACGCAGACTGCGGCTGCGGTGCGTTTACCCGAGCTTTTTTCGCTGTATTACAAGAGCCATCCGCAAGTATCGTTGTCTCTGACGACCGGCAACTCTCAGGTATTGATCGATCAGGTCGTTGGCTACGAACTGGAGGGGGCGTTCATCGGCTGTGCTTGCGATCATCCCGATTTGCGCGCGATTCCGGTATTTAACGAGCGAGTGTTTATCGTATCGTCCGGCATGAATGCCGATCAGGAAGAGTTGTACGCCAAGCCGATTCTGGTCTATAGCCGCGGGTGCTCCTATCGCGAAATATTGGAAAACTGGCTGAGGGAAAGTGGTGTTCACCGCCCAGCGATCATGGAGTTCGGCACGTTGGAGGCCATTATTAGCGGAGTGGCTTCAGGTATGGGGATTTCCCTCCTGCCCGAGATTGTCGTGCGGCAGCAGATTGCCGGCGGCATGCTTCGCAAGCATTCGCTCCCTGCAGGAAAGGATCATATGACGACGTATTTCATTACGCGCAAGGATGCGTTCATCAGCAGCGCCATGCGGGCGTTTATCGATTTGATCGCGCAGGAATATGGTATGATAGAGAGCAGGCCAATCAGTTAAGGAAGTGAATAATGATGGATTTGTTTTCGTTTCAACAGGATGCGGAGCCGAAGGCGAGACTGCTAGCCGATCGGATGCGTCCGGAGAAGCTTGAAGAATATATCGGGCAAGAGCATATCATCGGGCCGGGCAAGCTGCTTCGCCGCGCCATCGAGGCCGACCAGATTTCATCCATACTGCTGTATGGTCCTCCAGGATGCGGCAAAACCACGTTGGCGCATATCATATCCAAGCACACGCAGGGCAATTTCGTTCGGCTGAACGCGGTGGATGCGTCCGTGAAGGACGTACGTGAAGTGATCGAGCAAGCCCAGACGAACAAGCAGCTGTACGGCACCAAAACGATTCTGTTTCTGGACGAGGTGCACCGCTTCAACAGCTCGCGGCAGGATGCGCTGCTGCCTGCGGTGGAACAGGGCACCATTATTTTTATCGGGGCGACGACGGAGAATCCGTTTCATTACGTGAACGGGGCCTTGATGAGCCGCTCAACGCTGTTTCAACTGGAGCCGCTGAACAAGGAGCACTCGCTGATTGCCATGCGTCGTGCCCTGCAAGATGCGGACAAGGGCCTCGGTTTCATGGAGCTGAAGGCGGACGAAGAGGCGCTATCGCATATCGCGACGATGGCCAACGGGGACATTCGGCGCGCGCTGAATGCCCTGGAACTGGCCGCACTGACCACGCCGCCGGAAACGGACGGTTCCATCCATATTACGCTCGCGGTTGCGGAAGAATCCATTCGCCGTCCCATCGTGCGCGCGGACGAGTCGACGCAATACGACGTGTTGTCGGCGTTTCACAAAAGCATTCGCGGTTCCAGCGATGCCGCCCTGTTCTGGTTTCTGTACGCGGTGGAAAAGCTGGGCATGGACCCGATGGTGTTTATTCGCCGTTTGATCGCGGCGAGCAGCGAGGATATCGGCCTTGCCAATCCGCAGGCCATGACGCAGGCCATCGGCGCGCTGGACGCGTATCGCAACAACGGCTGGCCGGAGGCCAAACTCAACATTGCGCAGGCGATCCTGTTTGCGGTGGAAAGTCCGAAATCGAATGCCGTGTATACGGCCATTTCCAAAGCGATGGAAGCGATCGAGGAAGTGAAGTCGGCGGAGGTGCCGCTGCATCTTCGTGATACCCATTACGCGGGAGCGGCCAAGCTTGGGCACGAAGGGTATCTATACCCACACAACTATCCGGGACATTACGTGAAGCAGGAGTATTTGCCGAAACAGCTGTCGCGACGCATTTTCTATGAGGCGACCGAGCAGGGGAACGAATCCAAGATTCGCCTCAACCAGCAGCGTCGGAGAGGGTAACGGATATGAATGTCTACGTGTCTGGTTACCTTAAGGAATGAGTAGAATGTAATATGTGGTTTGTGCACGATAAGCTGCTTTCAGTATTCTCTGAAGGCGGCTTTTTTCTTTTTCTGCAAAGCTCGTGCTGCTTTATTTCATAGTTGCATAATAAGCTAGAAAGAGCTGTGGATTAACATCGTCGGTTTCGAAGTATAATGATGATTCGCTGATCAGGTTAGAGGATTTTTAACAGCAGGCTTGATCTGACCCCAAAATAGTTAGAGTATTCTTGTAATTCCAAATTATTGATTTGATTGAATTGAGATAGTAATATAGTAAATTGATGTAATAGAACTTGAATCCGACTTTAGGGGGGCACTTTCATGAGCGAAACTGGCATAGCGGGAGAACGTGTTCTTCATCATTCACTGGGATTGACCGATGAAGAGGCTATTGACATGTATAAAACGATGGTAATGGCACGGAAATTTGATGAACGCAATTTGCTGCTTCAGCGCGCAGGTAAAATTAATTTTCATGTTTCAGGCATTGGACAAGAAGTGGCACAGGTCGCTGCTGCATATGCCCTCAACAAGTCGACGGATTACTTCCTCCCTTACTATCGCGATTATGGCCTCGTCCTAGCGCTAGGCATGAGCATCAAAGAATTGATGCTGTCCGTATTTGCCAAAGCGGAAGACCCCAATAGCGGAGGCCGTCAAATGCCTGGCCACTTTGGATATAAAAAGCTTCGGATCGTAACTGGTTCCAGTCCGGTTACTACGCAAGTGCCCCATGCCGTTGGCATAGCGCTGGCGGCAAAAATGAAAAATGAGAAGTTAGTGAGTTTTGTAACCTTTGGGGAAGGATCCAGCAATCAAGGAGATTTTCACGAAGGCTGCAATTTTGCGGGGGTTCACAAACTTCCGGTCATTTTGATGTGTGAGAATAATCAGTATGCGATTTCCGTGCCGATCCATAAGCAGCTTGGTGGACGGGTTGTTGACCGTGCGCGAGGCTATGGGATTGCAGGTGTACGAGTGGATGGGAACAACGTATTTGAGGTTTACAAAGCCGTAAAGGAAGCTCGGGAGAGAGCGATTCGCGGGGAAGGGCCAACGCTCATTGAAGCCATGTTATACCGACTTTCGCCGCACTCCACTGCCGATAATGATTTATTGTACAGGACGAAGGACGAAGTAGAGGAGAACCGGGCTAAGGACGGAATTCCCAAGTACCAACAATATTTGATCGATTGCGGAATATGGAGTGCCGCTCATGAGGAAGAACTGCAATCTCAGCTCAAAAAACAAATCGATGATGCGATAAACTATGCGGATAAGGCCCCGTTGCCAACGCCGGAGTCTTCGTTGGACCATGTATATGCAGAATGAATTAGAGGGGGAGTAGGGTCAATGGCAATCATGAATTATGTATCGGCGATCCGCCTTGGGATGCAGGAAGAATTGGCGAGGGATGAGAACGTTTTTGTATTGGGCGAAGATGTCGGAGTCAAGGGGGGAGTCTATACAACGACAAAAGGGCTGATCGACATGTTTGGCGAAGAACGAGTTTTGGACACGCCGCTTGCCGAATCGGCGATTGCCGGGGTAGCGATCGGTGCTGCCATGTATGGAATGAAGCCGATCGCCGAAATGCAGTATTCCGATTTCATGTTTCCGGCAACGAACCAGATTATCAGCGAAGCAGCCAAAATCCGCTATCGTTCCAACAATGATTGGAGTTGTCCGCTTGTGATTCGTGCTCCCATCGGAGCCGGAGTCTTCGGTGGACTCTATCATTCCCAATGTGCAGAATCGGTGTTTTTCGGAACCCCGGGCCTTAAAATCGTAGCCCCTTATAGACCTTACGATGCAAAAGGTTTGCTGAAAGCCGCAGTCAGAGATCCCGATCCCGTACTGTACTTCGAGCACAAGAAATGCTTCATGCTGGTGAAGGGTGAAGTGCCGGAAGACGACTATACGGTACCCATCGGCAAATCCAATGTGCTTCGCGAGGGGACCGATATAACTGTAATAAGTTACAGCATGCCGCTTATGTTTATAGAACATGCTGCAGAAGAACTTGAAGAAGAAGGGATTTCTGCACATGTGCTCGATTTACGAACACTCCAACCTTTAGATAAAGAAGGGATATTGGAGGCTGTCCGGAAAACGGGAAAGGTGCTGATTGTTCATGAAGACAACAAAACAGGAGGTATTGGGGCAGAGGTATCGGCCATCATTGCCGAAGAACTGCTTTTCGATTTGGACGCACCCATCATGCGGCTGTGCGGCCCGGATACTCCAGCCACGACGTTCCATGCGCCGGGAGAAAAATACTTCCTGTTGAATAAAGATAAAGTAAAAGAGGCCATGAAGAACCTGGCGTTATTTTGATCCGCATTTGCCAGCGTGAGAAATTCAGCTTCCGACCGCCTTTTCCCTTGTACCTGCGGGACCCCATGGTTTAAATCTCGATAATCCACTATCATTAGGGAGAAGGAAAAAGTATAACGTCTGGAGATGTCTTGCGTCATGAAGGAACTTGTTTATGTTGGGCTTGGCGGCATTGCGGGCACGTTGACCCGTTACGGCGTCCAGCTGTGGATACCGCAGGACAATGGGGGGTTCCCTTGGGGGGTGCTGCTGATCAACGCAGTGGGCAGCCTGTTTCTGGGGTGGTTTTTCACGGTAGCCGTACCTCACAAAATTTCTGCTGAGCTGCGCCTGGCCATCGGCACGGGGTTTACCGGCGCGTTCACGACCTTTTCAACCTTTGCGCTCGATATGGTGCGATTGGCGGAAGGCGGACATTGGATAAGTGCGGCTGCGTATGTATTCACTAGCATCGCGGCAGGGCTCTTGCTTTGCTCGGTCGGTATCCGCTGGGGAGAGCAAATGTTGAGAAGGGATGGAAGGGGCGGTGCGCAGGCATGATCATCTGGATCGGTGCAGCAGGCATGATGGGTTCGATCCTGCGGTACTCGCTGGGACGATGGGTGTCTGCCCGGTTAGGCACGTCGTTTCCATGGGGAACATGGCTGATCAACATCAGCGGTTCGCTGCTGCTTGGAATGCTTTATGGCTGGCACGCGTCTGCAGCCATTTCCGATATGCTGTGGGTCATCGTAGGTACAGGATTTTGCGGTGCATACACGACCTTCTCCACATTTGGTTATGAGACCATGGGTCTAATAAGCCGGAAACGGTATGGTAGAGCAGCCCTTTACGTCGTCAGTTCGGTCATCGTGGGCATGTTGGCCTCATTTTGCGGCACGTGGATCACTGCATAAACCGGGTATTCGGATTTTTTTGCAGGGAAAAGAAGGAAAAAAGCCATCCTCCATGGTATACATGATAGGGATGGCTTTTATTGGCTTTTATGCTTGTGTAGAAAGCTCCATACATACAGGTATGGAATTCGTGGACTGATCAGCCCAAAGCCGGCACAGGCACTTTTTGCACCTGGTCGATTGTTCCGCCTCCAAGGCAGACGTCGCCATCATAGAACACGACCGCCTGTCCAGGCGTAATGGCTTTTTGTTGTTGGTCGAATTGCACGTCCACGCTTCCGTCCGCATTCCAGGTGAGCGTAACGCCTTGGTCTGGTTGACGGTAACGGAACTTCGCCGTACAACGGAAAGACCCGCTCGGAATGTGCTCTGAACCGGCAATCCAATTCACGCCGGTTGCGGTCAATCCCGTGGAATAAAGACTTGCATGAGAATCGCCCTGCACAACCAGCAGCTGGTTGCGTTCCAGATCTTTATCGGCAACGAACCATGGTTCCCCATTGCCCGATCCGCCGATGCCAAGACCTTGGCGCTGACCCAGCGTATAATACATCAGTCCGTCATGGCGACCTTTGACTTCGCCGGTCACGATATCGATCATGTCCCCGCCTTTGGCAGGCAGGTAGTTGCTCAGGAATTCTTTAAAGTTGCGTTCGCCAATGAAGCAGACACCAGTGCTGTCCTTTTTCTTAGCGGTATACAGCCCGGCGGCCTCAGCGATTTTGCGAACCTCCGGCTTCGGCAGATGACCGATCGGGAACATGGCTTTGGACAACTGATTTTGGTTCAGCGCGTTCAGGAAATAGGTCTGATCCTTGTTGCTGTCCACACCGCGAAGCAGCTTGTAAGCGCCATTCTCTTCAACAAGGCGCGCATAGTGGCCGGTAGCGACGTAATCTGCGCCAAGATCAAGAGCCTTGTTCAGGAATTCGCCGAATTTGATTTCGCGGTTGCACATGACATCCGGATTCGGAGTCCGGCCGGACTTATATTCATCGAGGAAATAGGTAAATACTTTATCGAAATACTCTTTCTCGAAGTTGACAGTGTAGTAGGGAATGCCGATCTGCTCGCACACCCGGCGCACGTCCTCTGAATCTTCTTCAGCGGTACAATGGCCGAATTCGTCCGTATCGTCCCAGTTTTTCATGAAAATGCCGATGACATCGTAACCTTGCTCTTTCAGCAGCAGTGCGGTTACGGAAGAGTCGACACCTCCGGACATGCCAACGACGACCCGTGTATTTTCTTTTGTTTTGGACATCGTCATCACCACTTCTATATATAAATGTGTTGAACCGCGTCGGTAGACGCTTTTCTTATTCTAGCATAACCGGACCCAACTTACGATACACCCGGGGAACTTTGGATACTGTCCACTCCAGGCGCACAGATTAATTGCCATCCATGTTTCCTTTGGGCATGCAGTTATGTTAACATTAGGCGAGGGTTATGATCGGAATACGGAGGTTTAAGGAACATGGGCCGTTTTTTCATATCCCGCTGTGGCGAATCAGTGACGGGAAATCATGGCCACATGTGCTGAGCGAACAAACACTAAACAGGTTTTCTGAAAATTGAAAGAGGTGACTCCTTTGAAAATATCGACAAAAGGCCGTTATGGCCTTACCATCATGATGGAGCTGGCTGCCAGAACCGGCGAAGGCCCGACTTCCCTGAAGAGCATTGCGGAGCGCAATCAGCTCTCGGAGCATTATTTGGAGCAATTGATCGCTCCCCTGCGCAATGCAGGACTTGTTAAAAGCATTCGCGGAGCGTACGGCGGCTATATTCTGGCCGGCGATCCGGCCAGCGTGACTGCAGGTGACGTCATTCGTGTGTTGGAAGGCCCGATCTCCCCGGTGGACTTCACCGAGGAAGACGATCCGGCCAAGCGGGACCTGTGGCTGCGTATCCGCGACAGCATTGCCGAGGTGCTGGATTCGACGACGCTGCAAGACCTGATCTCGTATCAGGACCAGGAGCAGAAGGACAGCTACATGTTTTACATTTAATTTTCAGGTATGGGATTTAATAAATCCTTGATGCAAGGGTTTGGCTTCATTACTGTGGCCAAACTTTCAGTTAAATGATTAACATTTTGATCGAGGCTGCGACACGCACACACGGAAAAAACATTAAAGCCCCCAATTTGGGGGCTTTCGCGTGCAAATGGCATTTTTATAAGGCTTGTTGGTTGAGCTAAGTCGAAATACTAACAACATATGCAACAATGGCTGTTAACGGTCTATGTATGAAAAACGCAAATCTCGGCCTGGAATTTTAAGCCCGGCTATTGGACTAGCGATTTTTGAGGGTTTCGATGTCAGCCTCCATTCGCAGCTGGCGGCGATTCAAAATATCAATGCTGTGTTGATGGGTATTCAATTCGGCCGTAACCTTGCGTTCGAAGCTTGCCTGGTTTTCTTCCAGGCGTTTGGTGATTTCAAGGGTTTCCAGCACCGCTTGCTTGAGCAGCGGAATATCTTTGGTCTGCTGTTCGATGGTATCCAATCTGCCTTCAATATGATCGAAACGACCATCCATGCTATCCAGGCGCCCATTCATGCCATCCAGATGTCCATCCATGTTGTCCAAACGCTGATCTATATGATCAAAACGTTTGTTCATCTGCTGCAGCTGGACCAAAATTTGTTCAAGTACGGCATCGCTCATAACACTCTTCCTCCTTATCAAATGTAGTGATTCCATTATACTTGAAGTTGCATTACAAAAACATTCGATTTGATTTCCAATTCCATTATAGCGATTACGAGGTGAAAGATTAACATGAATAGAATTTATTTGGACCATGCTGCATCCACGCCTGTGCATCCACAGGTCGCACAAACGATGATGGATATCATGACCGGGCAATTCGGCAATGCCTCAAGCATCCATGCCTTCGGTCGAGAAGCGAAACGAACCGTCAATGGAGCCAGGGATGCCATCGCTGCCTTGCTTGGCTGTTTCCCTGACGAATTGGTATTTACCAGCGGAGGCACGGAAAGCGATAATTTGGCGATCTTCGGCGCAGTCGCGGCCCGGAAAGACAAAGGGCGGCATATCATTACGTCGGCCGTCGAACACCACGCGGTGCTGCATACTTGCGAGGAACTGGAGCGCCAAGGTTATGACGTGACTTATTTGGGCGTGGACGAGCATGGAAGAATCCGCATGGAGGAATTGCGGCAGGCCATTCGTCCGGATACCGTGCTGATCACGATCATGTACGCTAATAATGAAGTCGGCACGCTCCAGCCGATTCGGGAGATCGGTGAACTTGCCCGCGAACGCGGCATTCTGTTTCACACGGATGCGGTACAGGCGCTGGGGACGCAGCATATTTCCTGCAAAGACATGCCTGTCGACATGATCAGCTTGTCCGCGCACAAAATTAACGGTCCGCAGGGCGTCGGTGCGCTGTACGTGCGCAGGGGCACGATGCTGGAAGCAAGGGCGCATGGAGGGCTGCAGGAACGTCAGCGGCGTGCGGGAACCGAAAATATGGCGGGTATTGCCGGTTTTGCCGAAGCGCTCAAAATAGCCGTGTCGCAGGCAGAAAAACGCTATGAGCATGATCTTCTTTTACGCTCCCTGTTGTTGGAACAGTTGGAGAAGCATGTTGGCGCCGAGCATTTTCATGTGAACGGCCACCCCGATTATACACTTCCGCATATCCTTAACGTCAGCTTCCCGGAAGTGTCGACAGAAACGATGCTCATGAACCTGGACATGGAAGGCATTGCGGTGGCGAGTGGGTCGGCATGCACCTCGGGGTCGCTTGAAGTGTCCCATGTACTCAAAGCGATGAACCTTCCGGAAGCTTTATTGCACTCCGCGATTCGTTTTAGCTGGGGGTTGGGTAATACTACGGAAGAAATGATAAAAACGGGCGAAAAAATTGGAACCATTCTTTTGCGACTTCGTAATAGACTTTGAGGGTCTCTTTATCTGCGGAACAGAAGGAGGGGAGGAGTTCCAATTTATCGGTTGAATGGAGCGGTCTGGGGCGACGGTGAATGGTTTTTCGTTCATTCGGGGAATACCTAAATTCAATGATGCCGCGTCTGTTTCACGATAAGATGATGAGGAGGACACTGCGATGAAGCTTCAGGAAATGATCGGTCTTGCCGTTTTTGATGTGGAAGGCGGAAAACAGGTCGGGAAAATCCAGGATTTCATTGTGAGCGACGATTGGAAAATTGAAGGCATTGAACTTGAAAGCAAAGGCCTGTTTACCAGTCATGTCAAAATCGTGCAGTGGCAAGATATCGTTGCCTACGGCGAAGATGCCGTCATGATCCGTAATCAACAGGCTGTCCGCAAGACGGGAGCCGACAACATAAAACATACGTACCTCCTCGGTCAGTCCAAATTAAAAGAGATGTCGGTGTTGACCGGCGACGGTTTGCTGCTTGGACGCGTCTCTGATGTTTATTTTGACCAGGAGTTGGGAAATACAATAAAAGGGATCGAAATTACGGACGGTTTTGTGTCCGACTTGATCGAAGGCCGCAAATGGCTGCCATGTACAAGTGATATGTCCATTGGAGAGAGTGCTGTAATGGTGCCCCCGCTGAGTGAACAGCGCTTGGAAAATGCCATTCATTCTGTGAACGGATAGGTGAATGAATATGAAATGTCCAAACTGTAGTTCCAAAGATATCGGTAAAATCGGCTCCCATCAGTTTTATTGCTGGGGATGCTTTATTGAATTGAACGTCAACGGCGACAAGATGTCCGTATATCAAGTGGAGGAGGACGGTACGCTTAGCTCGCTGGACGATTTGTTTTTTGGCGAAGAGCTGCCGCAGGATTTTCCCCATTTGCACGCTTCTTCTTAATTGCAAACAAAACTTCGTTTACATGCGGTTTTGTGACAATGTCAGGCGCCGGGCACCAAGGTGCAGCCTGCAAGGGTTACATTACGATATGCATTCGATCGAAAGGCTTGTACTCGCGTATCGCATTACTTTATCGTATGCAGAGGCGAAGTGCAAGATGCATCGGTTACGTCTCCTTTATAGTAAAGGAGGCGTCTTTTTCATGTTCTCCCAAAAACGCAGCGCGCTATCGGACCTGCTTCGAGATGGCAGAAGATCTTTCGGCCAAAGGCAGCTTCCCAAAAACTGAAACAATTAATAAATACTCCTGCTCCTACATATACTGACTTTCAGAGCCAGTCCAAAGAGGAGTGAGGCACTGTGGAGCAATTAACCAAAAACAAGCTGTTCCGTTATGCCATCTGGCTGCTGCTTGGCTTGATCATTTTGTATTTTATCTGGCTGCTGCGGCCATTGCTGCTGCATATATATGGATTTCTGAAAACCGTGCTGGCGCCGTTTGTCATTGCGCTCATCATTTCGTATGTGCTTAACCCGATCGTCAGCATGCTGGGCGGGCGCAAAGTGCCGCGTTCCATCGCGGTACTGTTGATCTATGCGTTTTTCCTGACTTGTATCGGAGTCATCCTGGTTAACGTGATCCCGGTGCTGATGGAGCAGTTGGAGGAACTGAACGAACACATGCCCGAATTGTCGATGCGCGCCCAGAGTCTGATGAATAACATGGACAACAAACTGATGCCGCCGAGCGTTCGTTCAGGCATGAACAGCTGGTTTTATCAAATGGAGGATCGGCTTAGCCAAGGAATTACGGTGTTGATGGACAATATCGGGGCGACGATTAACGTGTTGTTCAACATTTTTATCGTGCCGTTCCTCATTTTTTACATGCTCAAAGATTTTGAGGTGTTTGAACGGACCGTCGTGGCTTATCTTCCGCGTTCCCGGAGAAAAGCAATCGTTACGGTCATGAAAGAAATCGATGCTGCGCTTGGCAACTACATTCGCGGCCAGTTCATCGTCTGTGTGATCGTAGGCATTTTCGCGTATATCGGATATATCATCATTGATATGCCTTATGCCCTGCTGCTGGCGAGCATTGTGGCGGTGTTCAACATCGTGCCTTATCTTGGTCCCTTCCTTGGCGCGGCCCCGGCTGTGGTGATGGCATCGACGGTATCGTTTAAAATGATGATGCTGGTTGTCGTCGTGAACATGCTGTGCCAGGTGCTGGAAAGCAACATTATCTCTCCGCAGGTGGTTGGGCGAACGCTTCATCTGCATCCGCTTTCGATTATTTTTGCCCTGCTTGTCGGCGGGGAAATTGCGGGCATCTTCGGCCTAATTTTGGCCGTCCCTGTATTTGCGGTGTTAAAAGTCATTGTCCAGCATTTTTTCGCATACTATATTAAGCGAAGAACGGACTGATACAAGCTGTGATGGACGGCTGCTGCCTTCATTTGACAGGCATTGACGTTGCCGATATAATGAAAAAAGTATGTTTGTATAATGAAATCGATGATGAAATGAAGTACGCCGGGCGTTCCTTTCTCAGAGAAGAGACCCCTTCGGTAGCAGGGTTATTCTGCTGCTGATGGCTGGAAGGGTCTTGAAAGTTGAAGCGGCGGAAAGCTGATTTCGGAGTGCAGGACAACCCTGCCGGGAGCGACCGTTACTCGCGTCAACAAGGCGATTGCTTGCACGTTCCCTCCGTTACGGATGGATTGAACGCAGGCAATAACCAGGGTGGTACCGCGATAACATCGTCCCTGAATACTCAGGGGCGTTTTTTGTTGTTGTATCGGAACAAACCGGGCGATTCCGCACCGGACCAACATATCTTTTTCAAATGGGGGCAGCCAGTATGAAAGCCAGTGAAATCCGGTCCAAATGGATAGAGTTTTTTGCAAGCAAAGGTCACAAAATCGAGCCGAGCGCCTCGCTCGTGCCGCACAACGATCCTTCCCTGCTGTGGATCAATGCAGGTATGGCACCGCTCAAGCCGTATTTTGACGGCCGCGAGAAACCGGAGAACCCGCGCCTCGCGAATTCCCAGAAATGCATCCGTACCAACGATATCGAAAACGTCGGCAAAACTCGCCGTCACCATACGTTTTTCGAAATGCTGGGCAACTTCTCGATCGGAGACTATTTCAAGGAAGAGACCATCACATGGGCATGGGAATTCCTGACAAGCAAGGAGTGGATCGGTTTCGATCCGGAGCGCCTGTCCGTGACGGTATATCCCGAAGACGAAGAAGCATTCAAACTGTGGAACGAAAAAATCGGCATTCCTGCCGAGCGCATCATCAAGCTGGAGGACAACTTCTGGGATATCGGCGAAGGCCCGTGCGGACCATGTACCGAAATTTTCTATGATCGCGGCGAAGCTTACGGCAGCGACATGAACGATCCCGAAATGTACCCGGGCGGGGAAAACGAACGTTACCTGGAAGTGTGGAACCTCGTGTTCTCCCAGTTCAACCACAACAAGGATGGCAGCTATACGCCGCTTCCGAACAAAAACATCGATACCGGTGCAGGCCTGGAGCGCTTTGCGTCCATTCTGCAAAACGTGGATTCCAACTTCGATACCGACCTGTTCCAGCCGATGATCCAAAGAACGGCTGCGCTCGCCGGCGTGAAGTACAATGACAGCGTCGAAACGGACGTTGCGCTGAAAGTCATTGCCGACCATATCCGCACCGTTGCTTTTGCCGTGGGTGACGGAGTTCTGCCAAGCAATGAAGGCCGCGGTTACGTCATTCGCCGTCTGCTGCGCCGCGCGGTACGTTACGGCAAAGTGATCGGCCTGGACCGCCCGTTCCTGTATGAACTTACAACAACGGTAGGCGAAGTGATGGGCGTATACTATCCGGAAGTGGTCGACAAGCAGGAATTCATCGCCAAAGTGATCAAAACGGAAGAAGAACGTTTCCATGAAACGCTCAGCGACGGGCTGGCGATCCTGGCTGACATCAGCAGCACAGCCAAAGCGGAGGGACGCACCGTCATCAGTGGTCCGGAAGCGTTCAAGCTGTACGATACGTACGGTTTCCCGTTTGACCTCACCGAGGATTATGCGCTGGAACACGGCATGACCGTGGACCGCGAAGGTTTTGACGCCTCCATGCAGGAACAGCGCGACCGCGCGCGCGCAGGGCGCCAGGAAAGCGAGAGCATGAAGGTACAAGGCGGCGCACTTGCCGACCTGGAGGTTAAAAGCGAATTTGTTGGGTATACTGAGCTGTTGACGGAATCGAAAGTGCTTGCCATCGTTGCAGGCGATGCGCTTGTCGATTCGGCAAGCGAAGGACAGATCTGCCAAGTCATCTTGGACAAAACCCCGTTCTATGCAGAGAGCGGCGGCCAGGTCAGCGACCAGGGACTGCTGCGCGGAGCAAACTTTACCGCGAAAGTCCAAGGGTTGTTCAAAGCACCGCTGGGGCAGCATGTGCACGTCGTGAACGTGGAAGCCGGCGAACTTCGCGTAGGCGATGTCATCAAGGCGGAAGTGGATGCTTCCAAACGCGGTGATATCATCAAAAACCATACGGCAACCCATTTGTTGCACAAAGCGCTCAAAGATGTGCTGGGCTCCCATGTCAACCAGGCTGGATCCCTTGTTGAACCGCAGCGCCTGCGCTTCGACTTCTCTCATTTCGGCAGCATTACGGCAGAAGAATTGACGGAAATCGAACGCCAGGTGAATGAGCAAATCTGGAATCATCTGAACGTGGACATCGAGCTGAAACCGATCGATGAAGCCAAAGCGATGGGTGCAATGGCCTTGTTCGGCGAAAAATACGGAGATATCGTTCGCGTCGTTCAGATCGGAGACTACAGCTTGGAACTTTGCGGCGGCTGCCACGTAAACAATACGTCGGAGATCGGTTTGTTCAAACTGGTGAGCGAAAGCGGAATCGGATCAGGCGTGCGCCGGATCGAAGCCGTTACGGGCCGTGGCGCATATATGTATATGGAGAGCCAGTTGGATCTGCTCAAACAGTCGGCAGCTTTGCTTAAAGCCAATGTAGCTGACGTCCCTAAACGCATCGAGGGCTTGAATCACCAATTGAAAGAAGCGGCAAGAGAGAACGAATCGCTGCAAGGCAAGCTGAGTGCCATGGAAGCCGGCCAATTGACGGATCAGGTCGTTCAAGCAGGCAATACGCAAGTGCTCGCCGCCCGCGTTGATGCACCAAGCATGGATGCACTGCGTACGATTGCGGACGAGTTGAAAGTGAAGCTGCCTGAAGCTGTGTTAGTACTGGGTGCGGCTGTAGACGGCAAAGTCAATTTCGTTGTTGCCGTGCCGGCCGAGCAAGTGAAACAAGGCCTGCATGCAGGAAAAATCGTCAAGGAAGTTGCCGCGGTATGCGGCGGCGGCGGCGGCGGCCGTCCGGACATGGCGCAAGCCGGAGGTAAGGATGCATCCAAGCTGGATGAAGCGCTCAAATTGGCTGTTTCGCTCGTTAGCAAATAACAGACAAGCAAAAAACATATTTGTCGGGTCCTTTATTTACTTGTAGGAGTCAGAATATGTTATTATAGAAGCAGTAATCAATTCGGCAGAACATGGTCCCCATGTTCATGCAGAAGTGAGGTGTCATCAATGGACTCCATGGATAAGACGGTTAAATTCAACGTGAAGGGTGATGAGCAGGAAGCTTCCTCCAAAGAGATTCTGCTCACGGTGTATGATGCCCTGGTGGATAAGGAGTACAATCCGATCAACCAGATCGTCGGGTACCTCATTTCGGGTGACCCCGCCTACATCCCTCGTCACAATAATGCGCGCAGTCTGGTCCGAAAAAAAGAGCGCGATGAGCTCATTGAAGAGCTTGTTCGTTCTTATCTGGCCAATCACCGGTAAAGGATATCGCTCTTTCTGCATTGCATCCAAGCAGGCAGGAAGAGCATAACCGACAGAAGACAGCCTGGAGCTTGAGAAGGGAAGGCGTTTTCCCCTAAGCAGGCTTGAGGATGGGAGAGCATCGATGAAAATACTAGGTTTGGATTATGGGGACCGAAGAATCGGAGTTGCCGTCAGTGACGCCTTCGGTTGGACTGCCCAGGGATTGGAAGTGCTTGAACGCCGCCGTGATGAAGGCGAGTTTGGTCGAATTGCCGAGCTTGTGCGTGAGCACGAGATTGGTGAAATCGTCGTAGGGCTCCCCAAAAACATGAACGGCACCGTAGGGCCGCGTGGCGAACTTTGCATGGCGTTTGCCGAGCGCCTGCGTGGCGAATTGAATTTACCCGTTCACCTTTGGGATGAACGGCTGACAACGATGGCAGCAGAACGAACGCTGCTCGAAGCGGATGTCAGTCGCAAAAAACGCAAGCAGGTTGTAGATAAGATGGCTGCCAGCTTGATTTTGCAAAACTATTTGGATGCAAACAGTACAAGGTGAGGGGGATCAACAATGGCTGAAGATCGACTGGGTATGGAAGAAGAATCGGAGATTATTTACATCGCGGATGATGAGGGTAATGAAGAGGAATTCGAAGTCATCATGAAATTTGAGGTGGACGGTTCGGAGGCCAAGTACATGATGGTTGCTCCGGTTGAACCCGAAGATGGCGAAACGGATGTCTATGCATTCCGTTACGAAGAAGAGGGAGACGACATTAAACTTTTCGTGATCCAGGACGATGCCGAATGGGAAATCGTTGAGGAAACCTTTAATACATTTCTTGCAGAAGATGAAGAGGAAGCGAACTAAATGACAGAGTACAGCCGCAAAGACCTAAAATGGACAGATTCGCTGCGTTTGGCTTATGGTGCCCACGTTGAACTTGAAGAAGAGAACGGTAAATCGCATCCGTATGACTTGCTGGCTGAATTTGAGGTGAAGGGTCAGCAATATGCGGTGCTTCGCAGTTCACTGCGGCCATACGACGAGGTAGAGCTCTTGCGGGTTTTGCCTGCCAAAGAAGGCCAGGTCATGCCTGAACTGGTTACCATTGACGACGATGACGAGTGGGAGAACATTTCGGAGCTGTATGATGAATGCACACTTCCGATTGATGAAGATTGATCAGCTTCAAATTGTAGAAACCGAAAGGGCGGAGCAGTCCGCTCTTTTTGGTTGTGTAGAGGAGTTGTGTCTTTTTTGAAAGGAAAAGCGATTATAGTCATTCTGCTTATGATCATCATTGCCGCGGGAGGGGCCGGCACATATGCCTGGAGTTTGACACGCCCAGTCAAGGCTTCGGAAACGCCGATCACGCTGGAGATTAAGAGCGGTTCGGGAACTTCGGCCATTGCGGACCAACTGCAGCGGGAGGGGTTGATCCGGAGCTCGCTTGCATTTAAAGCCTATTTGAAATGGAAGAACCAGGGTTCAAATTTCATGGCAGGCACGTACGCGATGAATCCCGGCGTGACCTTTGATGAAATTATTAGCAAGCTCAGCAGCGGTGATGTTGTGCCCTCGGAAATGGTGAAATTCACCATTCCCGAGGGTTACACGATACTGCAAATGGCGGACAAGCTGTCCGAGGAGGGCATCGTGAACCGGGAAGAATTCATTACATTGGCCAATGAGCCGTCCGCATTCGACCTGGACCTCATCAAGGGTGCTCCTGTGGACGAAGAACTGCGTTACGTGTTGGAAGGATATCTTTTTCCCGAAACGTATGAGGTGAAAAAGGATAGCTCCACCCATGACGTCATGCAGCGCATGATGGAAGAGCTGGAGACCCGACTGCAGACGATTCCCGATCTGGAAGCGAAGCTGAAGGAGCGGGACTTGTCTCTGCATGAACTGTTGACCGTTGCCTCGCTCGTTGAACGGGAAGTTGTAGTGGACAAGGAACGTGCGCTTGTGGCCGGCGTGATCTATAACCGGATCAACCGGGACATGAAGCTGGAGATCGATGCGACGGTGCAATATTTGTTGGACAAACCGAAGGCAAGGCTGCTCTTTGCCGATCTGAAAGTTCAGAGTCCTTATAATACGTACCTGAACAAAGGACTGCCGCCGGGACCGATTGCGAGCCCAAGCTTGGCGTCCATTAAGGCGGCACTGGAACCGCAAGCTTCGGACTACTTGTTCTATGTGACCAAGAAAGACGGCTCCTCGGAGCATCTGTTTGCCAGAACGTACAAGGAACATCAGCAAAATATAGCCAAAAGTAAGGCTGCGCAATAAGCGGAGGGATGGAAATGAGTAACAGACATGAGCTGCTTGTCACGGCAGCCAATGTAAAGGAAGCGGAGGCTCTTCTTCAGGCCGGGGCGGATGCCCTGCTCATCGGAGACGATCGGTTCGGGATGCGCCTTGCGGGGAGCTTCAACCTCGAGGAAACGGCAGAGGTGGTTCACATCGCCGCCAAACACAATGCCCGTGTGGTTGTATCCATGAACAACCTGATGTCGAACGAGCTTTTGAAGGAAATTCCCGAATATGTGCAGGCTCTGGGGCAAATCGGCATTCATGCGGTGGAGTTTAACGATCCGTCCGTGCTCCGCGCCGTGCGCGAGCTTGCTCCGCACATCAAGCTGCATTGGAACGCCGAAATGACTTCCACAAACTATGCGACCTCCAACTATTGGGGAAGCAAAGGGGCTAGCCGTGTCGTCTTGGCACGCGAGCTGAACATGGATGAAATCACCGAGATGATGCCTTATTTGCAGGTGGAAGCCCAAGTGCAGGTTCACGGCATGACGAATATTTATCATTCGAAGCGCAGCCTGGTACAGAGCTACATGGCTCACCAAGGCCGTCCTGTGGAAGGGGATTTGGGCAAAGAAAGAGGCCTTTTCCTGATTGAGGCAGAGCGCCGCGATGAGAAATTCCCGATTTATGAAGATCTGAACGGTACACATATCATGAGTTCGGAAGATATCTGCATTTTGGAGGATTTGCATCTGCTGATGGAGGCGGGGGTGCATAGTTTCAAAATCGAAGGCATCCTCAAACCTCTCGCTTATAATGAAGCGGTCGTACGTGCCTATCGTGCGGCAATCGACAGCTATCAGGCTGATCCTGAAGGTTATGAATATCGGGATGAATGGCTGGAGCGGGTGCGTGAGCTGCAGGACCCCGAGCGGGAGTTGTCTTTTGGCTTTTTCTATAAGGAACAGGTGTATTAATGAAAGAGGTGAACGTTATGGAAGCAGTGGCGGTCAAACGCAAATTTTCAGGCAAACGGAACCGCCTGGACAAACCGGAGCTGCTCGCTCCGGCAGGGAATTTGGAAAAATTGAAATTCGCCATCCACTACGGCGCGGATGCGGTATACATCGGCGGTCAGGCCTACGGTCTGCGCTCCAACGCCGACAATTTCAGCTTCGAGGAAATGCGCGAAGGCGTGGAGTTCGCTAACAAATACGGTGCGAAGGTATTTGTGGCGACTAACATCTATGCGCATAACGAAGATATCGAGGGCATCGAGGAGTACCTGCAAAACCTGTACAACGCGGGCATTGCTGCCGTCATCGTGGCCGATCCGGCCATTATCGAAGTGGCTCAGCGGGCGGTTCCGGGCCTGGAGGTGCATTTGAGCACCCAGCAGTCGACGCTGAATTGGCAGGCGGTGAAGTTTTGGAAAGAGGAAGGATTGCCGCGTGTCGTCCTTGGGCGGGAAACCAGCTTTGAGGAAATCGAAGAAATCAAAGCCAACGTGGATATCGAGATTGAGGCATTCATCCATGGAGCGATGTGTTCTTCATATTCGGGACGCTGCGTATTGTCCAACCACTTTACGGATCGCGATTCCAACCGGGGCGGATGCTGCCAGTCTTGCCGCTGGAAATATGACCTGTTCGAGGATGCGCGCGAAGACGCGGTATGGGTTAGCGAAGAGGAGATGCAGATGAAATCGCCTGCGCCATTTAAGCTGGGTGAAAATCAACTGCCGCTCTTCCAGGAAAATGATAATGCATTCTCGATGGGGTCGAAGGATTTGTGCATGATCGGGCATATTCCCGAGTTGATCGATGTCGGCGTCGACAGCTTCAAAATTGAAGGACGCATGAAATCGATCCACTATGTGGCGACGGTCGTTAACGTATATCGGCAAGCGATTGACGCCTATATGGCTGATCCGGAAAACTACGTGCTGAAGCCGGAGTGGGTCGAAGAAATAAACAAGGCAGCCAATCGTCCGCTGAATACCGGCTTTTTCTATGATACGCCGGATCATGAGGATCATATCTATGAGCCGGAAGAAAAAGCGGTGCCTTATGATTTTGCCGGACTGGTTTTGGATTACGACGCCGCTACGGGCATCGCAACCATTCAGCAGCGCAATCATTTCAAACCTGGGCAAGAAATCGAATTTTTCGGTCCAGGGGGCACGTTTTTCAAACAGGTGGTCGGTGAGCTTCGCGACGAAGAGGGCAATGTTCTCGATGCGGCACGCCACCCGCTGCAGCCTGTCAAAATGAAGGTGGATCAGCCTGTATCCTATTTTGACATGATGAGAAAAAAGAAATAGGCTGTATTTCCTATGAATAAACAAAATAATGTTATAAAATAACAACATTGTGTTATAAATTGCGCTGAAAAGACCTCCGTATATCGGCAAACGGGGGTCTTTTTTTTATAGAAAAATAGGAAAAAAGTTGTAAAGAAATTTTACAAAAGGAGAGGGGAAAGGGGAAAGTTGTCGAATAAATAAACATTATAGGGGAGAGAAAAAATACAACAAGTAAAAACTGGCAGGTGAATGGGATTGGTCCAAAAGAAGCAGAAAGACAGCGGGGAACAATTAGGTAAATCGGTACAGGAGAAGAGGGAGAAGAACACAAAGACACCCAAAGAAAATATATTCAAGAAGGTGAAGCTGTTCAAAGGCAAGGCAACGGGTGATGGACAAAGCCCGAACGAAAAGCCTCTTAAATCAGGCTTGGGCAAGCTTCGCTTGAACAAGATCGAATGGAAACAGGTGGGGGGGACGACGTTTTCCCAGATCAAAAAAGCAAACCCGATCAAATCGGTGGGCGTGAAGCTGTTTTTGGTCTTTTTCACGGCCATTATGGTCTTTGTGGTAAGCTTGGGCCTATTGTCCTATTCCAAGGCAAAGGGCACGATTGAAGAAAACGCTTCACGGGCAAATCAGGAAACGATCGATCAGACCAAGGAGAAAATGGATATCATTCTGGAGCGGTTCGTGGATACGTCCACGCAGATTTTCTTTGATCCGGAAATGCAAAGTTTGCTGCAAAAAATGGGCGATAAAAATTTGTCGGCCTACGATAGTTTCATCAATTCAAGCTCCATCAATAAACAGTTGTCCAACGTTGCATTTACAAACAAATCCATGGAAGCGATTTATCTGGTGCCGACGGATGAAACGAAATCGACGATGGGCACGGGCGGCAACAGTTCCAGCGTGGCCAATATCCGCAATGAACCTTGGTATGCCGAGATTACCGAATCCGGCGGATATCGCTGGCTTCCAACGGAAGTTCCGGAAGACGGAGGCACACCAACGTTCCGCATCGCCCGTTCCATGAAAAACCTGCAGGGCTCCAGTTTGTCTTATGTACTCATCATCGAGCTGAAGCTGGAAGTGCTCGAAGAGCAGCTTAAATCGCTCAACCTGGGTGAAGGGGCCATTCTGCAGCTGATTGCTCCCGACAACAAAGTGGTGGCATCCAGCATTTCCGACCGAACTGGAAAGGAAACCGAATTATCCTTTGTGAAGGACCTGACCGAAAATACCGGAAGCGTTAATGCTTCTTATACGCTTGACGGAAAATCCACGGAAATGCTCGTTGTGTACAGCACGATGGACACCTCGGGTTGGAAACTGATCGGCATGGTGCCAACGTCCATGCTGGTCAAAGACGCCAAAGGCATTCTGACGACGACGCTGTGGATGGCTTTGGTTGACGCAGCCATTGCGGTTTTGATCGGCATGTGGATGGTACGCATGATTGCCCGTCCGCTCGCCAAATTAAAGGATTTGATGCAAGAAGGAGCGAAGGGAAATCTGAGAGTGCGAACACCATTCACTTCGCGTGATGAAATCGGCCAATTGTCGTCCGCCTTCAACCTCATGATGGAGCAGATTACCAATCTCGTCGAGCAAACCAACCGTTCGGCCCGCGAGGTATTGGATACCGCTACCGAATTGAGCAGCGCTTCGAAGAAAACGGCGATTTCCGCTTCGGAAATTGCTGTCGCCACGGAGGAGATTGCCGGCGGAGCGAGCAGTTTGGCTACTGAAGCCGAGCGTGGCAATGAATTGACCGATAACATTTCGACCCAGATGGCCAGCGTGATATCGGCTAACGAACAGATGGGGCAATCCGCTCGCCATGTTGAACAGTCCAGCGAGCAGGGAACGCGGCATTTGAATCAGCTCATGACCAAAACGCAGAAGACCGAAGAAATGATTGGCGCACTCGTCAAAAAGGTCGATTCCCTTAAAGATAGCACGTCGTCCGTGCTCAAAGTGCTTGAAGTACTGCAAAACATTACGAAGCAAACGAATATTTTGTCCTTGAATGCGACCATTGAGGCCGCCCGAGCCGGAGCGGCAGGCAGAGGATTCATGGTTGTGGCGGACGAGGTTCGCCAGCTTGCGGAGCAATCCAGAAAATCCATCGACATGGTCGGCGAGATTGCCGACAACATTATGAACGAGATGAATGCAACGGTGGAAGCACTGTCTGCCGCGTATCCTTTGTTCAAAGAGCAAATGGATGCCGTTAAAGACACCAACGTCATTTTTGACTCGGTTCAGCAGCAAATGGGTGCTTTCGTTGAACGTCTGGATTCCGTGACGGATTCCATCGAGGATTTGAATGAAGCTCAAACGACGTTGTCCGAAGCGATGAGCAACGTAAGCGCAGTGGCAGAACAATCTTCGGCGACGTCCGAAGAGGTTGCTTCACTGAGCAGCGAGCAGCAAAACATCAGCAACCAACTGGTGAAACTGTCCGAGAAGCTGGAGAACGTCTCCGCCGAACTTAAAGATACGTTGTCCCGGTTTACAGTCTAATGTGAGCTGTTAACCATTTCATTTCACGCCGTTCCGGCATCATCCGGAACGGTTTTTTTCTTTTCCGAATAATCCCAGTTTGGATGATGGATACTATCCCAAATGATGAGCAAGAGGCAGGGGATGATTATGGAACGGCAGCGGAGAATTTGGATCGGATGCATGATGTTGACGGGGTTGATCGCATTGCTTGTGCTCCGGCTCGGGTGGATTCAAACGATACAGGCCAATCGGGTCGTACCGGGCTTTCAACATACGCTGCGGGAAATGTCCGTATTGCAGCGGGAGCGCGGGGTTATGCTCGATTCGGGAAGGGGGCATTTCACGGATTTCCAAGGCAGGCCGATCACGGGAAATATGCATTGGGGGCTTGTGCTTTTTCCATCCCCCAACCCGTCGGGAAAGAAGGCTGCTGCTTCGGCAAACCATCTCGCCGCAGTGAAGTTGGCGAATATTTTGCATACCGCCCCTGAACAAATCTTAAGCGAATGGGAGCAAGGATATGCTCCCCATTTCTGGACGGCAGGCAAAAATGCTCCCGCCCCGTTAAATGAGCGGCAAATATTGCGCATTCGCCAATTGAAACCGGCCAACGCCGAGGTTTATCCGATGATGACGCGTTACGAAGGATTACAACGTTCAGGCATGCAGTGGCTCGGCTATTTGGCTGAACTGCCAAACGAGGCTGGAAAGCTGCAAGATCACCGGGATGAGATCAGGCAGCCTTTTGCTTTAAAACGAGGTGCAGCCGGACTGGAACGGACGTTGGAGCCGTTGTTGATGGGGGTCGGTCCCACGTTGTTGACCAGAATGGTGAATGGAGCGGGGGAAGCCATTCCAGAACTCGCTCCTCGCGTGATTGCACCCCATAACGGCCATTATCCGTTAAAAGTCGAAACGACCATCGATGTAGAAATGCAGCATAAACTGGAGCAGATGGCCGAGCGCTCCGGCATGAAAGAGGGGGCTGTTGTTGTATTGGATGCGGCGAACGCCGATGTACGCGCCATGGTGTCCATGCCGTTCTATAATGCTGCCCACGTCGATCCTGGGCAATCTTTCTGGGCCAATCGTGCCGTAAAGGAGGCTGCGCCCGGTTCCATCTTCAAAATCGTGACGGCGGCGGCAGCGCTTGAAACCCATGCCGTATCGGGCAAAGAGAAATTCCATTGCGAAGGCGATTGGGGGAAATATGGCCTTTCCTGCTGGAAAGAACACGGGCATGGTACGCTCAATCTGGAGCAAGGGTTTGCCCGGTCCTGCAACATCGTTTTTGCCGAGACGTCCGAACGACTCACGATGAAACAGCTTGAACGCACTGCGGATGAGCTTGGTTTGGCCCGAACAGTTGGGTGGGAACACAAGCAAATGGCAGGCATGCCGCTCTTGCGCCATTTTGACCACGAAGATGCGGGCAGGGTCAGTCTGCCGACGGTTGTCGCGGATGATGAGGGGGCTAGGGCACAAACGGCAATCGGGCAGCGAGACACTCGGGTTACCCCGCTCCAAGCGGCCAACCTGGTCGTGACATTGCTGCATGAAGGCGAAGTGAGAGCCCCGCGACTGGTCCAGCGCATTCGTTATGCCGATGGAGGAACCATGCTGGACATGCCCCTGCAAACGTCGCCGTCCCGCTTCGGGCGCATCTCCCCGTCGACGACGCATCGCCTGCTTACATGGATGGGCAAGGTAGTCAGCGATGGAACGGGAAAATCCCTGCAGCGCGCCAGATGGCATGTTGCAGGGAAGTCGGGCACCGCTCAGGTTGTTCGGAAGGGCGAGAAGTTGAATCATCAATGGTTTATCGGCTATGGGCCTGTGGAGCAACCGCGTTATGCCGTTGCCGTATTGGTTCAGCATGTGAAGCCAGGTGGTCGCCATCAAGCGACGGATTTGTTCCGTCAAGTGATGGATTATTTGTCCGAATCCTCTTCATGAGCTTGGGACGCTGCGGAGAACTCGGCTGGGTCACCCTCAGTCCCGGCTCTGGTTCCGCTCTCGTGAACAGGGGTGTCCATGACAAGAGGGGACGAATCGAACTCGTCTTTAGGCAGGTGAATCCATCGTTGAAGGTAGCCCTGCTGCAGCAGCTCTTTGAGCAGGATCAACAGCACCGGAGACAGGACCACCCCGGCTATGCCGAAAATCGAGAGCGAGATCAGCATGAAGGAAAGCATCAAATACGCGGAAGATACCCCGATGGAATTTCCGGATATTTTGGGCTCCAGCAGTTGGCGTGTCAGCATCGTCACGGCCAGCAATACGATTAACCCTATGGCTAGCGAACTGTCCCCCACTACGAAAAGATAGGCAATCCAGGGAATGAACACAACGGGCACGCCGAGCAGAGGCACAAGATCGACGACCGCGCATATAGCTGCAATGGTGAATGCGTTGTTCGTTCCCAGAATGAGCAGTCCAACGTAAATAATCACAAAGGTGATCAGCATCATGACGACCTGTGCCTTCAGGTAAGCACGAATCGTTTTGAAGACGTGGTTCCGCATGAAATCCGCGGCATTCTTTAACGTTTTTGGCGTCTTGGTTCGCGCAAAATTGCGCCAGGATTCAATCTCGATGCTAAGGAAAAAGGCCAAAATGATCGCAATTCCAAAATTGGTGATAAACGTGGAAAATGACGTCAAAAATCCGATAATGTACTGTGCACCGTTCGTGACCCAACCCGAGAGAAGGCCTGTCAGCGTAGCAAAGTAATCGTTGATTTTTTCCATGATCCCGTCGGGCAACGCATCAGACGTATCCTGCGTCCAGATGACAAGGCTGGTAAATTCTTTTTGAAGCATCGCGATGTACGTAGGGAAGCTGCCTTGCAGATTGGCAATTTGCGACACGATAATCAACCCGATCCCAAAAAAGGCAGCCACAATCAGGGCCAAAAATAACAATACCGAAATAGCAGAACCGGCAGCTTTGGGCAATCCCTTCCGGTGCAAGAACCTCGCCAAGGGTTCGATCATCCAATGTACAAGAAAGGAAAGGAATACCGGTGCGGCGAGCTGATATAATCGACTAAAACCGTACATGATAAAATACACTGTCAATATCAGAAGTGCGATGTCAAACACGGTTCGTCCATATTTTCGGTACAACGGAAGCATGGGCTTTACTCCTTTGTCATGTCGTTAATCCATTTATTGTACACGATAGCCTTGTTTTTGGAAATCGGCATTCAAGAAAAGTGTGAACTGTGATAAAATTAAAGGTGGTTTACTTTTCATAGTCATCATTTAGGCAATTCAGCATTAGAAGCGGGGAATTCAAGCATGACAAATTTACTTCAGAGCATTTTGCTGTGGCTTTTGTACATCTCAACGTTCTATGCCTTTATTCCGAGCCTGATCAGTCGCATCTTCGGTTTGCGGGTATTCAGGCGTGGCAAAAGCGATACGGATTTTTCCTTGACTTTCGATGACGGGCCAGATCCCGTTTATACGCCAAGGCTGCTTCGGCTGCTGAAACAATATGACGCCAAGGCAACGTTTTTTGTCGTAGGGGAGCATGCTGCCAATCATCCGCAGCTGATCCGGGATATTTATGAGGAGGGACATCTTCTCGGCATTCATAACTATATCCATAAAACCAATTGGTTAATGCGGCCTCGTACAGTTCAGGAACAGATTCGGCGTACCGGTCAGATCATTGAGGAGATTACCGGGGAAAAAACGTGTTTTTACCGTCCACCGTGGGGCATTATGAATTTGTTTGATTTCTTCAGCAAGAAGGATCGTCAGATCGTTCTATGGTCATCCATGTTCGAGGATTGGAAAAGCCGTGTAGGTGCCAAAAAGCTGACAGAACGCATGCTCAAGGAACTGCGCGCCGGTGAAGTCATGCTGCTGCATGATCGCGGCACGACATTCGGAGCGGACGCGAATGCTCCGGAACAGATGCTGCAGGCGCTTGAGGTCGTATTGCAGAAGGCGCAAAAGCAGGGACTGCGGAGCGTGCGCATCGATACGTTGATGAGAGGGGGGAAAGAAGTGGCGGTATCCCGAAATGGACAACAGGAGTCGGCCAAACCACTCACCTTATGGAAACGCGTGATCGTTGCTGCTTGGTTAGGTTGGGAGAAATTGTTCCACTGGGTTTACCATTTGCGGACGGCTTCGCCGAAGGACCCCATGCTTCATTATCGAACACGGGTGTATCATGGGGCACAGGTCGAGTTAGAAGGCGGAAAAAGGCTCCGCAATGGCGATCCGATGATCGAGCTGCATTTCGACAACAAAAAATTGTTCGAATTGGGCAGCACCTCTCGCTCCAGCATGCATTTAGCCATACGCATGATCCGTACGATGGAACAACAGCTTCCGGATCTGGCGCGCCAGATCGCGGCCGATCCCGAACTTTCATCCGCAAAAGCGTTGTATGGCGTGAGCATGATCAATCGCGGACCGGAGAAGTTTGGTTTTACGATTCGCGATTTGCCGCCAGGGCCGTTCAGTTCCGCCTCCAAAGTTTACCTCAAGCTATTGCTAAGCGTCATTCATCCTTCCGGTACAAAACGGCTGCGCGAGCGATCGGAAAAGCTTGTGCCCAAGTTGATTGTGATTCCCGTAGAAGACCTGCTGCAACGTTACGGCCAGACGGAATTTGTTGCAGCAAAGGCGAAGGAAACGGAAGAAGAGTTTGTTGCTCCCGAAAACGATATACTGGCAGAGCGGAGCTAATGCACGCTGCCCCTGCGCTCAACAGACGAAAAAGGCTGCCCTTCATTCTGATGAAGGAGCAGCCTTTGTTCGTTTCGGTGTGTTGTGAAGCGGACCCCTAAAGATCCGCTTCGCCCGATTAAATTTTCAATACACCGCCGTTGCTGGCGTTGGTTACGAGTTTGGAGTAACGGGCCAGGTAACCGGTTTTTACTTTCGGTTCAAAGCCTTTCCAGCCAGCGCGGCGAGTTTCGAATTCTTCGTCGCTGATGTGCAATTGGATCACGCGGTTATTCAGGTCAAGCTCGATGATGTCCCCATCCTCAACAAAGGCGATCGGACCGCCTTCAGCCGCTTCCGGAGAGATATGACCGATGCTGATGCCGCGGGATGCGCCGGAGAAGCGTCCATCCGTGATCAAGCCGACTTTGGCGCCGAGCCCCATACCAACGATTTGGGAGGTAGGAGCAAGCATCTCAGGCATGCCCGGGCCGCCTTTCGGTCCTTCGTAACGGATAACGACGACATGACCCTCTTTGACTTTGCCGTTGGCGATGCCATACAGTGCATCATCCTGGGAGTCGAAGCAGATTGCAGGGCCTTTGTGGTAGCCGCCAACCGACTTGTCAACCGCACCAACTTTGATGATGGCGCCTTGAGGGGCCAGGTTACCGAACAATACGGCCAAGCCGCCTTTTTCGGAATGGGGGTTATCCAGCGAATGAATCACGTTGTGATCCAGAATCGGCGAGTTTTCCACGTTTTCGCGGATCGTTTTGCCTGTTACGGTGATGCAGTCGGCGTGGATCGCACCCGGTTTTTTGAGCAGCTCGTTTAGCACGGCGCTTACGCCGCCCGCATTATGAACGTCTTCGATGTGAAGATCGGATGCAGGCGCAAGTTTGGCCAGATGCGGAACGCGGTTGGCTACTTCATTGATGCGTTCGATCGGGTATTCAAGACCCGCTTCGTGCGCCAGCGCCAGCGTATGCAGAACCGTATTCGTGGAACCGCCCATGGCCATATCCAGGGCAAACGCGTTGTCGATCGCTTCCAGCGTAACGATATCGCGAGGCTTGAGGTCCATTTTGATGAGTTCCATCAATTGTTTTGCAGACTGTTTAACGAACTCGCGGCGTTCAGGAGCTACCGCCAGGATGGTACCGTTGCCCGGCATAGCCAGACCCATCGCTTCGGCGAGGCAGTTCATGGAGTTGGCCGTGAACATACCTGAACAGGAGCCGCAGGTAGGACAACCGTACTGTTCGAGTTCCAGCAAACCTTTATCGTCGATTTTGCCGGCTTGATAAGCACCTACGCCTTCGAATACGGATGTCAGGGAGAGTGCTTTACCGTTGCTGTCGCGTCCGGCTTTCATCGGACCGCCGCTGACAAACACAGTAGGGATGTTGACGCGCAGTGCGCCCATCATCATGCCTGGCGTGATTTTGTCGCAGTTCGGAATACATACCATGCCATCGAACCAGTGAGCCGATACAACGGTCTCCAAGGAGTCCGCAATGATATCGCGGCTTGGCAGCGAGTAACGCATGCCGATGTGTCCCATCGCAATGCCGTCATCGACGCCGATGGTGTTGAATTCAAAAGGAACGCCGCCAGCTTCGCGGATGGCCTCCTTGACGATTTTACCGAATTCCTGCAGGTGAACGTGTCCTGGCACGATATCGATGTAAGAGTTACATACAGCAATGAACGGCTTGCCGAAATCCTCTTCTTTGACGCCCGCCGCGCGGAGCAAACTGCGGTGAGGTGCGCGGTCAAAACCTTTTTTGATCATATCGGAACGCATCTTCTTGGCTGACATGGTGTATTCCCCCCAAATATATATTGTGATCGAGCAACATGAATGGAAATAAAAAGGCAGTGCATCTGTCGTTTAATTTCATCTTGTACTCTAAAAAATAGACCGGTTTGGCCGGTATCAGGCTGCCATCGTTTAAACATTCCTTTGCTGCTTTAAACTCATGAAAAGCCCGGTTTTTCTATTGAGTCTATCACAATCGTCGTCATATTTCTACATTCAATAAGAAAGAAGCCGTCTGCCCAATTTACTGGAGCCCGGCTTCCTCTGGATGAAGCGAAGTGTTTCAAACATTGATGGGTGGAGCGCAAAAGCTTTAAACAGCTTCCTTCTTTGGGTTATCTTTTGCAGGCTGCATCAGGCCGAACGCTTGAATATGTGGTGCCGTTTCAATGAAAAACGAGTCAAATCCGGTTCGACCAAAGGACGAAACGTTTGCCGAACGGCCGGATGGGCGAGCGATACCGCAAACAGAAGAGCCGCCGCGATGACGACCGGAATATACAAGCTGCTCTCAATCTGTCCAAAGATGCCAGACCAGACGGCCAAGCGGACGATAAAGCCGTGCAGCAGAAATACGTACAGCGTTCTTCGGCCGAGCTCGGTCATTCTGGAGGTCATGAACGGTACCCACGCAAGAAAAACGGCGGCCGATACCACCTGCAGCCCGTAAATGCCAAGCCGGTAAAAACCTGCATACCATTCGCGGTGTCCGAGTTCCATATAAGTCATGTTGCCGATCAGCCAACCATGCGCCACCCGTGGTCCGCCAAGTAAGAGCCATATCAGCATACCGGCCGAAAATATGGCGGCGAAGCGTCGTCCCCAGCCTGAACGCAGACGGGAACGGATGCTGCTGCCGTAATCGTATCCTATAATGAAGAAAGGCAGGAATACAAAAGTGCGGCTGAAGCTAAGCCAAAATCCGTCCACAGGCATGTACCCGGCAAGAACGCCGAGCAGGATGGACGCCGTCAAGCGGTGCACGGGTTTCCATGACAGGGTGAGCCGCAGCAGGAGCCTCCAGCAGAAATGGCTTGCCAAAAACCATAACAGCAAATAGGGAGCAAAGAAGGAAAGCCGCATGTGCGGCGTATGGAATAACGTATAATCCATCAAGGAATACAACGATTGAAACAGGATATATTGCAATGCGATGTGCGCCAGCGTGCTGCGCCCGGAAGTTCCCCTTAAGGAAGGTTTGGCAAAATATCCGGTCACCCAGACGAACAAAGGCATATGAAATGTATAGATCCAAAAGAAGAGTGCTTCGGCTTCTGCAAAGCGGGCGACAAGCGGTTCCAGCGCGTTCCCCACAAGTACGCATACGATGAGCAGAAAGCGCAGGTTATAGAAAAAGGATTCTTGATCATCGCGAAGTCGAATTCCGCCATTCATGCTGTCGCCCCCCAGTTGACTCGTCATAAGCGAGTCTTTTGCATCTGTATTAAGGGTAATACGGAAGTTGTGTATTGATTGTGATATAATTCACAAGGGAAAGCGCTATCCATTCCATGAACTGTGACAACAAAATGAACGGCAGGGATTGACAACGGTTACATCGAACATGACAATGGTAAAAGAAGATGAGGATTGTAAATATAGGGAGGAAAGAGATCATGCCTGTTATTGCTTCAGGAAGTCCCGAAATCATTACTTTCGGCGAGAGTATGGGATTGTTGACGGCAAAGGATACGAGAGGGCTGGAATATGCGGCTTCGCTGGATAAATCGTTCGGCGGTGCGGAGAGCAATCTGGCGATCGGCGTATCCCGGCTTGGACATACAAGCGGCTGGTTTGGCCGCCTTGGCAAGGATCCGATCGGCCATATGATTTTGAAGGCGATCCGCGGCGAAGGCGTGGACGTTTCGAGAGCCCGCATGAGCGATGCGGAACCGACGGGTTTGATGATTCGTGAGAACGCTTCCGGCAAAGCTTCCGTCCACTATTATAGGAAGCTTTCCGCCGCCAGCGCAATGACGCCGGATGATCTTGACGCGGATTATATCGCCGGTGCCAAAATATTGCATGTTACCGGCATTACGGCCGCCATCAGCGCGTCGGGGCTGGAAACGGTGGAGGCAGCCATACATATCGCCAAACAGGCTGGCGTGAAGGTGAGCTTTGACCCGAATCTGCGCCTGAAGCTATGGTCGGCCGAGGAAGCCCGTCCCGTGCTGCTTCGGCTCGCCGAGCAGGCCGACTACTTTTTGCCGGGGCTGGACGAGATGAAACTGCTTTACGATGAAGATAGCGATGCCAAGGTGTTAGAACGACTGTCCGCCATGAATGCAATCTGCATCGTGAAGGGCGGACCCGATTTGACCTATGCATTGGTCAATGGTACCCTAACGGAAGTTCCGTACTTCAAGGCAGATCACGTGCTCGATACGGTGGGTGCGGGGGACGGTTTCTGTGCCGGATTTTTGACGGGCATCCTGAAAGGGTATACTCCCCAGGAAGCGACAAGACTGGGTAACCTGACCGGTTCCATGGTCATTCAGGCCGTGGGTGACTGGGAGGCTTTACCGACCTGGGATCAGGTGGAGGCCAAATTGAACAACGTGGCTCATGTTGAGCGTTAGTTGTTGCTGAAATCATGCATGTCTCATCTTCTTTTTTGAAAATGTAAGGGATGTACCGAACAACCACATGGACAAGGGAGAGAACGAAATGAAGAAGCTTCAGCTGCTGCAGAAAATTACGGAAAATGGCGTTGTCGCCGTATTGCGCGGCGATTCCGCCGATCAGGTCATTGCCATGGCCGAACAGGCCATCGCGGGCGGCATCAAGGTAATCGAGATTACGATGACGGTGCCTAGTGCCCTGAAAGCCATTGAGAAACTGAGCCGCATGTATCACTGGAATACACAGGATCCCGAAAAGTTTGCCATCATCGGGGCCGGGACTGTCCTTGAAGCCCAGACGGCGCGTGCAGCCATCATGGCTGGGGCCGAGTTTGTCGTTGGACCGTCCTTGAACCCCGAAACGGTGCAGATCTGCAACCTCTATCGCATCCCTATCTTGCCGGGGGTGATGACGATTGCCGATGTTCAGCGGGCGCTTGAGCTTGGCGTGGACATCGTGAAGCTGTTCCCAGGCAATCTGTACGACCCATCTATCATCAAAACGATGAAAGGCCCGATGCCGCAGGCGAATTTCATGCCAACCGGCGGTGTTTCGCTTTCCAACCTGGGAGACTGGATCAAAGGGGGAGCGGTGGCCGTGGGCATCGGGTCCGACCTGACCAGCGAAGCGGTCAAAACGGGAGATTTGAGCCATGTGCGGCGGAAGGCGGAACAATACATGGACGCTTATCGCAAGGCCAAGGCCGAATAGAACGGAAATATGCGAAGACGAGGGCCATGCGGAAGCTTTGGCTCTTGTCTCGCGGAACCCGGTACCAGCGATAGCGGAGAAAGGTGATTGTCGTTGGCAAAAAATTATAATACAGGGCGCAAAAGAAGAGGCGTCGGCAAATTTTTGCTGGTGCTTTTGGCGCTTGTCGTCATTGGTTGCGGATATGTCGGTTGGAAGCTGTTGACCCCTTACGGGCCGCAGGAGCTGGCTGGCAAAGCTATGGAAACCTCGGAGCAGGTTACCGTCAGCGAACAGGAAAAGTGGATTGATTTCGCTCCTGCAAAATCCATAGGAGTCAGCGTCATCTTTTATCCTGGCGGTTTGGTCAAACCGGAGAGTTATGCCCCGCTGGCTCGCGGGCTTGCCGAGATGGGACATCACACCATTATTGCCAAGATGCCTGTTAACCTGGCGGTACTGAAGCAGAACTTGGCGGATGACATTCGAAATGCATACCCGGAAGAACAATTCGTTATGGGCGGTCATTCGTTGGGCGGCTCGATGGCTGCGAGGTATGCTGCGTCTCATCCGGACGCGTTGAAAGGCATATTTTTTCTCGCCTCCTATCCTGATGAAAAAGGAAGCGTGAAATCGTTAGGCATGCCTGCTTTGTCCATTCTGGGTACGAAGGATGAGGTCGTCAATGCCGAAAAGTACCAAAAAGGCCGTTCATATTTGCCTGAAGATACCGTATATTACACGATTGAGGGAGGCAACCACTCGCAATTCGGCGATTACGGCCATCAGAGCGGAGACGGTGAAGCCGGCATCGATGTGCAGGAACAGCAGTCCCAGACCGTAAAAACAATCTCCGACTGGCTTCACGGCATCGAGTAATACATCCTTGTTTCCAGGAGGAATATCCATGGCAATACTTCAGGTGCAAGGCAGACAGATCGCCTGCGACGGCATTCTGTTCGACAAGGATGGCACGCTGCTGGAATTTTTGCAGTTATGGGGGCCGTGGGCCGAATCTTTGCTGAATCAGCTTGAACGGAAGCTGGAGCAGATGGGTGGCACGTTTACGCTGCCGAAGGAACAGGTCTTCGGTACGGTGCACGATCCGCATGGACGGATTGTGGGTTATGATCCGCAGGGCCCGCTGGCCATTGCCACCGTGGACGAAAGCACCGGTTTGCTGGCCGGGCAGCTCTATGCGGCGGGAATGGCGTGGAACGACGCGGTGACCGCAATCCGGAGCATGTCCACAGTAGCGATGTGCCATGTGCGGGAGAAGCGGCATGCCGAGCCTTTGCATGGGCTGCCCGCATTTGTCCGGAGCTGCATGGAAGCAGCGCTGCCGCTCGCCGTCGTCACCTCCGATAGCACGGCGGCAGCGGAAGAACATCTGGAATGGATGGGGCTGCGTCCTTTTTTTGCATCGATCGTGGGCTGCGACCGGGTGACCCTGGGCAAACCCGACGGAGAGTCGGCCTTGCTGGCTTGCCGTGAGCTGAACATTCGTCCGGAGTCTGCAGTAATCGTCGGCGACAGCAATGGCGACATGCAGATGGGGCGCAGCATAGGCGCTGCTTTGCTCATTGGCGTAAGTCCGCCAGGAGGCGAAGCGGCCCGGTTACGAGACGCCGATATCATGATTCGAGATTACGCTGAACTCAGCATCATCAAAGATGCCTGACGGAGCATCATCACATAAGGGGGAGAGAGGATGAACGCAACCGAGCAGCTCATTTCCTGGATTCGGGAAAGCGAGAAGATCGTTTTTTTTGGAGGGGCAGGAACTTCGACGGAAAGCGGAATTCCCGACTTTCGCTCCGCTGCAGGCCTATATCAGACGGAACAGCACTCCCCATATCCGCCGGAGGAGCTGCTGAGCCGCAGCTTTTTTGATCGGCATGCCGATATCTTCTTTGATTTCTACCGCAGCAAAATGCTTCATCCAAACGCAGAGCCGAACGGTTGCCACCGATTGCTTGCCCGTTTGGAGCAAGAAGGACGCCTGCAGGCCGTCATTACGCAAAACATCGACGGCCTGCATCAAAAAGCAGGCAGCCATACCGTGCTGGAACTGCACGGATCGGTCCACCGGAACTATTGCATGGACTGCAGACGTTTTCATACATTGGATCACATGATCGATTCTGCATCGATCGTGCCTCGCTGCACGGCTTGCGGCGGAATCGTCAAGCCGGACGTCGTGCTCTACGAGGAGCAGCTCGACCAATCGGTGTTGTTTGGGGCAGTCGATGCCATCTCTTCCGCGGATCTGCTGCTGGTTGGCGGAACGTCGCTGACCGTCCAGCCCGCCGCGCAGCTCATTACCTATTTTCGCGGAAAACATACGGTGCTGCTGAACGCAACGCCTACCGCCTACGATCATCGGGCCGATCTGTTGATTACCGATCCGATTGGTGAGGTAATGAATACTGTTGATCGGCTTCTCGGCTGACCGTGACATGTGTTGAATGACCGCATTTCTCGGCAGACAGCCGGCAAGGAAGCGGAACCTGGGGAAAGAAGGGATTCATTTATGGTCTATGTGGCAAGCGATGCACGCTACGAAACGATGAAATATAACCGTGTTGGACGTTCGGGTTTGAAGCTGCCGGCCATTTCGCTCGGGCTGTGGCATAATTTCGGCGGAATCAACAATGCGGAGAACGGCCGCAACATGATTACCCGGGCGTTTGACCTGGGCATCACCCATTTTGATTTGGCCAACAACTATGGCCCTCCCGCAGGTTCGGCGGAGCAGATGTTTGGACAGGTGCTGGCCCAGGACCTGAAGTCTTATCGGGATGAACTGGTCATTTCGACCAAAGCGGGGTATTACATGTGGCCAGGGCCTTACGGCGATTGGGGCTCCCGCAAATATCTGGTATCCAGCCTGGACCAAAGTTTGCGGCGCATGGGCCTGGATTATGTGGATATTTTTTATTCTCACCGCTTCGACCCGGACACACCGCTTGAGGAGACGATGGGAGCGCTTGACCATATCGTTCGATCCGGCAAAGCGCTATATGTCGGCATATCGAATTACCCGGCGGAGAAAACAAGGGAAGCGGCAGAAATTCTCAAAGGGCTCGGAACCCCGCTATTGATTCATCAACCGCGTTATTCCATGCTGGACCGCTGGATCGAGGATGGACTGCAGGATGTTCTGGAAGAGTATGGCGCAGGCAGCATTGCATTTTGCCCGCTGGAGCAAGGGGTGCTGACCAACAAATACCTCAACGGGATTCCGGAGGATTCCCGGGCCAAAGGGCCCTCGGTTTTCCTGAACGAAAACAACATTTCGCCGGAAACGCTGCGCAAGGTCCGGGCGCTGAACCAGATTGCGGCGGCGCGTGGACAGAGTCTGGCACAGTTTGCGCTGGCATGGGTGCTCCGCAACGGCAAAGTGACGTCCGCATTGATCGGCGCCAGCCGGCCGTCGCAGATCGAGGAGAATGTCGCGGCGCTCAGCCAGCCCGATTTCTCCGAGGAGGAACTGGAACGGATCGAATCGATCCTGCGGCCGGAGCATGGTGACCGCTCGAAAAAATAAAGGCGGCACAGGGCTCGCCCTACCGCTTAATGTGAATTTTCAAGAAAAAGGTGCAATTTCGGTTGATTCTGAACCGGGATTGCCCTTTTTTGCATTCCTTTATTTTTGTAAAGGCATGTCCCTCGAAAGAATGCGTTCCCGGTAGTGGCTCGGCGCTTCGCCGTGAAATCGCTTGAATTGTTTCGAAAAGTAGAGCGCATCCGGCAATCCAACCGAAGCCGAGACCTGTTCGATGGACAGATCCGGTCGTTCCCGCAGCAGCTGGCGCGATTTGTCGATGCGCAGCTTCAGCAGGTACGTCACGGGCGACAAGCCGGTTTCCTGTTTGAAAATGCGGGAAAGATAAGCGCGATTGTACCCCAGGCTGGCCGACATCTGTTCGATGGATACCGGATATGCATATTGCGTGGACATATATTGAATCATTTGTTTGACCGTGCGCCGAATGGAGGATTCCCCCGAGATGGGTGTCTCGTCCTGGGCCAGATGATTTTGGGCTTCGGCGAGGATCATGTACAGCATGCCAAGTGACGTAAAATGAGAGCTCTCCTTCCGCTCGGTGAATGTCGCCTGAATCCTGGCAAGCTGTTCTGCGACGCCGCAGGCCGTTCCGGCATGGAAAACGGATTTTTCTGGCCGGAATCCCGCATCATGCGTAAGTTTTGCTGCTTGTTTGCCGGTATAAGCCATCCAGCGGTACTGCCAAGGATCCCGCTCATCGGACTGGTAACTGACCAACTGGCCGGGATGAATGAGAAAACAGTCGCCTGCGGACAATTCGTAAGTATGAAGCTCGGTCTGGAAGGTTCCGGTTCCTTTTTCTACATAATGAAGCAGGAAGTAGTCGTATAGCTTGGGGCCAAGCGCATGCCCGGGCAGGGTTTCGCTCGCTCCGGCAAACAGGACATGCAATGTCCCTTGTTCATGGTACTTCGGATTGGAGGCGACCGAGTAGGTACGGGCACCGCTTTTGACCGAGAATTCCTGTTTCTTGTCAGCTGCTGCTTCCCGTACGGGTGGCGGATCATGGTGCTGTTTGACCATCCTGATGCTCCTTTTCATGTCTTTTTCCACTTTGATGATCGTGGCATACTCTTCTCATTATAGATATAAAGGTCACATTTATCCATATAGATCACACATGCATTCATTTCGATGGAGATCGCTTTCTTATATAATGAGCTTAGAAAAACAACAACATCGAGATGAGGTGCCGCATCAATGGACATCCAGCAATTGAAACAAAAGTTTATTGAAAGGTATGGAGAGAGCAAAGATGCCATTCGTGTATTCCACTCTCCGGGGCGCGTGAATCTGATCGGGGAACATATCGATTACAATGGCGGTTACGTTCTCCCGGCAGCGCTGGAATTCGGAACAACATTGATCATCCGGGAACGTCAGGACGACAAGCTGCAGCTGGCTTCGACGAATATGGAGTACGAAGGGCTGCTGGAGATTGCAACGATTGGCAAGGCGAAAACGGGAGAGTGGACGGATTACCCGGTCGGCGTCATGGTTGAACTGCAGGCCAAAGGCGTGAACGTCACCAGAGGATACGATTTTCTCTATCATGGCGAAATTCCGAATGGCGCGGGCCTCTCGTCCTCGGCTTCCCTCGAAGTGTTGACGGGATTCGCGATCCAGGCGCTGGAAGGGATCGAAAATATCGACACCGTACAGCTTGCCCTTCTTTCCCAAAAAGCGGAAAATGAATTTGTTGGCGTCAACTGCGGCATCATGGACCAGTTCGCCGTGGCGAACGGAGCCGAGGATCACGCGATTCTGTTGATGTGTGACACGCTTGAATACAAAAAGGTGCCTTTCCGTACCGGTGCATACAAGCTGATCATCGGCAATACCAACAAGCGCCGCGGTCTGGTGGACTCCGCGTATAACGAACGCCGTTCCCAGTGCGAGCAAGCGCTCGCGATTCTGAAGGAGCAGCGGCCGGAGCTCGGCTATCTGGCGCAGCTGACGCCGGAACAATTTGCAGAGCATGAAGGACACATCACGGACGAAAAGGTAAGACAGCGTGCACGGCACGTCGTTGAAGAAAACGCTCGCGTGCTTACATCCGTAGAGGCGCTGAGCAATAACGACCTTGAGACGTTCGGCCAGCTGATGAACGCATCGCATGAATCGCTGCGCGATCTGTACGAGGTCAGTTGCGAAGAGCTGGACGTTATGGTGGAAGAGGCAAGACGTATTCCGGGCACGCTTGGCGCGCGCATGACGGGCGCAGGATTTGGCGGATGTACAGTATCTTTAGTTCATGAAGATGATGCAGAACGTTTTGTGAAGGAAGTAGGAGCAGCGTACGAGTCTCGTACCGGACTAAAGGGCGAATTCTACGTTTGCGGTGTAGGCGACGGTGTCAAAGAATTGAAGGAGGCGAAGTAAGATGGCGATTTTGGTAACGGGTGGAGCAGGATATATTGGGTCTCATACAGTGGCGGCTTTGCTTGAGCGTGGAGAAGAAGTGGTTGTGCTTGACAACTTGCAGACAGGGCACCGGGAGGCGCTTCTGGGCGGTAAATTGTACGAGGGCGATTTGCGCGACAAAGAACTGTTGGCGAAGCTGTTCGCCGAAAATGAGATCGATGCGGTCATTCATTTTGCAGCAAACTCCCTGGTTGGCGAAAGCATGCAGAATCCGGTCAAGTACTACGACAATAACGTATTCGGTACGTTGTGCCTGCTGGAAGCGATGAACGCGGCGAACGTGCGCAAAATCGTCTTCTCGTCCACGGCGGCTACGTATGGCGAGCCGGAGAAGGTGCCGATCGAGGAAAGCGACCGCACCGAGCCAACGAACGTATATGGCGAAACCAAACTCATGATGGAACGCATGATGGCCTGGTTTGACAAGGTGCAGAATATCAAATACGTGTCCCTGCGTTACTTTAATGCAGCCGGGGCCCATGAAAGCGGCAAAATCGGCGAGGATCACCAGCCGGAAAGCCATCTGATCCCGCTGGTGCTGCAAACGGCGCTGAAGCAGCGCTCGCATATCGCGGTGTTTGGCGACGATTATCCGACGGAAGACGGCACTTGCATCCGCGACTATATCCACGTCAGTGATTTGGCCGACGCGCATCTGCGAGCGGTGGATTATTTGCGCAAGGGCGAGAACAGCAATGTGTTCAACTTGGGGAATGGCCAAGGCTTCTCCGTCAAACAAGTCATCGAAACGGCGAAAAAAGTAACCGGACTCGACATTCCGGTTGTGCAGGAGCCACGTCGCGCGGGTGACCCGGCTGTGCTGGTTGCTTCGTCCGCCAAAGCCAGATCGGTATTGGGATGGAACCCGACACGCTCGAAGCTGGAAGACGTCATTCAGAGCGCATGGGATTGGCATCAGTCTCACCCGCAAGGCTATGGAAACAACTAGGAGGCGAAAGGATATGTCACAGACAACCACTGGAGCAGGCACCACAGAACGGACCCCGGAGCAGCAGGAAGCACTGCATGCCATTGAGCGTCTGGTACTCTTTGCCCTGCGGAAACGACTGATTGAGGAAGCAGACCGCGATTACGGCCGCAACCTGCTGTTGGAGCAATTCGGTTTTTCCGAGCCTTACGATGGCGTGCTCGATGAAACCGTATTGGACGGACCGCAGCCTCTGATCGACACGTTGATCGACTACGGGTTCGAAATCGGGCTGATCCCGGAAAATACCGATACGTATCGCGACCTGCTCGACGCCAAGATCATGGGCCACTTGATGGCCAGACCTTCGGAAGTCGTTCGGGCGTTCCGCGAGAAGGCGGAGAGCGAAGGAATTGAGGCGGCGACAAGCCAATTCTACGACCTTTCGATCAACTCCAACTATATCCGTATGGACCGAGTTTCCAAAAACGTCTACTGGACGCAAGAGACGCCATACGGCGAGATGGAAATTACGATCAACTTGTCCAAACCGGAGAAAAGTCCGAAGGAAATCGCCATGGCGAAATTGCTGCCGCCGCCGGTGTATCCGAAATGTCAGCTGTGCCGCGAAAACGTCGGCTATGCGGGTCGGGTCAACCATCCGGCGCGCCAGAACCTGCGCATCATTCCGTTGGAGCTTAACGGTGAGCCATGGTTCTTCCAGTACTCGCCGTACGTGTACTATAACGAGCATTGCATCATTTTCCACCATGATCATGTGCCGATGAAACTGACGAAGGATACCTTGCGCAGATTGCTGGCTTTCGTTGGCGAGTATTCGCATTATTTCATCGGCTCGAACGCGGATCTGCCGATCGTGGGCGGCTCGATTCTGACGCATGACCACTTCCAGGGAGGGCGGCACACGTTTGCCATTCAGAAGGCCAAGGCGGAAGCGGTCTTCCGTCATCCGGACACACCGGGTCTTACCCTTAGTTTGGTGAAATGGCCGATGTCTGTACTTCGATTGTCTTCCCATGATCCGGCACAGCTGCTGGAGGCGGGAAATGCCGTTTACGAGGCTTGGAAAGGGTACAGCGATCCTTCCGCGGAGGTGGAAGCATTCAGCGAAGTGGATGGAGCGCGCGTTCCGCACAATACCGTGACGCCGATTGTACGGCGCAGCGAGGACGGCGGCTACGAGATGGATCTTGTCCTGCGGAACAACCGCACGAACGAGGAACATCCGGAAGGCATTTTCCACCCGCACCGCGAGATGCACCATTTGAAAAAGGAAAACATCGGCCTGATTGAAGTTATGGGCTTGGCGATTTTGCCGGGACGCCTTAAAGAAGAATTGGACGGCATCGCCGAAATCCTTGCCGGCAATAGCGAGCTGGCCGAAGCGGCAAAATCCGAAGAACATGAGCTGAACAAACATCTGCTTTGGACAGAAGAGCTGCAAAGTCGGTTCGGAGGCCAGCTGGACAAGGAACAGGCAGTTGCGCTTGTGCAGCAGGAAGTCGGCCTGAAATTTTCGCAAATTTTGGAGCACGCCGGGGTATACAAACATGATGAGGCTGGCCGTGCGGCCTTCCGCCGGTTCATTGCCAGCATGGGATACACCGAATAGTTTGTTCGTTAAAGAAGGGTTGAAGAATGGATCCAGTCTCCCGGGAGGCAGGGTCCATTCTTATTTATATGCTTCCGCATCGCCTGCGAAACCAATTTCAAAACCCGGTGCTCTTCCCGTAGGCAAAACATGGAATTGCGATATTCCGCAATGTATAATGAAAAGGGGATAAAGTATCATTGCGATTAAGGTATTCTGATTGGAATCCTTCATAATCCAGTCCGTGAAAGGTTACACTAACAAAGCTGTTTGTGAAGCATGTCTCCATTGAAATTCGTTTAGGACCATAAAGCAAATTTACGATCGAGCATAGGTATATATATATTTGTTTTCATAGATATAGGGTATTATAATGGGGGTTGCGCTGAAAACATCAAATTCCTCTGGAGGCGACATAGATATGAAAACTTTTCAATTTTATAACCCGACCCGCCTGATTTTTGGCAAGGGCCAAGTTGAAACGCTGAAAACCGAAGTTCCGAAGTATGGCAAACGCGTTCTGCTGGTTTATGGCGGCGGCAGTATCAAACGCAACGGGTTGTATGACCAAGTGATCGGCCTGCTTAACGAAATCGGTGCAGAAGTGACCGAACTGGCTGGCGTTGAACCGAACCCTCGTCTCGCAACCGTGCATAAAGGCGTGGATCTGTGCAAAACGAACGATATCGAACTGATCCTTGCTGTCGGCGGCGGCAGTGTCATCGACTGTGCCAAAGCGATCGCAGTAGGCGCCAAATACGAAGGGGACATGTGGGATTTTGCAGCACGCAAAGCCGTCGCGAAAGACGCTCTCCCGCTCGGAACGATTCTGACCATGGCGGCTACCGGATCGGAAATGAACTCGGGTTCCGTCATCACGAATCAGGATACCCAAGAAAAACTGGGATGGGGCAGCCCGGTTTCTTTCCCTACGTTCTCCATTCTCGACCCGGTGAATACGTATTCGGTGCCTCGTGACCAAACCGTTTACGGCATGGTCGACATGATGTCCCACGTGCTCGAGCATTATTTCCATCTGGATGAAAACACGCCCGTGCAGCTCGGTTTCTGCGAAACGATTCTGCGCACTGTGATGGATGCGGCCCCTCGCCTCATCGAAGATCTCGAAAACTATGAACTGCGCGAGACCATTCTGTACTGCGGTACGATGGCTCTCAACGGCGTGCTCAACATGGGCCTTGCAGGCGATTGGGCGACTCACAATATCGAGCATGCCGTGTCGGCCGTGTATGATATTCCGCATGGCGGCGGTCTGGCGATCCTGTTCCCGCACTGGATGAAGCATAATATCGACGTCAAAGTGGATCGCTTCAAACGTTTGGCGGTCAACGTATTCGGCGTGAATCCGGAAGGGAAATCGGACAAGCAGGTTGCAGAGGAAGGCATTGAAGCTCTTCGTCAATTCTGGACCTCCATCGGAGCGCCTAGCCGTTTGGCCGATTATGATATCGATGACAGCAAAATCGATGTTATGGCTGACAAAGCGATGCTGTTTGGTCCTTTCGGCAACTTCAAAAAGCTGCAGCGTGAGGATGTTGTATCCATCTACAAGGCATCTCTGTAAGCCTATATGGATCGTTTCATTTCAGATTTGGGCCGTAAGGTTCCCCAGCGGGGAGCTTTACGGCTTTTTTGCATGCTTTGAATGCGATCATGCCCAATAACGGGCGCTCAAGACAAAAGAGGGAAGATTTTGAAACATATCCGGATTTGGTACGTATTTATTTACATGAGGAAAGTCATCTATCGAAATGGAGTTGCAGCAGAAGAGGGGAGGTAAAGGGATGGAGTCGATTTATTGGGGGTGTTTGATCGGGGGAGCGATATTTGCGGTCGTCAGCCTGATACTGGGAGATCTGATTGATGGTTTGCTGGATGGTGCTTTCGAGTTTCCGGGCGTTGATATTTTCAAACCGGTTGTACTGGCTGGTTCCATTACTGCTTTTGGCGGGGCGGGAATCATGCTGACGCGTTACAGCTCGGTAAGTACGATGGCCGCCTTGATTCTGGCCCTGTTGATCGGAGTCGCTGCAGCCATGCTGGTGTTCTTTGCTTATATTAAGCCGAGCCGCAACAGTGAGGTGTCCATCGGTTTCTCCATGCAGGAACTGGCGGGAAAGATCGGCGAGATCACGATTCCCGTGCCGGAAAAGGGTTTCGGGGAAGTCATGATACGCATTGCCTCGGGCAATACGATCCATACCGCATCGAGCTTCGAACATCGCCCCATTGCGGCTGGGGCGCGTGTCGTTGTAGTAGACATATCGGATGGCGTGCTGCGTGTGTCCGAATGGGAAGAGGATGTACTTAAGTAACACAGGGGTTTAGCGCGTATGATGTAGTATTGATTACCATTTACAACGAGAAGGGGAGAGATGCGGAATGACTCTGGATATGGAAGTGCTGTTGGTTCCCGCGATTGTTGTCGGCGTGATTTTGATTTTGGGTCTTGCGTTCTGGGCCAGATACAAAACGGTGGGTCCGGATGAAGCGATGATTGTAACCGGTTCATTTTTGGGCAACAAAAATATATCCGAGGACGAATCCGGCAGGAAAATCAAAATCGTGCGCGGCGGCGGTGCATTTATTTGGCCGGTCTTTCAGCAGTCCGAGTTCATCTCGCTGCTGTCCCACAAGCTCGACGTAACCACGCCGGAAGTTTATACCGAGCAAGGGGTGCCCGTTCTTGCGGACGGCGTCGCGATCATCAAGGTAGGAAGTTCGGTCGAGGACGTGGCGACGGCAGCCGAGCAGTTTATCGGCAAACCGGTGGAAGCGCTGCGCGGGGAAGCACAGGAAGTGCTTGAAGGGCATCTGCGTGCCATCCTGGGCACAATGACGGTGGAAGAGGTCTATCGGAACCGTGATCGTTTTGCGCAGGAGGTTCAGGGCGTGGCAGCAAGAGATCTGAAGAAGATGGGTCTGCAAATCGTGTCATTCACCATTAAAGACGTCCGCGACAAGCAGGGTTACCTGGATGCGCTCGGTAAGCCAAGAATCGCTGCCGTGAAACGGGATGCCGAGATTGCCGAGGCTGAGGCCGTCAGAGATGCCAGAATTCAGAAGGCCAACGCGGAAGAGCAGGGACAAAAGGCGGAACTGCTGCGCGATACGAACATTGCGGAAGCCGAAAAGGATAAAGAGCTGAAAGTGGCGGCGTTTAAACGAGATCAGGATACAGCTAGAGCAGAAGCCGACCAGGCCTACCACATTCAGGAAGCCCGGGCGAAACAAACGGTGGTTGAAGAGCAGATGAAGGTTGAATTGGTTCGGAAAGAACGGGAAATCGACCTGCAGGCGAAAGAAATCATGGTTCGTGAGAAGCAATACGACGCGGAAGTGAAGAAAAAGGCCGAGGCGGACCGTTACGCCGTCGAGCAGGCTGCCGAAGCCGACAAGGCAAAACGAATGCGCGAAGCGGATGCGGTGCAGTATTCGATCGAGACGCAGGCCAAGGCAACGGCCGAGCAGAAGCGGCTTGAAGGTCAGGCCGTGGCTGATGCCGAACTGGCAAAAGGTTCGGCGGATGCCGAGGTTATCCGTCTGCGAGGTCTTGCCGAAGCGGAAGCCAAAGAAAAGCTGGCCGAGGCGTTCCAGAAGTTTGGCGAAGCCGCGGTATTGGACATCATCGTCAAAATGCTGCCTGAGCTTGCCGGCAAAATTGCGGAACCGATCTCTTCCATTGACAAGTTGACGGTCGTGGATACAGGCAAAGGCGAAGGTGCAGCTCGCGTGAGCAATTATGTCACCGAATTGATGGCGACTGCGCCGGAAATGCTTAAGAGCGTGTCCGGCATCGATGTGGAGCAGCTGATTCAGGGGTTAACCAAGCCCAAAACAGCGACGCCGGTTGCTGTGGCAGCATCGCCAACAGACACCATTTTGAATAAAGCGGGAACGGAAGAGTAGGGAATGCTTGTGCCGTAAGGCAGCTCTATTGACCTTGAAGCGAAATTTTGTTACTTTTTAAGCGAGACGTCCGGCGTGGTTTGCCCGCGCCGGGTGTTTTTTCGTTCTTTTTATTTCATGTATGAAAAGACATTGCAATCGACTATCGGAAGAATCAAGACGGTTTGATAAAAAGAGGTGCGAACATTGAGCGGCCTACACGTAGCCAAAGCCCTGAACAATAATGTAATCATTGCACAGCATCCCGAACATGGTGAGGTCGTCGTCATCGGCAAGGGCATAGGCTTTAACCGAAAAACAGGCGATATCCTTCCGCTGATGGCTGTGGAGAAAATGTTCATTTTGAAGAACCAGCAAGAGCAGGAGCAATATAAGCAGCTTCTTCCGCAAGTGGACGAGGCGTTGATCGAGATCATTAACGAGTTGGTTACGTATATTTCAGAGCGAGCGGACGCGCCGTTGAACGAGCATATTCATATCGCGCTCACGGATCATATTTCTTTTGCGTTGAAGCGCAAGGAACAGGGCATCGTTATTCAAAATCCGTTCCTGTACGAAACCCGGGAGATATACCCTGAAGAGTTTCGGATGGGCGAGTATGCCGTCAGGCTGATCAAGGACAAAATGGGCGTAGATTTGGGAAGGGATGAAATCGGATTTATTGCGCTGCATATTTATAGCGCGATGACAAACCAGAACATCTCCCAGGTGCGGCAGCATTCGCAGTTAATTACGGATCTGGTGAATCTGGTCGCAGACCAGCTGGATTATTCTTTTGAAACGCAATCATTGGATTATTCCCGTCTGTTAACGCATCTACGGTTTGCCCTTGAGCGTATACGTCGCGGAGATAAAGTGGAGGAGCTTCACAAGCTGGATTCCCTACTCAAATTGGAGTATCCCGAAATGTACTCGCTTGCATGGAAGCTGACCAAAGTGATGGAGCAACGACTAAAGCTGCCTGTTTATCCGGCAGAAGTTGGCTACTTAACGATACATCTTCAGCGGCTGAACCAGCGGAAAGAAGAAAATCAGTAAAATAAGCTCTGAAATAACACCGGAATAACGTTTTTTCTGTAAAGGCTTGCAATGCGTCCAAAGTGATGCTACAATGGTGACCGTAATCAAGCAACTGAATAAACATAAGCGACGTGTTACTGACTCGATCAGGCATGAGTTAATTAGAGTGTGATTGTTCTACCTTTTTAAGGGTATGCTATACCCCAAGGTAGGCACAGTTCACTTTATTAGTTCATGCCTTTTTTGTGTTCCCTTGCTTGCATCACGACATACTCACATGAAAGGAAGAATACGACGCGATGTTTAAAAAGCTTTTTGGTGTATTGCAAAGAGTAGGTAAAGCTCTCATGCTGCCTGTAGCGATTCTGCCAGCCGCAGGTTTGCTGCTCGGAATTGGTAACATGCTGGTAAATCCGGATTTCCTGCAATATGTTACTGCGCTCGATACCCCTTGGGTAAACTCAATTGCAACCATCATGATGAACGCAGGTCAGATCGTATTTGATAATCTGGCATTGCTGTTTGCGGTCGGCGTAGCCGTCGGGCTGGCTGGAGGTGAAGGCGTTGCAGGACTTGCAGCCATCATCGGTTATCTGGTCATGAACGTAACTTTGGGCTCTGCCGTAGGTGTTACACCTGCCATGATTGGCAATGTGCCAGGTTATGCGAGTATCCTGGGTATTCCAACTTTAAGCACAGGGGTATTTGGAGGTATCATTGTCGGTATCATCGCAGCACTGTGCTACAATCGTTTCTTTAAAATTGAACTGCCGTCTTACCTTGGATTTTTCGCGGGTAAACGTTTTGTTCCAATTGTCACTTCGGTAGTTTCCCTGCTGCTCGGGTTGCTGCTCGTGGTCATCTGGCCTCCAATTCAGAATGGATTAAATGCCGTTTCTCACTTCATGGTTGATACAAGCCCGACGCTGTCGGCCTTCATCTTCGGTGTAGTAGAACGGTCACTGATTCCGTTCGGGCTGCATCACATTTTCTACTCCCCATTCTGGTTTGAGTTCGGAGAGTATGTGAACAAAGCGGGTGAAGTCATTCGCGGAGACCAAAAGATTTTCTTCAGCCAGCTGCGTGACGGCGTTGCGCTGACTGCCGGGACGTTCCAAGTCGGTAAATTCCCGTTCATGATGTTCGGTTTGCCAGCAGCCGCACTTGCGATGTACCATGAAGCAAGGCCTGAACATAAAAAATATGTTGCTGGTATCATGGGTTCAGCTGCACTGACATCATTCCTGACAGGGATTACAGAGCCGCTGGAGTTCTCGTTCCTGTTCGTTGCACCGATTTTGTTTGCTGTACACTGTATCTTTGCGGGTTTATCGTTCATGACGATGCAGCTGCTTAATGTCAAAATCGGGATGACCTTCTCAGGCGGTTTCATTGACTTCCTGATCTTTGGTATCATTCCAAACCGCACGCCATGGTGGAACGTTATCATCGTTGGTTTGATTCTTGCTGTGATCTACTATTTCGGTTTCCGATTCATCATTCGCAAGTTCAAACTCAAAACGCCTGGACGTGAAGAAGCATCTGCTGAATCCTCATCCAGTGGCTCTTCAGGTTCCACGGACGATTTGCCGCATAACATCCTTGAAGCCTTTGGCGGCAAGGAAAACATTAAACATCTGGATGCATGTATTACTCGCTTGCGGATTGAAGTAAATGAGAAATCGAATGTGCAAAAAGACCGTTTGAAACAACTGGGTGCATCTGGTGTGCTTGAAGTGGGTAATAATGTTCAAGCCATCTTCGGAACGCGTTCCGATACGATTAAATCACAGATGCAGGATATCATTGCAGGACGCACGCCTGCACCAGCTCCGGCGGAAGAAATTAAACCAACTCCTGAAGAGGAGAAGGCGCAAGGAGAGCAAGGTGAGCGCATTGTACCAGAGGATATCGTCATGCCGGTGAACGGAGAACTGCTTGATATTACAAACGTGCCTGATCCGGTCTTTTCTGAAAAAATGACAGGTGACGGTTTCGCTATTTTGCCGCATGATGGAACGATTACCTCCCCAGTGTATGGTAAAGTATTTAATGTATTTCCAAGCAAACACGCTGTAGGCATTATGTCCGACGGCGGCAAAGAAGTGCTTGTTCATATAGGTGTCAATACGGTGAAACTGAAAGGTCAAGGTTTCAACGTACTGGTTCAGGAAGGTGACCTGGTATCTGCTGGTCAGCCGATTATGGAAGTGGATCTGGAGTATGTAAAAGCAAACGCTCCGTCGATCATTTCTCCAGTCATTTTCACCAACCTGCCAGAAGGCTCCACGATAACACTCAAGAAGAGTGGAGTGCTCAAAGTTGGCGATCAGCCAATCATTGAGATAAAATAAGAACTGTCCCAACGATGGCAAGCAAGTGTAAATATAATGCAATGCCTAAATCAAATTCATGAAAGCGAGATGATTGTAATGCAACAAACATTCAGAATTACAGACGAAGACGGTATCCACGCACGCCCGGCGACAGCCCTGGTTAATAAAGCAAACCAATTCAAAGGCGCAGAATCCTTTGCAGAAGCTAACGGTAAAAAAGTAACCCTGAAATCCATCCTGGGCGTTCTTTCCCTGGGTCTGGAGCAAGGCGACACCATCACGATCATCTCCGAAGGCGATGAGGCTGCTGACGCTCTTAAAGCACTGACTGACGTTATGGTTAACGAAGGGCTGGGCGAAATCCATGCTTAATGTTTCCGGGATCGCTGCTTCGGCGGGCATTGCCATCGCCAAGGCGTTTATCTTGGAGCATCCCGATTACTCTGTAGAGAAACGTCAAATTACCGATGTTGACGCAGAGATCGCTAAACTCGACTCGGCTTTGGGGAAATCCCAAGCTGAGCTCGAAGCGATCAAAGAGCGCACGATGCAAGAGCTTGGCGAGAAAAAAGCGGAAATTTTCGCTTCGCATTTGCTCATTCTGAACGACCCGGAACTGATTGATCCGGTCAAAGCGAAAATTGCGGAGGAAATGGTCAGTGCAGAGTTTGCATTGAACGAAACGGCTTCCCAATTTATCGAAATGTTCGAAAACATGAAAAGTGCTTACCTGCAGGAACGTGCAGCAGACATGCGCGACGTAACGAAGCGTGTGCTGAACCACCTGCTGGGCATCGAATTCATGAGCCCTGCCGAAATCAGTGAGGAAGTGATCGTGCTTGCGGAGGATTTGACGCCTTCCGACACGGCTCAGTTGAACCGCAAATATGTTAAAGGCTTTGCCACAAACATTGGCGGACGCACGTCCCACTCGGCAATCATGGCACGCTCCCTGGAAATTCCTGCGGTTGTGGGAACCAAGGACATCCTGACCCAGGCCAAACACGGTGATTTGATCATCGTTGACGGCCTGGACGGACATGTGCTCGTAAATCCTTCGGATGACGTAGTCGCCGAGTATCGTTCCAAACAGGAACAATACGACGCACAACGCGCCGAGTGGAGAAAATTGCGTGACGAACCAACCGTGACGGTGGATGGCGTGCACGTTGAATTGGCGGCAAACATCGGTACGCCAAACGATGTTGCCGGCGTATTGGAAAACGGCGGCGAAGGCGTAGGCCTGTACCGTACCGAGTTCCTGTACATGGGCAGAGACAAACTTCCTTCCGAGGACGTTCAGTACAATGCGTACAAAACGGTGCTCGAAAAAATGGAAGGCAAACCTGTCGTTGTCCGCACGCTCGACATCGGTGGAGACAAGGAGCTTCCTTACCTTGACCTGCCGAAAGAAATGAATCCATTCTTAGGCTTCCGCGCGATTCGTCTGTGTCTGGACCGTCAAGATATTTTCCGTACACAGCTTCGTGCTTTGCTGCGCGCCAGCGTGCACGGGAACCTGCGCATCATGTTCCCGATGATCGCCACGCTCGGCGAGTTCCGTGAAGCAAAAGCCGTCCTGCTCGAAGAGAAGGACAAGCTGGTAGCTGAAGGGATTGCTGTTTCCGACAGCATCCAACTCGGTATCATGGTCGAAATCCCTTCGACTGCAGTTCTTGCGGATCAATTTGCCAAAGAGGTTGATTTCTTCAGTATCGGAACGAACGATCTGATTCAATACACCATGGCTGCTGACCGTATGAACGAACGTGTCTCTTACCTGTACCAACCATACAATCCTGCTATTTTGCGTTTGGTCAAAATGGTCATCGATGCGGCGCATCGTGAAGGAAAATGGGCTGGCATGTGTGGAGAGATGGCTGGAGACGAAACGGCAATTCCGTTGCTGCTTGGTCTTGGACTGGATGAGTTCAGCATGAGCGCAACCTCCATTCTGCCAGCTCGCAGTCAGATCACGAAATTGTCCCGTGCCGAGATGCAGGAACTTGCTGCCAAAGCACTGGATATGCAAACCGCTGAGCAAGTGGTTGAACTGGTTAAAAGCATCTAAGCATCACTGGGTTCGGGGTTTCCCCGATGTTTAAGGGTCTTTTCTTTTTCCGATTGAAGGGGCTGCAGCGATGCAGCATATGGATGCCGGTGTCTGCGTAAAGCGGATGCCGGCTTTTTTTCCTCGATTGCAAATGCCGGCCAAGAAAGCCGCACACGGTTGTCGATAACCTTGTGCGGCTTTTTGTTATGGCCTGATCAACTGCAGGCGCAGTTCAACACAGGCTTGCGTGCAGCGGTTGTTTCGTCGAGACGGGTCACAGGCGTGCCGTAGGGTGCATTGAGCACGACCTCCGGCGTTTCCTCAGCTTCCTTCGCGATGCGGATCATCGTATCGATGAAACCGTCAAGCGTTTCCTTGCTTTCCGTCTCGGTCGGTTCGATCATGATGCACTCTTCCACATTCAATGGGAAGTATACCGTTGGCGGATGGTAACCGAAATCGAGCAAACGTTTGGCGACGTCAAGCGTGCGTACGCCGTATTGCTTGAGGCCGCGTCCCGACATGACGAATTCATGCTTGCACACCCCCGGATACGGAATCTCGTAATAAGGCGCGAGCCGGGCCATCATGTAATTGGCGTTGAGAACGGCGCATTCGGAAACGCGGCGCAAGCCTTCCGGCCCGTAGGTGCGGATGTAAGCATATGCGCGTACCAAGATGCCGAAGTTGCCGTAAAATGCTTTGACCCGACCGATCGATTGGTCCCCGGCATGATCAAGCGTATATCGGCCTTCATCATCGCGTATGACGACAGGTTTTGGCAGGAACGGAACAAGCAGACTTTTCACGCCAACCGGACCGGCTCCAGGACCGCCGCCGCCATGTGGAGTGCTCATCGTTTTATGCAAATTGAGATGCACGACGTCGAAGCCCATATCGCCAGGCCGGGCGATGCCCATGATGGCATTGGAATTTGCGCCGTCGTAATAGAGCAAGCCGCCGGCCTCATGCACGATCGAGGCAATTTCCTGAATGTCCTTTTCGAACAGACCAAGCGTATTCGGATTGGTCAGCATCAGAGCCGCCGTATCGCTGCCGACGGCTGCGCGCAAGGCATCCAGATCGACGAGCCCATCCGAACGGGAAGGGATGGTTACGGTCTCGAAGCCGGCAACGGTAGCGCTGGCCGGGTTGGTGCCGTGGGAGGAATCCGGCACGATGACTTTGGTGCGCGTTTCGCCCCGGCTTTCGTGATAGGCCCGGATCATCATCAGCCCCGTCCATTCGCCATGCGCGCCAGCGGCAGGTTGAAGGGTTACGGCATCCATGCCGGTCAGGCCGGCAAGGTCGTTTTGCAGCGTGTACAGCAGTTCAAGCGCCCCTTGGATGCTGGATTCGTGCTGATAGGGGTGGATTTTGGCAAAGCCGCTGTATCGGGCGACGTCTTCGTTGATTTTTGGATTGTATTTCATCGTGCACGATCCTAACGGGTAGAAGCCGTTATCCACGCCGAAGTTGCGACGGGAAAGGGCGGTGTAATGCCGGATGACATCCACTTCGTAAACCTCAGGCAATGCGGCTGCTTCGGAGCGAAGCATTTCCCGGGGAATCAGGGATTTGATCTCTTGCCTTGGCACATCGCATTCCGGCAGGGAATAGGCGACGCGCCCGGGGCTGCTCAACTCAAAAATAAGCGATTGCTCGGGAGTGACGTTGGCGGCGGGGTTCATCGCGGTTTCTGTGTTGGCATCCCTGTTATTTCCGTTTGTGTCCTGAACTGCGGATTTCGTTCCGGTTTGCGTTGTTTGCGTTGTTGTCTCCTGCGTCACAGCGATCCCTCCAGTACACGTGCGAATTCGTCGATCTCTTCTTTGCTGCGGCGTTCGGTTACGGCAATCAGCAGATGTCCGGCCAGTTCCGGATAATGACGCCCCAGATCATAACCGCCGATAAAACCTTCCTTGAGCCATTTCAACTGCAGTGCTTCGATATTCGTTCCTTCCGGCAGCCGAATGACAAATTCATTAAACGTAGGTGTGGAAAATGCAATGCTCACGCCCGGAATGGCTTGCAGAATCCGGCGGGCATAATGGCTCTTCTGAACATTCAGGTCGGCCACGTCGATCATGCCTTGTCTGCCCATGGTGGACATGTAGACGGAGGCGCTCAGGGCAAGCAGCGCTTGATTCGAGCAGATGTTGGACGTCGCCTTCTCGCGGCGAATGTGCTGCTCGCGGGCTTGCAGCGTCAGCACGAAGCCGCGTTTGCCGCTGCGGTCGGTCGTCTGGCCGACGATGCGCCCGGGAATGCGGCGCATGTGAGCCTGGGATACGGCGAAATATCCGCAAGTCGGTCCGCCGAGCGAAGCGGCGATGCCAAGCGGCTGCGCGTCGCCGACGACGATGTCGGCGCCAAGCTTGCCGGGAGCTTCAAGCAGGCCAAGCGACAGCGGGTTCGCGCTAACGACGAGCAGGCCTTTGTGCGCATGCACGAGGTCTGCGGCCTGTTTTACATGTTCCAGAGCTCCGAAGAAGTTGGGGCTTTGAATCATGACGGCAGCGGTGTCCCCGGATACGGCGGCTTGCAGGGCATCCCAGTCGGTCACGCCGTCTTTGTGGCCAATCTCGACGATCTCCAGATTAAGGCCGTGAGCATATGCTTTCAGGACTTGGCGGGACTCGGGATGCACTGTGCTGGACACGATCAGCTGCTTGCGGCGGGTGGCCGCAGCAGCCAGATTCCCGGCTTCCGCAAAGGCTGTAGCGCCGTCATACATGCTGGCATTGGCAACGGCCATGCCGGTCAACTCACAGATGTATGACTGGAATTCAAAGATCGCTTGCAGCTCCCCTTGGCTGATTTCCGGTTGATATGGTGTGTAAGCTGTGTAAAATTCGGATCGCGAGATAACGTGATTGATGACGGAAGGAATGTGATGATCGTAAATGCCGGCGCCAAGAAAGCTGGCGTGTGTATCGAAATGGGCGTTAGCTCCGGCCTGTTTGGCCATATGGCGACTCAGCGCGTGTTCGTCGAGCCGGGAAGAAATGGGCAGTTCGCCCTGGAAACGAATGTCTTCGGGAATGTCGCGGAACAGGTCATCGATCGTATCCACGCCAACCGTTGCCAGCATGGCGTTCTGATCCTGCTCGGTCATCGGGATGTAACGGTGCTTGGTCATGTTAGATCAGCTCCTTGGATGGTCTCTTTTGCATCAGGTGTCTTTGGTGCGCGCGTCCGTTTGTAAAAAGGGGTTTTGACGACCTCGGCTTTCAATGTTTTGCCGCGAATCCCGATCTCAAGCGGAGTACCCAGCGCAGCATGCCTGCTGTCGATCAGGGCGAGCCCCAGATTGCGCTTCAGCGTAGGGGATTGGGTGCCGGTCGTCACTTCGCCGATCTGTACGCCATCCGCATAGATCGGATAGTGCGGCCGGGGAATTCCGCGCTCCAGTACTTCAATGCCGACCAGCTTGCGAGCAGGGCCGTCGTTCTTTTGCTGCAGCAGCGCTTCCTGACCGATAAACGGTCCGGCATTCCATTTCACGAACATGCCAAGCCCGGCTTCAAGCGGAGAAATGGTCGCGGACAGCTCCTGTCCGTACAACGGCAATCTTGCTTCAAAGCGCAGCGTATCCCTTGCGCCAAGTCCGGCAGGAATCAGTCCGTGCGGTGCTCCGGCTTGCAGCAGTCCTTCCCAGATCCGGGCGGCCTGATCGGCCGGGACGTAGAGCTCGAATCCATCTTCGCCCGTGTAACCCGTGCGCGAGAGCAGGAGCGTAACGTCGCATACGTCGGCATCGCGGACAAACCGGAACGGCTCGATGTCGCCGAGATTCGTACCCGTTGTGACTTTGGCCAGAATATCGGCAGCCAGCGGGCCTTGCAGCGCCAAAAGCGCGGTCTCTTCGGATACGTTGCTCATCCCGACACCGGCAATGATGTGCTCTTGCAGCCATGCCCAGTCCTTTTCGATATTGGAGGCGTTGACGACCAGCATATAGCGCTGTTCTTCCAGTTTGTAGATGAGCAGGTCATCGACGACCCCGCCACTCGGATAACACATCAATGTGTACTGAGCTTGCCCCGGAACCAGTGATGTCACGTCATTGGTTGTCATTTGCTGCAAAAAGGCCTCGGCTTGTTCGCCTTGGACTATGAATTCACCCATGTGGGATACATCAAACAATCCTGCACGTTCGCGCACGGCCTCATGCTCTTTCTGGATGCCGCTGAACTGCACGGGCAGTTCCCAGCCGCCAAAATCGATGCAGCGCATGCCTTCGAATTGCTGATAATGCGGGAAGAGAGGAGTTCTTAACAAATCGGACATCATATCACCTCGTTGTAGGCCGCCAGACGGGCCGAATGTGAAACGAAACCGCGGAAAAGGGATGGTCTATACGTCATGAGGAAGCTGCCCTATGCAGGATTCTTATGCACTGTTTTCGTTTTTTGGGGAAAAAGGAAAAGGACAGGCCAAAGAACCGGCATGCGGCAGCATGCTGAATTCCTGGGCTCTGTCCTTGGTACCTGAGAGTTACCCCGTCGCAGATTGCGTCAGGTTTCCCCTTGGGTGATCAAAACGCCCTTCTTGGGCGAATGGATGCTCTCCAGAGTTGCGTCCCGTAAAAGTCCTTTTGCCTGAGAGATTCACCCGCCGCTTGTCGGGGGTTTACTCCTTCGGCGCCACCACGTACGATCCCAAAGCGGGACGGGGTGATCTCTCCCTTTACGTTCATCCGCGAATATTGCTTCTGTCAGTTGTTTCTCACCTCAATTAAAACGCGTTAAAGCTATTTGTGTCAAGAACTATATCATAAGAATAGAGAATAAAAGCGAATATTTATTTTTTTTGCCCTTTTAATGTTCGTGTTTCCGACAAGGTAGCGATTCCATATCCAGTATATGATTGAATGCCTATAAAAAGGATGTCACTTTTTGGAGGGTGAAAAGAATATATTGTTAGGTATATTGACATTTATGGCCGACATGTCATACGCTATGTTTTGGGAAAAAGGGAAGGTCAAGGAACGCATGCACTCCACTAATGAAAAAGCGAGGCGGATAACCAAATGAGCGAATTGAGAAACGATTTCCTGTACAGTGAAGAACACGAATGGGTGCAAACCGTCGGTGAAAATACTGTGCGTATAGGCATAACCGAATTCGCGCAGCATCAGCTGGGTGACATTGTGTTTGTTGAACTGCCTGACCTTGACTCGAATGTGCAAGCGGAGGCAGGCATTGGAACGATCGAATCCGTAAAGACGGTTTCGGATCTGTTTGCGCCCGTGGGAGGAATCGTTGTGGCCGTAAACGAGGCGCTGCAAGAGGCGCCGGAGCTTGTAAACACTTCTCCTTATGAAGAAGGCTGGATGGTTGAAATCCGCGTGGACGGCGATTTGAGCGCGGCGCTGTCAGGACTGCTGGACGCGGATGCCTACCGGAAGCATACCGAAGAATAATCGTTTGCACTAATTTACGTATTATTACTGAAAATAAAAGTGTATATTTCATGGGTTTGAAAAGCCGATGCGGCCAAGCTGCCGCTTGGCTTTTTTGCGTTGTTTAAGGGGAAAGTCTGAAAGGGTGTATCTCTTGTACCTCTTAAAAAACACTGTTTTTTTATATTATGCATTCTTGTTTTAATAAGCCAGGGCTATGATTGGGCATGATACATAGAAGGAATCGGTACGTTGCTGTTGAACTTGCGACAACGCAAAACAGATCCAATTTAAATCTTGTCATCAACGTTCATGACGGGAGTTGATTTTCATTTCGTTGTAAGGGATACCGTTTTCATTTAGTATGAACTTGAAAATCACGAATACAAGATTTGTACCTTTATTCATCTGAACTGCGTGTTGATATGTTCAGTCGAGTCAAGGTTTAACATGTTGAGGAGGTTATCAATATGAGTTCAGTGGACGCAAAGTCCGGGAAAGCCGAAGGACTGCGGGTAGGCGTGCAAAAGTTCGGACGTTTCCTGAGCGGCATGGTTATGCCGAACATGGGTGCATTTATCGCATGGGGCTTGATCACGGCTTTATTCATACCGAAGGGTTGGTTCCCTAACGCCGATTTTGCGCAGCTCGTTGATCCGATGATCAAATATTTGCTGCCATTGCTGATCGGTTATACGGGCGGCACGATGGTGCATGGCACGCGCGGGGGCGTCGTCGGTTCGATTATGACCATAGGCGTTATCGTGGGCAGCGACATTCCGATGTTTCTTGGCGCAATGATCGCAGGTCCGCTTGCGGCTTGGATCATCAAACAGTTTGACAAAGCCGTTGAAGGCAAGATCAAATCCGGTTTTGAAATGTTGGTCAACAACTTCTCTGCCGGTATTATTGGCGGAATTCTGGCCTTGATCGCCCTGAAAGGGATCGGCCCTCTGATTGAGGCGCTCAGTAAAATTCTGTCCGCGGGCGTTCAAGGATTGATGGATCTGGGCTTGCTGCCACTCGTCAACCTGATCATCGAGCCGGGAAAAGTGCTTTTCCTGAACAATGCCATTAACCATGGGATTTTGACGCCTTTGGGAACGGATCAGGCTAGAGATCTCGGTCAATCCATACTGTTTATGCTGGAATCAAATCCGGGTCCCGGACTTGGTATCTTGCTGGCATATTGCTTCTTTGGCCGTGGTTCTGCGAAATCTTCGGCTCCAGGTGCTGCCATCATCCATTTCTTTGGCGGGATTCACGAAATTTATTTCCCTTACATCCTGATGAGACCGATCCTGATCCTGGCCACTATTGCGGGTGGCGTCGCTGGAACGCTGACATTCATGTTGACGGGTGCGGGACTCGTATCCGCTCCATCTCCGGGAAGTATCATCGCCTATTTCTTGTTGACACCTAAGGGCGGGTACGTTCCGATGTTGGCAGGCGTAATCATTGCAGCGGTCGTTTCCTTCCTGGTTGCTGCCGTTCTGCTCAAAACGGGCAAACAAAAAGACGAGGATTTGGAAGCTGCATCCAACCGGATGAAAGAAATGAAAAATCAAGGCAAGACGGCGAACGAAACCGTAGCCAACGACAACCGTGAAGCAGACCGTGCGGCAGACATCGGGGCTTCCGCAGTGAAGAAAGATGTCAACAAAATCGTGTTCTCGTGCGACGCGGGAATGGGATCAAGCGCGATGGGTGCTTCGATTTTGCGGAAGAAAATGAAGCAGGCCGGTGTGGACGTGAACGTCACCAATACGGCGATCAGCGAAATTCCGCAGGATGCGGATATCGTCATTACGCAAAAAACGCTGACCGACCGGGCCAAAACGGTCGCGCCGAACGCGGAGCACATCTCCATTGAAAACTTCCTGAAGAGCCCGGAATACGAGGCACTGGTTGAACGCCTCAAATCCAATTCCTGAACGGAACCACAACAATGAATATTTCGAAGCGGCAACGCGAGATTTTGGAATTTCTCCTGCAGCAGACCAAAGAAGTGACCGCCGGGGACATCGCGGCCCGGATCAATGTGAGCACCAGAACGATATTGAGGGAACTTAGCGCATTGGAAGAAAAACTGGTCTCTTACGGGGTCGAAATCAAAAAAAAATCCGGGATCGGCATCTATTTAGATGCAGATCCCTCCTGTCTTTCACGGCTAAGACAACAGCTGTTTCAAGTCGAGCCGATGGAATGGACGCCCGAAGAGCGCAAAATTTACGCGCTCAGCCTGCTTCTGGACGATAATCAAGAGCCCATTAAGCTGCTCGCGATCGCATCCGATTTGAAAGTCACCGTCGTAACGGTCAGCCACGATCTCGATGAATTGCAATCATGGATCGAGGAGCAGGGACTCGTTCTGGTGAGAAGACGTGGATACGGCGTGGAAATTACCGGGAGCGAATCTTATATCCGTCGAGCAATGGTGGAACTTGCCATGGAGCATTTGGACGAATCGGATCTGTTCGGCGCCCGATCGGAGCACACCAACTCCAAGGCAAACAGCAAGCTGCTCGAAATCATCGGGCATGATCATGTATTGAAAGTAGAAAACGCCTTATGGCAGCCCGATATCGAATGGCTGGAGAACATGCCTGAGCGCCAGTACATGAGATTGCTGCTGCAATTGTCGGTGATGGCGGCCCGTGTCAACAAAGGCCGTGCGATCGAGAACGATATGCCGCACGTACAGATCCCTGAAGACAGTGTTCCGGAATACATGGCTTTGCGTCTCTGCACCATTCTTGCCAGTGAACTGGGCATCGAACTCGATTTGGCGGAGCGGAAATACGTTCACGGCCTGCTGATCGAAGCCAGGCAATTGATGCATACCACCCGGCTGCTGCCGGTGGATGATCTGCTTGTGCTTGACCGGGTCGTTTCGCTGATCGACAGCATGGAGAAGATCACGCATTACGATTTTCATGAAGACCGGCTGCTGCGCGAAGGTTTGATTGCCCATATGGAGCCTGTTCTGGAACGAATCGAAGGGCGGCAGCTGATCCGCAACCCTTTATTGCAGCAAATCCGCCAGGATTACGAAGCCTTGTTCGCGGACGTTAAACGAGCGGTGAATCAAGCTTGGCATGGCATTGAAGTACCTGATGAGGAAATCGGTTTTTTGGTCATGCATTTTGGAGCTTCCATTGAACGGTTGCGGACGCTGAAGCGCGAGGTCAGAGCCGTCATTGTATGCACCAGCGGCATCGGATCGTCGCGCATGCTCTCAAGCAGGCTCGCCAAGGAAATTCCCGAAATTCGCATTGTGGACAGCGTATCTTGGTACGAAGCGGTCCGAATTCCTAAGGAGCAGTACGATCTCGTATTGTCGACCGTGGATTTGCCGATGGAAAAGCACCAGTACTACAAAGTCAGTCCGCTATTGACCGGCGAGGAAAGCGAACAGCTTCGGCATTTTATCAAAACGACGACGCTGCAGCGGGAACACAGCCCGCCTTCAAGCGGGCATTCCCCTGTCGTTCGCGAAACGCAGTGGTCAGGACTTGAGGCCATGCTGGTAGAGATCGTGCGAATCATCGGCGAGTTCCAGGTATTTCCTTTGGACAATAAGGGCCTGGGATTGGATGAAACAGTCTATGCCATGTGCAAAATACAGCATGAGCGCGGCGTGCTTCAAGCCCCGCACAAAGTAACCAAATTGCTGGAGGCCCGTGAAAAAGCAGGCAGCCAGAAAATTCCGGGCACTTCGCTCGCCTTGTTTCACACGCGCAGCGAAGGCATCTACAGGGCAACGATCAGCTTGTTTCAACTGACGCAGCCGCTGCTGATGTCCGAAGACGACCCGGAAGGCGTCAGACACGTCTTGCTGATGCTGGGCCCTTGGGAGCTGTCGAAGGAAAGCCTGGAGGTGCTTAGCGAAATCAGCGCCCTGCTTCTGCAGGAAGAAATGATCGAATTGTTGGAAAAAGGGAACAGGGATGATCTCATTCATTATCTTTCCCGTGAACTGGTCGGATTTTATCGCAGCAAAACCGAAATTGGAGGGCAACAACCATGAGTATTTTAACGACAGACAAAGTCGTCCTGAACGCGACGGCGCAAGATAAATATGAAGCGATTCGCATGGCCGGGCAAGTGCTGAAAAATGCTGGCCACATTACGGCGGAGTACATCGACAAAATGCTGGAGCGCGAAGAGATCGTATCGACGTACGTCGGTAACGGGCTTGCCATTCCGCATGGCACGAAGGAATCGAAAGGATTTATTTTGTCCACCGGCATCTCGGTTATTCAATTCCCGCAAGGTGTTGACTTTGGCGACGAGAAAGCATACATGGTCATCGGCATCGCCGCGCAAGGCGGAGACCACATGGAAATACTGACCAGCATCGCGGTCATTTGTGCAGAAGAAGAAAATATGGAGATTCTGCGCCATGCCAAAACGGCCGAAGAAATCATCACTCTTCTTGAAAGCGAAATGGAACTATGAAGGCATTACATTTTGGTGCAGGCAACATTGGACGGGGCTTTATCGGGCTGATCCTTTCCCGTGCAGGCTATGAGGTCGTTTTTTCGGACGTGAACCAAGGGCTTGTGTCCACGCTGCAGCAGCGCAAACAGTACACGGTGGAATTGGCGAACGAATCCAAAGACACGGAAACGGTCACCCATGTTGATGCTATCGACGGGACCAACCTGGACACCGTTGCGGAAACGGTGGCGGAAGCGGACCTTGTCACCACTGCCGTTGGCGTTAACATTTTGAAACATATTGCACCGGGTATTGCCAAAGGACTCGAAAAGCGGCTGGGCAAAGGCGGAGCGATCGAACCGCTGCACATCATCGCTTGCGAGAATGCGATCGGTGCCAGCACGCAGCTGAAAGACCATGTCTATTCGCTGCTGGAGGAGTCCACCCGACGCTTGGCAGACCAATATGTTTACTTCCCGGATTCCGCTGTGGACCGGATCGTTCCGATTCAGCATCATGAGGATCCGCTGCATGTTCAGGTAGAGCCTTTCTATGAATGGGTCGTGAATCGTTCACAGATGTCTCCTGCGTTCAACCCGATTGAAGGTGTCATGTATGTGGAGGATCTGGAACCGTACATCGAGCGCAAGCTGTTCACCGTAAACACGGGACATTGTGTTGCGGCTTATATCGGCAACGTCTACGGTTACGACACCATTCAGCAAGCCATTGCCGACGAGAAGGTCCGGTCCATCGTGCATGGTGCTTTGCAGGAGACGGGAAATGTGCTTGTGAAACGGTTTGGGTTCGATGCCGAGGAACACGGGAAATATATTTCGAAAATATTGGATCGTTTCCGCAATCCGTACCTTACGGACGAAGTCTCGCGCGTAGGAAGATCTCCGCTGCGCAAATTGTCCCCGAACGATCGGCTCGTACGCCCGGCTACCCAGGCTTACGAATACGGAATGGAGACCGTGCATTTGGCCATGGGTATGGCAGCGGCCTGCAAATTTGACGTGGCTGAGGACCCGGAAGCCGTCGAACTTCAAGGCCTGATTCGCCAAAAAGGCGTTGCTGCTGCGCTGAGCCAGGTGACATCCCTGGACGAATCCCATCCGGTGCTGCAACAGGCCGTGAAGTACCACTCTGAAATGTAACGTTCAATCAAGAGAGGACTGCTTGGAGCAGTTCATTTCAAACCAAAAGGAGCGAACCACCCCGGATGATCGGGGCGATTCGCTCCTTTTGTCATGCTTGAATTCTTCGAGACCACTCTTGGCGAGAGATTCCCCTTGTCGAGTAAACATTCAGACTAAGGGCATATGCTTCGTTCATGCGTTGGCACGCTTGGTATAATCTTCGACGCACCGCTGACAGATGCAGGACTTCCTGCGCTGCGCGGGCGGAATGCGATCCAGAATGCCTTCCGGAAATTCGGCGGCCTTGCACCAGCATTCCTCATGAGGCCGGCCTGCCGCGTACGTGCATCCGTTGGCTTCGCCGCACAACGGGCAGGTCAAAGCATTGGCTATGCGCAGGTTGTCGTGCACGGAGCCCGATTCCAAACTCATGGGCAGCCCCTCTTTCTAATAGCGTTCCTTTCCCCAGTATAACAGCTTCGGCTTCAATGTTCAGGAGGCGTTTCGATGATCAATCCATCCACGTGTTTTCTCGCCATCTGTTTACGTTTTTTTCGGTTCTCTTTGGTATCCAGCACGATGTCGAGATCGTAGTGATCCAGATCGGGATAGAGCTCTTCCGCAGCGATGTGCAGCGTCAGCCGTTTTTTGTGGATTTTGATTTTGTTTCCGCGCATCAACACACCGATGTTTCCGCGTTTGTCCTCCGTTTCGTACACTGTGCCCGTCTCGTTCAAATAGGCCGCGAATACACGGTCGCCTTTTCTGAATGCTTTGGTCCGGTGAGTGGATTCAGATTCATCCGAGTCCGAGGCTGGCTGTGCATTGGTCCGCTCGGGAACGGCGGCATCCCATTTCGAAGGTCGCTTGGCATGCTGCGGCCCTGCTCCAGTCTGAGACCGCGCCGGGATTGGAGCGAAGGCGGACGTCTGCCCGGAGGCGTGAGGGTCCGGATGCCCCAAGCCCTGCTGAGAAAAACGTTGTGCTTCCTGAACGGAACGCTGATCGCCTGGTTGGCTTCCTGAACGGGGGCGAATGGAATCCATTTCTTGTTCAGAAACATCTCGTCGTTCCTTTTTCTCCGTTATTCCATGAGAAGAAACCGCTTTGGAACGTTCGATGATGCGTTCCGGCATGCCAAGCTTTTGCGCGATGGCGTAGGCGTAACTTTCGCCCGCTTCTCCGATCCGCAGCCGGTAAAGGGGCTGAAGGGAGACGGTATCGAATTCCATGCGCGCATTTTCGAATCCAGGCGTCGCCGCAGCGAAATGTTTGATCTCGCCGAAGTGGGTCGTTGCCACAACGGTGGCTCCCCGGCGGTGAAGCTCTTCAAGCATGGCAATGGACAACCCGACGCCTTCGCCGGGATCCGTACCGGAAGCCATCTCATCGATCAATACCAGCGTGGATGGGCCGGCTTGCTCCAGAATGCCGATCATGTTCCGAATGTGGGCGGAGAAGGTGCTGAGCGCCTGTTCCATGCTTTGTCCGTCTCCAATATCTACCGCCATCTCTTCAAAGACGGCCATCTCGCTGCCTTCCGCAACAGGGACGAGCAGACCCGACTGCATCATGAGCGTAAGCAAGCCGAGCGTTTTGAGCGCGACCGTTTTGCCGCCCGTGTTCGGACCGGTGATGATCAGCGACGAGTAACTGTCCCCGATGGAGAAATCCAGCGGAACCATGGATTTGCCCATTAACGGATGTCTTGCCTGCAGCAAACGGGTGCGCCCCTCAGTATTGACTCGCACGACTACGCCGTCCACGCTTGCGGCAAATTTGGCTTTGGCAAACAGAAAATCCAGTATGCCTACCGTATCCACGTTAAGCTTGATCTCGTGGCTGTAGGATTCGGCCAGCGCGGTCAGGTCGCCCAATATTTTCATCTCTTCCCGCGATTCTTCCGCCTGAAGCGAAGACAGCTCCATTTGCAGCCCGACCAGCTCGGCAGGTTCGATGTAAACGGTTTGGCCGCTGCCGGACTCATCCAGCACGCTGCCCTTCACCTGTTTGCGGAACTCCTTTTTGATCGGCAGCACTGCCCTGCCGTTCCGTTGGCTGATGACATGCTCCTGCATGATCGAGCGGTGTTTGCTTACCAGCGCGTCCAGCTTTCGTTTCATGCGTTCGCTGCTGACAGCCATTTTTTTGCGGATGCGGGCCAGTTCCTTGCTGGCATGGTCCTGGATGCGCCCGGCGTGGATGGAGCGTTCAATCTCGCCCAGCAGCTGCTCCATTTGCATCATGGAGGCCGCATAACGGCTGACCGTAGGCGCAACCCCCGCTTTGCCCTCCATGTATTTCATCAGTTGGGCGCAGCTTCGCAGAAACTGGGCCAGATGACCGAAATCCTGTTCGTTGAACAAATATCCGGTACCAAGCAAATTCATGATGGTCTCCATGCCATCGAGTGAAGGGATGGGCACACTTGCTCCGTAACGGATCAAGGCAACGGCTTCGTCTGCCTCCCCAAGTCGTATTTGGATCATGCGGGCATCGGCGATCGGTTTCATGTCCTGGGCGTGCTTTCTGCCGAGATAGGACAGGGCACAGCCGGAAACGAGCTGTTGAATTCGATGATAATCAAGACGCTGCAGCGTTTGTTCTTTCATAAGGGAATCTCTCCTCAGTATAGATTTGGTATCCTCTCTCGTTTTCGCATCACGGTGCAAGGTTTGGCCCGGAAACGCAAAAAAGGGCGAAGAATGAACATACGTCATTCTCCGCCCGCATACTGTACGGGAAAGAAGGGCAACCGGACCCAAACAAGAAAAACGTCAATTGTGAAGCATGCTGAAGATGCATACACAAAAGAGAGGCCGCGTTTCGCGGAGTTTTTCTTGAACGGCCAGAAAGAAGCTGCACGGAAGCTGCACACCTTTCTGACACAAAAAAACCGCACTGAACAACAGCGCGGCATTGGATCCGGTCCCATAACAATCCCGAAGATGATGGTTGATATCCGCTGTTCTTAACTAAGTACAGGGTTCTGGCGCAGCAAGAAACAAACATACGCCATTTGGGCATATGCACAAGTGCAAGGCCATAATCCTGAATATGAAGCTAATTAGTTAAGAACGCTCACCGACATCAAAATCTCTCCTTACGATTGAGGATATGCTTACACTATAAACTGGAAAGTGCTCTGAAGTCAACAATGAATAAGAAATAGTGGACTTGAATAACGATGGGTTTTAAAATAACAATAGTAAATTAATCCAATGAAAGCGATATTATACAAAGGAGGTTGCTCTACTTGCCCAAATATTTGCTGCGATTGCTGTGCTTTACGATGATTCTTGGGGCTCTTCCGGTGATCGTGATCGGTTCGGTGTCCTATTCCATTGCTTCCCAAGACATTGAACAGAAAGTGCGTGAGAGCAATCTGCAAATTTTGCACCAGACCCAGATGAGAATGGAGCAGGTGTTGAGTAGCCTTCAGTTGTCCTCCATCCAATACGTGAATTCTCCGCTGGTGCTTCAAGCGATGAAACAGCCGCTCGACAGCAGCGAATTTGAGGAAATCAGGGATCTCACATCCGGGTTCAACAACCTGCAAGCGGTTACAAGCATTGATCAGGCTTATTTGGTCAATCTGGAACAAGACTGGGTTGTCTCCATGCGTTCTTTTGGCAAAGTGGACGATTTCAGCATACGCGACCGCGTCGATTCTTATTTGACATATACGAACAGTCTTTTTTGGGTCACGCGGAATGTGCATTCGGCCAAGGAGAGCGTGCCGGTATCCGCAGGAATGAACGAAACCGGGCAAGACGTCTCCCCGCCAAGCCTGATCTCTTCGGATAACGTGGTTAGCATGGTATTCAAAATTCCGATGGTGCCGGGCAATGTCAAGCCCAAGGGGTTCTTGGTCATCGACATCGCCGATGCGGAACTGGGTGCGTTCTTGAGCCGCAATCCCAACTCCGGCGATATGTACGTGCTGGACAAGGAGCGCCATTTCTTTCTGGACGATGTGGAGCAAGGAGAGAAATATGAGCTCCTGAACCGTGAAATCGATCAAAAGATTCGGTTGGCCGGCGAGACCGAGGGCTTTTTCAATGCAGAGGTGGGAGGCAAGCCGATGGCTGTCAGTTACAGACAATCACCGTTAAACGGCTGGTTGTACGTATCGGTGGTATCCCTCGACCAAATTACCGCCCAATCGCGAAAAATCGCGATCGTTACGGGCGTGGCGACCTTGGTCATGTTGTGTGTTACCGGCCTGGTTGCCGTGTATGGCAGTCGGCGGATGTACTCGCCCATTTCAAGGCTGCTGCAATTTACCAAAGGCCTGGATTCCCCTTCGGCGCAGGCGAATCGCAGGCAGGATGAATTCGGGTACATTGAGGAACAGCTGCAAACCCTGTTCAGCTCGGAGAAAACGTTGCGAGAGCAAATGAAGGGGCAGCACGTGCATTTGCAGGAATTTTTTATGACGAAGCTGTTAACCGGCAAAATATCCGAGGAGGATTTCAGATATCAGGGGCAACGGTATGATTTTCCCACAGATTGGTCCAGGCTGGGCGTGTTGACGCTGCAGATCGATACGATGGAAGGGACCAGGTATGAAGAGCAGGATCGGGATTTGCTGTTGTTTGCCGTGACCAACATGGTTGAGGAGCTGCTGCCTCCCGAGATGCGATTTACGCCGATCATGATCGATGATGCGCAGGTGACGGTGTTGGCCTCCAAGCTGGAGGACGAGGCTCAGCTGAAAGCATGGATGCATCAGCAGGCAGAGGGCATAAGGGAGCGGGTCGTGACCTATCTGCAATTGCCGGTGAGCATCGGCATCAGCCGTGCCTATACCGCGATCGGGGATACGCCGCAGGCTTACCATGAGAGTCGAGAGGCCCTGCGCGGAAGGGTAAGCCTGGGCAGCCGCATTATTTTGCATTATGAGGATATTCAGCCGCGAGGTCGGACCGAAGCGGCGCTCTATACCCAGCTGCGCATGATCGAAGATCAGTTGGCTTCCGCATTGAAGCAAGGGGATCAGGACAAGACCGACGAATACTTTGCGCAATATTTGGCTTTGCTCGCAGACAAAAAGCTGCATTTCAGCGAATATCCCGTCATTATGGTGCAGCTGCTGTCCAGGGTGTATCAGCTCGTTCAGGAGCAGGGAGGAGACGTGGCCGAGGTGCTCGGCGAGAAAGCATCGATGTCACGGTTATTGAAGTTATCCACGCTGGACGAAATGACGGGTTGGTTCCGCCGCCGTCTGTTCGAGCCTGTGATCCGCTTTTGCCATGAACGGGAAGAATCGCAATACATGAACATTGCCCATCGCATGATCCGGTTGATCGAGGAACGGTACGATCGTGAGTTGTCGCTTGAGGTATGCGCCGAAGAGCTGAATTTTCATCCGGTATATTTGAGCCGTGTGTTCAAGAAGGAAGCCGGCGTGAATTTTACCGAATACCTTGCCGAATACCGCATGGAAAAAGCCAAAACGTGGCTGCAGACGACCAACCTGAAAATTTCGGAAATCGCGGAAAAGTTGAATTATACGAATCCGACGGCGTTTATCCGCACGTTTCGCAAAATTACGGGAACCACGCCGGGGAAATACCGCGAGCAGCAGAGATGACCCTGCGTCGGGAAGCCGGCTGGGGATTTCGCGGAAATTGCCGGAGTCCTGTCTGGTTGTCTCCTGAATGGGCTTGTCCTTGCAACGAATATAAAGCCTGCTACGCCTGCCATGGCGGGCAGGCTTTTTTCGGTGATTCCGTCCCCATAACAGCATGCAGCAAGCCGCTCCCCAGCATGATTCCCGGCCGGTTAAGGTCGGAGGATGCAGGTTAAAAACGGTCCATCCCGCTTGGAAACGTCATTGCCGAAAACGATGCAAACCCTTGCTGCATAAGGAAAAACAAGAAGCTAAAACAAGATGATAGCCAGTTACCCGTTTATCCCCGACAATGAGAACATGAATTTCAGGAAGTGATAAATGTAATCGTTTCCAAAGTGGGGAGGAAGACACTATGAAAGCCGAAACGGCGGCCCGGACAAAGCCCGCTGCCCGCAGTGACAAAACCTTGTTGTGGAGGGAAATCATCAAAAACCGGTGGCTGTACATCATGCTGCTGCCCGGCGTGCTTTACTTCATTATTTTCAAATACATACCCATGTATGGCATCACGATGGCGTTTCAGGATTATACGCCATACAAAGGCATCTTCGGCAGCGACTGGGTCGGGTTCAAGCACTTCCAGCGTTTTTTCGGGGAACCTCAATTCTGGATGCTTTTCCGCAATACGTTTTTGCTTGCGATTTATAACCTGATCTTTTTCTTTCCGCTGCCGATCGTGCTTGCGCTCATGTTGAATGAAGTTAGGCGGGAGCGCTTCAAACGGTTCGTGCAGACGCTGGTATACGTGCCGCATTTCGTCTCCTGGGTTGTCGTTGTCGGCGTATTCTACATGTTGTTCACGACCGAAGGCGGGGCCATCAACGAGATGCTTTACAGCCTGACGGGGCAGAAAATCGCCTTCCTGCTGGAACCGGGCTGGTTCCGTTCGATGATCGTGGGACAATCCATATGGAAAGAGGTCGGCTGGGGCACGATCATATTCCTTGCGGCGCTGTCCGGCGTGGATACGCAGCTCTATGAAGCTGCCCGCATCGACGGAGCCAACCGCTGGCGCCAGACTTGGCACATTACGCTGCCGGCCATCCGCAGCACCATCATCATTTTGCTCATTCTCCGTCTGGGCAATTTCCTGGACACGGGCTTTGAACAGATCTTCCTGATGCTGACGCCAACCAACCGGGACGTGGGCGAAGTCTTCGATACCTACGTGTATACGAAAGGTCTCACCCAGGCCCAATACAGCTATAGCGCCGCGGTAGGTCTCTTTAAATCGGTCGTCGGACTGGCGCTGGTGCTCGGTGCCAACAGGCTCGCCAAAAAATTCGGGGAGGAAGGCGTCTACTGATGCAGAGCATTGGACGTTCTTTACCAGACAGGAGTGAACTTAACCATGCAACAGGACAAAACGTGGGGTAACCGAATCTTCGATATCGTCAACCATGGCCTTCTGCTGTTGATCGGTATCGTGACCGTCATCCCGTTTATCTACATTCTGGCGGTATCCTTTACGAGCCCGCATGAGGTGGCCAAGGGCGGTTTCATTCTCTTTCCGAAAGAGTTCTCCTTGGCGGCTTACCGGTACATTTTTTCCACGGATACCCTGATTCGCAGTTTGGGCGTATCCATCTACATTACCGTGGTCGGCACGCTGATTAACCTGCTGTTCACGTCGCTCATGGCCTACCCGTTATCCCGCAAATATTTGCGCGGACGCCAGGCGATCCTGCTCGGCGTATTGTTCACGATGCTGTTCAGCGGCGGCATGATCCCTACCTATTTCGTCGTCAAATCGCTGCATCTGACCGATACGCTGTGGTCGCTCATGCTGCCTACGGCTATCAGCGCATTCAATCTGATCGTGCTCAAAAACTTCTTCCAGGCCATTCCTGACGAGCTGGAGGATGCGGCCAAGATCGACGGCTGCAACGACGTCGGCGTGCTGTTCCGTGTCGTGCTTCCCTTGTCGATGCCGGCGATGGCAACCTTCTCGCTATTTTACGCCGTTGCCCACTGGAATAGCTTCTTCAACGCGATCATCTACATCAACGATAGCGAAAAGTGGCCTGTGCAGGTGTGGCTGCGCGAAATCGTCATTTTGGCCCAGAGCCGGATCGGGGATACCAGCATCGAAGAGACGGAAATTCAGCCGCTGACCATCCGGATGGCCGTCATCGTCTTTTCCACGTTGCCGATCATGATCGTATATCCGTTTCTGCAAAAGCACTTTGCCAAAGGGGTGATGCTGGGTTCGGTAAAAGGTTGACCTTAATTTGCATGCGAACGTCAGGACCGATTAAAAAGGGGAGGTATTCATTTCTTATGAAAGCAACGAAAAAGAAAGCAGTGGCTGTACTGAGCACGCTGGCATTGGTAACCGGTTTGCTGGCAGGCTGCGGCGGGTCGGACTCCGGTCAGGCGGCGGAAGGCGGGGTTCAGAACATATCCATCGCCATCGCCCAAGTCGGCGACGTGCCGGCCAAAGGCAACGAGGTTCAGCAGAAAATCGAGGAATACACAAACACCAAGCTGGACATTCAGTGGATTCCCGCATCGGCGTACAACGACAAAATCAACGTCATGATCGCCTCCAGCGACCTGCCCAAAATCGTGAAGGTCCAGTACACGCCGACCGTGACCAATGCGATGCGCAATGACGTCTTTTGGGAAATCGGCCCGCTGCTGAAGGATTACAAAAACCTGTCCGCCCAGAACGAGCGCTTCTTCGAAAACGTCAAGGTAGACGGCAAAATTTACGGTGTGCCGGTATTCTCCGACATTGCCCGCGCGACGGTCATTTACCGGAAGGACTGGTTCGACAAGCTGAACCTGAGCGTGCCGACCACGCCGGACGAATGGTACGAAACGATCAAAACGCTGGCTACTTCCGATCCGGACGGTGACGGCCAGGACAATACGTTCGGGCTGATGCTGTTCAAGAAGTACAATGAGGACCAATATTCCTTCACGACCCGTCTCGGAGTCAGCTTCGGCGCGCCGAACAAGTGGAAGGTCGAGGATGACGGCAGCTTCACTCCCGAGTTCATGACACCGGAATACAAGCAGGTGCTGGATCTGCTGAAACGCCTGTACGACGAAAAATTGCTGAACCAGGACTTTGCCGTATTCGATTCGACGGAAGCGGAGAAAAAGTATGATTCCGGCCTTGTTGGCATGCGCATCGGCGTGGCCCAGAACGGCAAGAGCCAGCAGGAGCGCCTGTCCAAAAACGTGCCGGACGGCGTTGTGGACATCGCGGGACTCTTGGGTGTGAATGGTGATCGCGTAGCGGGGCAGACGGGCAACTCCGGCATCTTGGCTTTCCCGAAAGCAACCGTGGGTTCGGAAGAAGAGTTGAGAAGCCTGCTTTCTTTCCTCGACAAGCTGATGGAGCCTGAAATGGCCACACTTCTGATGCGCGGCATTGAGGACAAACATTTTGTCAAGGTTGGCGAAAACGAAGTGGAGATGAGCGATTTCGATGCGTTCCAACGCGAGGTGAAGCCGTATCGCGATAATCTGCCTTACGTCGAGGGTTATAACGTGCCCAAGCTGAAAGATACCGAACTGGGCGAGAAAGGAACGACGCTGGCCAAGGAACTGGCAGAGCATGCCGTGCCGAATCCCGCGCTGACGCTCTATTCCCCGACCTATGGTGACCGCGGGGCGGATCTGGACCAGATGATCGCGGATGCCCAGACGAAATACATCATGGGCAAGATCGACGAGAACGGCTGGAACCAGGAGATCGAGAACTGGAAGAAGGCGGGCGGAGACAAAATTCGTGAGGAATACGCGGAAGATTACAAAAAACAAGCTCAATAAGCAGCCGGAAGCGGAGGATGTCCATGAAGGAAACGTTGCAATTCACGCCGGTACGCATGGCAGAGCAATTTATGGAAAGTTACCGCCAGCATGAGCTGTATGCGAAATGGCACTACGAGAACGGATGCGTGTTGAGAGCGCTGGAAGAGCTTTATTTTCGCACAGGGGAACAACGGTACTTCGACTACATCCGCGAGTTGATGGACCACTTCATTCTGGAAGACGGAACGATCCGCACATACAAAGTGGAGGAATATAATCTGGACCAGATCAATCAGGGGAAATCGTTGTTTCTGCTCATGGAAGAAACGGGGGAAGCCAAATACCGCAAAGCCGCCGATCTGCTGATGGTCCAGTTAAAGGGGCAACCGCGCACAAGCGAGGGCGGGTTCTGGCACAAAAAAATCTATCCGTTCCAGATGTGGCTGGACGGCCTGTACATGGCAACGCCTTTCATGACCCGATACGGCGCGGCAACAGGGGATGGGCAGTGGTTCGACAAAGCGGCCTTGCAGCTGCTGTTAGTCGAGCGGCAAACGCGGGATCGGCGCAGCGGGTTGCTGTACCATGCATGGGATGAAAGCCGGGAACAGCGCTGGAGCTCGGGCGAGACCGGCTGTTCTCCGCATGTCTGGAGCCGGGCGATGGGCTGGTACGTCATGGCGGTCGTCGACACGCTCGATCATCTGCCGGTAGATCATGAACAGCGAGGCCAGATCGTAGGCATTTTTGAGCGGATCGCAAATGCGTTGGTGAACGTGCAGGACCAGCAGACCGGCCTGTGGCCGCACCTGCTGGATCAGCCGGGCCGTGAACGCAATTATTTGGAAGCTTCGGGCAGCTCCATGTTTGTGTACGCGCTGGCAAAAGGCGTTCGAAAAGGCTATCTCAGCGATACATTCAAGCCGGTTGCGGAAAAAGGATACCAAGGCCTGATACAGCATCTCTTGAAAACAGACCGCGAAGGCATGCTCTCCTTGACCCAGTGCAATGGAGGTGCTGGGCTTGGGGGTACTCCGTATCGTGACGGTTCATACGAGTATTACGTGACCGAATCGATCCGGATCAATGATCCCAAATCGGTCGCTCCGTTCATTTTGGCAGGGACAGAGTTGGAACTGGCGTAAGGCCGGTTCCTTCTTCAACTCAATTATGATAGCGCATTCATAATATGGTAACCCAAAGGAGAGATGGTTCATGAGCCCACGAGTACGGATGTCCCGATTAGGCGCGGGGATGATGGTCTTGACCTTGTCCGCCGGATTGTTGGCAGGATGCGGAGGCGAAAAGGCGCCTGCCGAGGGGGAAGGCCCGTTTCCCATCAACATTTCGTTGATGCAGGTGGGCGACGTGCCTGCCAAGGAAAACGGGATCGAGAAAAAGATCGAGGAATATACGGGTACCGATCTGAATGTACAGTGGATACCGCAGTCGGCTTTTGACGACAAAGTCAACGTCATGGTGGCATCCGGCGAAATGCCCACCATCATGCGGGTGAATTATGTGCCAACCACGTTTAATGCAGCCCGATCTGGATTGTTCTGGGAACTGGGCCCTTACCTGAAGGATTACAAAAACCTGTCTGCCCAATCGAAGGCGTACTTCGACAATATCAAGATTGACGGCAAAATCTACGGCATTCCCAATTTCCGGGACATTGGCCGTACGGCGATCGTATACCGGAAGGATTGGTTCGACAAGCTGAAGCTGGACGTTCCGAAGACGCTGGACGACTGGTACGACATCATGCTGGCGATGCGCAAAAACGATCCGGACGGCAACGGCAAGGAAGATACTTACGGCACGTTGTTGTACAAAAAGTATAATGAAGGCGTGTCCTCCCCGCTCACGCGCATTGCCGTAAGCATTGGCGGCGTAAACAAGTGGGGCGTGGATGAGGCAGGCAAACTCACTCCCGAATTTCTGACGCCAGAGTATGTGGACACGATGAAGCTGTTCAAACGCTTATTCAGCGAAGGGCTGATCAACAGCGATTTTCCGGCCCTCGATCCTTCGGATGCGGACAAAAAGATCGACTCCGGCCTCGTCGGCATGAAGCTGAACGGCGTGGCCCAGAACGGGAAGTCCTTCCAGCAGCGTCTGACCCCCAATGTAGCGGACGGAGAAATTGACGTGGTTCCGTTCCAGGGCAAGGACGGCATACGCATTGCCGGCGAGCCAGGCAACTATGGCATGCTCGTGATTCCAAAAGCTTCCGTGCCGGACGAGGAGCAGTTGAAGCGGGTGCTCACCTTCCTTGACCAGCTTCTGGACGAAGAGTTAAGCACGTTGCAATTGCGCGGGCTTGAGGGAGTGCATTATACGAAAACGGCGGACGGCAAAACCGAATTCAAGGACTTTGATGGGTATCAACGCGAGGTGAAGCCGTACCGCGATAACCTGCTTAACATCGAAGGTTATAACGTCGCCGAGCTGGTTGATCTGCCCATCGGCATGAAGGGAACCAAAATGGCGCGCGAAAACGAGCAATATGCCATTGCGAATCCTGCGTTAACATTGTCATCGGATATCTACACCGAGCGCGGGCAAGAGCTGGATCAGATGATCTGGGACGCCCAGACCAAATACATTATGGGCAAAATCGACGACGCCGGCTGGGAGCAGGAGGTTGCGAACTGGAGAAAATCGGGAGGCGACCAGTTGATTCAGGAACTGGAAGCTTCCTATGCCGAATTGAACGGGAAATGATCCCGTAAACAAGTGACTGTAAACAGGCCGTGTTTCACGTCATCAAGACGTGAAGCATGGCCTGTTTTTGGTTTCCTGCTTATGGACGTGGCTCAGAACGGGTATACAAAGAAGAGCGTGCATTTCGTAGATTCATTCTCTTTTTTTTATCAGGAAAGTCACAAACGTTGTCAATCTGAGGCGCTTGTTTACATATGCTGATTCTGGAAGCGATTGCTCTTCAACCAATGATGATGCTATGGCAAGCGGAGATTCAGCCGATATGTGATGCATGGTCCTAGGTTGACAAATGGCGTCCCGGTCCGTAACATCGGGACGAAACCGAAATTCATGGATACAAAGGCGGTGGGAACGATGCTGGAATGGACCGAATTTCGTTATGAGGGCAATGATCTTGGTTTAACCTATACCCGTGCTGCAAGCACGTTTAAGCTGTGGGCGCCCACAGCTCGGCAGGTTACGCTGCTGATTTTTGATGAGCAAGGGACTTATGGTGAGGATGGACGGGTAACCGAACATGAGGGCGGAATTTCCCATACCATGACTCGAAGTGCCGAAGGGATATGGAGTCTGCGCTTGGAGGGGGATTGGAACAGCCATTATTATATGTACCGACTCGTTCACGAGGATGGGCGCGTTGCCATTGCGCCGGACCCTTATGCGCACGCGGTCACAGCCAATGGGCAGCGCACGGCCATTATCGATATGGACGCAACGAATCCTGCTGATTGGGAGAATGATGCCAGACCCGCATTTTTGCATCCGATTGATGCCGTCGTTTACGAACTTCACGTTCGCGATTTCTCTTCCGATCCCCAAGCTGATATTCCGTTTAAAGGAAAATATCTGGCCTTTGCCGCATCAGGGCTGACGGATCGGGACGGAAATGCCATCGGGGTGGACCACCTCGCCGAATTGGGGATTACCCATGTGCATTTGATGCCTGTCGCGGATTACCAAACCGTGGATGAACTGCTTCTGGCGGATGCGGGTCCCCATGAAAGGCTGCCTTACAATTGGGGTTACGATCCCCAGCATTACAATGTGCCGGAAGGATCGTATTCGACCGACCCGCGGGACCCTTCAACAAGGATCCGCGAATTCAAGACCATGGTCCAATCCCTGCATAGGCAAGGCATTCGCGTCGTGCTTGACGTGGTATACAATCACACGTTCAGCGTGAATGAAGGACCTTTCGACCGGATTGTACCGGGGTATTATTACCGTTATTGGGAGAACGGGACGCTTAGTAACGGATCAGGGGTTGGCAATGAGCTGGCCACGGAGCGGCCGATGGTGCGGAAATACATTTTGGATTCCCTGCTTCATTGGGCAGAAGAATATCATGTAGACGGATTTCGTTTCGACCTAATGGGGCTGATCGATACGGACACGATGAACGAACTGACGCGAGAATTGAAAGAGAGAATTGATCCGGCGATACTGATTTATGGCGAGCCATGGACGGGCGGGGATTCGCCGCTGAATCGAAAAACGCTCAAAGGCGCCCAACGCGGTCAAGGCTTCGCCGTGTTCAACGATCATTTTCGTGGAGCCATTAAAGGGGACAGTGACGGTGCAGGCAAAGGATTCGCTACCGGAGCCGGCGGCAAGGAGAAAGACATCGTCGCAGGTGTTGCGGGAGCCATCGACGACTTTACGATCACGCCAGCGGAAACGATCAATTATGTTACGGCCCATGACAATCTCAATCTATGGGATAAAATCGCCACGACGATGAACTTGAGGCCCCAGCTTGGTTTTCCCGAATGGCAAGGGGGACAGCCGGTTGGCGGCGGGAGCGCGGAATCCGCAGTAAGGGCAGCAGACCCGTATCGTTTGGTGGATGAAGAAGATGTGCTGGAATGTGATATGGTTCGGCGTTCGTTGTTGTCTTCAGGCATTGTGCTGACCTCGCAGGGGATTCCGTTTCTGCATGCCGGAGATGAGATGCTGCGCTCGAAGTTTGGCGACCAGAACAGCTATCGCAGCGATGATGTGGTGAATTCGATCGTTTGGAAAAATAAATCCAGGTTTAGGGCCGTATTCGACTATTATCGCGGGCTGATTCAGCTGCGCCGGACGCACCCTGCCTTTCGCATGATTCATGCGGATCAGATCAGGAAGCACCTGCAATTCCTCCGGGCCGAAGGGCAAATGGTTGTTTTTATGCTTAAGGACGGAGCCAACAAGGATAGCTGGAACCGAATCGTTGTCATCTACAATGCTTCTGCCCAGCCTCAGCCGTTAACCCTGCCTGAAGGGACTTGGCATGTGGTCGTCAATGACCGGCGGGCCGGCACGGAGGCGATTGACAGCGTGCAAGGGACTGTGCTGGTTGAGCGTTTGTCGCTGATGGTGTTATATGACATGGAGCAGGCAGGCATTACCGAACCCGCCGTGATCGAAGTCAATGCTCCGCGGCAGGCGTATAGCCCTGGCGAGAAGGCAAGGATACGCGCCGTCGTGCTTGACAGTTTGGGCAATGTAGTGCCGAATGCGAAGACGACGTGGACGTCTTCGGCCCCCGAGGTGCTCCGGATCGAAGAGGATGGAACGATCGAGGCAATCCAAGCCGGAGATGCGGTCATTACGGCCCGATACGGAGATATCGCTGCTTACAGTCTATTGCTGGTCGAAGAGCGATATGCCGAACGGCTCGAAATTGTTGGAGAAAACGTGTTGTATACGACGCGCATTAGCCGGCTGAGGGCATTGGTGCTGGATCAGTTCGGTCAGCCTCTATCGGGAATGCGCGTTCGCTGGCACTCTTCGCATCCGGAAACGGCCGCGGTCAGTTCCGCCGGGATCGTTCGCGGCTTGGCACCTGGCCATGTCCGGATTACAGCGGAGACGGAAGGAGTCCGGGGATCGATCGACATTGCGGTTCATAGGCAGACGTCGCGGTTGGTCACGCTTCGGTACGAGCGTCAGGATCGGCAGTATGACGGATGGGATGTATGGGTATGGGGCACGGGCATGCAGGATGGCGCCGTGCGCTTGGAAAGGAACGGCGATGCGGCGGAGGCGCGTTTCCGGGTGGCCTCCGGTCTGCAGCATCTCGGGCTGATCATTCGCCTGAATGAATGGGAGGCCAAGGATACGTGCGGCGACCGATACGTTGATATTACGCCCGAGGACGAGAATGTGCTGATCGTCGTCCAGAGTGGTTCCGACCATATGCAGGTGATACGCGATGCAGGGAGAATGAATGATCTCAGCAGTGCATAATGCTTCATAAAGAGTCATGTATGTATTTGAGCAAAGGCAGCCGGAGGATCTCCGGCTGCCTTTGCCGTGAACATCGGAGCCGATTGGCAAAAATGGATTAATGTGAAAAAATGAGCGGATTAACGTTTGAGATGCGGTGGCTTTGGGGTAAGTATAGATATGGCCCGAATGATGGCCGAAGATCATATTGTCGTGCAAAAGAGAGACCTGTGTGTCAAACGAAAAACCTTAGGCGCATGGACCATGAAGGAGGATGTTCAATCATGAAATCCAACGGAGAAATGGCTCAACTGACGGCTACACCCAGAACCGAAAAAAAAGGCGCCGCGCTGCGCCTGTTGAGACAAGGCGGCCGGATTCCAGCGGTAGTGTATGGACCGGGAATCGAGGGAACCGCCATACATGTCGATGAAAAAGAAATGCTCAAAGTGGCCCGAACCGGTCGTTCCGAAATGTTCAACCTTGAACTGGAAGGCGGAAAAAAAGTGCCTGTTCTGATCAAGGACCAGCAGGAGCGCAACGGCCGCCTGCTGCATGTGGACTTTTTGCAAATATCGAAGAATAAACCGGTTTCGGTCAGCATTCCGCTCGATTTCCAAGGGACGGCTGCCGGTTCCAAAGCGGGCGGCGTATTTCAGTCCCAGGAGGTACAGCTCGAGGTTGAAGGTTTGCCTGCCGATCTCCCGTCCTCCATTGAAGTGGATGTTAGCGGCTTGGAAATCGGGGATCGTCTGACTGCTTCCGACATTACCCTTGCCAAAGGGCTTAAACTGGTGACGCCTGCAGATTCCATCATTGCTTCAGTCATGCCGCCGCAAGCTTTGGTTGAGGAAGAAACAACCTCTGAAGAGGCTGATGCAGAATCGGCAGCTTCCGGAAAAGATATAGAAGAAGCATAATGTGTGATGGTTTCGAGGTGCTTGAAACCTGTGGCCCGGTCTTCTGACCGGGCCTTTTTTGCCGCCTTGATCATGACAAAAGGCTTCGTCAATGTGACAATGGTTTGACATATGTTTTTTTATATTACGGCGAGTTGGGAAATTTGGAGACGAATTGGGATCGTTTGCGTAAAATAAAATATGTCGCCCTGGAATGGAGACATTTATTGGTTACCTTCTTTATCTAACAAGAGCTTCTGCTAAGGGCACGGAGTAAATGAAGAAAGAGGTTTGATGGCATGTTTGATCCAACCATTTACGACAATTTGAAAGTGGGGTTCGAGAACGCGCTTTATGATCTTGACAACTTGGACGAAATCATCCAGGTTACAGGCAGAAAGGATATCTTCGAGATGGCTGCAATGTCCAGGGAACTTGTTCTTCAATGCTGCCTGAGAGGGCGACCGCAGGTGACAGCAGAAGTGATCCTTAAGAGTTCGCTCTCCGATCTTGCGGCCGAAATATTGGAAACGCCGGACAGCCGGCCTGGATGCCGTTTACAATTACGATATGAGCTGCTGGTTCAGGATCCGGGAGCGTCTTGTCCGGCGATTCGTTCCATCCTGGACGAGGGTTGGCCCGGACAGCGCGTCGAGCTAGAGGTTCATTATACATACGGGGGATCCGATGGTTAACGCATTACAGCAGATGTTCATTTTGTCCGCACCGTGAATGAAGAGCAGATGGAAGATATCACAGAGCTGTGTGACCATATGATCAACGTGCTCCCCCCGCTGCTGCAGCTTAGCCATTCATAAATCCGAAAAGCCCTGTTTCTTGATTCAAGAGACGGGGCTTTTTTTGTCGATTCAACCCTTTTGCGCATAGGCTAATAGGCGTAGGAACGCGAGATCTCCGCAAAAAATTTACGCAAGCAAGTAAGGAAAGGTATATTGGGATAGCGGGATAAGTGCAATCGGACTATGCCTGGAGGGTGAATTTGCGAAATTGATGTTGGGTCTAAAGATTTATTTCAGTACTAAAGGAACTAGTTTTCCTTGCCGATAAAATATCGAAGGGGAGAAACTGCATGACAGAGAAATTAATTCGTCTGCTGCGCATACTTCAAGCTATACAAGCGAATCCCGGAATTTCAGCCAAGGAATTGGCTTTGAAATGCGACACCACCGTTCGTACGATCTATCGAGATCTGCGGATTTTGGACAGGGTGGCCCCCATTATCAATGAGGGTTATGGAAAGGGTTATCGTTTTATAGGCGAGTTTGCCTTATATCCCTTGAACTTTACCGAACAGGAGGCGATGGTATTTTCCATGCTTCCGTCCGTGGTGGATACTTCGCAGCTGCCGGCTGGATTTGACTCGGCATTTGACAAGGTTATTTCGGCTCACACCAAATCAAAATCAAAAAATAATGAAATCGTGGAAAACATTGCAGGCATTATTCGCATGGGTACTCCCGCATATCGGGAAGAAGGCAAAGATCCCAATCTGCTCATCCCCATTATTGAAGCGATCCTTGATCAGCAAACGATTCGAACCCAGTATCATACGCTTACGAACAATGAAATTACAGTCAGGGATATTGATCCCTATTATTTGATTCCGCGCGACCAGCGTTTCTATCTCATCGGTTACTGTCATATGCAGCAAAGGGTAAGATTGTTCAGAATCAGCCGTTTTCTCGATGTTTTGCAGACCAACAAGCATTTTGACAAGAGTGATTTCAATATCATTCAATATATGAAAAATACGTGGTCTGTCGACCGTGGCGACGAACATATTCATTTCAAGGTGAGATTTACCGAAAAAATAGCTCCCTACATAAAAGAAGAAGAGATGTTTGTCCGTCCGCGAATGACAGATCTGCCCGATGGCAGCTTGTTGTTCGAGGTAACGTTAAACAGCAGTCGAGAGTTTCTGCAATGGTTGTACCAATACGGACCTGAAGCAGAGGTCCTCGAGCCCCGGGAATATCGCAGAGAGATCCGGAATCAACTGATGGAATGGTTGAAAAGCTATGAGGGTGATCATTAGTTCAATCCCCTGTCCGGACAGGAGAAATAAACAACAGAAGGAGCAATATGATGATCAAATTATTTGTGGCCATGCAAGGAATGGAAAAGTATCATGGCACGGAAGCGTTGAATGTCGGAGATACTCTCTTTTTGGTCAAGGATCCGGATAACCGCACGGACCGTCAAGCCATTAAAGTCGTCATGCCGCCGATCGGCACTGTCGGTTATATCGTAAACAACTCGCTTGAAGTGCCCCATGGATGCTGGACAGGCAGCGGGGTATATGACGTATTCCACCAACAGACCTGTGCCAGAGTGCGATTCTGCATGAAGGACCTGATCATTCTGGAGATGATTGAAATGATGCATGTGCCCATTCCCCATATGGATTCGTTTATCAAGGGCCGGAAGATACAAGGCACAAAGCACGAGGGCAGAACAGGAGGGCAATAACATCATGCTGAAAAAAATTCAAAGGAGCTCATTCGCGGCTATCCGCGAATGAGCCGGGTATACGCTGCTTCCAGGTGCATGGCCGTACGTGACCAACTGTATCGGCTAACTGCGCAAATCCTTCCTTTTTGGCCCATGCTTTGGGCGAGTTCAGGGTTGGATGCGAGCTGATTCAGACGCAGGGCAAACGATTCCGGTTTGTCGTAGGCATACACCAGATATCCTTCGTTTCCAGTCTGGATGATCTCGCGAATACCTCCGTTGTCCGATGCAATGACGGGCAATCCGGATGCCATGGCTTCAACGTTGACGAGGCCAAATGCTTCATGTTTTTGCGATGGGCAGACGATACAATCGGCAGCACGATATAATCGTTCCATCCGTTCATGGGCGATCTGTCCGCAAAAAGTTGCCTGGACCTGTTTTCTGTCAGCTAAACGCCGCAGCTTGCGTACGTAACTTGGCGGCCCTTTACCCGCAATCAACAGCTGTACAGGGTGTTTCTGCTGAAGGATGGCGACGGCTCGAATGAGAACGTTCACGCCTTTGCGAGGTATGAGTCTTCCTGCGTAAAGAACGCAAAACGGTTGGGTGACCCCTAGTTGTTTGCGCAGCTGTTCTTTCTCGGCACGGCTTGCAGGAGCAAATCGATTCAAATCGGTTCCGAGCGGAACGATGCGCATGTGCTGTTTCAAAGAAGGAAATCGGCGACCAAGCCGCTCCTTAAGCGATCTGCTGTTGACGGCAATCAAGTCCGCCTGGCGAAGCATCGCCAGTCTGGACGCCCCCGGTTGTGCAAAGGTGAGGGAATGCAGGTAAAGCACAACCGGAATGTCGGGCAAGCTTCGTTTGATGGTAGCCATGGATCGTGGCCGGTTATCGACCTGGATCAGGTCGAAGGCTTCATTTTTCAATACACGGAGCACCGCCCTGGTATAACTGTCCGGGCTTGGAGCAGGAACGCGGCGAATGGTGATGCCTTGCCGTTGTTCTTTCTGCGGAAATCCCGGCACCGTGCGGCTAATAATGGTGACTTCGTGCCGTTCAGCGAGTTCGCGGGCAATGGCCAGAATGCAGATTTCAACAGATCCGTTTCCGGGCAGAGGCAGCTTTTCGGGTGCAACCATCGCTATTTTCATTCGCAGGTCCCTCCTTGTCCCGCATTCCCAATATAAGGTTCTCCCTATGATATGCCGGCTTCAGACGTTTTGACCCCATGCAACCAAGGGCGCCGCAGTACGTAATAAAATGAGAGGCCGATTCCACGCGTTCACCGTTCTCTCAAAAAAAACGTGGGGCCTGCCCAAATAAAGCTTGACTTCAAATGTCGTAATGAATATGATTAAAGCAGGTTATATGAAACATTGAAATGATTCAACTTTGAAAACTACATATCCTTCGTTAAAGGGGAGTAGCTTTTACAATAAAGTCGTCAATTCGGGATTTCATCCCCGGCTTTATTGGCAGCGTTTGTTGTTAGCGAGACCTTTACCAAGTTGTTATGCTGGGTAAAGGTCTTTTTATATGTCAAAAAAAGGATCTTTGCCAGCGATGGTAAAGGTCCTTTTTTTTGTACATCCTATAGAACCTAAGGAGGAGTCATTTTGGATTTGTCATTATTGTTGGAGTATGGTTGGGTATTAATTGTACTCGTTGTATTGGAAGGACTTCTGGCAGCGGATAATGCCTTGGTCCTGGCAATCATGGTTAAGCATTTGCCTGAGGAAAAGCGCAAAAAAGCGTTGTTTTACGGTTTGCTCGGCGCCTTCATTTTCCGTCTGGGCTCATTGTTCCTGATTTCGTTCCTCGTTGACGTGTGGCAGGTTCAGGCCATCGGTGCATTGTATCTGCTGTACATTTCTATTAACCATATCGTGAAAAAAATAATGAGCGGCCGCAATAAAACCGATGAAGCGGCAGAAGAAGCTCCTAAAAAGCCCAAAAAACAATCCGGTTTCTGGATGACCGTGTTTAAGGTCGAGGTCGCGGATATCGCTTTTGCCGTTGATTCCATCCTGGCGGCTGTCGCGCTGGCCGTAGCCTTGCCTCCAAGCGGGCTGCCCAATATCGGGGGGTTGGATGGAGGCCAGTTCATCGTGATCTTCCTTGGCGGGTTTATTGGTCTTGTCATTATGCGTTTTGCTGCTTCGTTCTTTGTCAAATTGCTTCATTCCCGTCCCGGACTGGAAGTGGCCGCGTTTGTCATCGTTGGCTGGGTAGGGGTCAAGCTGGCCGTAATTACGTTGGCTCATCCGTCTCTCGGCGTGTTGGATGAACATTTTCCGGAAAATAAAATCTGGAAATTCGGGTTTTATGTCGTGTTGATCGCCATCGCTTTGTTCGGTTGGTTCATGTCTTCCAAAGTTCCGGAGAAGGAAGACGAGAACCCGGTCGGCGAGGTCGAAAAACAAGCGGGCTTGTGACGCAAAATGTTAGCCGCAGCATGACATGCACGAGTTCCAATCGGCATGAGGCAGGAGTTCGGAAGAACTCCTGTTTTTCTTTTTCCAAGAAAAGGGTTGACAATCTGAAAGGCACCAGCTTAATATGGTTTATAACAATTCATGAAGGGAGGCTGAAGGACATGATGGTGGGTTATGATTTCACCCAGACACAACGCAGCACGTTTACAATTTCATATCCTGCTCATTGTCTCTTTGGCCTCTTACGGGCGACATAGGAATGGCGGCATATCGTTTGGAATCAGGGATCGTTATTTCCTGGCCGTTTCGGTGTGCCTCACATAACCTATATCATGATGAATCATTGACTGCGGCATGCGAAATGCCGTCCTTGTCATTCATCAATGTACTTCAAGAAGCCATGGGCAATTTGTCCATGGTTTTTTTGTGTTTTTAATCCAATGGACGTTAACGGGCAATATGAACGATTTACATGAAAATCATGATCAAAAGGTTTTAACATGACTGCGGATATCCAATGAAGCTGCATGTTGAAACAACGGAAAGGGTTTGTACAACGTTTATGAATAATACGAATAAAACGAATATGAATATGTTATCTTCGGACCATACGATGAAAGCTTACCGGCATGAGGTAAACCTGCCTGCAGGCAATCTGACGGTATATGCGGCACAACAGCTTTTTTCATCGCTGGACTATAAGGTGTTCGAGATGGCCAACAACAATTTGCAAATTCCCGGCATTTCGTACATGAGCTACACGCCTGACGTGCATGTTGGCGTAGGAACGTGTATTGGCACCACAGCAGTATGGGATGCGCAGGACGGATACGTCTCTCCCAGCATCGTGGGAAGTGACATTGGCTGCGGCATGCGGGTGCATATGACCAATTTGCACAAGGACGACTTGAAAGACGTGAAACTGCGCCGGAAGTTGGTCAAGGCCATTGAGAAGGTATTGCCGATGGAAGCGAACCAGCGCGGGCATTACTCCGATCTTCGTTTGGAACACATCGTACGCAAAGGGCTTCACGGTTTGCCGAAAAAATACATTCCGGACAGCTATACGCCCAAAAAATCGACCTCCCTAACCCATGTGGAAAGCAGCAAGTTTGCTTTCGACGAGGAGGTATTGAACCTTGTGCCCGATATGACCTGGCATCGGTCGCATCGTCAGCTTGGCACGCTCGGCGGAGGAAATCATTTTGCCGAAATTCAGGCGATTGAGATTGCTGAAGAAAACCGCGACATTGCTGAAGCATGGGGGTTGAAAGACGGCCAAATTGTAGTAATGATCCATTCGGGATCCCGCGCTTGGGGCGGATATGTGAGCCAGACGAGTTCATCGGCCATCGCCAAAGTCATGCACCGGAACGGGCTCGGGACGTCTGACCCCAAGCTGGTCTTTGCGCCGCTCGAACATGCAGAGGGCAAGCATTACGTGAACATGATGTATTCCGCGCTCAATTATGCGGTGGTGAACCGCCATCTGATTGCGTTCTCCATCCGGGAAGCGTTTCGCGAAGTGTTTGGCCCAAAATGCGAGTTTCGCACGTTGTACGATCTGATGCATAACTATGCGTGGGAAGAAAAACATGAGGATGCGGGCAGTGTATTCGTGCATCGCAAAGGAGCGACGCGGGCATTGCCGGCAGGCCATCCCGATAATCCAAAACCTTATCTGGCCACAGGCCACCCCGCACTGATTCCGGGTTCGATGGGGACCGCCTCGTATATTATGGTGGGCCAGCCGCAGGGTGCGGACAACTATTATTCCATTTGCCATGGGGCAGGCCGCGTGCGGTCGCGTTCGGCAACGAAGCGGCTCGTGACCGTCCAGGATTTCGAGTCGGCGCTGGGCGTGGGGACCGAGCATGAAATTGTGGTGAACCAGCGTTCGCTGGAATCCATCATCGACGAATCCCCGCAAGCATACAAAAATGTGGACGAAATTATTGAAAGTGTGACCGGCGCAGGGCTGGCACAGGTCGTGGCAAAGTGCAAACCGCTTGCGGCCGTGAAGGGAGCCAAATAAATGACGATACAGAACTTGAAGCCAAGTGAAGACAACACCACCATCTCATCCATCTATGCCTTTGACGAAAAGCATGATGGCCGCATTGAAGGTTATGCTACTTACGCTCGCCTGATCCGCGGCATCATTGCCGCATTGTACAAGCGATACGGAATTCGTTACGAGTTATATGCCAGCGATGACCCGAACAGCGAGTATTGGAGCTTGCTTGACGAAGATTTGCGTTCCGAAAGCCCGGATGTGGAGCTGGTCGCCCGGATTTTCGAGGATTTGGAATTGCGGACGCTCCATTACGACGATGATGATGGGGACGAGCCGTCTTATGGGGTGCAGTATTCCATTCGCAATAATGTGTTCGCTTATCCGAAATGGGGCGTTGCGCTTGTGCGAATCCCTTTTTTCCGCAGCAACGGCATTTACAATGAAGACTTTGTGTTTGCGGCGGGCGAAGAACATCTGAAGCAATTTCTAGGCAGCGTACGTGAGCGCGAGCGCCAGCAAAACATGAAGAAGGTGACCGTGTACACCGATGCCCGAAGCGGCATCCATCGGCAGACCGAGTCCATTACGCGTTCCGTAACGCGGGAGGAGGTTGTATTGTCCGAGGAGATCAAACAGGAAATTTTCCGCTCGCTGGACCAGTTCTTCGAGGCGGACCGCACCTTTTACCGCAAATATGACATTCCGTACAAACGGGGCATCTTGCTCTATGGCCATCCCGGGAATGGGAAAACAACCCTGGTCAAATCGATTGCGGCCAGCATTCCAGGCCCGGCAGCGTACTGGCAGATTACGGAATACACGACCAGCGAGTCCGTGCGCGAAGTATTCGATGCCGCCAAGCGGCTCGCGCCGATGGTACTGATCATCGAAGACATCGATTCGATGCCTGCCGAGGTGCGCTCGTTCTTCCTGAACACGTTGGACGGGGCCACGTCGAAGGAAGGTATCTTTCTGATCGGAACGACGAATTATCCTGAAAAAATAGATCCGGGCCTCATGAACCGTGCTGGTCGGTTCGACAGGGCTTACGAAATTCCAATGCCCGACGAAGCGCTGCGGCTGCAATACTTGCGGCAGCGCGGATTCGACGCCTTTGCGGACGAGGAGGGCACGGTGGAAGCGGCGAGACGTACCGAAACATTTTCGCTGGCCCAACTCGGGGAACTGTACGTCAGCGCCGCGCTGGAATGGCATCAGCATGGACAGGTGGACATCGGAAAGCTCATTCAGGGTATGCGCGGCGAACTGGACAAGAGCCATAAGCACAACTGGATGGAGCAGCCGGGCCAGGGTCGGGTAGGCTTTTTCTAAGTTTCAAAGCGGGAACGGGCCATGATGCAACAAATTTGCCTATCCAGGTTATACTAATGCTGTTTACATGAATCCGGCAGAACGCTGACCATCTTTTGGGGTGGGGGTGTTTAAAATTCGGCTCAACGGTTAATAGTAGACAGACACAACAATAACTTGTAATTGAGGTGAATGACATGGGTTGGTTATGGTCATTAATCGTAGGTGGTATCATTGGATGGTTGGCAGGTTTGATCGTAGGCCGTGACATTCCTGGCGGCGTCATCGGAAACATTGTAGCCGGGTTTATCGGCGGCTGGCTCGGTGGAGTCATTCTCGGGGACATGGGTCCTGAGATGGGCGGATTTTACATTGTTCCGGCATTGATCGGGGCCATTGTGCTGGTGGCGATCGTGAGCCTGATTTTCCGCTCCATGGGCCGCAGTCGGGGATAATCTGTCGTTAGAATGTTGAGTCCGGGCTTGAAGAGCATGCACTTGCATGACGATTGACTCGGAATGAAGAAGGTTAAGCGAGGCCGCTTCAAGCGGCCGCGTTTAACCTTCTTTTGTTGTGTGACGCTGGCAGACCGGGGAGAAGTCTGTTATCGTTAGATTGAGGCCAATCCTGTATTTTTGGCCCGGGATGGCGAAACTTATATTTACGAAAATCAAGTGTGTTATGGAAATAGGGGAGATGAACAGCATGGAAAAGGCGACATTTGCCGGCGGGTGCTTCTGGTGCATGGTGACGCCGTTTGAAGAACAGCCGGGCATTCATGGCATCATATCAGGCTATACCGGCGGTCACGTCGATCATCCGACATATGAGCAGGTCAAAACAGGGGAAACCGGACATTTGGAGGTTGTGGAAATTACGTTTGATCCGGAGGTGTTCCCGTATGAGCGGTTATTGGAATTGTACTGGCCGCAAATTGATCCGACCGATGATGGCGGACAATTCCAGGATCGGGGTTCCCAGTATCGCACAGCCATTTTTGTGCATAACGAGCGACAGCGCGAATCGGCAGAACGCTCGAAGCGGGAGCTTGCGGCAAGCGGACGCTTCAGCCAACCGATCGTGACCGAGATTCGCGACGCGTCCGTATTTTATCCGGCGGAGGACTACCATCAGGATTATCACAAAAAAAACGAGAAACATTACAAGGAAGATCGGGCCATGTCCGGACGGGATGAATTCATAGAACGCAACTGGAAGTAAGGGGAGCGATCCTAGGCCGACGCCTTGATCGTGAAGCAACAAAAGCCGGGAGGCTCCTGCTGGAGCGCTCCCGGCTTTTGTTTATTTTGCTCCTGTCCAGATCTCTACATCAATGGTGATCTGCGAGAGGGCGTGGCTTGCTTGCTGCAGCTGGTCATCCGAGCTATGCCATGATAGCGGAGTCATGTGCACGAGCGCAGCGCGTACGGCTTCGTCTACTTGAAGCGTATACGTAAGTGGAATTCGGCTTGTGAGCTTAAAATGCTTTTTGAAGCGCTCAAGCGACAGATGTTCTGGATTGCTTCGCTCTGTGCGGCCCGAATGCAGCCGTTCCCTTAATTCCGTTAGATAAAGCTTTCGCGGCACAACTTTGATGAGCCTGCCGCCCGGTTGAAGGATTCGCATGAATTCCTCGTAATTGGAAGGGGACAGAATGTTGATTACAGCATCCAGCCGTTGGTCCGCAAACGGACTGCAGGCCAGGTCCCCCACCATCCAGATTTGGCCGTCGTAGGACGAAGAGGCCATGGCGATGCCTTCTTTCGCGATATCCATACCCCAGCCTACGGCGGGCAGATGTTGAGTCACCTGTTGAAGAAGCGATCCTTCGCCTGCGCCGGCATCCAGAACATGGATGGGCTCGCGCTGCCGGAGAGCGTGTTCCGTAAGCTGCTCCCGAAGCACGGCAACCAAAGGAGCATAGAGACCCGTGCGGGACCATACTTCCCTTTTTGCGGTGAAGAGTCTTTTGTCATACCGGCCGTTGAACGGGCGGGTCAGAACATTGATATACCCTTGTCTGGCGTAGTCAAAGGTATGGTTTGCGGTGCATAGCACGGAGTCGGCATTAACCGCAGCCAGTTCATGATGGCATAAAGGACAATGAAGCATGTGGATATGTGGACGCAGCAAGGCTGCGCTGCGTTCTCTTCGTTGGATGGACATATGGACGAGCACCCCATTCATTCAGATTTGATAACTGAAGAAAAGGGCATAACAAATAAACCTTCGCAATCATTCAAAAAAAAGCGAGGTTCAAGGTTATGCCCCTAGTTATCGATATCGAATGAATTGAATAATCATGGGATCGCTGCGCTCCTTACTTGTGCGGAAGTGAGTTTCAATGAAGATGGCGTCAATACAACGCCTCAGTCTAACGCATAAGTCAAGCGATTCGACCTTGTCCATTATAACAAATGTTCCGAAGAACTGCCAAAAAGGAAAGTTGCAAATGAAAGAGCGCCGTCCCCTTTTATAATATAAACCGCAATAATAAATCCCACTAGGCCACTGCGAGCGCAGTACCATCTCCGTTAACGTGTGGATGTTTTCTACGGTTTATTTAGAAGGAAAACAGCGCTCTAAAGTTTATTTGCCCGACGAAGCGGACGTGATCACGTATTTGTTCAGCGCATCCTGACGGATCGCATAAAACACGTTATCGATGTACGTTGCTGCATTTTCGAACAACGGCGATGTAGAGCTTGTATAGGTGTGCACGGTTTTCAGCGTTTCCGGATCGAGGATATATCCCGTTTTGGCGAAATCAAGTCGGTACATGCCATCCTGTGTGCGAACCATCTGCATTAGAACAGGCTGCTCATCTTTGAAAATACGTTCCGTAACTTTACCTTTCATTGTGTAAAGCTCCAGCTTCTGTCCGGTCAGCAGGGTATAACCCTTTCCAGACGTTTGGATGTAGGCGTTGCCAGCAATGCTGCGTCCCCATGCCAATTTGCCGTCGCTTCCGAAGCCCATCAGCTTGTTGCCCGTATTGGCGAAATTGGCACGCATAATGACAGAGCCGTCCTCGAGTACGGCAAGGGATTCGCCTCCGCCGTCTCCAATCGTGTTGGCATTGCTCGGGAACTGGTAGAAGGACAGGCGATTCAGCGTTTGATCATAAATTTCGACCTTCGGATTCGCTGCACGCTGCCAATAACCGCCGACTTTGGTTTGTTTGCTGGCATCTACGACGACGCGATGGTTGCCTGCTTGCAGCACTGCACCGTTGATCGTTTTGCTGCCGGTCAACGTCCCTTTTCGATCATACAGGGAGAGGGTGGAGCGAACGGTCCCGTTCGTTTGAACGCCTTGGCTTGAGCTGACCAGGAGCGTGTCGTTGTCAAGCAGGTAGATCTCGGAAGGAGCCTGAACGTTCTTCACCCAATTGGTTTTGCCGGATGTATTATACGAATACACTTTCTTGGTTCCATCGGAGTATGCCATGTAGACGTATGCCGTGCCGGTGCTGCTGTACAGGGATTTGGACGAGATCGTGTAAGGCCCGCTTTTTTCATGAAAAATGGTGCTCCATTTCAGCTGGCCGCTCGTGGCATCATAGGCTTGAAGAGAGTCCAGCTGCCAATCCAGGGTTGTATTGCTGCTCGTTTTGGTCACGGGCTGAGACGTATGCACATAAACGAGATTTTTGGAGGGAACTGCATGAAGCTCCTTGATCGAAACCTGTTCTTCCGTGTTGGCTTCGGACAACACCACGGAAGGGGACGTCCACGAAGGCTTCGTTAACGCTTCAGCGGAACCGGCTCCGGTAATGCCGAAGAACAGGGCGCTGCCGAGCAGCAAGGCCGTCAAAGCTTTGGTGTTTCTTTTGTGGGAATGATGCAAGAGATAGACCACCTTTCAGTTATCGAAATACATGTAACTGTTGAATTCTACCATTTCGAGTTGCATGAGTTCAACGGGATGATTGTAACCTTTTGTAGAGAAACGGGAATAAATTGTCGTTGTTTGGAGAATTATCGTCGTTTTTCGTGGTTACAAGGCATTCATTTTCTTTCTGCCAGGACGAAAGTTTGATATATTAATCGGATGAGAAGGCGTGGTTGAACTGCAGCCGGGCTGAAACGGACAAGGAGAAAATCTGATGAATGGGAACGATCAGGCAAGTATGCTGCTGGTAGGCTGCATCGTTTTTTTGCTTCTGCTGGCATGGGTCATACGTCGGCGAATGCAACGGGGACGGCGCATACGGCGGGAAGCCAACCCGCGGAAGATCACGATGCGCGATATCGATAAAATGGAGGATGGTTCCGAATTCGAGCTGTACCTGTTCCATCTGTTCCAACAGATGGGCTACGGAGAAGTGCATAAAACGACGAGCAGCCGGGATTTCGGCGCAGATCTGGTATTTGTGGACAGGCAAGGCCGTCGCAGCGTGGTCCAGGCCAAGCGGTACGGTGCCAACCATCCGGTGGGTCTTAGCGCCGTGCAGGAAATCTATGCGTCCATGCGCTATTACGAGGCGGATCGGTCGATCGTGCTGACGTCAGCGCGTTATACCGAGGCTTGCCGCACATTGGCTGCGGTCAACGGGGTGAAGCTGCTGGATCGGGAGGATTTGGATGAATTGATTGTTTTGTTCAAATCAAGGCGGATCGATGAGGCCATGGAACTTATTGAAGACGACGACGACGTCCCGATCGAAACGTGGCAATCCCGCAGGAAAAGGACGGTTCGTCAACGGTGATGCTTGCCGTGGGCATTCATTTGCGGTCCAGGGTTTTCCTCGAAGCAGCAGGGCGATGACACCTTCACTTGCAAGGCAGCACATGGTATATTTGGTGCATACCAATTCAAAGGGAGTGTTGTACCGATGGCGCGTACGCAAACGCAAAAAGCACTGCGCAAAGCACAGCGGACGGGAACCTGGTGTCCGGAACAAAGTCGGAGAGTCAATGGGGATTACGGAGCCTTGTCCCAACATGTCAGAGTGATGCCGAGCAAACAGGAAAAACGGAATAAAGTCAAACATAAGAAGCGGATCATCCAGGATGGTGGCGCTTCTTTTTATATACCAAGAGGCTTACCTTTACATAGAAATATTCAAATGTCCGAATCCGTTGCCTGATCGCCGTCGCTGCTTTCCGGAAAATCTCCCTTGAATTGGATACAAATGATCGGAATGGTATGATAATGTCGATAGAAAGCGGCAGTGATCTAAGCCGGAATTATATTCAGTACGGAAAGGACGAATTTTACCCATGACAACTGTGCTGCATACAAGCAAAGCTGCGGTTCGGCGTCTCCTGCTCCACACCCAGTCTTTATTGGGACCATGGCCAACCCCATCCCGACAGTCCCAACCGGATGAAATTATGAACCTGATCCGTTCCCTCGGCTGCGTGCAAATCGACCCTGTCGCAGCCGTCACCGGAAATCAGCATTTGGTGCTGGGGGCGCGTGACGCAGGTTATACGCCTGGCATTTTGCATGGGCTGTTGAAGGAACATCAAGTATTCGAATATTTTGCCAATGCCGCCTGCGTTATTCCGATGGAAGACTATTCGACCTATGAGCCGATTCGGGCCAGATACCGGGAGCGGCTGGCTCCTTCGCTGGAAAACGTTCGCCAAGCGGCAGACCACGTGCTGCAGCGATTGAGAGATGAAGGACCGCTGCCTTCGAAGGCCTTTCAGGCGACCCGGCGGGTAAGCGGATATTGGGACAGCCCTGATATGCTCAAAACCAAAGATACGTCATTGGCGATTAACCTGCTGCGGGATTCCGCCGCGATTCGCGTTGTAGCCAGACAAGGAACCGAACGTTATTTTGCGATTACGGAGGCGCATCTGGAACAGCAAGGATTGCAGTTCGGCGAAACATGGGATGCGGAAAAGCAAAAGCAGGCGCTGATGGACAAGTATGCGCATGCTTATCGCGTCATCGATGGACGAGACCCTCGGCTCGGCTGGTTTCCGCGAACGGCGGCCGAGCGTCGGTCCGAACTTGCTGCCAGGGTGCGGGACGGGAGATTGATCCCGCTGCAGGTGGAGGAAGTCGCCGCGCCGTATTATATTCGAGCCGAGGACGAACCGTTGCTGCGCGAGATGCAGCGGGAGGAAGCGCACTATGAACCGGTCGGTCCGGTCCGTTTTTTGCCGCCGCTGGACAATTTGTTGTGGAGAAGAGAGCGCATCGTCGATCTGTTTGATTTTCATTACAAATGGGAAATTTATACGCCCGAGTCGAAACGGACGTACGGATATTATGCCATGCCCATTCTTCATGGCGATCGGCTGATTGGGCGCATGGACCCTCGATTGGACCGGAAAACGGGCGAGCTTGCGATTCAGCTGCTCCATATTGAAGCAGGCGCGCCCGCGGCAGACGAGTGGCTGGATGATTTCAAGGAAGGGCTGGCGCTGTTCGCCGGCATGCACGGTGCACGTTCCATCACGGTCCGCAAGACGGACCCGAAGGGATTGAGCAGGTTGTTTCGCAAGCTCAAAACGCTTTGAAACGTGAGATGGGCCCCTAAAATGAATCGCATAGTGCGGCCGGGTATATAAGGATTATGCCCGAGCAAAATGACAAAAAGACAGTCCACACGCCATACATTGGTGCTGGACTGTCTCTTTGTCATTTAAGGATGTCGGCTTAGCGCTGATGCAGCACTTCGACGTTTGGATCAACGTCTGCATCGTAATCGACGCCTTCGGTTTCGAAGCCGAACAGTTGGAAAAACTCTTTACGGTACCCTTCCAGATCGGACAGCTCATAGATGTTGTCGGTCGTGATGCGGTTCCAGATGTCGGCAACCTCTTGCTGAACGTCCTCGCGCATCTCCCAATCGTCGATGCGAATACGTCCTTCCGCATCGGTTGGCACTTCGCCGCCTGCATACAAACGGTCTGCGAACAGACGCTGCAGCTGCTCGATACAGCCTTCATGCAGTCCTTTTTCTTTCATCACTTTATAGAGCGCGGAAATGTAAAGCGGCACCACCGGAATGGCGGAACTGGATTGGGTCACAAGCGCTTTGGCCACAGTCACGTACGCCCGGCCTCCGGTTGCGCCAAGACGTTCGTTCAATTGGCGTGCCGTCGCTTCGAGATGATCCTTCGCTTGGCCAATCGTTCCTTCGCGGTAAATAGCATGCGTCAGTTCCGGACCGATATAAGAGAACGCGATGGTGGTTGCGTTGTCGGCAAGCACGCCGCCTTCCTGCAAGGCATCGATCCACAGCTGCCAGTCTTCGCCGCCCATGACTTTTACCGTTTGGCGAATGTCTTCTTCCGTCGCAGATTCCAGTGTTACCTCACTGACTTCCCCTGTATGGAAGTTGACGGTTTTGTTGGTATAGGACGGACCAATCGGTTTCAGCACGGAGTTGAATACTTCGCCGGTATTCGGATCGGTACGGCGTGCCGAAGCGACGCTGTATACGACGAGGTCGACTTGGCCCAGCTCGCTGCGGATCAATTCAACGGCGCGTTCTCTTGTTTCGTTGGCGAATGCATCGCCTGTAAGGCTGTACGATTTCAGTCCGGCTTCTTCGGCCGCGCGCTCGAATGCAGCGGAATTATACCAGCCTGCGGAAGCGGTGCGTTTGTCGGTGGACGTGCTCGGGCGATAGATGCCGATCGTGTTCGCTCCCGCGCCAAATGCGGCGACGATGCGCGAAGCCAGTCCGTAGCCGGTGGAGGCACCGATGACAAGCACGTTCCGCGGCCCGTTCAGCTTCGGCTGGGACTTCACGTATTCGATCTGCTCCCGTACTTGGGCGGCGCTGCCGACCGGATGGGAAGTTGTGCAAATAAAACCACGCGTTCTTGGTTTAATGATCATGATTAGCATCCTTTCATGTTCAGCTCATGTGTACATACTTTTCCATTGTAAAACAATTAGGCCCGAAACGGAAACCGTTTGGAATGATTTTGCCCGAATGCTGGCATTCGGTTTGCGAATTTGGGATGATAACAACTAGAGGGACGACCCCCGAGTTGGTTGGAAAGGAATGCTGTCATGCTAAAAGAACGGATTGAATTTCTAAGCAAACGAAAAGGCATTTCGCGCAAAGATCTGGTGGAAGGGCTGGTGACGCAGGCCCATTTCGCGAATATTCTTGCGCAGCGCTACCCGCTGCCCGAAGATTTGGCGGAAGCCATTGCAGTGCGGCTTGGCGTTCCGCCGTCCTATGTACTGCAAGCCGGGGCACAGGATGAAGGCACGCTGGCCCGGGCCGAAGCCGTCTTTGAACAGTTGTCGGTTCCGGCATCGATGCTTGCAGAGGAAGCGGTGCATGCGCTGGACGACAGGGACGACGCACTAGTCGTGGAGCTGACCACCGCACTGATGAAGGCGGTCTATTATCAGCAACTGAACGATGCGGATGCCCATGAATACATCCATACATCCTATTTGAACTTTTACCTTGAGAAATACGGACGGCCCGACGACGTGGACCTTCCCGCCCCGCTGTCCAAAGCGCTTTTATATTACAAAGTGCAGTATTATCGCTCCAAGCATGCTTTTACCGACGTATTGACGCATGCTACGCGCCTTGGCGACCTTGTGGCACCTGGCAGCGAGTTCTGGCTGTCGGTGCAGAACATCAAAATGGAAGCTTATATTCAGGTCAAGCAGTATGAGGAGGCTAAACAGACGTTTGAGCTGACCATGCGGCAGGTGTACGATCGGCGGCTGTTTCACCGCTTGTCTGGACTGTACGTAGCATATAGCGGGTATTGTTTCGCAATGGGGCTCGCGCAAGAAGCGCTCTCGGCGCTGTCGATGGCGGAAGCCAATCTCGTCTACGCGGCGAATCAGGGCGATCTCGTGACGGCGATCGCCAACAACCGGATCGTCATGCTGACGATGACGGGCGAGCTGGATCAGGCCCAGGACGAGATCGACCGATTCGAAGCACTGCTCGGACGGGAACCGGAGGAGACCCGGCAGGCGATGGCGCCGCTGCTCTGGATATATCGCTGCGAGGTAGCCCTGGCCCGCAAAAACTGGGGCATGCTGGCCCATAGCGTGGACCGGCTGCAAAAATGCGCAATCACGCAGGATCAACAGATGGCTGCCACGTTTTATCAGAGCCAGCTGGCGCTTGCTCACGGCGAACGGGAGCCGTTTCTTGCGAAAGCGCTGGCCTGCCTGCCGTATTTTGAGTCGGTGCAGCATGCGCTGCGGCTCGAGCGGCTGTATGAGGGGTTGGCCGTCGTAAACGAGGAGCTGCGGCGGTACAAGGAGGCGGCGACGTATTATCGCAAGCTCGTATATTGGCTGCGAAAAAAATAAGCTCCATACCGCAAAACATTTCCCTAAAACAGTCATTAGATTGTGGTAAAGCTATCGTTTTTTTGCAGAAACGACCCTTGAGGGTATGCAAAACCGGGAAATCGGAGATTTAAACGGCCGATCTTTCCGGTTTTTTTGTATGCTTCCGAACCCGTATCCAATCAGGGGATGGCGTGTTTATAATGAAACTATAACCTATATAAACCGCAAAAAACATTCATACCTTACGTAGAGGCAGAACCAATCTGGAGAAGCAAAGCGGTCGCCTAAAAGCTTTCTGAAAGAAAGCTGCATCGGAAGCATAGACTGATCAACGGATTTTTCCCTTGAAATAAGGGAATCAAAAAATCTGGGGATAACAGCGATCGGAAGATGGTACTGCACTCGCAGTGCCTTGTGTGACTGATTAGTGTGGTTTATATAGAACAAACCAAACGAGGGGTTGATCATGATGGGATGGTTCGGACGAAAAAACAAACAGGAAGATGCGATCGCAAAGGCCGATACATTGATGAACAAAGGATTGACGGGCATGCTGATGAAAGGGATGGTGCCGAAGCAGCATCGCAACGCGATCAATCAGAGCCTCGATTCGGCCAGACAGGCACAATTGGCGGCAAGCGGTTCGCTGCCCATGGCAGCAACGGCGACGGTGGTGAGCGTTACCGATACGGGCAAGCTGATCAACTTCGATCCCATCGTTGTGCTGGTTCTTGACGTGACCGAGACGGATGGCAGCAGGTATCGGCGAACGCTGGAGACGCTGGTGTCCAAAATGCAGATTCCCAGAGCTGGCGACCGGGTAGGTTTAGGAAAAAATCCCGCAAACCCGGCAGAACTGATCTATATGGGATGGATATCGGGCTGATGGCCGAGGGAATGAACATAAGGCAGTGGATTCATCATTAAATTCATATAACAACGAATTGAATTGATTTTAAGAGGTGATAACGTGGTATCGTTTTTTAGACTAATCGGTATTTTGCTTGTATTCGGCGTAGGTTTCTCCCCTTTTCTGGCTCAACATCTATGGGATGATCCGTTCCTAATTATGGACGCTTGGTGGTATAAGCCAGCGATTTATGCGGGGTTTGGCCTGATTTTCATTCCGTCGTTGCTGAGCATGTTTTTAGGGACGCGCCGCATCAAATCGGGGCTCCCTGCGGTCGGGATCATTAACGCCATTCAGCAGACAGGCACCTACGTGAATGAACAGCCGGAGGTCAGGCTCCGGCTTACCGTCTCCCGCAAAGGACGGGAGAAGTATGATGCCGAGCTGCGCACGATCGTTCCGCTCACGTCATTGGCCCAATTCCAGCCGGGAAGCTTCGTGCCATTGATCGTCTCCGAGAAGGATGAGCGGAAGGTGGGGTTGGACCTGAAGGGACGGCTGTCGCAGGACGATTTGCAGGAACTGTTAAACGAGAAGATGGTGCAGCAGGGCGTATCGCCGGAAATGATGGAGATTGCGCGCACCGGGGAGAAGGCAATGGCCAAAATTATGGACGTAACTCCGCTGGGTAGCATTACATCCGGCAAGATCAAACTCCAGATCACGCTAAGCATAACGAAGAGCAGTGGAGAAACGTTTACCGTCACGACGCAAAAGGAAATCTTGTCCTCCGCGCTGCCGCAGGTGCAGCAGGGACACATCATTCAGGTCATGTACTCGCCGCAGGACCCTTCCAAGGTAGTGTTTGCACTAAACGCACAGGAAGACCAATTAAGCCGCCTGTTCTCTTCCTGACGGGAAAAATGAAACAGCCGCTCTCCAAGGAACGGCTGTTTGTAATTCATCATTTCAGCGATGCGGGACTTCCTTTGGCGGAGAGAAGCATGTCCCGGAATGACGGAAACAGCGGCTTGGCCATTGCTTCTAATCGTGTGCGGCTTCCGGCATCTTCGGTTACGAATTCCTCGTGATCAAACCAGACAATATCATAATCCCCATCCGGAAGGGGGCTCTGCGTATCGCAGCAAACGGGGCCTGCACCATCTTCATACGTTGCAATCGGAATATATCCATGCTGTATGAGCTGTTCCCAGTTCATCCACATCGTCCGTACGTCGCGTAAAGCATGATCGGAGGGCAGGTCCGGCAAAGTAACGATGAAGTCATCGTACCGAAGGTTTACGTTCAATACGAAACGTGTAGTGAGATAAGCCAGATACAGCGGAGGAACGGGAGCGGCGAGGCGGCAAGTACGCTCCATTTCCCTTACTTGCTCTGCCGTGACCGTGGAGGCGACCATTTTCCAGCGCACCCAACCTTCTTCGTCGACCTTGCCATCTTGCATCGCTTGCGGCACGCCGTAGTCTTCAGCATCCGTTTTGGCGGGATAGGACATGACCATTTCCCGATGTGGCGTATCGAAATGGGCGTCCAGCCATTGGCCTATCCAATCTTCATACGTCTTAACGTGCAAGTCTGATCACTCTCCTTTGGTGCGTACATCATTCTTCCGTGCCAACGATCAAACGACTCCCAAACGCATGCGATAGGAGAATAGAGCGGTCCGGGTCTGACCCGCAAACACGTCTTCGGCTTGCTGCCTGAACGCATCTGCCAAACCGTTCAGCTCTTCCGCTCCTAGTTTCAATGCGGTTTGCAGTCCGCCTTGGCTAAGCGCGAGATTAACGAAACGTTCGGCCGTGAAGGTCTCGTGATGATGAAACACGATTTCCCGGACATAACGAAAGAGTCCCGACTTTTGAATCTGCTCCAAATGCCCTTCTTTACTCCATTTGTGGGCCTGGTGATCCGATTCCGATAGCGTGAATGCCAAATCATCGGCCTGTGCGATCAGACGTTGATAGGCCGTTTCCAACGACCAGTCCAGCACGGGCGGCCAATCGCAGTCATAGGCAGCGAAAATGCCCCCGGGACGCAGAACACGCGCGAATTCCCGCAGGGTGGACACGGGCTCCATCCAGTGGAAGGACTGGGAACATGTCAGCACGTCCACGCTTCCATCCGGAAGCCCGAGCTCGTGGGACATGCCGGCAACAAACCTCAGATTGTCCGGCTTGCCCGCAGCTTCCCATTTGGCTTCCGCAACGGTGCGCATGTCGTCGCTCGGCTCGATACCGATGATGCGCTCGGCGTGGTCCAGCCAAACCCACGAGGACAATCCGGTGCCGCAGCCAACGTCAGCGACAAGCCGCGGCTGCCCGCCCAGATAGGCGGTCAGGATTTCGACCACTTCCGTCGGGGCGGAAGGCCGATTTTGGTCGTACAGCGTGCCAAATCCTTTGAAGCGTTCAACATTGTTGCGTCGGATGTGTTGGATCATGGACAAGCCTCCTTGGCAAGAGATAGGTATAATTCGAAAAAAGACAACGCTGGTTCCATTATATCACTCCTCCTTACCCTCCACGCCACTTTCTTCCAGTAAATGTTGAACGGCCCGCCGATGCCGCCTCAACAATTCTCCCCTGACTCTCGCTGGTTCTACAACCGTGACTTCGGCACCGAAGGACATCAGAAAGGAATACAGCCGTTCGCCCTCGTCCAGGTGCATGACTACCCGCAGCGTACCGTCTTGTTCAGGGTGGATCGACACCGGATCAAAGAAATCATGTACCCTGTACGCCACAGTATCCGAAAAAAGCAACTCGATCCGGACCAGTTCCTCCGGCGTTTGCATGGCTTCATCCGTCGGTAAAGCGAATGGATCAAGGACAGGCAGGCCGGGGACAAACCGCAGCTGGCTGATCCGTTTGATTTTGAAGGTTTCGACGCCGGCCGTGCCGCTTTCAAGCTGCTTCAATCCTTTGAAGTACCAGGTGTTGTTTTTGAATACGAGTTTTACGGGCTGAGCCGTTTGCATGCTTGCCTCGCCATTGGAATCCACGTAATGGAATGAAATCGGTTGGCGCGCAAATATCGCCTGCTTCACCTGATTGAACAGCTCCATTTCTTTATCAGGAATGCTGCCCCACGGCGAATGCTCGAATTCGATCCAGTCCAGCTTGTGGTCGAACAGCGCCGTCAGCCTTTGCAGCATCCGGGCGCCATTCAGGTGGGGAATGGCACTGACGCTGTATAAACCGAGCAAAATTTCATTTTGCTCGTCCTCGCTGAGCAGCGATTTGTCCATGACATAGTGGTCCATCAAATGAATGCCGCCATGTTTGCCGGTCGTCGTATAAACCGGAATGCCAGCGGCACTCAAACGGTCGATATCCCGGTAGACGGTGCGCACCGATATTTCGAACAGGCGCGCAAGCTCCGGGGCGGTCGTTTTCTTTTTTTCCAGCAGAAGCAGCAACATTTTGAATAATCGATTATGTTCCATATCATGATTATACCATGACAAACGTTGTCAGGGTATGAGTGGTACACTTGTGTTGAAGGCTTGACCAGACATGAAGGAGGATGCAGAGATGAAGATGAAAGACGGATTCTTTTGGGGCGGCGCTACGGCGGCCAACCAGTTTGAAGGCGGATGGAATCAGGGCGGCAAAGGACCAAGCACGTCCGACATGATGACCGGGGGTACGCACACGACGCCGCGTCGCATTACGCCTGTCCTGGAAGAAGGGACGTATTATCCGAGCCACGAGGCCGTTGATTTCTACGGCCATTACAAAGAAGATATCGCCCTGATGGCCGAGATGGGCTTCAAAATGTTCCGCATGTCCATCAACTGGTCCCGGATTTATCCGAACGGTTACGACCTGGAGCCTAATGAAGAGGGCCTGAAATTTTACGACGACGTTTTTGCCGAGCTGAAAAAATACAACATCGAACCATTGGTTACAATCTCCCATTACGAAACACCATTTGGGCTGACTCAAAAATATAACGGCTGGGCTTCCCGTGAAGTCATTGATTGCTATCTTCGCTATTGCGACACGATCTTCAACCGGTACAAAGACCAGGTCAAATATTGGCTGACATTTAATGAAATCAACTGCCTGACGATGCCGATGGGCGCGTACATGGCCGCGGGCATCCTGTTCGACGGCAAAACGACGCTGACGGACGGCATCGACGATCCGCAGACTCGTTTTCAGGCATTGCACCATCAGTTCGTGGCGAGCGCCAAAGCGGTGAAACTGGGCCATGAGATCAATCCTGACTTCAAAATCGGCTGCATGGTCGCGTTTATGACGACCTACCCGAACACGTGCAACCCGGACGATATTTTGCTTGCACAGAAAAAAGACCAAATCTCCAACATGATCTGCGGAGACGTGCAAGTCCGCGGAGCGTATCCCGGCTTTGCCAAACGTTTCTTCGCGGAACAAGGCATCCAGATCGAGATGCAGCCGGAGGACGAGCAAACGCTGAAAGAAGGCTGCGTAGACTTCTATTCCTTCAGTTATTACATGTCCCTCGTGGAAAGTGCTGATCCATCGGTGGAAAAAGTCGGAGGAAACTTGCTCGGCGGCGTCAAAAACCCGTATCTGGAAGCGTCCGATTGGGGCTGGCAGATCGATCCGCAAGGATTGAGATATACGCTGAACCATCTCTATGACCGCTACCAAATTCCACTCATGGTTGTGGAAAACGGCCTGGGAGCCGTGGACATTGTGGAAGAGGACGGTTCCATCAACGACGATTACCGCATCCGGTATTTGCGCGACCATATCACGCAAATGAAGGAAGCGGTGGCTGACGGCGTGGATCTGATCGCATACACGATGTGGGGGTGCATCGACCTGGTCAGCGCATCGACGGGCGAGATGAAAAAGCGTTACGGATTCATTCACGTCAACAAAGACAACGACGGCAACGGCGATCTGAGCAGAACGCCGAAGAAAAGCTTCTACTGGTACAAAGACGTCATCGCGTCCAACGGCGAACAATTGTAATCCGTGATTTGGACAGGCCTTGCCGGATCATTCCGATCCGGCGAGGCCGTTTGGTTTGAAAAGGATCGCCGCTGGCGGTCCTTTCTTTTTTGCATAAAATTTCGATTTATTTCCAACCTAATCTCAAGGAAAAACGCATGATGATGACGCAATCGTTACCATCCGATTCACTTGAGAAAGGGAGATCTCTGTGAACACTTCTGAAAATCGCTACGCGATGTCCCCGCTTCATCTATATTTCGTGCTCTATGTAAGCTTCGTCGGTGCAGGTTTGATGAATTTTCAACACAATATGCTGCGCGGCGCGGCGAATGACGGCTGGATCAGCATTTTGGCCGCAGCCGCCATCATCGGCCTGATCATCAAGATGATGTTTGTTCTGCTTGGCCGCCAATCTCCGGACCGATCCTCTCTTGTGCATATCAATCGTCGATACTGGGGTTCCTACCTGGGAGCCTTCATCAACTGGATGTTCATTCTGTACTTTATCATGGGGGCGCTCGTGACGTTCCAAACCTATGTCCATATCATCCAGCTCTGGGTTCTGCCAACGCAAAACGCGTGGATGCTTGGTCTGGTTATTCTCATCCTGATCTATTACTGCGTCTCGGGCGGGATTCGTTCGGTTGCCGGCATCTGTCTGTGGGGCACGTTGTTTATCCTGATTTTCGTTTTTCCCCAGACCTTTATGGTTGCCTCCTACCTGCATCCCCGCAATCTGCTTCCCGTGTTGGATCACGATGCGGGAGCGTTATGGGTGTCCACGCGGCAGATGCTGCATGAATTCATCGGCTGCGGGATACTGCTGGTGATCTATCCATACGTGAAGTCTCCGGAGCGTTCGGTGAAATGGGCGTATTCGGCATTGTTCACCGCAACGGCGGTTTACCTTGTTTTTTTCGTTCTTGCTTACATGTTTTTCAGCCCCGGACAGATGAAAGAGCATTTGTGGCCCACGCTCAGTCTCATCAGCATCATCGAACTGCCGCTCATCCAGCGCATGGAATATTTGGCGCTGTCCCTCTGGTTGCTGAAAATGTTGTCGATCATCGCTTTAAGCCTTTGGGCCTCCTGCCGCTGCATGAAGCTGCAAAGCGCCATCCGGCCCAGCCTTGGATTGAAGGCGATGATACTGCTCTTTGTGACGATGCTGTTCGTGGTCAAGGATACGGTCATGCTCGAAAAGCTGACGGCCTGGTATGACTTGACAGGGGAAATGCTGATTCTGATGTACGTTCCGCTGTTATTTCTGGTTTCATTGATCCGGCGAAGCGACAGGGATCGTCCGCGACAGGGCGAGCCACTTCATTCAGGGAAAGGGGAGGGCGTATGAATACGGAGCAAAAAGAGACATCTCCGAATCCGGAGCATCAGGACAAAGACCTGCTCTCCTCCTGCCGCCGTTCCGACGACTTTATCGTTCAGGATATGGAATTGGACGGAAATGGTCTGGAGCTGCAGCTGTGTTACTACAAGACCTTGGTGGACAGCCGTCTGCTGGAATTGGTCATTCACGGATTGCAGGACCAACTTGCTTCCCGTGCGGGATTGGAGCTGCACGATCTGTTGCGCTGCATCCCGATCGAGGAAACGAAAGTCGAGCAGCAGACGGATCAGGTGATACCGCTGCTCCTTCAAGGAAATCTGATCATTCGTGAACATGCCCGGGCGGAGCAGGTTATTATTGTTCCGATGGTCGGTAAAGACGGGGTGCGGGGCGACAACGACACCGAGAACGAATTCAGCGTCATCGGCCCGAAGGTGGGGTTCGTGGAAGCATTGCCGGTGAATTTGCATTTGATTCGCATGCAGCTGCGGACGCCGAATCTGATCATCAAACAAATGACGCTCGGCTCTTTATCCCGATCCACCGTGGCCATCCTGTACGTCGAGGGCATCGCTCATCCCGAGAACGTATCCAGGATGGAGGAGAGACTGAGGGGGATCGACTTCGACGTAGTCTTCGACACGTCGCAACTGGATCAGCTGATCACGGACAATTCGCTGACCCCGTTCCCGCTGTTCACGACGACGGAGCGCCGCGATCGCGTCGTCTATGCCCTCATGCAGGGCCAAGTGGCCGTCATCAGCGAAGGCTCGCCAAGCATCGTGACGGGACCGTCCACGCTGTTCGATTTTTTCGTTTCGCCGGAGGATTATTATTTGCCTTGGGCGCTGGGGTCCTTTTTTCGATTGATTCGCATCTTCGGCGTCATTTTCTCCCTGTTTGCTTCGGCGCTCTACGTGGCATTGATGACCTATCATTACGAAGTGGTGCCGAAGGAACTGCTTGGCAAGCTGATTGCGTCCCGGCAGAACGTGCCGTTCCCTCCCTTTATCGAAGCCATTTTTCTTGAAATTACGATTGAATTTCTGCGGGAGGCAGGAGCGAGATTGCCGAACCGGATCGGACAGACGCTGGGCGTGGTGGGGGGCATCATTCTTGGCCAGGCGGCCGTAGAGGCGGCCTTAACCAGCAACGTGCTGATCATTATCGTTTCGCTGTCCGCACTCGCTTCTTTCGTGACCCCGATCTATAAAATGTCCAATGCCATCCGCTTTTTGCGTTTTCCCATCATTTTGCTGGCAGCCATCTGGGGTGCGCTCGGCATCGCGATCGGGCTTTGCTTTTTGCTGGTGCACCTTTCCAGGCTGCGCTCGCTGGGTTCTCCGTATATGGCCCCCTTCTTTCCGCTGCGTTTCAAGGATCTCACAGACAGTTTGATTCGCGCGTCCTATGAGGTGACCGATACCAGACCGAGTTATCTCAAGCCTTTGTCCATGAGGCGCTACAATCCGAGGACATCCCGCCAAACGAATCGACTCGACGAGGAGTGACACGTATGGTTCGTGCATGCAAAATACTGCTGCTGTCCTTCACCCTGATGCTTCTCAGTTCGTGCAGGGATACCAGCATCATTAACGAGATCAGTCTGGTGCTGACCTCCGCGTACGACCTGAAAGACAACCAGATCCACAATGGCGTGCTGATCGGCGAATATACGGACAAGGACAAGAGCGGGGTAGACCTGCTGGAGATCGATTCGACCAACAGCTTCGACGTAATGCCGCGCATGAATGCACAGGCGAAAGAGCCGATCGAATACGGTCAACTGAGAGTCATGGTGCTGGGCGAGGCATATGTCGAGCGGGGAATCGCGGACATTCTGCAGGTGCTGGCCCATAACACCCGGGTGTCCCGAAGAATGCAAATGGCCGTGGCCGAGGGGGAAGCGCTGGAGCTGATCAAAAAGTCGATGAAATTCAACGATCCGCTGTTCCTGTTAAAGCTGATCGAGCAAAATTCCAATGCTCAAAACAGTCCCCATTTTAGCCTGCACCAGGCATTGTTCCAATATTTCAGCAAGGGACAGGACGTATACCTGCCTCGGCTCAGGCCGATCGGAGAGGACCGCATCGCCGTGGACGGGGTGGTCGTTTTCAAAGGGGACAAAGCTGCGTTGCAGATCAATGAAGAAGAAGGGCTCTGCCTGAAGCTGCTAACGGAAAACGCGAAAAACGGCAAGTTTCTGGCCCCGATCGGCGATTCGGCGAAGAACCGGCAGACCACTCCGCCCGGGGATGATTACGCGCTGCTGAAAATAACGTCTTCGTCGGTGAAGCATCGTTTGTTGGGCGGCCATTCGGCCGCACCTGCGATAGAAACCTCCGTGCAAATCCATGCTTCCGTCATCAAAGCGGCGCGCAACGAGTTTCTGCTTTCCGGCCGGGACATGAAAGCCCGCGAAACCGAAATGAAGAAACATCTCGAAACCAAAATCAATCAACTGGTGCGCAAATTTCAACAAGCCAATGTTGACCCCGTCGCTTATGGCGAATATGTGCGAAGCTGCACTCCGCATTGGAACAGCGAGAAATTTTATGCACATTACGGTTCTATGGACATTCGGGTCCATGTCGATTTGCATCTCATTCAGGATGGCATTGTGGAATGACATCGCTGTTCTGAAAATCTTTCCTTGAAAAATGCTTCGGCTGGCGAAGCCGTGAAGCTGCTTGGGACAGGCGCGACCGTCTTGTTACGCATTCAATTGCAGCATGTATTCATGGGGCGTAATGCCGAATACTCTGCGAAAATGCCGGTTCAGGTGTGTCAGGTCGGCAAAGCCGCATTCTGCCACGGCGGCATAGATATCCATTTGCCTTTCAATGACATGCCTTGCCCGCTCCACTTTGCAATTCAGGAAGAACTGGTATGGCGATATGCCTGAGAGTGCTTTGAACTCGCGGATAAATTTGTACTTGGACATGCCGAATTCACTGCACAATGCCTCAAGTTGGAGTACGTCGTCCGTACTGCAAAACATGATTTCTTTGGCTTTCCGGACAAACTCGTGATGGGGCCTGAGTGCCGGACTCCGGGTTTCGGATCGGGCCAGAAAATGAACAAGGTCCAGCAAAAGTTCGCTGCACAGCGGCTCGTCCTGACGCTGAACGGCATCGTTCAGCTTCAAGATGCTGCTGGCCATTCTGCGGTCATAGACGATCGGCGCGTCGAAACGCAGCTCCTTTTTTCCCAGAATATCCTGTACGAGCTCCGGCCGAATGTACAGCATGACATAATCGATGCCGTCTTTGTCGTAGGAGCTGCCGTCATGGGACTGTTCCCGGTTGAACAGCATAACTCCGCCTTTATGGGAAGCTTGGTAATGCCCATCCAAATGGTATTGTTGAATGCCGCGCAGCGTGACCCCCACCGCATATTCCTCGTGGCAATGCTTTTTATAGGCGAATTCCGAGAAGCTGGCCGTCAGGGACAGCACGTCGGTCGTTTTTTTGTAGTTGAACATATCCATCCTGTCACCCCCTCTCTATATGATCCCGGATACCATGATAGCTGAGTATACCAAAAATAATGCCATGAGTGTATTTGCTATTTTTCGGTGTTTTTGCAGCCAGGTGCGAAAGACGGCCCCGAAAACCAGCCAACTGGAGTACGCGAGAAAACCGATGAATGTAATCAGCAGCACGAAGATGAACGACGTTTGTGGATTGTTGTAATAGGGCAGCACATAGCTTGGAATGACGGTAAACGTAAACAGGATGACTTTGGGATTCACAAATTGCATCAGCAGGCCGTTTATAAAGCCGGTCGTATGCCCACCCGTCGATTCGGTTGAACCCATTTTATAGATTTGGAATGCCAGATAGAGCATGTAGACGCAGCCGATGATCTGCATGGTTCGAAGAATGCCCGGCAGCATGTCTGCCAGCAGATGATTGAGATACGCCGAGGCGGCCAGCAGCAGGCCAAAGGCCAGCGTAGCGCCCCATACATAGGACATCGTTTTTCGCACGCCCGCATGTTGGACGGAGGACAGAATGACCAGGTTGCTGGGTCCCGGGGTAAACGTGACGATGACGCAGTAGACGAGAAAGGACGTAAGATTCATGGTGCCTCCTTGGAATTGAAGTCCCCTGAATCATACCTTGGCGGCATATGTTCGTTATAGTACATTATTGCAGAAAAGTCGCTTTAGGTTGTTAGAATAGTGCTTAAGGGTTAGGAACATTGGGGTTGAATACGATAAAAAAATATAAAAAAGAAAAAGTTTTACCAAATCTATTGTTTTTATGATTCTTAAAGACTAATATTTCATTATGTCTTTTTTACTATAATGATCCAAAAGAGAGTCTTAAAGACTAAGTCGACTATAATTGCTGAAGGGAGGGATAACAAAACTAGCCTTTACCAATTTTTGAAGAGGGAGTCCATAAAAAATGAATAAGAAGTTTTCGAGAAAGATTGTAAGCGCTAGCCTTGCAACCGCACTTTTATTACCGGGAATAACTCCAACTTTTGCTTCATCCTTTGAAATTATGAATTCAAATGCGGAAACCATTTCTACAGAGAGTCTCAACAGCAAGTCCTTGTTCGGGGATATTTCAGGACATTGGGGACAAAAAGCAATTGAAGAGTGGACAGGATACGGCGTAGTAAAAGGATACAATGGCAAGTTTCGTCCTAACTCACCAGTAACAAGGGCTGAGTTTGCCGCCATGATTGACAATATTATGAAATACATAGAAGAGGGAAGCAATTCATTCTCGGATTTAGAATCGAATAAATGGTACTACGGTGCGATTCTAAAGCTGGACAAGGCAGGCGTTCTTAAAGGAACGAATGGTGAGGCTCTGGCGGAGAAAACCATTACGCGTCAGGAAGCGGCAGTGCTTTTGGCCGGAGCATTCCAAACGGCTGCTGGTACAGATTCGGTTACATTCAAAGACAGTGATCAAATCGCTGATTGGGCCAAAGCATCGGTACAAAGCCTCGTATCCGCATCAGTAATTAACGGCAGACCGGATGGATCGTTCGAGCCCCAGGCCAACCTTTCTCGAGCAGAAGCGGTCACTTTATTTGATCATTTGATACAGATGCTCGTCACAACCCCTGGAGAATATTCGCAAGACGTCCAAGGAAATATTGTGGTCAATACCCCTGATGTGATTTTGAAGGATATGACTATTTCCGGAGATTTGTATGTCACACAAGGTGTCGGAGAAGGTGAAGTAACCCTTGATAACGTCCAAATCAAAGGCAACGTACACATTCAAGGCGGTGGGGAGCACTCCATTATTTTTAATAATGTAGATGTACAAGGAGCACTTGTCGTTAACAAATACAATGGCAAAGTGCGGATTCTTGCTACAGGAAGCACATCGGTATCTTTAACTGTACTTGAAAGCGGCGCTTTGGTTGTCACTAAGGACCTTACCGGTGGCGGATTTGAGACAGTTGAAATCCCGGCCGATATCCTTGCAGGCCAAGAAATCAAACTGGATGGCAACTTCAACAAAGTAGTAAACCATGCTGTGAATGTAAAAATTGCAGCGAGTGGGTCGATCAAGGAGTTTGTTGCTGAAGCAGAAACGAATATTACCGGAAACGTCAACATTGACAAGTCTTCAGGCAACTCAAGCATTGTAGTTAACGGTGCTGCTTATGTACCTTCGGCTGGAACGACAGGATCGAGTACAGGTACTGGAAATAGTGGTAATGCTGGAAATGCTGGAAATTCTGGAAATTCTGGTGGAAGTAGCACCGGAGGAGGAAATTCGGGAGGCTCTGCACCAGGGAATGGAAACGAATATGTTGCGGTGACAGGCCTAACGGTTGCACCTGCATCGGCTTCTCTTGTGGTTGGCCAAAAAACGCAACTTACCGCAACGGTTTCGCCCGGCAATGCGACCAATCCCAGAGTCAACTGGAAAGTAGCTGACGGCCAGACTTCGATCATTAGTGTAAGCGATTCTGGTTTAGTAACGGCCTTGACTCCCGGTACAGGAACAGTTATCGCTACGACTGAGGATGGAACATTTAGCTTTAGTTCAACGATTACGGTTTCAGCACCCGCATTGGGTATAACATTGTCTAAATATGAAGGGTCCATTGTAGATCCCGATACCCAACTGGATGAGGAAACAAAAACCAATAATGAACATGTTACGATACTAAGCAGCGATCAATCGTTAATTCAAGCAAATCATTACGATGCTTCGATAACAGCAACGCAAGCTTTGCAGGGAACGGTAACTACCTCTGTATACAGTGTTGTTTCTTTAACGGACGCAGATGCAAATCCGTTAGTGGATGTTTCTGGGGTAAAAGTAACTTTGGATGGGATGGAGTATAATCCTGAATTTGGAGTGGGACTGAGTCAAGGAAATGAAACCAACCGTTTCTTGCTCAAGTTAGACATACATCAGCCAAGAAACATTGAACAGCATCAGCTCATCATCTCTCGTGAAGGGTATGCGGATACTTCTATGACGATTACGTATCGTCCGGAAGGAACAGTGGTTCTACAGGCAATCGATCCGATCGCAGGGGAGCTATTGGTAGGATCAGAGTTAAGTGCAGGAACAGTGCATTACGAAGGTGGGCCTGTAAATCAAGAGGCTTTGTATCAGTGGTATCGTTCGGATACAGAGACAGGATTGTACAGTAAAATTGATGGGGCAACATTTGCAAAATATACGTTAACTGAAGACGATGGCGGAAAGTATATTCGTGTTCACGTTGCGTCTGACGAAGTACAGGTTAGCGGTTCAGCCATAAGTGAAGCTTTCGGACCTGTACAAACTCCCGTAAGCGCAAAGGAAGTATTCGCTGAAATCGAGAAAGTGTTCCTCGGGAAAAATACAGATAAAAATAACGTCATTAGTGATTTGTTTCTTCCGACTTCCCTGCCAGGCTATCCGGGAGTTCTAATCAGTTGGTCGACTGATAATGAGTCTGCATTGTCCAGCACAGGGGTCATCACCCGAATTGAAAAAGAGGATCAATTCGTAAAATTAACAGCGACTTTGAGCGGCGGAGCGGCAGGAACACATGAATACGATTTGACGATCAGGGCCGCTGGAACGAACAATGTAGGCATTGACGGATTTATCGATCCGTATTTTGTGAGCAGCTATCCACAAGCTTATATTAAAGATGGCACAATTCATGTTAAATATGCACTAAACGCGCCTGCGGAAGTCTACATGATTGTCAACGTTATTAATGGTGGGTGGAAGTCAGATGTAAAGGCTGTCCTTGAAGGGCATTCAGGGGAAAACAATAAGCTTATTTATACGAATCAATGGCCGTATTTTGAAATAACCTCCGATCAAATCAACCAGGTTCAGGATTTCGATACAGGGGTCAAAATCTCTGGTAGTAATAAGTCAGAAGCCAAAGTGGAATTTGTTATTGCTAACCAATCCCAAGGGTATGTTTCAAGCGAAGTCACTCGAATTCAATTCGACCAGACCGTCGTCGGCAGTTTGGATACCCAACCTCCAGTTTCTTACGCAAAGTATATTAACAGAGATCTGGACTCGATTTATGTCTATTTCAACGAGAAACTAAACACAAGTAGCGTTCCTTCCATCCAAGACTTTACGCTGAGCAGTGGCCGCGTGGAATCTTTAAGTGTAGTTAACAAGCAGACAGGGATCCAACCGGCCTATGTCAAGCTTCGTGTCAGTGGCATCACAGAGGCTGATTTGAGTACTCTGAGAGTCAGCTATAACGGCACTGCATTGAAGGACTTGAGCGATGCTGAAAATGAGGTAGTAAGCTTCTCCAATGCAAAAATTAATGCGTATAGTCCAAAATTCACAAATATTATGCTTAGTTCTGATCGTCGTTCTGTTTTGGTAGACATAGAGCCCGGCTGGGATCCGTATGATTTTCCTGAGTTGAATTTCGACGCGGCTTCTAGAGCAAGATTCAGTATGCAAATTGCAAGTGTGAGTTACAATCCGAATTTCATCAAATACAGCTATGGATCGAGCGAGATCACGTACACACTGCAATTTGATTCACCTCTTCCTGAAGGGGAAGCAACGTTAAAGTTCAATTCAACCGGATTGATCGATTGGGCCCAGGATTCATATCCAGAAGAGATAATATCAGGACCGATTTTGCAGCTTCCTGCTTCCGGGTCGCCAACAGCAAGTTATTCTCAACAAAACGGTAAGATTCTTTTATCATTTGCGAATGGATTCGAGCTAAGTAATTCTTCTACAGCAGCAGCAGGATTAACGTTGAAGATTGACGGCGTAGAATATGCTCTTCGTGGGTATCTGATGTCGCTTAACTGGAACAGCAAAAATCAAATTTATATTGATCTCAATGAAAAATATTCTTGGAAATTTAAACAGGCTGTGGAGCAAGGCAGCGACATTCAAATCAAATATTCAAAAGTCAATCAAGAAGACCAACAACAATTGTCTGATGCAGCTGGTGCACTTATTCCGGATTTCGATTATATTCAAGTTACCAAACAATAGTAACGGGCAAGAAAAAAGAAGCGACGAGAGCAACCTTCGTCGCTTCTTTTTTCAGTTAAATAGTTTTTTTGATTTTGCAATCTTGCTCAAACATTCCTGTAAGGCTTACAATCACAGGCTTAAAAGTTATACTTGTAGATAGATATATCTATGTAAACCGCAAAAAACATACACACGTTAACGGAGAGGCAGAACCAATCTGGAGAAGCGAAGCGTTCGCATTTATCACCGGATTTTCCCCTTAAAAAAGGGGAATCAAAAAATCTGGGGATAACAGCGATCGGAAGATGGTACTGCGCTCGCAGTGGCCTTGTGTGATTGATTATTGCAGTTTATATATCAGAGGAGGACCTGAGTGATTACTGATGTGCGTACCGAATTGTTGTCCCTCGCCGAACCGGAATATCAAAAATTTGCGTCGGCGCTCATTCCCAACATCACGAATTTGCTCGGAGTGAGGTTGCCGGCGTTGCGCAAGGTGGCGAAACGAATCGCGGCCGAAGACTGGCGCGGTTACCTGGAGGCGGCGAAGAACGATTATTTCGAAGAAGCCATGCTGCAGGCGATGGTGCTTGGTTATGTCAAAACCGATCTGGAGGAATGGCTGCGGCAGATTGCCCGCTTCGTTCCCAAGATCGATAACTGGTCCGTTTGCGACAGCTTTTGCATCGGATTGAAAAGGGCGAAACAGCATCAAGACGAAGTGTGGGCTTTTTTGCAGCCATACCTGATTTCTGATCAGGAATACGAGATTCGCTTCGGGGCGGTCATGCTCTTGAATTATTATATGGACGAGCATTATATCCACAGGGCGCTGGCTGCGTTGGACCGGATCAAGCATGAGGCATATTACGTCAAAATGGCCGTGGCTTGGGCCGTTTCGATCGCTTATGTGAAGCAGCCTGACATTACGATGCGTTATCTGCAAAACAATACGCTGGACGATTTCACCTACAACAAGGCGCTTCAAAAGATTACGGAATCGCTCCGCGTGGATGCAGAGACGAAAGCGTTGATTCGCAGCATGAAAAGAAAGACTGCCAAAGTGCAGCATACGGCACGGAGCAGCAAGGGTTGAACGGAATGGAGGACAACCGATGAGACAAAGCATAAAATGGACCGCGTTGGAGCTGGATGGGCAGCCCTGGATCCCGATGGCTACCGAAAAAGGGTTGTGCCGCATCGTGATGCCGAACGAAACGCTGCAGGACTGGAGCGCATGGGCTGCGCGGATCTCGCCGGAAGCGGAGCTGCAGGAAGACGCGTCCGCGCTGGAACGAACGGGCATCGTCGATTGGCTGAAGGCATACTTCAACGGAGAACGGATGGCGGTATCGCCGGACATTCCGCTGGATTTGGTCGGAACGGCGTTTCAGAAGCAGGTATGGCAGGAGCTTGGACGTGTGCCGTACGGGGAGACCCGGACGTATGGGGATATTGCCGTGGCCATCGGCAGACCTTCCGCCGTACGGGCTGTAGGCGCTGCGAACGGAGCAAATCCCATTCCCCTCCTTCTGCCATGCCATCGAATTATCGGGGCCAACCGGAAGCTGACCGGATTTCGCGGCGGGCTTGAATTGAAGCGAAGATTGCTGGACATGGAGCGCATAGACGGCGTGGCCGATGGCGGCCATGAGCGGTTTCGGTTTTAATGACTCGTGATGTGACGGGAAGGGAAGAGAAATGGAGGGTGGGCCTGAAATGAGGCGCACTACAGCGGAAAACCACGGGAAACCGTGGTTTTTTTTGCTGTCACATCTTCCGATATATGGGTTATGATGGATATGAATGAAGAAGGGTCGGGGAGAGGAGAGATGAAATGATGACGGATTCAAACTTCATTGGCATACTTCCCGGCATCGAGAGATTTGAAGAGGACATCCGGGAAATTGGCTACCCGGTAAAAGGGCGACCCGGATCTATGAAACAGCAGCGGCCCGAAAACGAAAAGAAAGGGTGACGGATGATGGCTGCTATCCCGCGAAAACTGCTTTCGGCATTGCTTGCGTCCATCGCATTTGCATGTATTCTAGGTCTTCTATCGGTAGGCATGAGGGGGGCGTACGATTTCCATATGTACGTTCTGATTTATGCGATTTACGGTACGCCGGGGCTTCTGTTGATTGGGATTCCCGTTTCGTTCCTCCTGGATTACGGGTTGGGCAAGATTCACACGGCAAATGCCGGTGTGAGAACGGCGTTAACGACGGTTGGGTATGCAATCGCTGGTTTTGCTGGAGGAACCATCTATTTGATTGTTATTACCTCCGGAAGGGCGCTCCAAAGTTCTTTTGGTGAGTGGCTGCCGCTGAGCTTGCTTGGCATTTTGGCCGCCTTGTTATTCGCGTTCATCGATCGAAGGCTGCTTGCCTCATCCAAAACGATTAAACCTCCGGTTGGATGAGCGATGCTCATTATAAAAAAATATTGGAAGCGGAGGAATGGGGATGAGCAACTCAAAAGCACTTCTAGTTATCGACGTTCAGGCAGCCATGTTCGATGAAGCCGACCCCGTAGTCCAGGGAGAGGCGCTGCTTCAAAAAATCAAAAGTTTGATCGCCAAAGCACGCCAAAACGGTCATCCCGTGATCTACATTCAGCATACCGAAGGAGCGGGCACCCCGCTGGAACAGGGGTCGAACGGCTGGGAAATTCATCCAAGCATTGCGCCCCTGCAAGGGGATGCTATCGTCGAGAAATTGACGCCGGACTCCTTTTATGAAACGCAATTACATTTATTACTGCAAGAGATGGGCGTGAAAGAGCTCATCTTGTGCGGCATGCAGACAGAGGTATGCGTCGATACGACCTGCCGCAGCGCGTTCAGTCACGGGTATAGTGTAACGCTCGTGAGCGATGCGCACAGCACCTGGCATTCCCCGCAGCTGCAGGCAGGCCAGATCATCTCACATCATAATCATGTGCTGAGATTGTTCGCGACAGTGGCGGGCGAGGAAGAAATATGGACCGGCGGAGCATGACATGATTCGAATTTCCGCCAGGAGCCTTGTAACCGCATCTGGCAGAAATGTTTTTGAGGGGGAGTAGGGGAGGGGGAACCGGATTGCATGGCAGTGGTGTTTGTGCATTGAAAGATATTCATTGGATCGAGCTCCATCAGGACATTCGGGCACTCATGAACCAGCCATGCCATGTCGTCCCCTTGTCGCCAGGGATGGAGGCAGACGTATATCGGTACGGGTTCGAAGGCAGATCTTGTGTGCTCAAAATTTGGAACAAGGAATCGAGGCCCAATATCGCCAATCAGTATCGGCTGCTTTCCGAATTGCATCATCAAGGTGTGAAGGTGTCCATCCCTTATGGATGGGGCGAAGATGCAGAGCGGAATCAGGTTTTGCTTATGAACGACGCCGGCATCCCTGTAGACACGCTGACTTCAGAGAAGCTCAAGGACCTGGCGTTAATGCTGATGGAGGTACACCGCTTTAGGAAAAGCCCCCAGGATGATGATTTTATTCCAGCCTATGATTTCGCCGGTTACTTTTTTCCCGGCATTGCAAGTCATCCGGATCTGGAACGGATTTTATCCGATGCGCTTCAGCGCGTATCACTCAGGCAGGACTGCCTGATTCATGGAGACTACAATTTGTGGAACGTCCTGGAGGCGAACGGGTGCTGCACCATCATTGACTGGACGAACGGACAATGGGGCGATCCCAGATACGACGTCGCATGGTCTGTTTTCCTGATGGACGTCTATACCGGCCCCAAATACGGAAAAACGTACCGTGTGGAATTTCTCCAGTGGAACGATTATGCCAGTGAGGATATGATTTGGTTCGAAGCCCTTGCCTGCTTGCGCTGGCTTTTGCTGAAACGGACCGGAGGCGTGCCTTTGCATGGCGAAACGCTGCAGCGTATGACGGCCATCCTGCATCGTAATCCATATGTAAGTACGGATTTGTTGCTCCGGTAGTTGAAGGGCGACAGTACGAATGGCGGCAACGTTTGAAACACGACACCCTGCAAGCTTCATTTCATGAAAGGGGGAAACATGAATGATGAATGTTTTATTAGTGGATGATGAGCCGTGGGTACTGGAAGGCCTGCGAACCATGGTGAATTGGGACAAATACGGTTTTCGAATCTGCGGAGAGGCCGAGAACGGCAATGCCGCCTGGTCGATGATTGAGGGGCTTCAGCCGGATCTGGTGTTTACAGATATTCACATGCCTTCCGTAAGTGGTCTCGAACTGATCGACCGTTCTATGCATGGGCTGGCCAAACCACCGCGATTCGTCATATTAAGCGGATATGACAACTTCGAATATGCCAAAACGGCGTTGGAACAGCGTGTGGAGGATTATTTGCTCAAACCTATTGATGAGGCCGAGATTGAAACCGTATTGGAGCAGATGAGCCGTAAAATCCAGGAGGAGCATGCTTCGAAGGAAGCGCATCAGCGCGAGCGTGCTTTATATGTGAATTGTTTGTTCAACCGTCTGCTGCAGGGTGAGGACGACAGCGAACTGCAAGCGGAGGTGATGGGCATGCTGCAAATGGAAGGTCGTGAGAGCATGGCCTGTCTTCTGATTGAAACGGATGCCGGCACAGAGGACGTGAAGGCACGGGTACGCCTGTTGGCCGACGAACATTGGTCAGAGCCTTTTATGGATGCCGAAGGAAGAATCGGCGTGTTCGCTGCCGAAAGCGGAGGATCTCTGGAGCGGCTTGAAACATTGGGGAGAAGTCTGTTTGAGACATACTCCGGCCATGCGTCGATCATTGTTTCATTCGGTCATCAATCAGGCGGAGTAGGCGCGCTGCGGTCAGCGTATGACAGAGCGTTATCCGCGCTAAAATGGAAGCGTTACCAGCATGGAGGCGGCTTCGTGCAGGATCAGGAATTGCCGCAGTACGAGGACGTGGCCTGCGTAAATCATAAAGCTCTGGCAAACCTGCTTGCAACGATTTTGTCGGGCGAACAAGACAGGCTGGAGGGAGAGGTGCATGCGCTGTTGACCAATTCGGACGCAGGAAGCCACGGGTCGGACATTGAATATGTCCGGGTTCAACTGCTGGCCCTCGAAATGGGGGTCCTCAAGCAGCTGAAGGAACTGGACGGGGATATGGACAGCTTTATGCTGCACGTTCAACAGATGCCGGTCGGCCTTACCGGCATACATTCCTATCCCGCGTTTCGGGAATATGCGCTCGAATTAAGCCGCATTGCCTCGAAGGCGCTGCAGGAGCAGCGGAAAGAAAAGGAATGCAGCACGGCCTTTCGGGTGGTGCAGTATGTCAATCAGGAGTTCCGGGAGAAACTGCAGCTTCAGGAGCTTGCTCAGAAATTTCATATGAATGCCAACTATTTGGGGCAAGCCTTCAAACAGCAGACCGGAAAGTCCTTTCGGGAGTATCTGAATGATAAACGGATTGAAGAGGCAAAGCGGCTGTTGCGCCAGAGCCGTCTAAGCATTGCCGATGTCGCGGTAAACTCAGGGTATCCGAATGCCGACTATTTTGTAAGTCAGTTCAAGCGAATGACGGGCATGTCCCCTTCCGCATACAGAAAGCAACCATAGTTCCGACTCGGAAAGTAACGAATGAAGGATGGCGATAGCAAATATGTTTAAAAAATTCCGATGGCGCGGCATCGTGAACGATATTCCTCTGAACTACAAGTTTATGCTGATCTATATTATCGGGATTTTGCTTCCCATCATCGCGAGCAATTATTTGTTCATGGATCGCATGACCGGTCTGATCAAGGAGCGCGAGGAACAGAATTTGCAAATATCGCTGGAGCGGGCCAGAAAGGACATTCATACGATGATTGACGGCGGCATCGCCGTCAGTCACGCCTTGATTACGGACAAGCTGTTGTCCGAATCGATGGATCGGGAGTACAACGGCCAGCTGGATTTCTACACCACGTTCGATGAGCAGCTCCGCCACCGGGTGACCTCGTATATTCCCGTGAACAACCAAATTCAGCGAATTGGCATCTACACGGACAATCCAACGATCGTGCCTGGCGGGGATTATTACTATCTGGACGATACGATGCGCGCCAGTACTTGGTTCAGGCAGTGGAAAGCGGCAGGAGAATCGCTGAGAGTGATCGCTTACCGCGATCAGGCTGCGAATGATCGGGCGGCGATCGCTTCGTATTTTAGCGTAATTGAAAAAATGGACTATTACAACGCGGACAATTCTTATCAAAAGCTGGTCCGCATTGACTTTTACCTTAATCGTTTCTACGACGTTATTGCCAGAGAAAAAAGCTCGTTGGATCTGTATCTGGTCAACGCCCAAAATCAAATCATCGTGTCGACGGATGACAAGTATCAGGGCGAGGTGGATAGCGACTACGCGTTGTTCGATATGAGCAAGACGGCAGACAAGGACCTACATATCGTTACGATTGGCACCGCCAGCTATGTGAAAGGCTGGAAGCTGATCGGCGTGCCCCAGGAAACACGCGTCAAACAAGCGATGCTGTCCATGCAGCTTTATTTCGGCATGCTCGCCGGCATCATTACACTGATTACGTCGGTTTTCATCTATGTCATGCTGCGGTCCTACAATTATCGGGTGAAGCGTCTGTCCAGACATATGCAAAAGGTGGGCAACGAGAAATTCGATCTGATCAACATTGATGGCGGAAAAGACGAGATCGGCCATCTGATCCGCAATTTCAATATGATGACCGCTCAGATCCATTCCTTGATCAACAATGTGTACAAACTTGAAATTCAGCAGCGAAGCCAGGAAGCCGAACGCATTCGTGCCGAGCTGAATTTGCTGCAAAGCCAGATGAATCCCCACTTTTTATTTAATACGCTGAATGCGCTGCTTGTCGTTAGCACCAAAAACAATTATGTAGATGTCAAGGATATCATCAAGGACCTTTCCAAACTGCTGCGCCGCCTGCTGAACTGGAAGGATGACCTGGTAACGCTGGAGGAGGAGATGAGTTTTACGGTCATGTACCTGGGGATCGAAAAGTTCCGTTTCCGGGACAAGTTTGAATATTACATTGACATCAGCGATGAAGCGAGGCATTATAAAATACCAAAAATGACCATCCAGCAATTGGCAGAGAATGCTTGCAAGCATGGCATACAGGCTATTGAGGGTTTTGGCTATGTGAAGATCCGAGCCGAAATCGCAAGCGAGCGCCTGCGCATCGTTGTATCCGATAATGGCAAGGGCATGAACAAGGAGCGGCTGCAAGAGGTTCTGTACCACATGCGGAGCAAGGAGGAGAGCGGGGGCAGCAATATCGGCCTGCGCAACGTCTATCGTCGTCTTGAATTGTATTACGACGATAAGGTGAATTTCAGCCTGGTGAGCAGAATGGGCGAGGGGACCGAGGTGTCCTTTGAAATTCCGTTGCACCTGCTGGAGCATCAGGGTGGAGAAGGAGGCAAGGACATTGGCATTTAAAGTACTGCTGATCGATGATGAGCCTTGGGCGCTGGAGGGCTTGCAGCTGTGGATCCCTTGGGAAAGCCTTGGGTTTGAGGTGTGTGCCTTGTGTGGAAACGGGGCGGAAGGGTTGGAACGGATGGAAGAGCTGAAGCCGGATCTGGTCATGGTCGATATTCATATGCCGGTCATGGACGGGTTGGAGATGATCGAGGAATGGCGGCGCAGAGGCAACTGGTCAACCAAGTTTATTATTTTGACGGGATACAGCGATTTCGGGTATGCGCGAAAAGCGCTGAAATTCAGAGTTTCCCGGTATCTGCTCAAACCGCTGGATGAGGAACAGGCAGAGTCCGAGGTGCGCGCGATAGGTCAAGAGCTGATCAAGGAGCAGGAGCAGCTTTATATCGGACAGGTCGCGCAGAGAGAGCAGGAGATTTTGGCGATTAAGGAGGCGCTGACGGGTACAGCGCTATCCACAGAAGCTGCTCGATTCATGGAATCCCTGTCCCGGTCCGCCGATGTCTGGAATGTATGCCTGGTTCAGGTGTCCGGAGAGGATTATAGCCGATGGAACAGCATTGCAGCAGAGTTTCTGAACGGGTGGAACGCCATCTATATGATCCGCTTGCGCAACGATCTGGTTTCCATTGTGTTCGGAGATGCTGCCCACTCCTCCCAAGGATCGGGAGAAAGCGTAAGGAAGCGATTGGAGGCACTGGCTCGCCATCTGGCGGGCTTTCGTGCCTTTATGGCGATTGGCGCAGCCGAATCCTCGCTGACGCGCATCGGCCATTCGCGAATCACGGCCGAGGAAGCGCTGCTGCACGCCTTTTATGAAGCGGAGAGAAACGAAGTATTGGAATATGACGCGCTCAAGGAGCATGTTTTTCAAAGGCATTACGACCAGGTGGAGCTGCTGGATCGCATGCTGGGAACGTTTCATCTCATTGACCATGCGGCCTATCGGGCCGTTGTGGATCATATGAATCAATCCTTCCGTCAGACGCGGGTTCACCCGGATGAGGCCCGAAAATTCGTCATCTACCTTCTTCATGAAATTCGCGCGTATATGGGGGAACAAATGGAAAAGGATTCAGGCGCTTCAAATCGTCTGTTCGAAATCCCTAATCTGGATGAAGTCCTGTTGACCTTTGATGACTTGATCGGCATGCTGCATTCATGCGGACGAGTCTGCTTTGAATTGCTGCTAAAGGAGAATGCGGCCGAGGCCCAGGGCATTGTGCAGGATATCAATGACTATATCCATACGCATTTTCGCGAAGGATTGACCATTAAGCTGCTGGCGGAACGTTTCTTTCTGCACCCGGCTTATCTGGGGCAATTATTGATACGGAAAAACGGAATCGGCTTCAACGAGCTGCTCCATAATCTGCGCATTGAGGAAGCTTGCCGGCTGCTTCAGACGAATCTGTACAAAAACAGCGAGGTGGCAGAAAGGGTTGGATACGCCAGCTACAATCATTTTTTGAAACAATTCGAAAAGCGTCTTGAGATGTCTCCCAACGAATACAAGAAAACCTGAGCTTTTCTCGGAAAGAGCTATAATTCGAATATAGTTTCCAGACAGCTGTAAATTTATAATGAAATCATTCACATGAAAGGGCTTTCACAAAAGCAAGATCAAATTTTGGAGGTGCTTTATGGGGGACAGCAAGAAAAAGTTTTTCCGCATGGGGGCAACACTGCTGCTATCACTTAGCGTTGCACTGGCCGGATGCTCAGGCGGCGGTGCAAATGAACCAGGCAGCGGCGAGGCAAGCAGCGGCAGCGAGGTTGGACCTGACAATCCGATCGAAATCTCGGTATTTCTGAACGAGGCCGGACAGCAGCCAACCGCAGACAACAAAATCTACAAGAAAATGAAGGAAGAGCTTGGCGTTACGTTCAAATTCGAATTTTTGGCCGGCGACAAAAACCAAAAGCTCGGCGTCATGATTGCCGGAGGAGATTATCCGGATCTGATCTCAGCGGATACCAAGCTGACTGCAGCCGGTTCGGTCATTCCACTCGAAGACCTGATCGAGGAGCATGCGCCTAATCTGAAGAAGCATTATGAAAAGTACTGGAACCAGATGAAGGACCCTAACGACGGGCACATCTATTACCTGCCCAACTACGGGGCTTACAACGGCGAGGTAGCGGATACTTATTACAGCGGACCTGCCTTCTGGATTCAGAAAGCCGTGTTGAAAGAATTCGGTTACCCGACGCCGAAAACACTGGACGAATACTTTGAGTTGATCGCGAAATACAAGGAGAAATATCCAACCATCGACGGCAAGCCGACCATCGGCTTCGAGGTATTGAACTATGACTGGAAAAACTGGGGCCTTTTGAACCCGCCACAGCATTTGATCGGTCATCCGAATGATGGCGGCGTCGTTGTAAACGATGGCAAGGCAGAGATTTTTGCGGACAAGGATTACGCCAAAACGTACTATGAGAAGCTTAATGAAATTAACGCACAAGGCTTGCTCGACAAGGAAGCGTTTGCGCAAAACTACGATCAGTACATGGCTAAATTGTCCAGCGGCACAGTACTCGGCATGTTCGACCAGCACTGGAACTTCGGCAGCGCTGAAGATTCTTTGGTAACACAAGGCAAAATCGAACGCACATATGTCGGCTTCCCGCTCGTGTACGATAGCAGCACGAAGGACTACTACCGCGACCGTGCAGCGCTCAACTTGAACAACGGTTTCGGTATTACCGTAAGCGCTAAAGATCCTGTAAAAATTATTAAAGTGCTCGACAAGTTGATGGAAGAAGAATGGCAGAAAACGCTCACTTGGGGCATTGAGGGCGAGGACTACTACGTCAACGACGAAGGACGCTTCATGAAAACGCAGGAACAACGCGACAACGCTGCGGACGCTGCATGGAAGCTGGCTAACAAAGCGGACGCCTACTATGCCACCGCACCGAAGCTGGAAGGCTATTTCAGCGATGGCAACGCCACTTCGGCAAGCAATCAGCCCGAAGAATATCAATCCAGCCTGAAACCGTTTGATAAGGAAGTTCTGGATGCATATGGATTCAACAGCTACGTGGATTTCTTCAGCGATCCGCCGGAAAATCCAATCTACTACCCGGCCTGGTCCGTCGATCTGGTTGAAGGTTCTCCAGCCAAGATTGCCAATACCAAGCTGAACGAATTGTCGACCAAATATTTGCCGAAAGCGATTCTGGCCAACCCATCGGAATTCGGCAGTGTCTGGAACGAATACGTTTCCGAAATTCAAAAGCTGGATATCAAGGCTTACGAAAGCCGGATCAATGAAGTATTGCAGTGGAGAATCGATAACTGGTCTGTGAAATAAGACAACGGTCATCAGGAAGGGAGGCAGCTTTCCTTCCTTCCTGTTTTTGCAAAAACGCGTATTGCTGGACGCAGTCTGTCATCTTGGAAAAACGTCGCTTGACGTTTTCTTTTCAATACAAAGCTGGATAGGGAGCTTGATATTATGGAGGAAATCGTAGTGGGCAACAAGCCGCTCGGCCCGAAGAAAAAACCGAAAATCCGACGGCTGACCTGGCAGAACATCAAAGCGCAGAGACAGCTGATCTGGATGTCTGTTCCTCTGCTTGCGTATATCGTTACCTTTGCTTACGTCCCTGTCTGGGGCTGGACCATGGCTTTTCAGGATTATAAGCCTGCAAGAAGCTTCTCACAGCAAACCTGGGTAGGATTCAAGCATTTTCAATTTTTATTCACGGATGACAACTTTTTGCGAGTGCTTCGCAATACGCTGGCGATGAGTGTGATCAACCTCATATTAGGCTTTGTAACCGCGATTATTCTGGCCCTGCTGCTCAATGAGATCAAAAAGGTCATGTGGAAGCGGACGGTGCAGACGATTTCGTATCTGCCCCACTTTTTATCGTGGATTATCGTTACCGGCATCGTGGCGACTTCGCTCGCTTCCGACGGCATCGTTAATGATATTTTAATGAAATTGCACCTCATCAATGAACCCATTCTCTGGCTGACGGAAGGAAAGTATTTCTGGGGAGTCGTTGCAGGTTCCCATGTCTGGAAGGAAGTCGGCTGGAACACGATTATTTATTTGGCGGCTATGGCCTCTATTGATCCGGCGCTGTATGAAGCCTCCGACATTGATGGGGCCAATCGCTACCAAAAAATGTGGAACATCACCCTGCCGGGAATCAAGCCAACCATTGTCATCCTGCTGATTATGTCGATCGGACATATTTTGGAAGCAGGCTTTGAGGTTCAATATTTGCTGGGCAACGGACTTGTTGTTGACTGGTCGGAAACGATTGATATCTTTGTGCTCAAATACGGGATTGCCCAGGGCAACTATTCGCTAGCTACTGCCGGCGGGATATTCAAAACCGTAGTCAGCATTACCATGTTGCTCATCGCGAATTGGACCGCCAAGCGGCTTGGGGAAGAGAGGCTGTTATAATCATGAAAAAAACTACATTGTCCGGTTCAGGGAATACGGCACTTTCCGTACGCCGCCCGGGTGGCAGGGGCATTGAACCGATTCTGTTCAACACCTTCAATACCATCTTTATGATTTTGCTGGTCATTGTCACGTTGTACCCGTTTCTGAACACGATTGTCGTTTCGTTCAATGCAGGGAATGACACCATCCGGGGTGGATTGTACTTATGGCCCCGCGAGTTCACGATGCAGAATTACAAAGCGGTGTTTGCATCAGGCACGATTTATAATGCGTTCATGGTTTCCGTGGCGCGTACGGTGCTTTCCACCGTGCTGAATATATTCCTGACCACCATGCTGGCCTATACGCTGAGCCGCCGGGAATATATTTTCCGCAAGCTGATCACGACCGTGTTTGTACTGACGATGTATTTCAACGCAGGGCTCATTCCGGGGTATTTCCTGATGAAGGACCTGCATTTGATCAATTCGTTCTGGGTGTATGTCATCCCGTCGCTGGTCAGCGCGTTTAACTTGATCGTCATCCGTACTTATATCTATACCATCCCCGAAAGCCTGATCGAATCAGCCAAAATAGACGGGGCCGGAGATTTCAGGATTTTCTGGAAAGTCATCTTTCCGCTGTGCAAACCCGTTTTGGCAACGATTGCGCTCTTCGTCGCGGTAGGGGCATGGAACTCCTGGTTCGATGCTTTTCTGTATACGTCCTCCCGTCAAGAGCTGAGCACGCTGCAATATGAATTGATGAAGCTGTTATCCTCCAGCATGAACGCCAACAGCAACCCTTCGGTAGCCAACGGCGTTGGGGTGGAGCATTCGACACAGGTAACGCCGATTTCAATCCGGGCCGCGATTACCATTGTTGCTTCGGTACCGATCCTGCTCGTATATCCGTTCATGCAAAAATACTTTGTCGTTGGACTTAACGTAGGGAGTGTGAAGGAATAATGCCACAGCTTCAATCGCATACGATCCGTTATGCCAATCCGATCCTGCCCGGATTTTATCCGGATCCGAGCATCGTGAAGGCGGAGGATTATTTTTACCTTGTTTGCAGTTCGTTCGAATATTTTCCCGGAGTACCGATTTTTCGGAGCCGGGATCTGATTCATTGGGAGCAGATCGGCAATGTACTGGACCGGATCAGCCAGCTTGATTTGACCGGGCAGAAAAGCTCGGACGGCATTTACGCTCCTGCGCTGCGTTACCACGCAGGCACGTTCTATATGATTACGACAGATGTGAGAGGCATCGGCAACTTCTACGTGACGGCAACCAACCCTGCCGGACCGTGGTCCGATCCGATTCGCATTCCGTATGGCGGAATTGACCCATCGCTGTTTTTTGACGATGACGGCAAAGTGTATGTTACGGCCCAGCAAGGCGCGGATTACGACTCTCACGCCATTCAGTATGAGATCGACATTGCGACGGGAGAGGCGCTCTCCGAACCGCAAGTCGTATGGCATGGAGACGGCGGTCCATGGACCGAAGGGCCGCATTTGTACAAAATCAACGGCATGTATTATATGATGTCCGCTTCGGGCGGAACGGCCAAGGAGCACCGCGAAATCATCGGCAGAAGCGATAAACCTTACGGTCCGTTCGAACGCTATCCAGAGCCCATCCTGACCCATCGCCATCTGGATCATCCAATCCAGTATTTGGGCCATGCCGATCTGGTGGAGGATCACCACGGCGACTGGTGGGCCGTATTTCTCGGCGTGCGGTTGACGGAGGAAGGATATAGCGTGCTGGGACGGGAAACGTTCCTCGCACCGGTCGTTTGGAATGACGGTTGGCCGCACATTGACAACAATGAAGGAATAGTGAGCCTGGATATGACGGTTCAGCGCCAGCCCGTGACGGCCCCTTCTTTGTTGGAGGAAAATGGAGCCATCGTTGTCGGCCGGGACGAATTCGATGGAGAACTTGGACCGCAATGGATGTTTGTGCGCAATCCGACAGAGGGAGCATGCTCGCTTGCAGAAAAACCGGGTTTCCTGACGTTGTATGGTCAGGCGGCGGGTCTCGGCGACGTTGGCCAGCTCACGTTTGTCGGCCGGAGGCAGCAGCATCTGCATGCCAGCTTTACGGCATGTATGTCATTCGTGCCGGTCGCCGACGGGGAAGAAGCGGGGTTGTGCATCCGCCGGGATGAGGACGCGCACTACGAGCTTGGCATAAGACGGTTGGAAGACCGCAATGTGCTCTTTGCCCGTCTGACGGTGCGCGGAGAGTCGCACACGGTTCATGAAAGCGAAACGCAAGCGGAGCAGCTATGGCTCCGGATCGAATCGTCAGAAAAGGAATACAGGCTGGCTTGTTCCGAGGACGGGGAAAACTGGAGGGGTTTGGGGTCGGGTTCGGCGCGTGCCATCTCTCCGGAGGATTTTGTCCATAAAATGTGCTTCACCGGAGCGGTGATCGGGCTATACGCTACGGGCAACGGCCGGGCAAGCAGCACTCCTGCCCGTTTCGACTGGTTTGAGTATTCGATCTGACCTGCCGCCAATACAGGCTGCAAGCTTCAGCCCAAGAGGAACAGGGCAATAACGAGGAGGGAAATGATGGTTTCGTTTCGAACAGAGGCCCCACTGAAGGAATTGTACAAGGACGCTTTCCATATCGGAGCAGCAGTGAATCCGGGCACGATCGAACGCCAGCGTTCACTGCTTGCATATCACTTCAACAGCCTGACGGCGGAAAACGAAATGAAATTCTCCAGCGTGCATCCAAAGGAGGAACTGTATACATTCGAGGATGCGGATATCATCGCGGCCTTTGCCCGGGAGCATGGGATGGCGCTGCGCGGCCATACGCTGGTCTGGCATAACCAGACTCCCGAATGGCTGTTCGAGAACAAAGCTGGGGGGCTGGTGGAACGTGCTGTATTGCTGGAGCGATTGCGCGCACACATTCAAACCGTCGTTGGCAGATATAAGGACGTTATCTATGGTTGGGATGTCGTGAACGAGGTTATTTCGGATGATGCGAACGACGAAAATGCATTCCTGCGGCCTTCCAAATGGTTGGATATCGCGGGAGAGGACTTTATTGCCAAAGCGTTCGAATTCGCCCATGAAGCAGACCCGCAGGCGCTTTTGTTCTATAACGATTATAACGAGTCCAATCCGCACAAGCGGGAGCGCATTTATCGGCTCGTCCGTTCGCTGCTGGATCAAGGCGTGCCGATTCATGGCGTCGGCCTGCAGGCGCATTGGAATCTGTATGATCCGAGCCTGGACGATATGCGCGCCGCGATTGAGCGATATGCGCAGCTTGGCCTGCAGCTTCAGCTTACCGAACTGGATGTCTCGGTATTCCGCTTTGACGACAGGCGCACGGATCTGGTTCATCCTACGGAGGAGATGCTGGAGTTGCAGGCCGAGCGATACGAATCCATTTTCCGCCTGCTTTACGAATACAAGGAACATATCAGCGCCGTGACATTCTGGGGGGCAGCCGACGATTACACCTGGCTTGACGATTTCCCTGTCCGAGGGCGGAAAAACTGGCCTTTCCTGTTCGACGAGTCGCATCGTCCGAAGGAAGCCTATCAGCGTGTTGCGCAAATCGCCGCGCCCAAGTGAAGCTAGACGGATCACCCGTCATCGTTGAACCCGTCGCCGCGTCCAGAAGCTGGGCGCGGTTGCATATCTTTTGGAAGGAGCCATTTGCATGCCCGAATTGCCTAAGCCGCATCAACCTTTAGTAACCCATATCTTTACTGCCGATCCGTCGGCGCATGTGTTCGAGGATCGCATCTATATCTATCCCTCCCATGATCTCGACCATGATGGTCCAGTGAATGACAACGGGGACCAGTACAAGATGGAGGATTATCATGTGCTGTCCATGACGGACATGGATTCACCCGTGACGGATCATGGCGAGGCGCTGCATGTGAAGGATGTCCCTTGGGCATCCAGCCAGATGTGGGCACCGGATGCCGCGTTCAGAAACGGCACTTATTATTTGTTTTTCCCTGCGCGGGACCATGATGGCATTTTCCGCATCGGTGTGGCTACATCGTCGTCTCCGGCAGGCCCGTTCAAGCCGGAGGAGCAGTACATTCAAGGCAGCTTCAGCATTGACCCCGCTGTGTTCGTCGACGAGGACGATCAGGCCTACATGTTCTTTGGCGGGCTATGGGGCGGACAGTTGGAGAAATGGCAGACAGGAAGCTACGTGGAACATGCGGAAGGTCCTGCCCCGGATGCTCCCGCCCTCGGACCAAGAGTGGCGAAACTGAGCGATGATATGCTATCGCTGGCTTCGGAGGCGCAGGAGATCGTCATCGTGGATCAGGAAGGCAAACCGCTGACCGCAGGCAACGAGGATTGCCGATATTTTGAAGGACCATGGATGCACAAGTACAATGGCAAATATTATTTGTCCTATTCTACAGGAACGACGCACAAACTGGTGTACGCCATCGGCGACAGCCCGGTGGGGCCGTTTACATTCCAAGGCACCATTTTGCCGCCCGTCATAGGCTGGACAACGCATCATTCCATTGTACAATTCCGGGAAAAGTGGTATCTGTTCTATCACGATTGCTCCCTTTCCGGCGGCGTCGACTACAAGCGCTGCGTGAAATTTGCCGAGTTGGCGTACAATCCGGATGGCACCATTCGCATGATTAACCCTTATCCCGAGAAGTAATGCGGGTGGAGAAGTTTTGTCGGCTTGGACGACATCGACAGTAACCTCTTGCCGATGTACTTTTCGCAGAGAACATTCTTGTCACGAATACGTGGCAAGAATGTTTTTTTTGCATGACATGTGGCTGACCATCTTACTTTAATCATGAAGCGGCGCACCACATGCATCCGGGCATGCATCCTCACAAGGGCATCAGCGGACAATCTTCAGGATGCAAGTCCTAATCTTCGCCTCTTTGCATATGAATTAAGCTATAAGGAGGCGGGACCATGGAACAAAAGGTTACGGAGTATTTCGAATTGAAACGGCAGCAAAAGGAGATTGAGCAGCGCTTGGCCGTACTGCGCGACGAAATCGTCGCATACTGCGAAGGGCAAGGCGTGTACGAGACGTGCATTGGGGGATTTTCCATCAAAACGGTGCTGCAGCACCGCAAGGAATACGATGACAACAAGCTGTATGCGTCTCTTGCCGATCCTGAGCTGTGGAGGCTCGCGTCCAGGGCGGATGGAAACAAGATCAAAAGCTTGATCAAGCTGGGCGTGCTGACTGAAGAAAGGCTTCGCTATGCCGTCACCGAGAAGCAGGTTATCGTGCTGCAGGTAGACAAGTTATAAAAGGAGGACGCAGGTTCCAACAGGGGCAAGCCGCTTCCAAGCTGCTGTACCCAAACCAAAATTGAAGATGACGATTCAGGCGGCATCTTTTGGTATCCCCCTACATTCGGGTGGAACCGGAAGATGTCTTTGTCGTGATCGGAAGATGGTACTGCACTCGCAGTGCCTTGTGTGATTGCTTAATGGGGTTTATATAGTTGCAGCCCAACACTTTCTTCCAAAATGAAATTAAGATGATATAATTAAATAAAGCAAAGACCATCGAAGGGGGTACGTTTTATGGATCACAACGAACGGGACGGTAACCAGGCCTCTTGCTGCACGCCGGGACGCGGAAAAACGGCGGTCAACATCAAGCCGGGGAAGCGTATTACCCTAAAACAGGCTTGCTGTCAGGAAAGCGAAACAGAGAATGCACCTGCAGCGGAGCGCCCAGGCATGATTCGGTTGGAGGGTGGAACGTTCCGTATGGGAACGGACAGCACGGAAGGTTTCGAACAGGACGGAGAGGGACCGGCCAGGGGAGTCACGCTCTCATCGTTTTACATCGATCGTTATGCCGTGACGAATGCGCAGTTTGCCGATTTTGTCCAAGATACCAACTATGTCACGGAAGCCGAGCGGTTCGGCAACTCCTTTGTGTTTCATTTATTGCTACCGCCGGAACAAAGGCAGAACAGAGCCACGATGGTCATGCAGACGCCGTGGTGGCACATCGTGGATGGTGCGGATTGGAAACATCCCGAAGGAAAGGGTTCCCATGTGGAAGATCGCATGAACCATCCCGTCGTTCATGTATCATGGAACGATGCGCTGGCTTATTGCAAATGGGCCGGAAAACGTCTGCCGACAGAGGCGGAGTGGGAATATGCTGCGCGCGGCGGTTTGGATCAGGCGAGGTATCCGTGGGGAGACGAGTTGACGCCGGACGGCAAACATATGTGCAACATTTGGCAAGGAAAGTTTCCGATCACCAATGATGCCGAGGATGGATATGTCGGAACCGCGCCTGTAGATGCGTTTGAGCCAAACGGATTTGGATTGTATAATGTGGCAGGCAATGTGTGGGAATGGTGTGCGGACGAGTTCGATCCATATTACCATCGCCAATCGTCCAACATCAATCCGCTCGGCGTGAGCCGAGGAAATGCGCGATCCATGCGTGGAGGCTCGTACCTATGCCACGATTCCTATTGCAACCGGTACAGGGTCGCGGCACGCAACAAAAATACGCCTGACAGCTCCTCAGGCAATACCGGATTCCGCTGCGCTGCGGACGCGGATGATGAACAACGCGGCTGAGGCTTCCGGAAGCTAATGCAAGCACCCGTATAGGGTGCTTTTTTGGTCACGCCGATTGTCGTTTTCAGGCTGTGGCATACGAAAACAAACCTCTGTTCTCGCGGTTCGCGATCGTTCAGAGGTTTGTTTTTGGCATGTGTTTGGCACGATTTGCAGAAGGTCATCCATCCCATTCCTGCAAAATCATCAGCGCTGCGCCGGTGACCACGCCTTCGTCCCGCAGCTCCCCTTGAGAGAAGACCGGATCGTACTCGGGATAATGATAGATGTTTTTGCGGGCAATCTGAATGGCCGTCTCGTAGACCAGCGGATGCGCGTTGACGAGAGCTCCACCCAAAATGACGTATTCCGGATGAACCGTATTGATCAGGTTGGCCAGCCCAATGCCCAGATAAGAGGCGGTTTCCGTAAAAAGCTCCTTGACCAAAGCGTCGTTCTGTTCAAGCGCTTCGGCCAATGCCGCGAAATGGATTTGCTCCGGCGGCAGTCCGGACAGGACGCTTTCCCGGCCGATTTTGAGCTGAGCGCTTACCCGCTCCTCCAGCGACGGGACGGAGACGTAGGCTTCCAGGGCGCCGTAGTTGCCTTTGTCCCGCAGCCTTTTGCCGCCCGTCTGAATAATCATCTGTCCGATGGCCCCTTCGGTATCCGCCGCACCGCGCAGGATTTTGCCGCCGGACATGATGGCCGAGCGGATACTGACCCCCGAGTGCACATATAACATGTGTTCACAGGTATCGTCTCGCAGCGCCCAATGCTCCGCAAGCAAAGCCGTGTTGGCCCCATTGTCCAGCCGTGCCTTAATATGAAGCTGTTCCTCCAGCATACGGCAGATCGGCACGTTGTTCCACGCTTCGGACGGGAAAAAGTCCGGCTGCAGGATAATGCCTTGCTTCGGATCCAGAGGTCCGACAGCACCTATGCCGAGCCCGAGCACCTGCTCTGCGGCAATCTGATGTTTCTCCAGCATCGCTTGCGTTTCTTGGACTACCAGTTCCACGAAGCGCTCCGGCGTTAAATCACGATCCATTTTCCAGCGAGAGAGGGCCAGTGGTTGGAGGTGAAGGTCATATAACCCCAGCGAAGAGCTTATTCGCGATATATCCAGCCCAAGCAAATAGCCGTAGGATGGGTTGGTTTGGAACAGAATCGGCTTGCGTCCTCCGGTGGAGCTGCCCAATCCGGAAACGACGATCTTTTTTTGGCCCAGCATATCTTCCAAAATACGTGTCATGCTGCTGCTCGTAATCGTGAAATATTCCAGCAGATCGGCTTTGGAGACGGTGCCAAGGTAAGCGATCCGATCGTAAATCTGTTTATGAATTGAAGAATGGGAACGTTTAAGCATCAGTATACGGCTCCATTTCCAAGTGAATGAGTCGGGATAGATAAATTCAGTATAACGGAAGAAAGTTACGTTTTCCAGCTAATGTTATAGGAATAATTGAGTTAATTCTATTGTGGAATTAAGTTGGTGGAATTATGTGGTATTTTTTAGGTTGTGAAAGGGAGGATAACTTTTAGGCTAATATTTTTTGATGACTTTATTCCAAAATGGAATAAACATGCTATAATGAAGTATAAGAGTTATTGAACATGAAACGGGAAGGTGTTATATGAACACACAACGCAAAATTAACCTTAACCTCCTTGTCCAGTTGTGTGCCGTGTTTCTGAAGCTGGGTCCCTCTACCTTTGGGGGCGGTTATGCCATGATTGCTGCGATCGAGCGCGAGGTCGTCGAGAAAAAGAAATGGTTGGATCGCTCCGAGATGGCAGACATGATATCGGTGGCCGGTTCGGCACCGGGCGGCGTCGCCGTCAATTCAGCCGCGTTTGTCGGTTATAGAATGGCAGGAGTGATTGGCGCCATAGGTGCCGTTGCGGCGATTACGCTGCCTACGTTTATCATCGTATTTGTCCTCAGCCTGCTTGGTATGATGTTCCAGGACGTTCCCAAAGTACAGGCGGCTTTAAAAGGAATCCATGCAGCCATAGTGGCGCTGATCATCGTGGCTGCATTCAAGATGGGCAAACGGTCGATCATGGATGCCGCGACTTTGCTGCTGACCGCCGCAAGCGTATCCGTGCTGCTGTTCACCCAGGTTCATTCGCTGTACCTGATTATCGGTGGTCCGATCATCGGCGTGCTTGTTGTGCTTGTCAAACGTGCACTCGGCATGGCGGCACAAACGGAGAAGGAGGACAACGAGAACAAGCAGGAGCCTCATTTTCCCGAATATTACATCTGAAGGTGATTACATGCTGTGGGAATTATTTTGGTTGTTTTTAAAAGTGGGCTCCCTCTCGTTCGGCGGAGGATATGCGGTAATTACCCTTATTCAGCGGGAAGTGATGGATAAGGGGTGGATCGAACCGGAACGGTTCCAAGAACTCGTTTCCTTGGCCGGCATGGCCCCAGGCTCGATTGCCACCAATACGGCCACGCTGATCGGATATTCCGAGAGCGGTATCCCGGGAGCGATCGTATCCACGATCGGCATTATTTTGCCGTCGCTTGCCATCGTTATTTGTTTCACTGCATTTTTCCTGCGTTTGCAGAACAATACGTGGGTCCGCTCCTCTTTTTATGGCCTTAGGCCGATCGTGACCGGACTCATCATTTACGCGGCCATTCACTTCAGCATTGGCGGCAATACCGGATCGCTGCTCGACTGGACGACGCTGGGGATGCTCGTCATCTGTGCAGGCTGCCTGCTTGCGATCATCAAGTACAAGCTGCATCCGTTCGTCGTCATTTTGCTTGCGGCAGCGGGCGGGATCGTTATATTTTAAATCGGAAAGAACAAAAGTCATTTGGGGCATGAGACCCAAATGACTTTTGTTCTTTTTTTGCATGATTTATTATCTTTTGGAAACTCTACAACCTATATGGAGGTTTTGGAAACGGGGGATGGACCATGTGGCAAACGATCATGCATCATATGCCGAAATGGAACATGATAGCGGAAGCAGTATGGCTGACATTGTTTCCTTTGCTCATATGGCAGGTCTTTCAACAGATCCAGGCCTGGGACGGAAGGCACAGCAGGCGCAAACAGAGGATGGAAGAGGTACAAAAACAGCCTTCCGCTTACCCCGATGCGGACCGGCAGGACACCGAAACGGGGGATGGGGAAGCTGGCGAAGAAGGGCTGTCTTTTACGATGGATCATCTGCTGAATCTGGGCAAGTTCAGGGCTTCAGCCAGAGACATGCAGGACATCAACGAAAAAACAATCTATTTGCAAAATTTGAACGTGAAAGCGGTTCTGTTTTTCATTGACGGTCTGACCGATAAGTCCGGTTTGGACGAAAATGTGATCAAACCACTGCTGGATTGGGGCAGCGCGCCATTGGATTCGGAACGGTTCGCAGCAGATCGGACGCTGGAGGATTTTCTGATGCAGCAATTGCTGCCGATCGCAGAAATCGAGTGGGTTGCGGATGTCAAGCAGGCGCTCCGCAAAGTTTTGTTCGGATCGGTGATGCTGCTGGTGGATGGTGCTCCCGGCGGGATTGTGCTTGGCATTTCCGGGGGAAAAAGCCGCTCGGTTGAAGAACCCGTCTCCGAATCGGTCCTTCGCGGTCCACGCCTCGGTTTTACGGAGGTGCTGAGCGACAACACGGCGATGCTTCGCAGGCATGGCGAGAGCGCCAGCCTCTCGATGATATCCTACAAGGTGGGGACCCGGGTTGAAAAAGAACTGATGGTCGTCTATTTCAAGGATATTGCCAACCCCGGGCTTGTGGAAGAAGTGAAGCGGCGCGTCGGCACCATCGAGGTGGATGAAGTGATGGAAGCAGGTTACGTGGAGCAGCTGATCGAGGACAACTTTCTGAGTCCCTTCGCGCAAATCCAAAGTACCGAGCGTCCTGACAGGGTGATGGGGGCTTTGTTGGAAGGCAGGGTAGCCATTTTGCTCGACGGCTCCCCATATGCATTGCTAATGCCCGTAACTTACGGCATGATGCTGCAGTCTCCCGAAGACTATTATGAGCGGTGGCTGCCCAGTTCCCTGATTCGAATCCTTCGCTTTGTAGCCACGTTAATCTCGTTGTTCGCTCCGGCAGTTTACATTTCCTTCATTTCGTTTCATCCCGGCCTTATTCCGACGAAGCTGGTCGTTTCCATTATCGGCACCAGGCAGGGCGTTCCCTTCTCCACATTGATTGAAGCGATGATCATGGAAGTAGCGATCGAAATGCTGCGGGAAGCAGGCTTGCGATTGCCCAAACCGATTGGTCCGGCGATGGGGATCGTCGGCGGTTTGATTATCGGGCAAGCTGCGGTCAATGCTGGCATCGTCAGCCCCATTCTGGTCATTGTCGTGGCGGTGACGGCCATTTCGTCGTTTGCCACGCCGATGTACAGCGCAGGCATCTCCATGCGCTTGCTGCGGTTTCCGATCATGTTCAGCGCCGCGATCTTTGGGCTCTATGGCGTTATTATGTCTTTTCTGTTTTTGACGATCCATATGCTGAAGCTCAAAAGCTTTGGCATTCCCTACGTGACGATGGCGGTACCCCAGTCTCTTAAAGACTGGAAGGATTATTTAATCCGCGCGCCGCTGCAATTCATGAAAAGCCGGCCGAACGTATTGAAAACGAAAGATCCGAAACGCAGCGATTAACTCAGGAAGGGGGTGCAGCGATGTCAGCCGGGTTGCCTCAATCCAACCAGCTAACGACGTTACAAGCCATGGGTGTGATTGTTTGTTTCATCATTGGCGCGGAGCTGCTGATCTTGCCGAGGGAGTTGGCCGAGGCAGTCGGCACGCCCGATGCCTGGATGACGGTGGCTGTCGGAGGAACATACAGCTTTGTTAACGCATGGATCATCATCAAGCTGAGCCAGCGTTTTCCGGAAATGACCTTTTACGAATACGTGCAGGAAATTGCCGGTTCTTTCGTGGGCAAGTGCATCGGATTGATCTTGATTCTGTATTACATCAATGTGGCCAGTTTCGAACTGCGATCCATGGAAGAAGTCACTTCGTTCTTTCTGCTGGAAGGAACGCCAGGCTGGGCCATCTTGGCTTTGTTTATATGGACATCCCTGTACCTGTGTATGGAGGGAATAACCACGATCGGGAAAGTGTGTCAAGTGATCTTTCCGATCATCGCTTTCGTCATGATTCTGATTTTTTCGCTGGGTTTTCATATTTTCGATGTGGACAATCTTCGACCGGTGCTCGCCAAAGGGTTCATGCCTGTCCTGCATGGCATGGGATCGACCACGCTGACCTTCAGCGGGAGCGAATGTCTGTTGTTCATATTGTGCCGAATGCAAAACCCAAAGAGAGCGACGCTGATTGCCGGCTGGGGCATCGGGTTGGCTGTCGTATTTTATACGACGGCGGTGATCATTTGTATCGGCGCATTTTCGATTGATGGCGTCCTGACGCGGACCTGGCCTTTTTTTGATCTCGCGCGGAGCGTGGAGGTGGAGAACCTGTTGCTGGAACGCTTCGAATCCCTGTTGTTGTCCATCTGGATCATCCAGATTTTCGCCACGTTCACGATTGTGTTCTACTGTGCGGCTCTGGGGCTGTCCCAGATCACGAAAATGCCGTACAAATGGAGTCTGTATGTGATCGTGCCCTTCATCTGTGTGTTGTCCCAACTGCCTCAAAACATGAATGAAGTATTTGCTGTGGGAGCTTTTATTGGAAAAGCCAATTTGATCCTCTTTTCGAGTTTTCCGATCATCCTGCTCCTGCTTTCCGTTTGGAGGTCGAAACTGTCATGAAAAAAGCACGTCTCGGCATGCTGCTGATCAGCGCGCTCACAGGATGCATCCTGCTTGCGGGGTGCTGGAGCAGTTCACCGATTGAGGAGCGCAATCTCGAGGCCGGGATTGCGCTGGACTGGATTTCCCCGGACGAGAACGGCGCATCGTCAGCAGTGGGGAAGGAGAGCAATGACTCCAAACAATACATCCGGCGAACCGTGCAGTTTGTTTTGCCTGAGAAGGGGGATAATTCCGGTGCCGCTTCGCCGGGAAAAACGTTCTACAACGAACAGGAGACGGGAAATTCCAACATGGAAATGACCAGGGAAAGTTATCTCAGCAACCAGTCTCCGGCAGGCTTTCATCTGAAAACGATTGTCATCGGTTCGAAACTGCTGGAGCAGGTACCCATGAATGAGCTCTTGGACTTCTATCTGGCGGATAACGATATTCGATTGAGCTTGCTGCTTTTTACGAGCACGGGAACGGCCAGCGATGCGTTTAAAGAAACGCATTCCGGACAGACGCCGGCCTTCATGCTTAAGGACCTGTTCAACAACCGATCCCGCAGCGCCCGTATGGTCAAACCGGTTTCGCTCGCCAAAGTCATCGGTCCCTTGAAGTCGGGTTCAAGCTTCATCTTGCCCAATGTCATCGTCACGAAACAAGGTGTCAAGCTGTCCGGTGCGGGCATAATCCGTGGTAAAACGCGGGAATACGGCGGTCATTTAAGCGAAATCGATGTGGAGGGGCTGCAGTGGATCACCGGCGATCTGGCCGGAGGCATCGTGAGAGTCGCGGAGCCGGGTTCACAGCGAAATTTCACCTACGAAATCAAGTCTGCCAAAAGCGAAATCAAAGCCAACGTTCGGGGAGACGAGCTTTCGTTTCATGTCACGTTAACGTCGACCGGTCGAATCTCGGAAAGTTTTGTGCACAAAGAGAATAAGGGGAACAATGCATTGCTCGCCAAACAAGCCGATATCGTGGAGGAGCGGGTGATCGCGCTGGCACAGCAGGCCGTTGCCAAAATGAAATCGCTGCGGGCGGAAGCAGCCGGCTTCGGCAAAACCGTACGGATTCAGCATCCCGCCCTGTGGGAACAGCTCAAGGACGACTGGGACCGAGAGTTTGTTGCGATTCCCGTTACGTTTAGCGCGAAGGTTCATATTGAAGATTACGGGGCTTCGATCATGACGGTGAATTAAAGCCGAAGGACGGATCAGCTTCGTTTACATTCGTTTGTACGGAATATATGAATGCCGACTCTCGACAGAGAGTCTTTTTTTTTGTGTACAGTGGGGACAAGATGAGGCTTACTCCATTGGCATGCAGTTTCACGAGAATGTGGGCGAAGCTCCGGATTTCGACGCACTGTCATCTCGTATTTCGAGCTGCTCCAGTCGTAAGGGGCCGAGCGGCCTTTGTCTTTGCCTTTTAGGTCAGCCTTTCGTTTGCATCGGATGGTTCGGTAGCTTACACTGGATCATGCAGTGCTGTTTCGCCTACTCTAATTCCATACATTCGGGAGGACATATCCATGCATCAAACATCACATATTCATGAAGCGCGAGATTACATATTGGGCAAAATCGGCGCAAGCCGACCTGTTGTCGGCATGATTTTGGGCTCAGGCCTTGGGGCGCTGGCGGACGAGATCGAAAATGCAACGGTGATTCCGTATGCAAGCATTCCGCATTTTGCGCAATCCGAAGCCGTTGGCCATGCGAACGAACTCGTGATCGGTGAGCTGCAGGGCAAAACGGTTGTTGCGATGAAAGGGCGCCTTCACTATTATGAAGGATTTACGCTGGATGAAGTGACGTTCCCGGTTCGCATCATGAAGGCGCTGGGCGTGGAAAAGCTGATCGTTACCAACGCTTGCGGCGCGGTGAACACCGGCTTTGCGCCAGGTCAACTGATGCTGCTTACGGACCATATCAATTTGGTGGCCAACAATCCGCTCATCGGCCCGAACAATGATGAGCTTGGCGTTCGATTCCCCGACATGTCCGAGGTGTACAGCAGTGAACTGCGCCATCTGGCATTGCGGGTCGCCGAGGAACAAAATATCAGCCTGCAGCAAGGCGTGTATGCGTGGTGGACAGGACCAGCCTACGAAACGCCGGCCGAGATTCGCATGATTCGCACGCTGGGCGCGGATGCCGTCGGCATGTCCACCGTTCCGGAAGCAATCGTGGCGACCCATGGTGGCATGAAAGTGCTTGGCATTTCCTGCCTGACCAACATGGCGTGCGGCATTTTGGACCAGCCGCTGAGCCACGATGAGGTCATCGAAGTGGCTGCGCAGGTGAAAACGACGTTTATCGGTTTGGTCAAAGGCGTTTTAAAAGAAATGTAATCTGCTCCGGCAGCATGCCGGGAATCTTACGGGGAGAGGATGAAGCCGAATGGTCAGCAAAGCAGAAACGTTGTGGCAGCGCATATTTGCGAAAGGAGCAAACGAGCGTCCGGATTTCAGGGAGGCGTTGGGTTTGCAGCAGGGTGCAAGCGAAGAGGAGTTTCGCGATGTCGAGACCGGACTCGGCTTCTCCCTGCCTGAAGAAATGAAGGACCTTTATCGCGTGCACAATGGACAGGTACGGGAGATCGGGACGGAGTGTTTCGTCCGCAACCTGACCCTGTCCCCGCTCGCGGAGGTGCTGGAGAATTGGCGTTTCCTGCAGGAGGAGTTCGAACCGGATGAAATGGAAGCGGAGGCCGATGCCGAAATCAAACCGATGGCTTGGAATCCGAAATGGATTCCGATTGCCAGCAACGGCGGCGGGGATTACTTGTGTCTTGACATGGACCCGTCAGAACGTGGGCAGACGGGACAGGTGCTTTACTTTTGGCATGATTGGGGCAGGCGTGCGGTGGAGGCATCCGGATTGTTTGCATTTTTGGAATTGTGTCTGGAAGAGGAGGAGCGTTTATGATTGTGCAAAAAGGACAAAAAGTGGAACTTACTAAAGGCAGGATATTTCCTGAATTGGCGATTGGGCTTACGTGGCATACGTCGGGACCATCCATCGATATCAACGCTTCAGCGTTTCTTCTTAATCATGAAGGGAGATGCACGAGAGACGATGATATGATTTTCTATAACCAACAATCGGGCAGGCAAGGAGCCGTTAGGCATAGTTTCGGTGGAGACGGGCAGATGGAACGCATTCATATTTCGTTTGGCAAAATCCCGCCCGACATCGATAAAATCGGAATCACGCTGACGATCCATGAAGGAGAAATCAACGGAAAAAATTTTTCCATGGTCCGGGACGCCTCATGCCTGATTTATGATCCTTCCAATGGCGAACAAATCGCTACATTTCATTTCGGAGACGGATTGAATCTGGAAACGGCCATCGTTGTGGGCGAACTGTACATTCATAACGGGGACTGGAAATTCAATGCCGTCGGGAGCGGGTTTCATGGCGGACTTGCCGCACTCGTCACCAATTACGGCCTTGCACTGGAGGATGCCGCCGAAGAAGCTGCTGCCGCAATAGAAGAACCGCCCATGCCATTGAAGCTGGACCTTAAAAAGCAAGAAAGCATCAACATTAAGAAGTCTGAAAAAGTTACCGCCACGTTAGAATGGAAAAAAGACAAGGATCTGGATCTCTATTGCTTCTATGTGACGAAGGACAACGAGATCGGAAAAATTTATTATCGCAACCTGGGATCCGCTCTTGAACAACCCTACATACAGTTATACGGGGATGCATTATCCCATGGCAAAGAAACCATCGTCATCCATCGCCCCGAGGCATTGAAATACATTCTGTTTGCGGCATACAGCGCGCTCAGCAACGGGATTGGAAGTTTCAAATCCATGAAGGTCCGAGCAGTGGTCGACAATCATCAGGGGCAAGTTGTGACCACGCCGCTGCACCAGAAAAGCCATCTTTCATATTGGGTAGCGATTGCTCACATCGATTTTACCGATTCTAAGCAAATGCGCGTCTCACACGTAGAGCAATACTCTCGCAAAAACGTTGAACGCAGTCCGTTATTGTATGCTGATGGTACCTTTGCGATGGATGTCGGTCCGGAAGAGTTTAAGTAAGCTGACAATAATGGAGAACCACGTTAGCATCCATTTTTGCAACGATAAGAAATCATCCGTAAATGCAGGATGGTTTCTTTTTTTGGGATTCAGGGTGGGCCGGGGCATCCCTCATAAGAGCAAAAAAGATGAAGAAAAGGCGAAATGCACATGGAACGATTAAAAAAACGACCTCTCAATCCACTATAATGGGCGTGTTTCCATACGACGAACTGGAGGAGAGTTATGTTGAGAACGTTTCAAAACCCGGTACTGCCCGGATTTTATCCCGACCCGTCGGCCATTCGCGTAGGCGATGACTATTATCTGGTGACATCCAGTTTCGAATATTTTCCGGGCGTGCCGCTGTTCCACAGCAAGGATCTGGTTCACTGGCGGCAGCTTGGGCATGTGCTCGACCGCGCCTCCCAGCTCAATCTGGACGGCATCCTGCCTTCGCGAGGCATCTGGGCTCCCACGATCCGGTATCATGATGGCGTATTTTACATGATCACGACTTATGTCGACAACGACAAAAAAGAACATAACTTTTACGTCACAACCAGGGACCCGGCCGGCGACTGGTCGGACCCCATTTGGCTGGAGGACGCACCGGGCATCGATCCCTCACTCTTCTTCGATGAGGACGGCCGTGCATATTATACGGGCAATCGCGTCCCGCCGGAAGGGCAGGACCATCCCAAACATATGGATATTTGGCTGCAGGAAATTGACCTGAAACAAGGACGGCTGATCGGCGAAAAAGAAAGCATCTGGCAAGGCGCGCTCAAAGTCGCGCATGCTCAGGAAGGGCCGCACTTGTACCGCATCGGGGATTGGTACTATCTCTTGATCGCTGAAGGCGGAACAGGGCATACGCACGCGGTAACGATTGCCCGCAGCCGCAGCGTGCGCGGTCCATATGAAGGCCACAAGGCTAACCCGATCCTGACCCATCGGCATCTCGGCCGGGAGTATCCCATCGTCAACGTGGGCCATGGCGAATTGGTCCAGACGCAGCATGGCGATTGGTGGATGTTCTGTCTTGCTTCCCGAACGGCGGGTGGATATTACCGCAATCTGGGCCGGGAAACGTTTCTGGCTCCGGTAGTGTGGGAACAGGAATGGCCTGTCGTCAGCCCGGGTGCGGGCAGGCTGGAACTGGAGGTTCAGGCGCCGGATTTGCCGGAAACGGTCTGGCCCGCCGATCCCGTCCGGGATGAGTTCGATGGAAGCGGTCTTTCCCTGGTCTGGAACTTCCTCCGTACGCCGCGCGGCGACTTTTGGAGCCTTGCCGAACGTCCCGGTTATCTGCGGTTGAGGCTGAAGCCAGAAACGCTTTCCGGACAGGGCAATCCGGCCTTCGTCGGACGCCGCCAGCAGCATCTGAGCTTCAGGGCAGCCGTGCAGTTGGAGTTTAAGCCCGGGCATGAAGGCGAAACGGCGGGGCTAGCGCTGTTTCATAACGGGGACCATCATTTTCGATGCGAGATCGCCTTGGAGCGGGGCGAGCGTGTACTGCGCCTGATGGAGCGCCAAGGCGGACGGGAGAGACGGCTGGCTGCGGCAGCATGGGCAGCCGATCGCATCCAACTGAAGGTAGAAGCGCATCATCAGGATTACCGTTTCGACTATCGCGAGCATGACTCGGCGGAATGGACGCCTTTGTGCGAACACGCAGACGGCAGGCTGCTCAGCACGGACCGGGCCGGGGGATTTACCGGCACGTACATCGGCCTGTATGCTTGCACGCAGCCGGGCACAGACTCGACCGGAAACGAGGCATTGGAGAGCGCTGGAAGGGATGATGCATTCGCTGACTTCGGCTGGTTCGAATACGAGGGGCTGGATTAGCATCCGCGAGCATTACCCGGTCGAACAATGCTCACGCGTTGGACCCGCAGGGGAAGGAGAACTAATGACAGGAGGAACACGGAATGGATCACGTGAAAACAGCACAGGCAAGCCGCGCACAAACCATTGCAGAAATGATTCTGGGACAGTGTAATGATCGGGGAGAACATGAATATATATTGAAACGATGGGCTTATGTGCCCGGCATGCTGCTCATGGCCATGGGACGTGCAGGCGAGCAGCTTGGAGCGGCCGAATATGTTCGCTTTGTAAAAAGGCATATGGACGCTTTTGTAAACGAGGATGGATCGATTCGCACGTATTCGTTGGAAGAGTACAATCTCGATCAGATCAATCAGGGCAAAAACCTGTTTCCGCTCCTCCGGCAGACGGGGGACGAACGTTATGCGAAGGCTGCCCATTTGCTGGCAAATCAGTTGATCAGTCAGCCCCGGACGTCGGAAGGCGGCTTCTGGCACAAAAAAGTGTATCCCTTTCAAATGTGGCTGGACGGCTTATACATGGCATCCCCGTTTCTGGCGGAATATGCGAAGGTATTTGCCCGTCCCGAGCTGATGGATGAGGTTGCTCACCAGCTTGAGCTGATCGAGCGCAAAAACCGCGATCCCCGGACCGGCCTGCTTTACCATGGATGGGACGAATCGCGGGAACAGGAGTGGGCCGATTCGTTGACCGGCCTGTCGTCGCACTTCTGGAGCCGGGCCATGGGATGGTATGCGATGGCGCTCGTGGACAGCCTGGAGCATTTCCCGGTCACTCATCCGCGGCGCGGCACGCTGGTAGGCATCTTCCACCGCATGTGCCATGCCTTGCTGCGCGTCCAGGACGAAGCCACGGGGCTGTGGTACCAGGTGCTGGATGAAGCGAAGCGCCCTGGCAACTATGTGGAAGCCTCGGGTTCCTGCATGTTCGTCTATGCACTAGCCAAAGGCATCAGGCTGGGGTATTTGGAGAAGTCTTTTGCCGCAGGCATGCTGCGCGGTTATGAAGGCATTGGAACACATCTGGTGTCAGAGGACGAACAAGGACTGCACTTGCATTCGATCTGCAATGGGGCCGGGTTAAGCAAGGATCGCAACGGCTCCTATGATTATTACATTTCGGAACAGGTCGTTGCCGATACACCGATGGGCGTAGCTCCCTATCTGCTGGCATCGTTGGAGGTGGAACGATACGGTTCCGCAAACGCCGGCTCTGTGTCCGGATAAGCACGGTGCGGACTGAAATAATGGATGGCTGGACGATGGAATAAGGGAAAGCAGGCAATGCAATCCATCATGGCATGAACGGATAGGGGGGATCGATGTGATGGTCAAAAGCATGCAGTTCAACTTCACGGCTTTGCCAAAAAAGGGGTATCGGTCCGTTGTGCAGGAAGAGCAGGGCGTCGTCCCGCGTTATGACGACGCCGCCGGATATGGTTTCGTGGAAAGAACCTGCGCCCAGCCGCCACGAGAGGTTCATATTGAACAGATCGTGCCGGTTCAAGAGGGGTGCGTCATCCTCGAGGAACGATTTGCGGATCGAAACGAATCCACGGAGAAGGATTTCAACCATTACGGCATGTGTTTCCGGGTCAAGGCCGAGCCTGGCGCATATCGGATACAGGTACGTACCACGTCCGGGCTTGGCGACACGATGATCGCGATCTCGGGCATGCATGCGGATGGCTTGCTGAATGCGGATTATTGGGATGCGGCACGGCTTGTACCCAATAGGACACGCGTTTTTCAGGACGAGCGGTTATGGAGTTACGACTATGTGAACGGACGCGAGTTTATCGACGTTGAAATCGAACCTCGCCGGTTGGGCTGTCCTGTAGGCATCGCCGAGCTGGTGCTGACGCCCATACCGGTCTACCCGCGCCCTGAAAGCAAGCTGCCTGCACTGTTTACGCTCGGGGACTCCACCGTGAAATCCTATATTTTCATGGAAGCGCCGATGAGCGGCTGGGGGCAGGTGTTCGATGATTTGTTCGACCCGAGGCAGGTGCGGGTGATCAACTATGCCATGGGCGGACGGTCCTTCAAAAGCGCTTATACGGAAGGGCGCTTCAACGATATTTTGCTGACGGGAAATGCAGGGGACGTCGTGTTGATCCAGTTCGGGCACAACGACGAATCGCGTGACGAGAACCACCGCTTTGGCAGAGGCGCGACGGAAGAAATGTACCGCACGTATATTCGCGAGGTGTACATTCCGGCGATCCGGTCCAGGCAGATGATCCCGATGCTGGTCACGCCAATGTCCCGGGTGGATGGGAATGCCGCGCCCGGGCATGTCTACGCGGACTCTTTCCGCGAGCGGCAATTTCCGAAGATCATGCGTGAACTGGCCGAACAGTTGAACGTGCCGCTGATCGATTTGAACCGGGAGAGCGTGCGGTACTATAACGAGATCGGTGTCGAAGGCACAACCGCCGTCTTCATGTCGATCGAAGCAGGGGAGACGCCGGGCAAAACCAATGACGGCAGTCTTGCGAACGGTCATCCGGCGCGCAAGATCGATGGCACGCATTTCAAAGAAAGCCTCTCCAAGTCGTTTGCCCGCATCGTGGCAATGTGTCTTGCGCGGCTTGCGGAGCAGGGGCAGCCTGATGCTGCCCGGGTTGCTTCGTGGCTGAAGCCGGAGGTGCAGGCAGCGATTCGGAATCAGGATTGGTCGGCCGTATATCCCGAGATGGCTGTCGGCGCCATGACAGGACGCGGGGCGTATTACCGGAATCAGATTGAGAAGCTGGTCCAGCTGGGCGTTATGAAGCTGGATGAACGATCCTGCTTTCACCCGGAAGCGTTGATGAAGTTTGGCGAATTTCGACATGCATTGTCCCGGTTATTGGATCTGGCCCCAGACGTATTAGGTCGGGACGTGCAGGCGGAAGGGACATTGTCCAGAGAGACCATGGGCTGCATGCTGTTGGATGCCTTTGAGGCAAAATTCGGTGCGAAGGTGCTCCCGGCTTACATGACCGACTATAACGGGGAAGCAGTTCCCCCGGACCAACCGGACTATGATGCTCATTTGGCGCCCGACGAACGAGGAATCATGTATTATCCGCTTGTGTCCTTTGAACAGCTGCAGGATACGGACGAGATCGACCCGGCTCTCTACGATCGGGTGAGGAAGGCGTACATGCTGGGATTGTTGCGCTCAGAGAAAGACATTGAACGGGGAAGAGTCTGGAACGGCCGGGAACTGGAACCCAAAGCAGGGGTCACCCGGGAGAAAGCGGCCAAATCGTTATACTATATGTGGGTGCTTTCCCAGCCGATAAATATCGAAAACGACCTTTCCCGGCTGAAGACCAAGTCGGCGCATTGGGTCGGTTAAGGCTCCTCCAGTACTGTCAAAAGGGTTTCCGTGCGTTCAAGGTTGAATGCGGGAGCCCTTTTTGGTGTTGGGCGCTTACATAGATGGATACATTCATCCAAAGTTGAGGTTAGGGCGGAAAACGGATAATGCAACGAACCTAGGACGCGCTATTCAGGTAGTTTTGGCACTCAAGCCGCTCTAATGAACCTGAAACACGTTATTTCCTGGAAATGGTGCATAATCGCCCATTTTCCGGTCAAATAACGTGTCTGAGTTTCGTTAGAATTCCAACCGCTCTCCAAAACATCATATAAGGTATGGGAGGTTCGTTACAGCATGCGGCATGTGGTGGGGGCTAAGCCGCAGTTTCCGTGGATTCCAGGCAAGTCCAGCGAACGGGCTGACCCTTCAAAAGTTGATAGAATGGAGCGGCTTCGACTGGATCTCTCGGATTCGTGGCAGCAAAAAGGAGCTCCCGCAAGGGAGCCGCCATGTTGTGCGTATTTATTTTTTCGGCGCGTAGAACGTGCCTTCCACCTCGACGATGTCGTCCTGGTTCAGACGATCCACTTCGATAATGGTCCGCGGAGGATAAGGTCCGTCGCCCCACAGTTCTTCCTGGATTTGATTGACGATTGGACGATACCGGTACATGTCTGTGACGTACACGACGATCCGGGTAGCATCCCGCAGCGTGGCGCCTTCGGATTCGGCGATCAGCTTCATGTTGAGAAACGCTTGGCGAATGCGGCCTTCTTCGTCGGACACGAGATTGTTGGCGGCCGGATCGATGCCGCGCATGCCTGCCACATAAATGGTATCCCCTGCACGCGTTCCAAGATCCCATGTACCTGTAGTCTGGATGGCGCCTTGAGGAGCAAGGGTTTTGACGCCATTAGGCGACACGTTTGTTCCGTTCGCGGACGGCCCCTTCTGAGCTGCCTTCGATGTTTTCTCCGGCGCGTAGAATGTGCCTTCCACCTCAACGATGTCGTCCTGGTTCAAGCGGTCTACCTCGATGATCGTGCGCGGAGGATAGGGTCCGTCGCCCCACAGTTCTTCCTGAATCCGGTTCACGATCGGGCGATATCGATACATGTCGGTCACGTACACCACGAGACGGGTTGCATCCTGCAGCGTGGCGCCCTCGGATTCGGCAATCAGCTTCATGTTGAGAAACGCTTGGCGAATACGCCCTTCCTCGTCCGACACGAGCTTGTTGGTGGCCGGATCGATGCCGCGCATGCCTGCCACGTAAATGTTGTCGCCGGCCCGCGTTCCGAGATTCCACGTCCCCGTGGATTGGATCGCGCCTTGAGGAGCAAGGGTTTTGACACCGTTAGGCGACACGTTCGTGCCGTTCGCGGACGGTCCCTTCTGAGCTGCTTTCGATGTTTTCTCCGGCGCATAGAATGTGCCCTCTACCTCGACGATATCATCCTGGTTCAAGCGGTCCACTTCCACGATCGTACGCGGGGGGTACGGACCCTTGCCCCAAAGTTCTTCCTGGATCTGATTCACGATGGGCCGATACCGGTACATATCCGTCACATACACTACGAGGCGAGTCGCGTCCTGCAGCGTGGCGCCCTCGGATTCGGCAATCAGCTTCATGTTGAGAAACGCCTGTCGAATGCGGCCTTCTTCGTCAGCGACTAGCTTGTTGGTCGTGGGGTCAATGCCGCGCATGCCTGCCACGTAAACATAGTCTCCCGCGCGCGTTCCTACATCCCATGTGCCCGTGGACTGAATGGCGCCTTCCGGCGATAAGGTTTCCACGCCATGAGGCGAGACGATGGTCACTTTCGAAGCGAATGCGGGAACTCCGAATGCGGTGATGCCAATTTGCAATGCAAGCATGCCTGCGGTCAAACGCCGTACGGCTCTTCCTGTTTGTTTATTTGTCATCTCCAACTACCCTTCCTATGTAGGCATATTAAAATATTTCTCGACTACTATATCACAAGTACACATCCTGTCAATTGATTTATTGGGTATTTCATCCTAAATTATTGGATGATAATGTATCTTTTGCGCAACTAAAAGACTACTATGCTAGCAAGTTTGAATAAAAATTTGCTGATATGCTCAAATTCCCAACAAGGAAAATGTCGAAATTTATAATTTTCATTAAATCAAAGGACTTTTAGCCTAAAGTTATCGGCCTGTCCTGCCGAAATATATAAAACTGCCACTTTCTATGCATGACGATTATGGGTAGAACTATGATGCCGAAGAAAGGATAGGATTCATGAAGAAGCAAAAGACAAAACGCAGCAAGCCTGTCGTTCAACCTGGCGTCCCCAAAACCGGAAGGAAGTTTACGATCCGGGCACGCCTCACCTTGGCCTTTCTGGTGATTCTCGTCGTTCCGACAGCCGGTTTGGGATGGTTGTCGTATCTGACCGCCAAGGAAGACATCACGGAACAGTTTCTCAAAAATACGCGTCAATCGGTAGAAACCGTGAATACGCAAGTGGAAACACTGATCAACACTAGCCTGGAGGATCTGAAATACCTCTCGCAAACGGTGAACAAGGGCATGGTCGACGGTGACGAAAGTCCGCTGCTTCGTCAAATTTTGGACCCAATCAAAGCGGTGAAATCCGAGTACGACCATGTGCAATTTGCGACAACGGAAGGAAAGCTGCTCAACTCGCCGCAGCAGACCTTTGCGGAAGATTTCGATCCGAGGGAACGGGCGTGGTATACGCTGGCCATGGAGAATAAAGGGCAGACGCTCGTCAACAATCCGATTATTAGCCAGGACGGCAAAGTGATCGTTGTGCCTTCCATGGCCACCGCCGACGACTCCGGCGTAGTCAGCATCGTGCTTAGCCTGACCAATCTTGCCGAGCAAATCAACAAAATCAAAGTTGGCGAGACAGGTTATGTCTCCGTATTGGACAAAGATAACAAGTACATAACCCATCCGACGATTGAAATAGGTTCCGAAGATACCGAAAGCTACGTAGAGCAAATGAAAGTGGAACCGTCAGGGAATGTCGAGTATTCGTCAGACGGAACGGACAAAATTGCCGTGTACGCGACCAATGAGGCAACCGGGTGGAAAATCGTGGGTGTCATCGACGTGGAAGAAATTTCGGCAGCAAGCCGCGGAATATTGTATACCACGTTGGTGATCATTGCCGTCTCCATCGTGGGCGGAGCGCTGGTGGCCGCCTGGATCATTCGCTCCATCGACGCGCCGTTGAAACGGCTGATGGCGGCAACGAACAATATTGCCGCGGGTGACCTGACCAACGAGGTGAAGATCACTTCGAAGGACGAACTCGGCGAGTTGTCCGGCGCCGTGAATCAAATGTCCGCCAATTTGAGAAGTCTGGTGTCGCAGGTCGGATTCAATGCCGAGCAGGTGGCGGCAACCTCCGAGGAATTGTCCGCAAGCTCCGAGCAGACGCGGACAACTGCCGAGTATATCTCGGAAGCGGTGCAGCAGATCGCCGACGGTTCGGACCGGTTGGTGAACAACTCGGCCGCGTTTAATCAGGCGACCGAAGACATTTCCAAAGGCATGAACCAGGCATCGAGTTCCATCCAGTATGTTACGCAGCTGACCCAGTCCGCGAACGAAAAGGCGCAGGAAGGCGCCGAAGTCGTGAATCATGCGGTGGCCCAAATGAACACGATCCACGACAAAGTGAATCAAACGGCCGATGTCGTTCACAAGCTTGGACAGAAGACGGATGAAATCGGCGAAATCATCGGTTTGATCACCCAGATTTCCAGCCAAACGAATCTGCTCGCCCTCAATGCGGCCATCGAGGCCGCCCGTGCAGGGGAGCATGGCCGGGGATTTGCGGTCGTTGCTGACGAGGTCAGAAAGCTGGCCGAGCAATCTACGCGCTCCGCAGAGCAGATTCGCAAACTGGTGCAGGAAGTGCGTCAGGAAACCGGAAACGCGGTAGCCTCGATGAATGAAGGGACGGAAGTGGTCCGCGAGGGCATTTCATTGGTTTCCCGCACGGGAGAAGCCTTCGGCGTCATTGCCGATTCCATCGATCAGGCGGCGTCCGAAACGATCGAGGTTTCCGCGATCGTGGAGCAGGTGCACGCCAGCGCGCAGAGCATGGTTGAAATGGCCCAAAACGTGGCCGTTATTGCCGAGCAGTCGGCGGGGAACACGCAAAGCGTCGCAGCATCGACGGAACAGCAGAGCGCATCGATGGTCGAGGTGTCCGCGTCTGCGGACAGTCTGAGCAAAATGGCGCAGGAGCTTCAAGAACTGATCGGCAAATTCAAGGTATAGAAAGCAAGTTTCTGGGACGTCACCTTAGAATACGGTATTACATTGGGTGAAAAGAAGGAGAGAGCAGCGTATGACAGCGCGGCTCTCCTTTTTTTATGTCTGGAGGTGTGCTGGGCATACCCCATAAGCCCGATTCGCGGATGCGGCAAAAACATGCCGCTATTCAATTATTAAATACGCCGATCGAACTTTTCTATTACACATGCCGCAAGTATTCCGTTAACATGATATATAACCTAGTTACCTGATAGGAATTTAAACCTATGGAGAAGCATGCCATGCCGCATTGGAAGCGAAACCTGTACACCTTATGGCTGGGCCTGTTTCTCAACTACATGGCGTATACGCTCTCTGTGCCCTTTTTTCCGTTGTTTCTGCAAAATGAGCTTGGCGTTCAGTCGGGACTTGAAGTCTGGTCGGGGATATCGATTTCCATCAGCTTTCTGATCAGCGGCTTGTGCGCGCCGTTCTGGGGATCGCTGGCGGACAGGCACGGCAGCAAGCTGATGCTGCTTCGCTCCGGCGCAGGCTTGGCTGCGGCCCATTTGGCCAATGCCTTTGTCCACGGCCCGTATTCCTTTCTGGCCGTGCGCATATTTCAGGGGTTGATGGCCGGTTTCCATCCAGCTTCCGTCACGCTGGTTGGCACCAATACGCCGGAAAAGCATGTCGGTTACGCGATGGGCGTGATATCGACTTCCACGGCGGCAGGGGGCATTCTGGGACCCCTTGCCGGCGGCGTGATCAGCCAATGGGTCGGGCTGCGGGGCTGTTTTGTCGCTTCGGGCATCCTTACGCTGGTGTCTGCAATGATCGTCATGGGGGTTCGCGAAAACCAAGCGAAACGGGTGAGCGTCCGCACAGGCTGGATCGCCGATTTGAAGACTGCTGCCGCCACGCCGGGCTTGATGCGCACTTATGGCTTGATCCTGCTTGTATCCACCTCGGTCATGGTGCTGGAGCCCTTGCTTACGTTATATGTCGTCTCCATTGGAGGAAATCCGGATACGGCGACGCTTAGCGCAGGGATCGTATTCTCCGCAGTCGGCGTGGCCACGGTCATTATGGGCCCTCGCTGGGGCAGGCTCGGCGGCAGGCTTGGATACGATAAAACGTTGATGATCGGATTGGTTGGCGGCGGGATTGGCAATTTGCTGCAGGTACTCGCATTCAACCTGTATGTGTTCGGGGGAGTCCGCTTCGCTTACGGCCTTTTCTTTGCTGCTGTTTATCCAACGCTGAACGCGATGGTTGTGCGGCATGCAGCCCTTGAATTTCGGGGTAGAGCGGTAAGCTTGAGCCAATCCGCCAACCAGTTCGGCATTGTGCTTGGTCCGCTGGTCGGAGGTTTTATTGGCGGCTCGGCCGGCATTCCCGTCGTATTCCTGTTGACAGGCATCGCCCTGTTGGCTGCGGCGTGGATGGTGCGAAAGAGCGCGGTTACCCCACAGAAGCTGGAGCAGGACAATTCAGGCACTGTCGCCGGGGCAGGGCACAGCAGCAACCACTAATTCATCCATTCGGGGAGGAATACACGATGAGCAAACGACAATTGAAACTGGGAGCCAATCTGAGCGGGGGCGGCAACAGCATCTCTTTCTGGCGGCATCCGGACATTCCGGTCAATGCCAGCGTCAGCATCGAATACTACAAACAGCAGGCGCGCAAGGCGGAGGAAGGCAAATTCGACCTGTTGTTTATCGCGGACGGTTTATATATCAACGAAAAATCCAACCCCCATTTCCTCAACCGTTTCGAGCCGATTACGCTGTTATCCACGCTGGCTGGCGCGACGTCGCACATCGGTCTTGTGGCTACGTTGTCGACCTCGTATAGCGAACCGTTCACCGTTGCAAGGCAGTTCGCTTCGTTGGATCAGATTAGCGGCGGACGGGCGGGATGGAACGTCGTTACTTCTCCGCTCGAAGGCTCGGCCCTGAATTTCGGCAATGGCGAGCATCCCGATCATTCGCTGCGCTACGAAATTGCCGAGGAACATTTGCAAGTCGTCAGAGGACTGTGGGATTCGTGGGAGGATGATGCCTTCATAGGCGACAAGGAGGCCGGCATTTTCTTCGATCCGTCCAAGCTGCATGCGCTGAATCATCGCGGAAAGCATTTTTCCGTGCAGGGTCCGCTCAACGTGGCCCGTTCCTCCCAAGGACACCCGGTCATCTTCCAAGCCGGTTCCTCGGAATCGGGCAAAAATCTTGCAGCCCGGTCGGCAGATGCGATCTATACCGCTCACGAAACTTTGGAAGAAGCCAGAGAATTCTACCGGGACGTAAAAGCGAGAGCGGCAGCCCATGGACGCAAACCGGAGGAACTGCTCATTTTCCCAGGCATCGGTCCGATCGTGGGGCGTACCGAAGAAGAAGCCGAGCGCAAATATCAAGAAATCGCCGCTCTCGTATCCATCGACCAAGCGCTGAATTACTTGGGGCGCTACTTCGAGCATTTCGATTTTTCGCAATATGCGCTGGATGAGCCGTTCCCGGACATCGGCGATTTGGGCAGCAACAGCTTCCGCAGCACGACGGACAAAATCAAGCAGCAGGCCCGCGAGCAAGGCTTGACCTTAAGGGAAGTGGCATTGCTGGCATCCACGCCGCGCACTTCCTTTATCGGCACGCCGGAGAAGATCGCGGACCTGATACAGGAATGGTTCGAGTCGGAAGCGGCGGATGGATTCAACATCCGGACAGTCGTGCCGAACGGCCTGGCGGATTTCGTAGATTTGGTGGTGCCCGTTTTGCAAGAACGCGGTTTGTTCCGCACGGCATATGAGCAAACGACGCTGCGGGGCAATCTGGGCCTTGAAATTCCGTCCAACCGTTACGCATTGGAGTCGGTAAAGTAGAATCATAGATCAGCATCAGCAGGCAAAAAAGGCTGAACGTCAGACCACGTCTTCCCAGGGCGTGGTTTTTTCGTTTCATCCTGCAGCAAGCATGGATAAGCCCATCACCCCGGAACCGGGGTGATGGGGGGAGAATCCGTTTTCAGGATTTTGGACAAACGTTTGCGCGGACATGCTTAAATCTGTCTTGGCAAGGTATAAAGTGAAGATTCCCGGACCATCAAGCGATGGGGGATGATAATCGGGTTCGGCGAGATTGCGCCTTCGTCGCCTTGGATGATCTTCAACAGCAATTGAACGGCGGAATAGCCAAGCTGATAGGTGCCGATATCGATGGAGCTCAGCGGCGGTGAAGCCAATTCGGACAGGGCGATATTGTTGAAGCTGACGACGCTGATGTCCTCAGGTACGCGATATCCCAACTCATCCAATGCACGCAATACGCCAAAAGCCACATGATCGTCGATGACCACGATCGCCGTCGGTCTGTTTGGCAGTGACATAAATAGCGACATGGCCCGGAATCCGCTGTCCTGCAAATATTCTCCTTCCAGAATCCAATCGGAATGGGTCGGCAGCTGCGCATCTTCCATCGCTTTGGCATATCCCGTCATGCGATCATGAGAAAGGGTGAACTCCGGCGGTCCGCTGACGAACCCGATGCGGGCATGTCCCTGCGCAATCAAATGGCTGGTCGCGTCATAAGCCGTTTGCACATTATCATTGTCCACCATGGGTGCATCAGGATGGGTTTCGCTGCGGCCGATCAGCACAAACGGAAAACGCTCCTCTTCCAGAAACGCAATATGCGGATCTTCCCGTCGCGACGAAAGCAGCATAATGCCATCGACTCTTCTTCCATAGACCAGGCGGGAGATGGCGTCAAGGCCGTTGCCCGAAGTCGACTCGGTAGATAGCAGCACTTCATAATTCATGCGGGTGGCATGGCTCATGATGCCTCGCAGCAATTCCCCAAAGAAGTAGTTCTGAAACAGCTCCTCCGCCGGCCGCGGCAGCATGATGCCTAACGTTTGCGTTGTTTTGGACACCAGGCTCTTTGCCATGATGTTGGGATGATAGTTGTGTTCTTTCATGATCTGCCGGACCTTGACCGAGGTTTCGCGACTGATCCGGGGATGATTCGAAATCACCCGGGATACTGTAGAAGGGGATACTCCCGCCATTTTGGCAATATCTTTGATTGTAATCATGTGAAAAATCCCTTCCCTACCGTCATATCAAAACATGCTCCTATGTTAATTCATGGTTTGGAAGAAATCAATCGGCAAGTATGCGGGACAATACTCCAGAGAGGAAAATGAAGGAAAATAAAGACAGATCAAGCAAAACGTCACTTTTTCAAGACAGATAACAAATTTTGGGGCAATTTCGTCTAAAATCATTTGTGCAAACGTTTGTGCAAGGGGAGAACCCTAGTGTATGATGTGTTTATTATTACAGCGCTTACATGGACGATTATTGGGTGTTAACGTCTGTTTCCTCCTTCTTGATGAATAAGCAAAGACGCTTGATTTGAATTTTGGGCAAACGTTTGTCCATGCGTAGCACGCAGTCTTTGCTGTGATTCGAAGCTTTGGCGACAAGAGCACGGCAGAGGGGGAAAGAGCGCAACAATAACGCTTTACCAATCAGGGGGAAGGGGAAATGAGAATGAAGAAATGGCAGGGGATTCTACTCGCGGCATTCACGTCGTTATCGCTGGTTGCTTGTTCGGCAGGCGGAGGCGGCGGAACGGCGGGAACAACGCCGGTCGCCGAAGAAAATACGGAAGGACCGGCCGTCACTCCAGACACGCTGCAACCGGAACCAGGGGCCACGTTGGTCATTTGGGAAGACAAAAACCAGAGCAGCTTCATTGCGGACAGAATCAAACAATTCGAGGAGAAATACGGCGTGCCGGTCAAATTCGAAGAATTGCCGCCGACGGACCAGGTGACAAAGCTTACGACGGACGGACCGGCCGGATTGGCCGCGGACGTTGTCGTCTTCCCGCACGACAAAATCGGAAGTGCCTCCGAAGCGGGCCTGATTTTGCCCAACGACGTATTTGAATCGAGAACGACGGAATCGACCAGCGAAAACGCTTTGAAGGCAGTAACGTTCAAGGACATTCTGTATGGATATCCGTACAGCGTGGAAACGTATGCCTTGTTCTATAACAAAGCGCTCTATCCGGAAGCGCCGAAATCGTTCGATGAAATCATCGACTTTGCCAAAACGTTCAACGATACCAAAAACAATAAATATGCACTCATGTGGGAGCTGCAGCAGTTTTACTACGACTTTGCGTTCCTGGCATCCCAAGGCGGATACATCTTCGGGGATGACGGCATGAACAGCGAGGATATCGGTTTGAACAACGAAGGCGCACAAAAGGGCGGGGAATTCCTGCAAAAGCTGAGAGCGGAGGTCCTGCCTGTCAAGCTCGGCGACGTGAATTACGATATCAAAAAAGGATTGTTCAGCAGCGGCAAGCTCGCGATGGATATCAATGGACCATGGACGATCGCCGACTATCGCAATGCAGGTATCGATTTCGGCGTTGCGCCCCTTCCGCAAATCGAGGGACAACCGATGACCTCGTTCTCCGGCGTCAAGGCGTATTACGTCAATGCATTCACGCAATACCCGAATGCATCGAAACTGCTTGCGGCATTCCTCTCCAGCGAGGAATCGCAGATGCTTAATTTCGAGATGAACGGAACCCTTCCGGCAGATAAAAACGTGGCGGCAGACCCCAAAGTTCAAGGGGACGACATTACCAAAGCGTTCCTGGAGCAATTCAACCATTCAACGCCGATGCCTTCGCTTCCGGCCATGGATAGCGTATGGGGACCGATCTCTTCCGCCATTACGGACATTTGGGACGGGGGCAAAGACGTGAAGTCATCGCTTGACAATGCCGTCAAACAGATTAACGAAAGCCTTGCTACCACGAAATAATCGCGTCCGGACCGTGTTCGTTACGATGGATTGCTGAACGTTCGACTTCGACTACGGCAGCAGTCCATGGTGGCAAGGTACGGCCGGCGGATAAAGACCAGCCTGTCCGCACTGCGGGCAGGCCACTCTAATGCCGGAAGGAGCATATCCATGAAGCAGCAGCATGTTCCGGTGAACGTAAAACCGGAAGGAGCGAGGCAGCACCGCGTGACCGCGGCCGTGCTGTCCGTTATTTTGCAGGGACTGGGGCAGTTGTACAACGGCCAGTGGATCAAAGGACTGATTTTGATCGCGCTGGAAGCCGTAGGGCTTGCCTACCTCATTCCCCGCCTGAACCATGCGGTCTGGGGCATCTGGACCTTGGGCGAGAATACGCAGCGGTTCGTGAAGGTCAATGGATCGACCGTTCTGCAGAAAGGGGATCACTCGATCTTTTTGCTGCTGGACGGCCTGATCGTACTGTTGGTTCTGTTCGTATTTCTACTTATATATACGCTTAACGTAAGGGATGCATATTTAACGGGAAAATGGAGGGAAGAAGGCAAACAGCCGCGATCCGCCATGAATTCTCTTCGAAGCGCGCTGGATACCCAGTTCCCGTATCTGTTCCTTGCCATTCCCGCTTTGGGTGTCCTGTTCTTCACGATCATGCCGATCTTGTTCACCATCACGCTGGCTTTCACCAACTACTCGGCTCCGGATCACATTCCTCCTGCCAAACTCGTCGATTGGGTCGGGTTCGGCACGTTCAGCGACCTGGTCCAGTTGAAATCCTGGAGCCAGACGTTTATGGGCGTATTGGGTTGGACGGTCGTTTGGGCCGTGCTGGCCACCGTCACGACGTATTTTGGCGGCGTGTTGGTTGCGCTGCTGATTGAGCAGCGCGGCATTCGTTTTAAGAAGCTGTGGCGTACAATCTTCATTCTTCCTTATGCCATCCCGCAGATTATTTCCTTGCTCTTGATGCGCAACCTGTTCAACGGACAGTTCGGTCCGATCAATACGTACATGAGAGCGTTCGGTTTGGAAGGGCTGCCTTGGCTGACCGATCCGTTCTGGGCCAAAGTGACGGTCATCGTCGTGAACATGTGGATCGGCATCCCCGTCAGCATGGTGCTCATTTTGGGTGTGCTTACCGCCATTCCTCGTGATTTGTACGAAGCCGCCGAAGTGGACGGGGCGAGCAGCTTTCAGAAATTCCGCATCATTACGATGCCGTTCATCCTGTTTGCCACAACGCCTGTGCTGATTATGCAGTTCGCGGGCAATTTCAACAACTTCAACGTCATCTACCTGCTCACGAACGGCAACCCGCTTCGCGGCGATTACCAGTATGCCGGGTCTACCGATTTGCTCGTGACATGGCTGTACAAACTGACGCTCGATAACAACAAGTTCAACATGGCGTCGGCGGTAGGTATCATCATTTTCCTTATTATTGCATCGTTCTCCATTTGGAACTTCCGCCGTTCGAAATCATTCAAGGAGGAGGACATGATCCAATGAAGAAACGAAACAATCCGCTGCGGCTGGTCCTCAGCTATGTCCTGCTGGTCATCATTGCCATCGTTTCGATCTATCCCGTGCTGTGGATCGTTCTCTCGTCCTTGCGCCCGGGCGCCGCGTTATTCAGTGAAAGCCTGTGGCCGGAAGCGTTCACGCTGGCGCATTATGGTGAACTGTTCACGACCCCTTCTTTCCTGTACGGCAGATGGTACATGAATACGCTCAAAATCGCGTTCTTTACGATGATTTTCTCGACGCTGCTCGTCACGCTGGGAATGTATGCATTGTCTCGCTTCCGCTTCCGCGGGCGCAAGACCATCCTGTCCACGATGCTGATTCTGGGCATGTTCCCGAGCTTCATGAGCATGATCGCCATCTACATCATCCTGCTGCAAATTCAGCTGCTGGATACGCACGCCGCGCTGATTCTGGTGTATTCGTCGGGTGCCGTGCTGGGCGGGTTCATCGTCAAAGGGTTCTTCGATACGATTCCGCGCAGCCTGGATGAAGCGGCACGGATCGATGGAGCGAGCCATCTGCGCGTCTTCGTCAGCATCATTCTGCCGCTGTCCCGTCCGATGTTGACCTACGTGGCGCTCACCAGCTTCACGGGGGCATGGATGGACTTTATTTTCGCCCGGCTGGTGCTGCGCACCAAAGAAAATTGGACGCTGGCCGTAGGCATGTGGGATCTGGTCAGCAGATATCAGGACAGCAACTTTACGATGTTCGCCGCCGGTGCGGTGCTGATTGCGATTCCGATCACGCTGCTCTTCGTGTTCCTGCAGCGCTTCCTGGTACAGGGGCTTACGACAGGAGCCTCCAAAGGATAAACATACAATCATCATCTCTTCAGGCGCTTTGAACGAAGGAACCGCACAATGTCCCCTTCTTTCGGAGCGCTTTTCATGCATGTCCTATTTACGGCTGGAATGATCGATACAATCGGGAGGGAAACGAAATTATGGATACTGTTCGTCCGGTGGATTCGGGCTCCGGCTCTGCGGATTTGCACGCAGGCATGGGTACGGCTTGTCCTGCAAACGATACCGCGTCCGAACCGGCATTGCGGCACAACAAAGCTTTTCGAAGACTGCTTTACGGCTACGGCATTTCCGTCTTCGGCGATTGTTTCAACGGCATTGCCATCAGCTTGTGGGTCTTGCAGACGACGGGCAGCGCCAAGAGCATGGCCGCCGTGCAAATTTGCAACATGGCGGTCAGCTTTGTTTTCGGTTCCCTTGCAGGCACGCTGGCAGATCGCTTTGACCGTCGCACATTGATGCTGTCCTCGGATCTGTTCCGGGCTTTTATGGCCGCGACCATTGCCGTAAGCCTGTTTGTGCTGCATGCCCCTTTTCCATTGCTGCTGCTCATGCTTGGCCTGTCGATGTTCTCCAGCTTGTTTCAGGCACCTGCCTTTTACGCTTCGGTTAGCCGCCTGGTCGGCAAGCCACATCTGCAGCAGGCTACGGGCGCAATCCATTTGGTCGACAACATTGCCCGGATCAGCGGACTTGCTGCGGCAGGAGCGGCGGTGGCGCTGATCGGCGGCTTCTATGCCATTCTCGTTACGGCAAGCACGTTTTTGATCTCGGCGGTCTGCGTGGCGGCTGCCGGCCGTTTTCCATCCGTGGAACGGACAACGACCGCCAAAACCACCTTTGTTCAGGAGTGGAGAGGCTCCTTCGCTTATCTCTTCTCGCAGCCGCTTGTGCGCGCCATTGTTGTGCTGCAGCCGATTCTGCTGCTCTTTTTCATGTCTGCCATGATGCTCGTGCAGGTGATGGCGGTAAAGGTATGGCAAGCGAATCCGGTGCAATTCGGATTGATCGAAACCTGCATTCCGCTCGGGTACATGCTTGGTTCTGCCGGGCTTATGGCCATGGCGGGCCGGATGAAGCACCGGGGAAGATGGATATTTGTTGGCCTCCTGCTGCTGGGACCGTTGTACGCGGCGTTATCCTACATCACTTCGCCGTATTGGGCTTTGCCGCTCATTGTAGCCGGCGGAGCCATGTTCGCCTGCTGCACGATGCTGCCGCAGATCATGGTTCGCGCTGAAGTGCCCGATGAACTTCAAGGGAGGGTTTATGGAGTCATGGGCACGCTCACAAGCACGGCGCCGATCATTGGCCTATCGGTCGTGTCCGTTTGGGCGGACCGCTACGGAGCTCCGGTGGTGCTGGAAGGACTGGGAGCTCTGCTTTTGTTGACCGCGTTTGTTATGGCAGTGGCCATGAAGCCCATCCGTGCTTATAAGTAGAAGGCAAGCTTGGGACTTGAGGGAAACACGTACTGCGGTTTCGCCTGCTTGGTGCGATCGTTTAGTTTCCATTCGGGAATTCGCCCGGTCGGGGTCCGTTCCCCCGTTCATCTTGCGATCTGATGGTGGTCTTTGAATGCGATTGGTCGTATATTAATAGTATGCGGTTACATGCGGGAGAACGTGGCCGTATGGCGCAATAATTATCAATTCTACATATAAAGGGATGAGCGAACATGGATTTTAAACCGCTTGCTTCATTTATCGACCGCATCACTGCTTGGCGTGTTCCGTGGGCGGAAGTACTTGTCATGCATCGCAACGAAACGGTTTTCCGTTATCGCAACGGCTTTGCTAATTTGGAAGAGCAAACGCCCATCGGCGAAGGCGCGATCATCAACTTGTACTCCATGACCAAAATCATGACCTGCGTCGCAGCGCTTCAGCTTGTGGAGAGAGGACAAATGCTGCTTGGCGACCCGATCTCGAACTATCTGCCGGAATATGCCGAGATGACGGTCAGAAAAACTTTGCCGAACGGGGAAGTGCGGCTGGAGAAAGCGACAAAAGCCATTACGGTGCGCGACCTGTTTACGATGACGGCCGGATTTTCCTATGACGTTGGAGCACCATCTATCCAGGAGGCCGTGAAGAGCACGAACGGCACGTTGTCGACGCGTGAATTTGCGAAGGCGCTTGCGAAAGAGCCGCTGCTGTTCGAGCCCGGGACGCAGTGGAATTACAGCATGTGCCACGATGTGCTTGGCGCTTTGATTGAAGTCGTGGATGGCAGACGGTTCGGCACATACTTAAAAGAGGAAATCACCGACCCGCTCGGCATGCACGATACGGCATTTGACCTGAATGACGAGCAGCAGGCCAGATTGATCCCGCAGTATGCGTACAATGACGAGCTTGGCAAAGCCGTTCGCATGGACGGCAACGGTTTCCGGGTAGGCACGGCGCTGGAAAGCGGAGGCGCAGGATTGTTGTCTACCGTCAGCGATTACGCGCTGTTCCTGAATGCATTGACTGGGCGCGGCACAAGCCCGGACGGCGTGCGCATCTTGTCACAGGCTTCGGTCGAACTGATGCGTACGGACCATCTGAATGATTTGACCCGAGGCGACTACTCCTGGGATCAAATGAAAGGCTACGGCTACGGGTTAGGCGTACGGACCCATGTCTCCAAGGCCGGCAGCGGCTCCTTGAGTCCGCTGGGCGAGTTCGGCTGGAGCGGCGCTGCCGGCTGCATGGCCATCATCGATCCGGATTCGGAACTTACGGTTATGTATGCGCAGCACCTGTTGAACAGTCAGGAGCCGTACATCCAGCCTCGCTTGAGAAATATCGTTTACGCCTGCTTATAGAGCAGATGGGAATTCTTGTTTATCCATTAATCAGCGATGCAGCTTGAAAAGCAAAACGGAAATACGGACACCCCGAGCATACGCGAAATGCGTGCTGCATCGGGGTGTTTGGTTTTGCCGAGTTATTTTATTGCCAGTTCACGTTTACGGTTGCGGTGCCGCTGGCTGGCGTGGTGAAGGTGTGATTCGATCCGTTTTCCCATGTGACGGTAGAGCCGCTTTTCTTGAAAAACTTGAACTCGAGCGGCGTTCCGGCAGGCACGCTAACGTCGTAATACCATGTCGGATAGGCGTGAATGACCTGGTTGAACGTTGGCCCAACGGCGTTTGCTCCTGTGGACCAGTTACCGAGCTCGGCAACGTTGCCGGTCAAGTACACGTTCTGGCCCAGGGATGTCGATGCATTATTGACAACGAATCGAACGGTGACCTGCTCGCCGGTCAAAATATTAAAGCCGTTATAGCTGTTGCTGGTTACGCCGCCTGCGGTTACCTTCACCGCGTAATTGCCCGCTGCAACGGCAGGAACGGTAACTTTGATTTGGGTATCTTCCCACGATTGGATCGCAGATCCGGTTACGGCCGTTGTGCCGAAGTAAACGGTGCCTTTGGTTGCGCCGAAGCCGCGGCCGTCGATCGTGATGACGTTGCCGGGTTTGCCCATCATCGGCCCGACGTGCCCGATCGTCGGCGTGCTTTCGGGAGCCGTGTACTGCCAGACTGCCGTTCCGCCTGCGGCCAACGTGAATGTAGGAACGCTGCCGTTGTTGGACGTAATGCTGTTGCCGTTCAGCGCGCCGCCAAGGACGTCCGTGTACGTTCCCGAAGGCAGGGACGTTGCAAGTCCGCTAATGGAGGCAGAGGACGATTGGTTGCGGTTGATCGCCACGACGGCAACGCTTTTGCCGAATTTCCGTTCATAGACGTACACGTCATTATTAATCCAGCGCTGCTGCGTCGAGCCGTAAGCGATGGCCGGATTGGATTTGCGCAGCGGAGCCAGCTTGCTGATCACGTTGAATGCCGTTGTTGTTTTGGAGAACGATGGCATTTTGGCGCGGTTGTTCGGATCGCCGTTTCCGGTCAGGTATTGTTCAGTGCCGTAATAGATGGCAGGCACGCCGCGGGATGTCAGCGTGAAGGCCAAAGCCTGTTCCAACTGCCGGTTGTTGACAGCGCTTGTTTTGAAACGGTCCATGTCATGGTTATCGATAAAGGTCACCTGGTCATTGACTTGCGTGTAGTCTGCTGCTGTGCTGCTGATCATGGAATCCAGTGCATGCATGTTCGACGTGTTGTCGCGGAACACGTTCCGCACTTCGGCATTGAAGCGGAAATCAAGCAGGCTCATGCCTGAAGTGTTCGCGAATTTGGTGTTGTCCGCATCCGCAGCGGAAGAGCCGAGGAACCACTCACCGAACGTGAATACGGGCTGATGGCTGTAAATGCCCGACATCCAGCTCTTTTGCCAGCCTTCCGGCATGTGTTTGACCGCATCCACGCGGATGCCGTCGACGCCCATGTCAAGCCAGAGGTTGATGGCGTCTTTGAAGTATTTGTCAATGGTCGCATTGTTGTGGTTCAAGTCGGCGAGATCATAAAGGTTTTTGTAGATTCCGTTCTCGAGGGAAGAGAAGTCCGAGCCGCCGTTATGGTGGAAGTAACCGTTGGTGTCGTTGGTGTAACCGCCAAGGAGCGTGCCGTTGTCATACAGCTTGCCGTTCTCGGCGAACGAGGTATCGGTCTCCATGGCCGGTGACGTATGGTTTGGAGCAAAGTCGATGACGATTTTGATGCCTTTGGCATGAGCGGTCTGAATAAGGTTCTGGAAGTCGGTCATGGAACCGAAGTACGGGTTGGTTTTCTTGAAATCCCGCGCCCAGTATCCATGGTAGGAAGTGTTGTTGACGCCGGAGTAATTGACGACGGCATGGATGTTTTCTACCGGCTGCGAAATCCAGAGCGCCGTGATGCCCAGGTCCGTGAAATAGTTGTCGTTGATTTTGTTGATCAATCCCTGCCAGTCCCCGCCGCAGTACAATTTCAGGTTGGTACAGCTGGCATCGTACGCTGCTCCGGAAGGGTTGTTGGAAGGATCGCCGTCCAGAAAGCGGTCGGTGAATACTTGATAGATGACGTCCGTGCTGAAATTCTGCTTGTTCGTTACGGCAGTGTCGGGGTCTGCAAGCACGGAAGCCGCCGGCAGGAAGGGGAGTGCGCTCCCGGCCAGCAAGCCGAGGGTTAACGTGGTGCTGAGAATGATGCGTTTGGTCACATTCAACATGGTAATCCACCCTTCGCGATTAGAATATGATATTATGTAATCCGTGGAAGTAAAAACGCTTACAATTGCGGACGGCCAATCATTTGCCAACCATGGACGGGTCTACCTCCTTCCTGCATGCAAAAACCCCGGCATCTCCTGCTGGAGTTACCGGGGTTGTCCTAGACCTTAGGTCTAAAAAGCATGGCCCTCGAGTTGTACATCACACCGTAATCATAAAAAACGGCAATGGGTTTGTCAATAACTTTTATTTTAGGTTTATTTTTCTTGTTTTCGTATTTACAAACCGCATCATTGGATTTACACTAATCGCAGAATCCACAATACAAGGGCCATGCATTTCGGAAACGATGATCCGATCCGAAACAACCCCGTCTCCTTCGAGGCGGGGTTGTTTGTCGTTGCAGGCAGCAGCGTAGAGAGGCGTTTCATTATTGCAAGGCATGATGAGCTGAGGGGAGCGATGATCCGTGATGAGTTCATTGGAGACAAGGTCGGTTATCGAATGTTTGAGCGAATTCAAGGCAACGCGGCTGGGCAACAGCCGAAATATCCATGTGTATCTGCCTCCGGGATATCATGAGCATACCGATAAAAGGTATCCGGTCGTTTATATGCATGCAGGCCAGCGCGCTTTCGGCCTCTCCAAGCCGGGCCAGGAAACGTGGCAGATGGATGTGGCGGCAGACCGCCTGATCGGTTTGGGGCTCATGGAGGAGCTGATTATTGTGGGCATCTCCCATGTTCGCCCGGTTACGCACAATGAGTTTTACCATTATGCTGCGCCGGTCCGCGAAGCTGTAGACGTGGGATGCTCGGGGCTGCTGTACGAACATTTCATCGTGCATGAGCTCAAGCCGTTCATTGACCGGCGATATCGGACGTTAACGGAGCCGGAGCATACGGGGATGATCGGATCATCCGCAGCCGCATTGTGCACGTTCCATATCGGCATGCGCCATCCGGACGTTTTTGGCAAGCTGATGATGTTGTCGCCGTTTTTTTATGACGTGCAGTTGGATGCGAGTTCCCCGGGACGGCTGAAAGAAGAGCCGATGATTCGGCTTCCCGCAGGAAAACCAGACGTACGGATGTGGATGGATATCGGGGATATGGAAGGTCTGTTCCTTCCAAGCCAAATTAGAGAGGTTGTTGACAAACTTCTGGACCGTGGTTACGTGGCTGGCAAGGACCTCATTTACCTGGAACAACCCGATGCCGGCCATCAGGAAGCCGATTGGGCCGAACGCGTACATCTTCCTTTGCTGTGCATGTTTGGCAAAAAAGGCAGCCCGGCTTCCCTCGAACTCAAGGGCAGAAGTGTTCTAGGGTTGAAAGGAGATATGAAATGCCGAATTAATGCTCTGCTACGCTATGACAACGGCGTTAAGGTCAGTCTGCTGGAAGGGACATACATTTCCGAACAACCTGACGTGCTCAAGGTACTGCCGGATGGAACGCTGATTCCCGTCGCTACCGGCAGGGCGGTCGTTCGGCTTCAGTTCGGGGAATTGACGGCAACCAAGGCGTACACCGTCGTGGAGGAGCTTTCCGGTCACGTTCTCATCTGCCTGAGCGCACAATCGCCGTCTCGCGAACCTGCGGAAGACACCATATACGGCGGCATGGGCATGAAGCTGAAACATGTCGGAGACGGACATTACGAAGGATGCTTCGAAGTTCCGCGGGACAGCGGTTTCCGTTTCCGGTTTACGCGTGGTTTCCGCCGATTTGAGACCGACCCGGATGGTCGGCCGATGCCCAATCGCGTCTTCCGGGCCACGCATCCGCAGTCTCTCCATTATACGATCCGTTCCTGGGGCGACAGCCCGGCCAGAAACGAAACGAGGAGGTAAACCGATGTCATCCTTACGGCATGTTCAGCCACTGATGGATATTCCGTTTTATTATCCCTGCCATTTTCCGCTGATTCATGAGGTGTTGCGGCGCCAGGGCTGCCAGAGCAGCCTTGGCCTTCTGGCGGCCAGCCGATTGTTTACCCTTCCCTCGTGTTCGGACACGGGGCTGGTCAAGCCTTATTTTCACAAGCTGGATTACGAGGATGCCGTCTGGAGCATGGGGGAGCAGCGCGAAATGGGCAGTTTCGAGGAAGGGCTTGCCGCCATTCGTGAGCGCGTGGGAGAAGGTGAATTGTTCCTCGCAACGGGTTCGAGCTACCATTTGCCGTATGACGAGAACTTTCGGAATCCGGAGTATATCCATAAACATCTAAGGGAGGGTTCCCGCCTGCATCTGGTGGACCACTGGCTGGCCGTGTGCGATATCGGGGAACGGCATGTGGACGTGTATGATCCGGTCCCCTCCAAATATAAGGGGGCGGTCTCGCTTTCGGCCTTTCGCGATTTCTGGAAAGGGCACAAGGCGATGCCCGAGCTGGCGTCAGCCAAGCGAAAGGAAGAGCTGAGAACCTACGGAACGATGGAGGTTCGGTCCGCGGGCCAGCTGGATGATGACGGGTATCGAGAGGTGCTGCGCGCAGCCCTGGCTACGCAAATTCACGAGTTCCTGGCGGCCAGGCAGGTGAGGCAAGGGGAACGGAATTATTACTTTGGACAAGCCGTCACCGTAGAGTTGCTGCGCACGCTCCATATGGAAGGAAAAGAAGACGAAGGCGGGGCACGTTCCCGCGTTCAAGGAGAGTCCGGGAGTGAGCGTGCACACCATTCTGTCTTCCGGAATGGGCAGCAGGGGGCGACCGCTGCAATGTCTGAGGTTAACCTTTCCGGTCATTGGAAATCCAGTAATGCTGGTGTTTCCCGGCTACCGGGCCTATTGTTCGATATGCGATGGAGCCGGTATTTTTTCAGAGATTTACTGCTGGAAGCGGCTCGCGCGTTAGGCTCGCCGTACGACGCTTATCTTGAGGCCTGGCAGGGCCTGATCCGGCGTTGGGAACGGAGTCACAAGCTGCTGATGGCCAGGCTCGCAAAGCGTGATTCCGGTTGGAACGATGAGCTCAGTGGGGTCATCGGGCAACTGGCGAACGATGAATGGGGCTGGTACGAGAAGATGCAATCCATCCATGGCAGCGAATCCCGCTTTGTTCAGCGTGCATTTGCCGGGAATGAAAAGGCGAATTCGGCGGAGGCGAAGCGGGAAGAAACGCTGGCCCGCATCGTTCTGGAGAGCTGTCATGAACTGAATGCATATGGACGCGGCGGCATCCCGGTGGAGCTTGGACTGCATGCTCCGCTCTATGGCAGGAACGGCCGGTTGGATTCGCTTGGTTTGGTGTCGTTATTAGCCGTCGTGGAACAGGAGGTCGAGGATCGATACGGCATATCGGTCGCACTGACGGAGATGGCGGCTGCTTCGATGCCTGAAAGTCCTTACCGCACGGTCGGTTCGCTGGTGGATTACCTGGAGGGCAAACTGCGTGCGCAGCGGGAAGGAGTGGAACCATGATCGAAACGTTACTGCGGCGATTCGAGGGATGGGGCTCCGCCCCGGCCATGGTATGGCAGAATGACGGTTACAGCTACGGATGGCTGCGCGGAGAGGTACGCAGGATGAACCGCCTGATCGGCAATGCCGGCATGGCGGGCTGCGTCGTTACGCTGGAGACAGACTATTCTCCCCATGCCGCTGCCGCTTTGCTGGCTCTGCTGGAGCAGCGCTGCATCGTTATTCCGCTGGCTTCGGACCTGGTTCGGAACAAGCGGGAGGAGTATATGGATTTGGCTGGAGCGGAATGGCGAATCGTGGCCAGGCGGGAGAAACACTCCGATACTGATGGGCATGGAGCCGACGTTGATGATGTAGGTGACACTTTATCGGAGGGGTTGCTTGGGAGTGCGGACAAGCTTCGTTCCGTGCCTGACGAAGATCGGTGTACGGCAACGTTAAGCGATGCCGTGCCTGGCGGGCTGCTGGCCTTAAGCGTAAAGCGATTCGAGGCGGATGGATTGCCGCCGCTATTAACCGAACTTCGTCAGCAGCAGGTCGGCGGTCTGGTCATTTTTTCTTCCGGTTCGACGGGACGAAGCAAGGCTGCCGTGCATCGCGCCGATCGGCTCCTGCAGCGGTTTCAAAGGCAGGGCCGCCCGCTGCGGACGATTCCTTTCATGCGTTTTGACCATATCGGCGGTTTCAATACGCTGCTGCAATCGCTTGCCAGCGGCGGCTGCCTGTGCATGATCCCCGAGCGATCGCCGGAGGAGGTGTGCAGAACGATCGAGCGGCATCGGGTGCAGGCCTTGCCCGTATCGCCGACGTTTATGAACCTGCTCCTGCTCAGCGGTGCGTACCGGGACTTTGATCTGTCCAGTCTGGAAGTGGTGTCGTATGGGTCTGAGGTAATGTCACAGGCGCTGCTCGAAGCGTGGAACAGGGCGTTTCCTCACATTCGGACGGTTCAAGCTTACGGGATGTCCGAGCTCGGCATTTTGCCGACGCGCTCCAAAGCGTGGGGCTCCCTGTTGTTTGCCGTACGGGACGGGGAAGTGCAGTATCGCGTGGTGGACGGGCTGCTGGAAATTCGCACGGCAACGGCCATGCTTGGATATTTAAACGCGCCGTCGCCGTTTACCGAAGACGGTTGGCTGCGCACAGGAGATGCTGCCGTGATGGAAGGGGAGTATCTCCGCATTCTGGGCCGCGATTCCGAGATCATCAATGTAGGCGGCCGCAAGGTCTATCCGGCAGAGGTGGAGGGCGTGCTGGAGCAGATGGAGGTCATTGAAGTGGCGGTCGTTTGCGGCGAACACAGCGGCATCACCGGCCAGCGTGTAACGGTCACCGTGCAGACAAGCCGGGAGATGCCCCTCGCCGAGCTGCGCCGGATGATCTGGGATTATTGCCGCGAACGCCTGCCGGATTACAAAATTCCGCAAAAGATCATCTTGGCGAAGGACGGCCTGACGAGCCCGCGCATGAAAAAGGTAAGGCAGCCCCTTGCCGTCTCGCCAGAACAAATCGAAACATAAGCCGAAGATAAGGCTGAAACATTAAACGTGAAAACACCCGCAGGGATGGCCCATCGACCATCGGTTCCTGCGGGTGTTTGGTTTGGGTTAACGTTGAGCCGAATACACTAGACTTCAAGTTTGAGCAGGCGGAAATCAAGCCCTTCCAACGCTATATCCAGCGTCGACGTTTCCGAGGTCAGCACTTCGCCGCTAAATGCATCGCGCCAGCTTGCTTCTTCCGGCATGGGCAATTGCAGCACCCGAGGCGACTCGGCGGCATTCATCAGCAGGCGGAAATGTTCGTGGCTCCCGTCATCGGTGCGTTCGATTATAATTGCGGCATCTTTTTGGGCGGCGTGCACGATGCGCCAATTGGAGCCGCGCAGCGCCGAATGGGTTTTGCGCAGCGTGATGATCCGCGTGTAGAAGTCGAGCAGATCGCGGTTTTGCCGGGTTTCGTCCCATTCCATGCATTTCCGGCATCCCGGATCGTAGCCGCCTTCCAACCCGACTTCGTCGCCGTAGTAGATGCATGGTACTCCCGGGTAGGTCAACAGCAGCAGGACGGCAAGCTTCATGCGCCGAACGTCGCCCTCGCAGACCGTCAAGAGGCGCGGCGTGTCATGGCTGCCCAGCAGATTGAAGGCCGCCTCCGTGACGGATTGCGGATAAGCCGCGAGCAGATTTCCGATCTCTCCGGCGAAGGCAGCTCCGTCTAATTTGCCATGGACCGCATAATCCAGCACCGAATTGGTAAAAGGGTAGTTCATGACTGCATCGAACTGGTCCCCTTGCAGCCACATGATGGAATCGTGCCAGATCTCGCCGAGGATATACGCGTCCGGCTTGATGCTTTTGACCGTATCCCGGAACTCGCGCCAGAAGCGGTGATCCACTTCGTTCGCCACGTCCAGCCTCCATCCGTCGATGCCGATTTCCTGCACCCAATACCGGGCGACCTCAAGAAGGTAGGCTTTGACTTCGGGGTGCTCGGTGTTGAGCTTAGGCATGATCGGTTCGAAGGCAAACGTATCGTACGTCGGAATGCCGTCCTCGATCCGCAGCGGCCATTCGCGCACATGGAACCATTCGGCGTATGGCGAAGCCTGGCCGTTTTTCATTACATCGACGAAAGGCGGGAAGTCTCTTCCCGAATGGTTGAATACCGCATCGAGCATCACCCGAATGCCGCGGGCATGACATACATCCACGAGCTCCTTAAGCTTGGCATTGGTGCCGAAATGAGGATCGACCCTCAAATAATCGGCCGTATTGTATTTGTGGTTGGTGCTGGCCTCGAACACCGGAGTAAAGTAAATGGCGTTTACGCCGAGCTGGTTCAAATGGTCGAGGTGGTCGATCACTCCCTGCAAATCTCCGCCGAAGAAATTGGTCGGCGTCGGTTCGCCGCCCCACGGCTCCGTATCTTCGGGGCTGATCGACGGGTCGCCGTTCGCGAAACGCTCCGGAAAAATCTGATAAAAGACAGCGTCCTTCACCCATGCAGGCGCCTGGAAAATGTCCGCCGGATTCAGGAAAGGAAAGTCGTAAAATTCCAGCGGGTTTTCGGGCAGCTCGGTTTCGAATCCCCGTTCGGTCATCCAAATCCGTTCGCCGTCCTGCTCCAGTTCGAACCCGTAGCGCAATCTTCGATATGGAGGCTGCACTTCGATTTGCCAGTAATCGAACAGCTCGTCGCTGGCGAATTTGCGCATCGGAAGGGTGCGGGCCGTGCGTTCCCAAGCGTATTTGTCCCCGATGACGGCGGATACCTGATCCAGATCGTCACGTCCGGTTCGCAGGCGGATATGCAGGGTGTTGCGGTCATAAGCATAAGACCAGTTCAAGCGTGCACGATGATAAATAGCTTCAAGCTGCATTACACATTCACTCCTTGGATGGAATAGTGGTGGTGCAAATCAGGCCAGAAAACGCAAAAAAGGCACAGCCTCCAATGTTCGCGAGGTTGTACCTTTCGGCAACATAGCCTTTAAATTATGTCATTATTATACAGTCGGACGGAGGAAAAGGGAAGCCGTAAAATGATAAATTTTTTCCCGAAAAGAAATCATTTCCGGTTGTGTTTTGCTGCATTGGGTTTGTTGCGATCACAACGAATATAACCGTTCGTATTTCTCGGTCAAATAACGAATCAATGGAGCGGTATCAATGCCTTGTCCCGTAATAGCGTGAATGAGTTCGTCAGCGGAACGCGATTTGCCGTATTGCTGGACATGCGTTGCCAGCCATTCGAGGATCGGTTCAAGTCGGTCTTCTTCGACCAGTTGGTCGTAGTCGGAAAGGTCTCGGCGGATCGCTTCATGAAGCTGCGCAGCGTAGACGAAACCGAGCGTATACGAAGGGAACAGTCCAAACCCGGCAGACCAATGCCCGTCCTGCAGTATGCCCTCCAGATGGGATGGCGGACGCACGCCGAGATATTCCTCGTACTTGTCGTTCCAGGCTTCAGGCAATGCATCGTAATCGACTTCCCCGGCAATGATAGCCAGTTCCAGTTCGTATCGAATGATAAGGTGCAGGTTGTAGGTCAGCTCGTCCGCCTCGAAACGGTTCAGCGAAGGCTGTACGGCGTTCAGAGCTAAATAAAATTCGTCCAGCTCAACATTGGCGAACGGGTCCGGCTGCAATTGCTGCAGGCCTGGATAATGGTTCTGCCAGAAGCCCTTGTGCCTGCCGATAAATTTTTCGAAAAAGATGGATTGGGATTCATGTATGCCGTAGGAGGTAAAGATGCCAAGACCGGTATGGATCAATTCGGGATCGATATGCTGGGTATAGAGCGAGTGGCCGCCTTCGTGGAGCGCGCTCCATAATGAAATGCGCACGTCATTTTCTACATATTTCGACGCCACCCGCGCGTCATGGGGGTTAATGGCTGAGCTAAAAGGATGTACCGTTGCGCCGAATTTACCGGCATCGAAGTCGTATCGTATTGCATTTAACAACTGTATTCCAAGCTGTTCTTGTTTATCCAACGGAAACGGCCGAGTGAAGATGGATGTGTCCGGCTGTCTTGGCGCGGAGGTTACGCGTGCAATCAGGGGCAACAACGCCGATTTCAATTCTCCGAAGATACGGTTCAAGGTGCGGGCATTCAAATCGGGATCGAATTGCTGCACCAGCGCATCGTACGGATGCTCGTCATATCCCCAGTAGGAAGCAAATTTCAGGCTGAGATCGAAAATGGATTTCAGATGAGGAGCGAACAGGGAAAAATCATTGGCTGCCCTGGCTTCGAGCCAGGCTACGCTTGCGAGTCCTTGCCGATCTACGAATGCTCGATATTCCTCCACAGGGATAGCGCTCCAGCGCGTAAAAGCTCTGCGATGCTCTCGTACAATCCGCTTCGTGAGATCATCCGCATGTTCATCAGACTCTGCTTCTTCCAAAAGCTTGCCGAATTCCGGGTCCCTTTGTAATTTGAACAATTCTTCGGCAAGTGTACCTTTGGCACGTGCGGCGTGGATCGCGCCTTTGCGCGGCGCACCTGTTCGGGCATCCCAGTTCAGCAGGGTGAGCACCTGTTTGTAATGTTCGATTTTTTCGATATGTTGAAGCAATTTCGGATGCAGGTTCGTGATCGTTGGCATCGGTCAAGCTCCTTTCCCATAATCAGGATAAATTTTCAAGTATCTTAGCATCCGGCGTTTGTGGGTGTAAACGAAATCGACCCACTTTGTGGATTAACAAAAAATGAATTCATAGTTTATAAATGCTTATTTTACAAAACGCAGGCCTCCGTTTAGCCTTAGATTAAATTTCACTAATCCGACAAGTTAAGTCGTGATTGACATTCCTGTCGGACCTCACCCATCGGGAAGAATAGAAAGGGGATTGTCTTATGAAAAACAAATGGAAACCTGCGCTGCTCTTGATCCTGATCGTGCTGCTGCTCGCCGGCTGCGCTTCGGGAGGTCAGGGGCAAACGACGCAGGGAGCAGCTGCGTCCGGGAATGACGCACCCGCATCGGCCGAAGGCGAGGCCAAGCAAGGCCAGGTGCTGAATATCGGATATCCGACTCAGCCCGTGACGCTGGACGCCCACATTTCCTCCAATACGGCCGTAAAGGACGTGTCCCGCGAAATTTACGAACAATTGGTTACGCTGGACCAAAACGCCCAAGTCATTCCGCTATTGGCCGAGTCCTACGAAGTTAGCGAGGATCGATTGACGTACACGTTCCATCTTCGCCAAGGCGTGAAGTTTCACAATGGCAAGGAACTCCAAGCCGAGGATGTCGAGGCTTCGTTGAATCGCTGGATCAGGTTGTCCAGCCATGGGAAAGCCAATTTTGTCGGTGCCGTTGCCAAAGCCAAAGACAAAGACAAATATACGGTGGAGCTTCAGTTGAAAACGCCGTTCTTGCTGACGCTGCAGCTGTTGGCCGACCCCATTCCGGCTGCTGCCATTTATCCAAAAGAGGTGGTCGAAGCGGCCGAGGATACGGGCATTAAAGAGTTCATCGGCACAGGGCCTTATCAATTGGAGGAATGGAAGCAAGATCAGTACATTCACCTGAAGAAGTTCGATGATTACAGTGCGCGAACCGAACCGGCCGACGGTGCGGGAGGCAAGAAGGAAGCGATCGCCAGCGATCTCTACTTCCGCTTCGTGACGGATGAGTCCACGCGGTTGGCCGGGATTGCTTCCGGGGAGTACGACATTGCGCTCAACATTTCGGTGGACAATGAGCAGCAGGTCGCTTCGAATCCGGATCTGCAGACGTATCTGAGTCCGGGCGGTCTGATCGCTTACTTCTATAACAGCCAGAACGGCCTATTTCAGAACGTAAAGCTGCGTCAGGCGGTCAACGCGATCCAGAATGCGGACGACATCCTGACATCGACGTTCCGGGACGAGCAATTTTATGTCAAAACATCCTCCCTGGTCCTGCCGGAATTCCCGAACTGGTACTCGGAGAAAGGCAAGGAAGCCTATAGCCAGGCGAATGCCGAGAAAGCCAAGCAGCTATTGCAAGAAGCGGGATACAACGGGGAGGAGATTACCATCTTCACCACTCGTGATTACGTGGACCAATACAATGTGGCCGTCGTGCTCCAGCAAGAGCTTGAATCGATCGGGGTGAAGGTGAAGCTCGATGTGTACGATTGGCCTACCTTGCAGGAGAAGCTTGCGACAGGAAAGGGATGGGACATCTATCCGATGAGTTATGCATTCCGGCCAACGTTCTACCAGTATTCGTTCTGGGGAGGGGCCGCTGGGCTGCTGAAGAGCGAGAAGCTGGATGAGCTTCTTCAAGGCATTCGCACTGCTTCATCGGTGGAAGAAGCACGTCCGTTGATCGATGGGCTGCAACAATTTGTATGGGACGAGGTGCCCTTCTCCATCATTGGGCACTCGAAACAAATTACGGCGCTGTCCAAAAACGTTCAGGGATTCCAAAACATCCTTGGACCGATTTTCTGGAATACGTCCAATACCAAGTAAAAAAGGCGGCGAATCGGCAGCCCAAGCTGCGGCGCATTCACGCATAAAGGCTGCCATTCTGCTAACTGATGCGAAGCGGGGGGATTTGATTGGGAGGATACATGGTTCGCCGGTTGCTTTCGCTGGTGCCTGTGCTGTTCGTCGTGGCGGTGGTCGTGTTCTCTATCATCCATCTGACGCCCGGCGATCCGGCGGCGATTCTGCTGGGTGAGGAGGCAACCCAGGCCGACATTGACGAAATGCGAAGCCGGATGGGACTGGATCGCCCGATTTACGAGCAATTCGGCATTTGGCTGCTGGGCCTGCTCTCCGGCGATTTGGGACAATCCGTTTTTCTGGACAAACCGGTTGTGCAAGCTTTCGTGGAAAGGTTGGGACCCACGTTGTCTCTTGCCATCCTTGCCCAGATCATCGGTATTGCGCTGGCATTGACGCTAGGCATCACTGCGGCTAGACACAGAGGTGGCATCGTGGACCAATTCGTCATGGGGTTCTCGATGTTAGGCATTTCCATACCAAGCTTTTTGCTCGGCTCACTGCTGGTCATCCTGTTCGGGGTCAAGCTGCAATGGCTTCCCGTTGCAGGATATCAGCCGCTGGAGTCAGGCTTGTGGTCACACCTGAAATACTTGCTGTTGCCCGGCATTGTGCTGGGCGTAATCCAAGCTGCCCTGATCGCACGCATGACGAGAGCGTCCATTCTGGACGTGCTGTCGGAGAACTTCATCAAAACGGCCAAAGCCAAGGGTGTAAAGGAAAAATGGATCATTTATACACATGCGCTCCGGGTTGCGTTCATTCCCATCCTGACTGTCATCGGCGAATCCTTTGGCGGTCTCGTAACAGGTGCAGCTGTCATCGAAACGCTGTTCAATATTCCGGGCGTGGGGCAATTGATCGTCAATTCCATCAGCCGCCGTGACTACACGGTTATTCAGGGCTCGGTGCTGCTCGTGACCGTGGCATACGTATTCGTGAACTTGATCGTCGATTTGTTATACGGCGTGGTTGATCCGCGCGTTCGTCTGAATAAAAAATAATTTCATCGTCATTAATTTTGACTACAAAAGGAGGAACGCCTATGTCGGCGAATTCGGGAGCCGCTCTGGCCCCGGCCGGGCTCCGCTCCGCCACAAACCGGCGCTTGGCCTTCAAGCGCATCACGCATAACCGCCTACTGGTGACGGGGGCGTTCATTCTGTTCCTGCTCTTGCTGCTCATTAGCTTCGGGCCGCTTCTGACGCCGTACGGTCCGTTGCAGATCGATCCGGTCAACCGCCTGAAAGGGCCCAGTCTGGCTCATCCGTTCGGCACGGACAACTTCGGTCGCGACGTGTTCACCCGCGCGGTGTACGGACTGCGCATTTCGGTCATCGTGGGATTGGCGGTGACGGCCATCTCGTCGCTGATCGGCATGCTGATTGGATTGCTGTCGGCCAGTTACACGCTGTTGGACCATATCCTGATGCGCATCTGCGACGGGTTGTTCGCGTTTCCTTCCATCTTGCTCGCTATTTCGATCATGGCTGCACTCGGACCGCGTCCGGTGAATGTCGTCATCGCCTTAAGCATCATTTTCATTCCATCCGTGGCGCGAATCATTCGGGCCAAGGCGCTTGTGGTCAGGGAACTGACCTACATCGAGGCGTTGCATGCCCAAGGGGCAAGCCGTTGGCGGATCATCTGGATCCATATGGCTCCCAACACCTTATCGCCGCTCATCATTCAGGCCACGTTCATTTTTGCGGTATCCATTCTGACGGAAGCGTCGCTCAGTTTCCTTGGTGCGGGCATCCCATCGCCTGCGCCGAGTCTCGGAAACATGCTGTTCGACGGCAAAAACGTCATCTATAACGCTTGGTGGATGACCGTGTTTCCCGGCAGCTTCCTGCTGCTGGTCGTACTCGGCCTGAATTTGTTCGGCGACGGGCTCAGGGACCTGATGGACCCGCATGCACGCAAGGCGAAAGGAGGGAAGCGCCGTGGAAAAAGAGCCGCTGCTTGACGTACGGGACTTGAAAGTGTCCATTGCTACCGAACGAGGAACCATTCATGCGGTGGATGGCGTCACCTTCCGCGTTAATGCGGGAGAGACGCTTGGCATTGTAGGTGAATCCGGTTGCGGCAAAAGCGTCACCGCCGAATCGATCCTACGACTGTTTGACGAAGAGGCCGTACGGTACGGCGGAGAGGTCCGCTATGAGGGAACCAACTTGCTTGCGTTGTCCGGGCGGGAGATGGAGCGTATTCGAGGCAACGACATCTCGATGATTTTCCAGGACCCGATGTCTTCCTTGAGTCCGGTGCATACCATCGGTAAGCAGATTGCCGAAAGTTTGAGGCTCCATCGGGGGTTACGAGGCAAAAAGGCAAAAGAAGCGGCGGTGGAATTGCTGCGCAAAACGGGCATTCCGTCCCCGGAACGTCGTGTTGACGAGCACCCGCATGAAATATCGGGCGGCATGCGGCAGCGCGTCATGATCGCGATGGCCTTGGCTTGCAATCCCAAGCTGCTCATTGCGGATGAGCCGACTACAGCGCTCGATGTCACGATTCAGGCGCAGATCCTGGATTTGATCTCCAGCTTGAAGAATGAAAACCGCATGGGCGTCATCCTGATCACGCATGATCTGGGGGTCGTCGCCGAAACATGCTCCAGAGTGGCAGTCATGTATTTGGGGCAAGTCGTGGAGGAAGCGGATGTGGATGACCTGTTCTTCAACCCCCAGCATCCGTACACGTCGGGGCTGATGAGCTCCATCCCCCGGATTGACGGGGATCGCAGCGAGAAGCTGCATGTCATCGAAGGTACGGTGCCCTCCCTCCACCATGTTCCGGCCGGTTGCCGGTTCGCCTCCAGATGCGCGCATGCCAGCGAACGCTGCCTGAAGGAGACCCCGCCCTTGAAGGGCATCGGGGAAAATCATAAAGTGCGCTGCTGGTATCCGGGTATCGCAGCGGCGACGCAGGAGAGGGGGGAGGAATATGAGCACATTGTCTGAGGAGCAGCCGCTGCTGCATATCGACGGATTGACCAAACATTTTCCGGTGAAATCGTCTCTGGGCAGAACGACGGGCCAAGTCAAGGCTGTGAACGGTGTATCTTTTGACGTCCATGCCGGGCAAACCTTCGGACTTGTGGGCGAGTCGGGCTGCGGCAAAAGCACGCTCGGCCGAACGATCCTTCGATTGATCGAACCGACGTCCGGAAACGCCGTTTATGACGGTACGGACATTTTCGGCCTAGGCAGAAGCCAGCTTCGAAGTTACCGCCAGCATATGCAGATGGTATTCCAGGACCCGTACACTTCGCTTGATCCGCGCAAGCGCGTTGGTTACACCATTGAGGAGCCATTGCTGATTCACCGCAAAGGCAGCAAGCGGCAACGGACCGAGAAAGCGTTGGAGCTGCTGTACAAAGTAGGTTTCAACGAGGAGCATTACAGTCGTTATCCGCACGAGTTCTCAGGCGGACAGCGCCAGCGTCTGGGCATTGCCAAAGCGCTGGCGCTCGATCCCAAGCTCATCATCTGTGACGAGCCGGTATCGGCGTTGGATGTCTCCATCCAATCGCAAGTCATTAATCTGCTGGAAGAAGTGCAGCAGGAGAGCGGCATCGCGTATCTGTTTATTGCGCATGATCTGAGCGTGGTACGACACATTGCCGATCGGATCGGAGTGATGTATTTGGGGCATATGGTCGAACAAGGACAGACGGAAGAACTGTTTGCCGATCCGCTGCATCCGTATACAAAATCACTGCTGTCGGCCGTGCCCGTGCCGAATCCGCGCCTGAAGAGAGAGCGGGTCGTCTTGAGCGGAGAAATTCCTTCTCCGCTGAACCCGCCGTCCGGATGCGTGTTTCACACCCGCTGTCCCTATGCGATGGATGTGTGCAGAGCCGTCGTGCCGGACAATCTTGCCGTTGCCCCGGGCAGGGAGGTACAGTGCCACCTATATCAACACTGACCCGTTCTGAATGTTATATAGGAGAAAGAGAAGGAGGAGTATGATATGAGCTTTGCATGCGTTGCCGAAAAGTGGAAGGATGAAGCGATCCGGCTGCGCCGCCAGTTGCATCAGCATCCTGAACTGGGACATCAGGAATTCGAGACGGCCCGTACCGTTGCGGAGTTTCTGCAGGGAGCCGGTCTGGAAGTGCGGACCGGCGTCGGCGGCACGGGTGTCGTGGGGCTGCTTCATGGAAGCAGGCCGGGAAAGGTGCTGGCACTGCGGGCAGACATGGATGCACTACCGATGGAGGAAAAAACAGGCTTGCCCTTCGCCAGCCTTAATCCGGGGGTGATGCATGCCTGCGGACATGACGTACACACGGCTATTCTATTAGGCACGGCCGCGGCGCTGAGCGAATACCGCGAACAATTGCATGGCACGGTGAAGTTCATATTTCAGCCTGCCGAGGAAGTGAGAGGAGGCGCAACCGACTTAATCGCAGACGGTGTGCTGCACAACCCGAAGGTGGACGCCATTGCGGCCCTTCATGTATGGCCGAACTTGCCTGCGGGAACGGTTGGTATCCGAAAAGGACCGATGCTGGCTGCGGCGGACGCGTTCGATATACGCATCACGGGTAAAGGAGGCCATGCTGCTTATCCCCATCAGACCGTGGATGCCGTCGTGATCGCGGCCCAGGTTATCAGTGCTTTGCAGACGATCGTGTCCAGAAATGCTTCGCCGCTCGATTCCGTCGTGTTGTCGATTACGAAGCTTCAAAGCAACAGCAAGGCGTACAATATCATTGCCGATGAAGTGCTGTTGGCGGGCACCGTCCGCACGCACCGCACCGAAACGCGCGATGCGCTGCCGGAGCGTATCCGGCAATTGGTTCAGCGCGTTGCCGAAGGCTTCGGGGGACAAGCCGAATTGACGTATTATCGGGGAGGCTCGCCCGTCGTAAACGACGATCGGTTCGTGGACGTGATCCGTCAGGCCGGAGAGGCCATCGTGGGGCGGGAAGCTGTCGTTGAACTGCTGGAACCCTCCATGGGGGCCGAAGATTTCGGGGCTTATCTGGAGCATGTGCCGGGTGCGATGTTCCGCTTGGGGACCGTATCGGCGGAAGACGCCAGGTCACAGCTGCCTTTGCACAGCGATTCGATCATCTTTGACGAGCGCGCGATCTTCACGGGCATCGCGATCCTTGGGGAAACGGCGCTACGCTACCTTGGAGGGAATTCGCAGGACGACCTCGTCATCGGGGTGGCCGGAAAGGTGGGCGATGCCCGTGACTGAACGGAAACCACCGATCGGGAAGGCAGGAACGGGGTATTGGACGGAGCGAGAAAGGGAAAAGGAACAGGCTGAACGAGTGCGCCAGACAGCGCTGGAAACCATCCTCGGCAGCATTGATGCTGGCTGTTTGACCGTATATAACGAAAACGTGGCTAAGGAAATACGTCTCTCAGGCTCGGCTGAGGAATTGCGTGCCTTCGAGTACATCCGTGATACGCTGGAGGGTTTCGGGTTGGAGCCAAAGCTGGAATTCCACGACGCGTTCATCAGCTTGCCAGGACACGCGGAACTGATCGTGGGCAGCGTCGCTTACGATGCCATTACGCATGCCATGTCGGCATCGACCGCGCGGTTGGACGTACCGCTTCAATATGTGGACGCGCAGGCCATCGGCGATCATGAGTTCAACGGAGGCGCTGCCGTTGTGCACGGCTTGGCGAACTGGACCGTGTTGGACCGACTTCAGCAGCAAGGAGCGAGCGCCGCGATTTTCATCAACAACGGGACGTACACCCATGAAATGATCGTATCGGCGGTATGGGGCAACCCTGCGTCTTTGGAAGACAGATACCCGGTTATTCCGGTCCTGTCTGTCAACCGGACGGATGGTGAACGAATCAAAGCCCAGCTGGAAAGCGGAAACGATGGCATCGTTCACGCTGTGATCCAGACGGAAGTAACGACCGGCTGGCTCCCTATTCCGACGTTGACGGCGGAAATCCGCGGACAGGCGGAGCCCGAGCAGTTCATTCTGTTCAGCGGCCATGTGGATTCCTGGCATTACGGCGCCATGGATAACGGTTCGGCCAATGCCGTCATGCTGGAGACGGCCCGCGTCCTCTCGTTGTACCGGGAACGTCTGCGGCGAAGCGTCAGGCTGGCCTTCTGGTCCGGCCATTCGCACGGCAGGTATGCAGGCTCTGCGTTATACAGCGATTTGCATTGGGAAGAGCTGTACGAGAATGGCGTACTGCACGTTAACATCGACTCGGTGGGTGCCGTTGGCGCGGTTAGCCTCGGTGCAGCCAACACGATGGCGGAGACGCGCTCCTTGTGCGCAGACGCTGTCCGCGTCGTCACGGAGGAACCCTTTCGCGGGTCGCCTTTCGGCCGGGCTGGTGACCAATCTTTCTGGGGAGTCGGCTTGCCATCGGTCTTCATGGGTTTGTCCTACCAGCCCGACGGTTGGTTCGGCTGGTGGTGGCATACCACCGAGGATACGCTCGACAAGCTGGACCCGGCGCATCTGGTACGCGATTGCAAAGTATATGCCGCTGCCATCTACCATGCCGCATCCGCGCCGATCGTGCCCATCGACCAGCGTGAAGCCGTTCATGCCCTGCAGGACAGGGTGAATGCCTATGCCAAACTGGCGGGAGAGCACCTCGACTTTGGACGTATCGAGCTTCGGCTTCGGCAGCTTGACCAGACGGTGGACGCATTCTATCGGTTGGTTGCTTCGGTCTCGCCGGGGTTGTCCGAACCGGGCCTTCGGGTTGCGAACCGGGTTGTGCTGGGACTCAGCCGCATATTGGTGCCCCTCAATTATGTCCGGGGCAGCGTGTATGGGCATGATCCGGCGATCAGCCAGCCGCTCGTACCGGCATTGGCGGATGCCGAGCTTCTGGCAGCATCCACTCCAGGCAGCGATGTTTATTATCGGTTGCGAACCGGGTTGGTGCGTGAAATGAACCGGTTCGGCCATGAGTTGAAACGAGCGGAACATTTGGTTGCTGCCGGAATGGACGAGTTGGAGAAAGCGGAAGCTCCCGCACATGTCGGGAACCATTGAATTCGGGAAAATGGGTGAAGAACATGCGTGAATGTGATCATCGTCGAGGTGAACAGGACGAAGAGGCGCGACTCGTCGATTTCAATCCGGCAAGCCTGGGCTTTGTAAAAGGATGAAGGGTTGCCCGTTGCGGGCATGAACACAACATAGATGATAAAAAGGAGTACGGATGCATGCCAGATCATCGATTCATTGGCAAAAAAGTAGTGATTACCGGGGCGGCAGGCGTGTTCGGCTGCTGGATTGCACGTGCTTATGCCGCTGAAGGAGCAAGGCTGTTTTTGACGGATCTACGCGAGGAGCCGTTGCGAAATGCTGCTTCTTCGTTGGAGGCGGTGGAGGTTCATACGCATGCGGCCGACCTTACCGACGAGAGTTCTGCGGACGGGTTGATCGCAGCGGTACAGCAGCATTGGGGGGCGCCCGATATCGTTATCAATAATGCGGGTATCTATCCATATCGGACATTGATGGAGATGGACCTGAAACAATGGAACGAGACGCTGGACCTGAATCTGGCCGCCCCGTTCCTGTTGACCCAGCGTTTTGCCAAACGGATGATCGAGAACGAAGTGCCGGGTTCGTTTATCAACATTAGTTCAGGGGCCGCCAGCACGGCTGGCGTAGGTATGGGCAATTATTCGGTTTCCAAGGTTGGTTTGGAAATGCTGACCAAAACGTTTGCGCTGGAGCTGGCCCCGTACCATATTAGAGTGAACGCGGTAGTTCCCGGTTACGCTCCGGGCAGCGAGGTAAGCGTGATGACGGAAGAGCACACGGAAATGATGATTCGTATTACGCCGCTTGGTCGCACTTCGGGGCCGGATGACGCGCCGCAAGCCATTTTGTATCTGACATCGGAACAGGCCAGCTTTATTACAGGGGCTGTGTTAACGGTGGATGGCGGACGTACGGCAGGGAGACTGAAGTAGGCTGAATTAGGCCGCACTGCCTTCAAGCCCGAACGCTAAAAAACTGCGGCACTGAGCCGCAGCTTTTACTCTGCCCGCGCGATCGGCGCCGGGGGCTGAAATTCGGGAATATGCAAATGGCGTTGCAGCAACGCGGAGCGAATATCCTGCATCAGTTTTGTCCCCGCAGAGCCTATGGGCATGTTGCGTTTGCGCAGAATGCCGACAAGCGGTCCGACGTTTAAATCCGACAGTTTTCTTATCGTTGTACCAGGAATTTCGGGAGCAATCGTTCCCACCGGAGCGATCGTGATCCCCAGTTTCGCTTGCACGTAGTACTTGTGCGATCGGATATTGCTGATTTCAATGGCCTGATAGTCGTTTCCGATGTGTTCTTTCAACAGTTGTTCGATGCGGATCCGGATGGGGCAATTGGGAGGCGTGAATAACAGATGGTGGTCCTTCAGGTCCTTAAGACGGACTTCATTCATTTCGGCAAAGGGGTGGTCCTTGTATACGAGCAGTGCCATCGGCTCAAACAGCAGCGGGTGAAACTCGGTATCCAGGCTGGCTTCCGGTGAAGGGCAAACGGCGAAATCGAGCTGCTCGTCAATCAAAAGTTCGTTCAGCAGCTTGCTGTCCCCGATGCGAACGTTTAGTTTGACTTTGGGATGATGCGCCCTGAATGCGGAGAGGATGGCTGGCAACCGATGGCTTGCCGTAGGCTCCGAAACGCCTAACCGTACATACCCTGCTTCGCCTTGTTGAATATCCGCAATGGTATGTGTCAGGAAATCGTATTCCCTCAGCAGCATTTCGGCACGCGCATAGAATATTTTCCCCGCTTCCGTCAGCTCGATCTTTTTGCCCCGATGAATCAGTTTGGCGCCGAGATCGGCTTCAAGCTTCTGCATGTGCAGCGTAATCGCTGGCTGAGAATACTGCAGCGCTTCTGCGGCCTGCTGGAAACTGCCCAGCTTCACGATGGTCTGAAAGGTTTTGATCATTCTCATTTCCATGGCATACACCTTTCTTTTTATATCGAGTTTGGATGCATGACGGCATTGTGACGGGCGTTGCTTGTTAAGTAGTATAGCATAGTTCCTCCTGGATTTGGTAAGCTTGTCTGCATGCGTACGGATAGATCGGATTCGTTTCGGAAGGGATGTCCTGGATGCAGATGGCTGTGGAATGTGCACGGCGTAACTTTTAGGCGTTCAGAGACTCTGATATTGACTAAGATAGGTTATACTTAAGCCCAGGAGCCATGAAGTTTCGTTTTGGCGGGCTAAGGGCTTTTTCGTTTTAATGCGAATGGTGGAAAAAGGAGAATGGATTCCATGGATATGCAGGTGAACATGCGATGGGCCGCAAAGGAAGATCAGGACAGGCTCGCCGATCTGCGGGCGGTTGTGTTGTATGACGATTTAAACCGCTTGGGCAAATATGACGATGTGAACGTGCGCGCGCGGTTCCGAAAGACATTCGATCCTGAGCATACGTGGATCATTGAGGTGGACGGGAATGAGGCCGGATGCGTGGCGCTGAAGCCGAAGGGCGAAGATGCGTATTTACTGGAACATTTCTACATTGATCCTGCGTATCAGGGCAGGCGCATCGGTACACACGTGCTGAAGACATTGCTTGCGAGAGCCGAGGTGCAGGGGCGGATCGTTCATCTGAACGTCCTGCAAGGCAGTCCGGCACGGCGGTTGTACGAACGTTTCGGTTTTGCGGTGGACAGCGAGGATGAGGTGGACGTGTTTATGTCTGTACGGAGTTCTGAATAACGCGGGAGCAGTCAGTTGAAGCTTAGACGCAGCCTTTTGGCAGCTAGCTTCGGATAGACTGAAGGAGGGGCAATGAAGCCCCTTTTTTGTGTTGTCCGGAAGTTCATGAATCATGGCAACTGCTGTACTTGTTTATTTCAAATATCCGCGTTCTGCAAGCAAGGTTTCGGTATCACGCCACAGCTGCTGCTGTAATGCCACGTCCCGGGCAGGGGCGACAGCGTGGATCTCTTTTCCCGTCCCTACATTAAAATAACCTCCTGTGACCTGCCCATATTTGGGCTCCGTTACCAAGCGCACCATCATATCCGTGCCCCGGCGCGGGTCGCCGATGCGAAGAGCATTCAGGATGCGTTCGAGCACGGATGCGAACCGGAGTTCACGGCCAAGTCCGGTCACGTTGAAACCGGGATTCAGGGCATTCGTCGATATGCCGCTGCCTGCGCATCGGCGCGCCAATTCTGCGGTGAACATAATATTAAGCAGCTTGGTTTTGCCATAGATCGGGGAGGATCCGCGCGCCGTGAAGGGAGATGTGTCGGTCAAATCATCCGGCAAGGTTAGCGTTCCGTGACGGCGCGAAGCTTCGGATGCGACATTGACGATCCGCGCCTTCCCGGCATTTCGCAGGGAAGTCAGCAGCGTTTGCGTGAGCAGCCATGGCGACAGGTAATTGACGGCCATCATTTCGGGCAATCCTTCGGACGTAGTGCGAGGTTCGAACGCATGCAGCCCGGCATTGTTGAGGAGTACGTCGATTTTCGGGAAAGCCGTGCCGATTTCTTGTCCGATGCGCTGCACGTCCTGCATGGAAGACAAGTCTCCGTAGAAGAATTGAATCTGCGCGGAAGGCACGGCTTCTACAATGAGCTTATGGGTGGCAGCGGCGCGCTCTCGGCTTCAGGCAGTCAACACCAACTGCATGCCGCGTTTGGCCAGTTCAAGGGCGGCGAGCTGACCGAGCCCGCTGGTGGCGCCGGTAATGACAACGATCGGATGATTGGACTTGGACATGAATCATTCTCCTTTGGCGAATAAAATAAAATCCGTCCTCTGATTTTGACAAGAGGCTGCGAGGGGTTATATGATTGATATAAATCAACTATAATGATTAATTGATATTTGTCAATTAAATGAGTGGGAGGAATATTGGAGATGAAGGATTTTCAAGCGGATCTAACTGAACGGGAACGGTTGGAACTCGCGCTCGGAGAGCAGATCCAAGCGTTAATCAGCGCGTCGCATGCACTGCATGTGCAAACGGCGGCACGCTTCGACGCAGCCCTCCAACCTGCGGCATTTCACCTGATTCGCTGGCTGTATTCCCACGGCCGGGCGAGCGCGGCTGCGTTGGCCGAAGCGACGGCCATGGACCGCAGCTCAGTCAGTCGTTTGATTAAACAGCTGGAGCAAGCCGGTTACGTCAGCCGTGAGGTATCTCCGGAAGACCGCCGCGGCGTGCTGCTCTCGCTCACGGAGCAGGGACGGCAGCAGACGATCGAGGCGCTGAAGGAAAAGGAGGATGCGTTTTACGGGCGAATTTCCCATTGGGATGACCAGCGCTTGACTGATTTTACACAGATGCTGAGGGAGTTTAACGGAATGGAGAAATAGAGGGGAGATGAAGCGGCAAAAAAAATCCCATCCGAAACAGAGCATCGCAGCGCTGAAATTCGGAGGGGATCTTTGGTTTAAAACCATCAAGTCGGTTAAAGGACGACGTCCTTTTAGTATAGAATCTTCCTGTTTATTGCAAAGCATCAGGTAGTATCTACGGCTTGGCGTTGCGGATGCCAATGTCCCGGATGAATAGGTTTCCTTTGGCCGTCTGATCGAACACAAAGCTGATTTTGCGGATTCGTTCCGGGTTAAAATTAGAGTTGGTCTTGGCGAACTCGGCCAGGCTGAAGGCATAATTCTGAAAAATCGGCTCCTTGGTTGTCTGAAAGAAAGCAAACGGCCGTTTGGCAAGCGACCCTTCGAACATCGGCAGCAGGGGAGAAACGCTGCTTAGCGGCAAACGGCCGGCATTTCCTTGGTCATCTTCAACCAAAACGGTTAGATCGACCAGCGCGTTTGTTCCGTCTTCTGCATCATGATCCGCATTCCCGTTAGCCAGGGAGAACACGATGGAACTCTGCTCGGTCGTTTCGATTCCCCGATCAGGCAAAACGACCCTGTAGGCAGGGACGGAAGAAGCTGTCGCGTGATCCCACTCCAGGGAAACGGCGCTATACTGCTCGACCGTATGGGCCATCTCCATCTTCTGCTCCTTCCATCCCCCAAGCGACTCTCCTTCCAAGCGGCCCCCCGACAACGTGGTCGTCTCAGGATCGCTGTCCTCGTCATAACTGCTGATCGTTGTTGTATTTGCATCCCAATAATTGCTGATATACATCGTCTCGGGCAGCCATTCCCTGGCGTGCCCAAGATCCTGAAACACGGTTTGGTACCCGGCTTGATCCTTCAGCGTGGCTTCCAAAAAAGACGAAATCAGCACCTTTGCCGCCAGTGCTTGCTGCTCCTCGGGAAGAAGCTCGGCCGTATTGAACAGCATGTTTCCCAAGCCGACACCATCGTGTTTGCCCCACTCGTTGTTGAATTGTCCATGGTTGGCTCCGTAGATGTACACATAGGATTTGAAAAATCCGTTGTTACCCGTAAATTGGGTCCGGTGATACTGATTTGCTCCGGCAAACGAAGAGACGTCCATATCGTTTGAACCGTGCAGGGCCAGATAGTTCACGTCTTTCAAGACGATCGGTTGTCCGGCCGGTTGATATTGCCCATCGGTGCCGGCAATCGAAACGATGGAACGGATGTTGAAATGGTAGTCGAACTTGATGTTGGCATCCTCGGGATAGGATGTCATTTCATTGTAAGCCGCCGCCGTGGTGACGGCTTCGCCGCCCCGGGAATGTCCGATCAGCCCGATGCGCTGCATATTCACCTTGCCATAGAACGGATTGCCTTCGGTGGAGTTCCATTTCTCCCATGTCTTGAGATGCTCCAGCATCAGCCATCCCCTGGCGCGATTCTCTCCTTTCAGAACGCTGAACATGAACAGGTCGTTGAATGGAGAAGTGTTCAGGTAGTTTTGATCGATGGAAGCCAGGATGAATCCCCGGCTTGCCAGCAGCTCGCCCAAATAAGCATAACCCGGGTCGGAAGGCTCCGTCGCAAGGTGATTGCCGTGTACGATCAACACCAGCGGGAACGGACCGTCGCCTTCGGGATACCAGACCGTCCCGTTTAACGGCATCGCTTCCGGCCCGAAACCGAACGTTTTTGTGCGTCTCGCCGCCCATTGGTCCACAAAGGCTGAACCGTCGACGGGTTCGGTTATAAGCATGCCTTGTTCTCCGAGATCTTTGCGAGATGTTGGATCGCTTCGGTAGGTTATCGATTTCACGCGGAATTTCCCAGGCTCCGCCGGATTGGATAATGTCGTGCGGTATTGTTCCGCCGATTTGACGGTTTGTAACGGATACGGCACGGTTAGCTCAGCTTTGCCTTCACTCATGAGCCAGTACCCCAGCATGCAGATCAGAATGAGAGCCGCTGCGGCAGCTGCTCCTGTCGTCCGTTTTTTCCAGATCTTAGTTTCCCGATAAGCTCCAGCCTTAAATCGATAGAGCACCGCACCGAGCAGGGAAAAGCAAATAATCATTACTAGAGCAACCAGCAGCGTTAACGGGATGGGACCAAAAAAACTGATCGACAACACACAGAACGAAGCAAGCATGGACCACACATATCGTGAAGGCATTTGTTTTGCCCAATGCAGCAACCCGGCAATGATTCCGGTAATACCCAGGATTACGGTCAAAAACAATGAAGTCCCGATTAAATAGTCCGCAACGCTTCGTGATCCCAAATAGTAGTATCCTTGCACCAATCCATTACATAACGTGACTAAGCTTAATACCGTGATCGCACCTGTCCACCCCGGCCCAAGGGGAGAAACGCGCTTCAGGGGCAATGTCGGCAAGGGTATTTTTTTAACGGAACGCTGGTCGTTTACCCTCTGTTTTTGCATGAAAGTTCACCTTCCTGTTCATGGTCCATTTTCGTTCAAACGATTCGTACGCTGGATACGTTAAGTATACGAAAGGCATCTTTCAACGGACTGTCTTTTTTCTTACTTTAATATTACGTTTAAGGAATTAAAAGGTTGGGGAAAAGTGGAGGATTTATAATATTATTGATAGATATAAACCGCAAAAACATAAACACGTTAACGAAGAGGCAGGACCAATCTGAAGAAGCGAAGCGTTCGCCTTTATCACCGGATTTCCCCTTGAAAAAGGGGATTCAAAAAAATCTGGGGATAACAGCGATCGGAAGATGGTACTGAACTCGCAGTGGCCAAGTGTGATTGATTAATGCGGTTTCTATAGTAACAACGATTATGAAATACAGGGGAGAGATGATGAATGGGGCATCGTGCAAATCTGTTACTGGTTGAACATCATACATATTCACTGTATTACAGTCATTGGGGCGGCATCTCGATGCCGGAAAATTTGTTTTGGGGCCCGGAAGGAGCATTGGAATTCATCAAACGTCAAGAGCCGACGACAGCATGGCTTGATACGGCGTGGGCGGAAGGGGGCGCGCTGATGGATTTGGATCGTCAAGTGCTGCTCTGGTACGGCGGGGAGGACGTGAATTACGAAATTCCGCTGCGCAGGCACCTGATTCGAATGATGAAGCCGCTATGGCCCGGGTGGTCCATTGAATGGGCATCGGCGGGCATTCTGGATCTGGCTGAATATGTCGGCCATCCCACGGATGAATTGACGGGGCGGACCAACAAGCCTGTAGAGCCTGCTGCATTAGCGCCGGAATCGGCGGAAGGCTGGGTGCGAACGATTGCGAGCATCGTTTTTTCGAACGGGGAACTACGATTATATCCGGCACAGTGGGAGATGGAGGAATATTTGCTGCAAGGTCCCGAACTGCTCGAACACTTGGACCAACATGTCGGACGCACGGAACTGGATTTGAAAGAATGGCCGGAGGAGATTCCGGATCAAGGATTTCATCTCGATATCCCAGCCCGAACGATCCATTTGTGGTATGCCCCTGATCTGGGAGAAGTGATTCGCGAGGTCCGGGAGATTTGGTCAGGCTGGCATGTCGTCGATCTCAAGGACCAATTTGAGGAACATGTTTCTTTGGTACACGGCAAGCTTTGCTTCGTAAACGAGGAACCGGAAAAGCTCACGGAAAGACTATGCCGCTCATTGCTTAGAAACTACACCAGCCCGGTGAACACCATGATGGAAATTGCGCAGCAGCAGGAGGCTGCCGGAAAAAAAATCGAAGTGAATCCACAAGCATTAAAAGACGCCCCACTGGAGATTACGCAAGCGAAAAAAGCACAATTGCTGCAATATGCCATCGCTCGTCTGGGGGATGTGTGAAATGGTAAGCAACCGAGCCTTGAATTCTATTCGAACCCCGATTGGGTCGACCAAAGAACACAAGCTTCGTTCCATCGTTTATGCCACCGTGCTGGGAATCATCATGGGTGTAGCCGCAAAGTTAGTAGACAATGCAAGCATTAACCCCATATTTGATAATATCGGCGGACGCCTGGGGATCTGGGTATTTACGGCGACGCTTTTGTCGGTGTTTAGCTGCTCGCCCAAATGGGCGTCAGCGAACGTTTTTGCGTTTTTTGTTTCCATGCTTGCCGTTTATTACGTGTATACCACGCTGTTCCTGAATTTTTTCCCTGGAAAAGCCATCTTGTTCTGGGGCATATGTGCGTTGATATCTCCAGTCTGTGCGTATGTGATGTGGTATGCGCGTGGAAAAGGGTTTGTCTCTGCTGCGATCATGTCGCTTCCTATTAGCTTATTGCTGGCGGAAGGGTATGAATTGCAGAACGCGTACTTGCCAGTTCACACTCATTATTACTTGATACCTTGGTTATACGCGATATACATATTAATGGTCGTAATCCTGCTGGCTGCCATCCCGAAGAACAAAAGGAATCTGTTGGTTGGTCTATCTTTAGCTATGATATTATGTTGGATATTTGTACAATGGGATGTGTTAGGCCGGATGTTCGGCGGAATGAACGGTGTGTTGTAAGGGAGGATGGTAAACGTTGCTGAAATCGATTCATAGTGCAAAAATGGGCACGGGAGTATAACGTCAGCAAAGAAAGATTTGCGGCGTGCATCGGGCTGTTGGATATTGTGATGAAGTAGGGGGTGAACAGTTTAGCTCACGGGGTCAAGCCCCACGGGGAGAGACGTCTACCCCGGATACCCATACTAAACCTCCTACGAACAAAAGAGGTCAAACAGTAAAAACTGGCTGACCTCATAATACGAACGGGCGGTTTAGCCCAATACAACGTTTGTAAAATGTACTTTATAATGATATATTTGTATAGTATAATGAACGAAAGGGGATGTTACTTCTTGAATGCTATACACATCAGGATAGGAAACAACCTGCAACGTATTAGAAAACATAGGCAGTTAAGCTTAGATAAGCTTGCTGATTTAACAAAGGTTAGTAAAGGTATGCTTCATCAAATTGAGCGAGGAGAAACGCAGCCCACAGTGACAACCGTGTGGAAAATTGCTACGGGACTCAATATTTCGTTTTCATCTCTACTTAAAGAGGATGAGGCAGTAGTATCCATTGCAACTCGAAAAGAAATTCCAGATTTAACAGAAGACAATGGAAATTGTAGAGTATACTTGCTGTTTCCGTTTGACCCCCAAACACGTATTGAAACGTTTACGATTATTCTTAGTCCTACTTGTAACTATGTTTCACTCCCACACAATGATGGGGTTCAAGAGTACATCACAGTTATCTCTGGAGTGTTTAATCTACAGATTAAGGATGAAATATACGCCTTACAAGAAGGACAGGCTATAAGATTTGCAGGCAATGTTGAACACCGTTATATAAATAAATCGGACGAAGATGTGACAATACAGGTTGTTATGTATTATGCGGAATCTTAATTGCTTGTAATCATTAAGGAGGGATACACGTTGACAAGTCAACTTAAAGATAGTGCACAACAGGTGCAAAACAAACTAATAGAGTTGGGATATGCAAATAAAGTTATAGAACTACCTGACAGTACACGAACTGCACAGGAAGCTGCCGATACGATAGGTTGCGAGGTTGCACATATAGCTAAGTCAATTATCTTTCGACTCAAAAATAACGATAAACCCTTATTGGTGATAGCCAGTGGAGTAAATCGAATTAATGAAAAGCAAATTAACACCCATCTGAATGACAATTTAGGAAAAGCTGACGCTGATTTTGTACGTAAACACACAGGATTTGTTATTGGAGGCGTACCCCCTTTAGGACATAAAGAGTCAATCATCACTCTTATTGATGAAGACTTGTTACAATTTAGAGAGATATGGGCTGCTGCCGGACATCCAAGAGCAGTGTTTCAATTAACACCTGAAGAATTAGTGCAAATGACAAAAGGACGAGTAATCTGTGTTAAATAAATTTGTGTTAACTTTCTGTTATTTCGCTAACGGGAAACGATAGCTCAATAAATTCAAGTGAAGTCAATCGTAATAGTGATTGACTTCTTTGACTTTAAAGATTTCATTTAAACCATAATTTACACTTCCTCTAACTCAAATTGTACATTTTGAAGGTGTCACTTCCTGCAACCGATATTTTTAGTGATTTTTCATTCATAAAGGTCCTGAAACGGGCACTTTTTGCACATTTTCAAAGCGAAATAGGAATGTGTGTATGTAGATGGGTGAATTGGAAGCATAAGCTTGCCAAATGGCAAACTTATGGGTTAAGTCTCATTAATTTCTCCAGCCTGTGCGTATGTGATGTGGTATGCGCGTGGAAAAGGGTTCATCTCTGCTGCGATCCTATCGCTTCCCATCACCGTGCTGCTGGCGGAAGGGTATGAATTACGAAACGCATACTTGCCGATTCACACGCATTATTATTTGATCCCATGGCTTTATGCGGTATACATATTGATGGTCGTAATCCTGCTGGCTGCCATCCCGAAGAACAAAAGGAATCTGTTGGTTGGTCTATCTTTAGCTATGATATTATGTTGGATATTTGTACAATGGGATGTGTTAGGCCGGATGTTCGGCGGAATGAACGGTGTGTTGTAAAGGAGGATTGTGGACGTTGTTGAAATCGATTCATAGTGCGAAGATGGGCACATTGGTTTACGAAGAAATAAGTGAAGGATACACGCTTCGCGAAGGCGCAGTGCACTGGATATTGGATGCATCCGACAACAAGGTAAACATGCAAGAGATAATACACCGGGCTGAGAAGCTGTACGAGGGATTGTCTGAATTTGATCAACAGGCCAAGGCAAGGATCGCGGGTGAGTTAGTGACGTTCAAAAATGATTTCTGGCCAGAGTACGACGAGGATGACCCAGACCTGGACTGGGATCGGGTTGACGCGGGGGAGTATAATGTCAGCCAAGAAAGATTTGCGGAGAGCATCCGACTGTTGGATATTGTGATGAAGCAGGATCATATTTACTGCGAGTATGACGACGGAGAACTGTTTGGCGGTCACCGAATCCATGCGTATTTTGACAATGACTATAATCTGATCCGTGCGGATATTTAAAAACTTGTTATAACGAAAACGGAAGAGTTCAAAACGGCCATCTGAGAGGCGTTCCGGGTGGGTATCGGCATTTCGAAATACTGACCCTGAAAAAATGGTATGCATACACGTACCACATTTCTCCTATAGATGTGATAACCTCTCCTTACCAAGGAGTGGTAACATGACAGCTACCAACATTGAAGCACTAACCTTAGAGTACACAAAGCTAACCGAGCGAGAAGATGAAGCCTTAAACGAACTTACAAGGTGTCGCAAACTCATCTCGGACGCGATGGACATCATTGCCAAGCAGGCTGGCGTTTTGGAAATGGATACCGTGAGGCAAGCTGCTTACCATCTACACACGATGGAGCAGGAACTAAACCGAAAATTATTCGAAATTCGGCTGGAGAAAAGCATGCTGGCGTATCGCATCAGTCAGTCTACGTAACACGAAACCGACAGAGGGCAGTGCGGGGTCATGAGTTTTACGATCTTGCACTGTCTTTTTCCGCTCTTTCATAGCTGTTTTATTTTCAACTGAAGCATTGACTTTCCGCTCGACTCCACCTAAACTTCACTTATTAAAACTCTTTTAAAATAATCAACCGTGAAATCCAACATCGCGAAAGGAGGATGACACCGCCTTGAACCCGACAGCACACAATACGCAGCAGGTCAAACGAATCAACGTGGAACTTGTAAAAAATACGCTGCGCACCATCCGCGTTGGCACGAAAGCGTCTATCGCGAATCTAACGAAACTCAGTGTCGCGACGTGTGGCACGATTCTGAACGAATTGCTCCAGACCGGGGAGATTATCGACCTTGGACCGGACGAATCAAGCGGGGGCAGACCGGCAAGCCGATATCAGTTCAATGCGGATTACGCCAGCGTATTGTCCCTCATCGTTCGCATCGTAAATGGGGAGCGCTCGATCGTGGCGGTTAACGCCAACCTGAATGGCGAGGTACTGGATGAGCAGACGCTTCTGTACGATGAGATTACCCTCGTTACGATGGAGAAACTGGTTGCGGAGCTTGTTGACCGGTATCATAACGTGCAGGCGATCGGGATCGGTATTCCCGGCGTGGCGCATCATGGGGTGATCGGCATCTGCGACGTACCGGAGCTGGCGGAGCAGCCGCTTGGTCCGCGGCTCAAGGAGCAGTACGAGGACGTGGAAGTGGTCGTGGGCAACGACATGAACCTGACGGTGTACGGGCTGTACACCGAGCAGCATTTTGCCGAGGAAAAAAACTTTGCCGTACTGTCGTTCTCCCCAAATTATTTTCCGGGTGCGGGCTTTATGATCGAAGGGCACCCTTTGTCCGGCAACACCCATTTCGGGGGTGAAATTTCGTATCTGCCGTTTGGCATGACGCGGGGAAAACAGCTTGAAATGCTGAAAACGCCCGCAGGGCTGCTGCAATTGGTCGTGCACTCAATGGTCTCGATCATCGCGATTATCAACCCCGCGGCCATCGTCATCACGGGAGACGCCGTCGAGCCGGGCATGCACGATGCCATCATCGAACGCTGTCTCGATACGATTCCGCAGGAGCATATGCCGAAGCTGCTGATCCACCAGGATACCCGACGCGAATATGTGACTGGCCTTGTAGCGGTGACGCTGGAGAGCCTGACTTACCGAATCGAACGAGTCGAGAAACGCTGGTAAAGGGAAGCCGTGAACAAGTAAAGACGACCCGAGAAATAAGCAGGCGAGTAATTTTCAAACGAATGACGATTGCTGATAAAAGGGCTGAACCAACCCGAGCGAAGGATGCAAAAGCTGTCATTTTGTCCTGCATATGCGCTGGAAGAAAGCAGTACCAAGGAAGAAACGTTTGCTCCGGCTTACCTGAGTGATCTCCAGCAGTACCGCTTTCCCTCGCTCGGGGCATTATTCCGAAAACGAATTCGGAACGTTATCATCCCGTTTCGGCACGACCAGACACAATTTATATTAGGAAAAGTAAAGCTTGGTGTCCGCAGCACCATTTTTGATCTTTGGATCGGATTACAGGAGGACCTATTTTGAATCAGCGAGCGACGACGAAAAAGAAATTCAACAAGTTATATGCCATGCAGCTGGCAACGATCTTTCTAGGTTTTATCGTGTTTGGCATCTCGGAGAATATTAAAGGTCCCGCGATTCCGCGCATTCAATTCGACTTTAACCTGGATGAGAAACAGCTTGGGACGTTGTTGTCCCTGAACGCGCTCGGATATCTCATTGCCTGCTCGTTCACCGCGATTTTGGTGCGCAAATGGGGCATCAAGGCCGTTAGCATTATCTCTTTTGCCTCGATGATTTTGTCGGGGGTATTCATTTATTTGTCTCATACGTATCCGCTTTTTGCATCATCCTATTTCTTCATGTACATCGGAAACGGCATGCTGGAGATTGCGCTTGCGATTCTGGGGGCACGGATTTTCGTGAAAAATACGGGCATGATGATGAACTTGTCCCATTTCTTCTACGGGGCCAGTTCGACGATTGCGCCACTGCTTGCCACAGGTGTGATGTCGCTCACGATATTCGGACACCAGCTCGACTGGCGCGGCATGTACCTCGTCATGTTGGCGCTCTGTTTGCTGCCGATCATTGCTGCCCTGCGCAGCACGTTTCCGGGCGACGATCTGGCGCATGAGGACCGCATTTCCCTCAAAATGCTGACGCGTGATCCTGCACTCTGGATGATGGTCGCCATTCTGTCCTTCGGCGTTGTATCGGAGCTTGCGGTAGGCGGCTGGCTGGTCAACTTCCTGGAAAAAGCGTATGCGTGGGATACGGTCAAAGCCTCAGGCATGTTGTCGGCGTTTTTCCTCACGTTCTCGCTTGGGCGGCTGCTGCTTGGGCCGCTGACGGACCGCATCGGGTTTGTGCTGTCGCTCATCCTGTTCTCTGCGTTCTCGGCGGTATGCACGTTCGCGGCGATTGGGGGCGGGGAAAGTCTGGCGTTCCTGTTCGCGGTATCCGGCGCAGGCATCGCGATGATCTATCCGACGGTCATGGCCTTCATTGCCAAAAGGTACCCCAAAGGCAGCGACACGGCGATTACGTTTACGGTCACGCTGATGGGCGTGGGCAGCGTCATCGGCAACTACGTGATCGGCTGGGTCATCGAAGGTGTGAAGGGTTTCTACGGTCAGACAACTGAAACCGGCCTGCTGCGCGGACTTCAGGCAGGATACGGGTTCATCGGACTATGCGCAGCGATTTGCGCGGTATCCGGCGTCGCGTTGTATGTATATCTGAAGCGGAAGCAGGAACTTATCTAGGAAATTTATTTACGCAGCCGATGCCTCGGCATCGAAGCTAAAAGCGAAACAGCATCCCTGTCGTGGAAATACGTGCAGGGATGTTTTTGTTTTTCAAAATAACGATGGACAGACGAGCCGCCGACGATATTCTTACCTTTAATAAGGGGAAAGCGAACCATCTTTATTATCCTTTATGTAAATCATATGGATATTCAATTGTGGTGAGGAGGAGTATAATTGGGACAACAATCCAAAGAGAGGCGTGAAAAGGTCATGACGACAGCTACACTCAGCAAATGGGGTAATAGCAGTGCCATTCGGATTCCCAATCAACTGCTTAAACGTCTTAATCTGGAGGAAGGTTCGGAGATTGAAATACGCGTTACGGAAAATAATGAATTGTTACTGCGTCCCAAAACTAAACCTTCTGAATCTAATGAAGAGTTGCGTGAACACCTCAAAAATTTGCTTTCAAGAGTGAAGGCGGATCAGCGTCATGATGAAATCGACGTCGGCACGGAGGGTGCTGAATCGTTGTGAATATTCCCAAGTGTGAAGATCGGATCACGCTTGATAAACCTATATTTGTTTTTACATATAAAGAGAACTATAATAGTTGTTCCACAAAAATTCAGACTTCTTTGGAGGAAACAAACGTTATGAGATCTTTTCAGTATTATAATCCGACCCGGCTGATTTTCGGCCAAGGACAGCTTCAGGCATTGCAAACGGAAGTACCCAAATACGGAAAACGTATTTTGCTTGTATATGGCGGCGGGAGCATCAAACGCAGCGGGCTGTATGATCAGGTGATCGCCCAATTGAACGAAATCGGCGCAGAAGTGACCGAACTGGCAGGCGTCGAACCGAATCCGCGCCTATCTACGGTCCACAAAGGCGTGGAGTTATGCCGAACGCACCAGATCGAATTGGTGCTCGCGGTTGGCGGAGGCAGCGTGCTCGACTGCGGCAAAGCGATCGCGGTAGGGGCCAAATACGAGGGAGATATGTGGGATGTCGTTGTGCGAGAGGCCACACCGCAAGGCGGACTTCCGCTCGGAACGGTGCTGACGATGGCTGCAACGGGATCCGAGATGAACAACGGTTCGGTCATCACCAATGAGAATACGCAGGAAAAATGGGCCTGGTTCAGCGAATATTCCTATCCCGCGTTTTCGATCCTCGATCCGGTACATACGTATACCGTTCCTTTGGATCAGACCGTCTACGGCATGGTAGATATGATGTCGCACGTCTTCGAGCATTATTTCCATCCGGACACCAACACGCCGGTTCAGCTCGGATTCTGCGAGACGATTCTCCGGACGGTGATTGATACGGCGCCTTTGCTCATTAAAGATCTGGAGAACCATGAACTTCGCGAAACCATTCTCTACTGTGGAACGATGGCACTGAACGATGTGCTGAACATGGGTCTTGCCGGGGATTGGGCAACGCACAATATCGAACACGCGGTGTCGGCCGTGTATGACATTCCCCATGGCGGCGGACTGGCTATCCTTTTCCCGCACTGGATGAAGCATAATCTCGATGTCAATGTAGAGCGATTCAAACGACTCGCCGTAAACGTGTTTGGTGTATCCACGGAAGGCAAATCGGACAAACAGGTTGCCGAAGAAGGCATTCAAGCGCTGCGCGAATTCTGGACTTCGATCGGAGCTCCCAGCCGCTTGGCCGATTACGGCATTGATGGCAGCCAGATTGATGCGATGGCCGATAAAGCCATGCGTTTTGGACCATTCGGCTTTTTCAACCAATTGCAGCGCGAAGACGTCATCTCCATATACCAAGCTTCGCTATAAGAACAGATTTCTACGCTTGGCCTTGCTGCCAGGCCCATGCAAACCAGGCATCGTTTATCCCTTTGAACAAGGGATGGCGGTGCTTTTTGCGTTGAACGATCGGGACATTCCAACTTTACAGTTACAGCTTGGCGGCCTGTATGAGTGCTTACCTTCTCTTACCAGTGTTTTAGAAGCTGCCACTCATCTTATTGTCATAAAAGGGAGCTTCGGCACTTCTGGCATCTCTGAGTTTGGCCAGTGACAGTGGAACGGTCCTCGGGAGTTTTGCATACACGTATCGTGGCAACAATAGTATGGCTCAAAAAAGTGCTGCTGCTGGTTGGAAAGAAACCTACATGTATGACGGTTTGAACCTGTCCGGCCTCTCCCATACATTCAATGGGAACCAAGGGCCGAGCTATAGCTATGCTTATGATAACACTCGGAACATAACGAGCAAAACCGAGGAAGGAAATACGTATCTCTTCACGTATGACAAGTTAAATCGCATCAAATCCTCCAGTCAACTACGTACATGATGCCACGGGCAATCCCATTGCACGGCAATGGGCAGGACAAAGTCAATTGCAGTATGATGTGACCAATGGCCATGGAGATGTCACCGAAATCCGAGATGCCTCCGGTAACATACTAAACCAATATTCGTATGATATCTGGGGCAACCCTGAACAAACAAATGAAACCGTCCCCAATAACCTGCGTTATGCGGGAGAATATTGGGATGAAACAACAGGACTCCAGTATTTAAGAGCCCGGTGGTATGATCCAAGTGTAGGAAGATTTATCACCGAAGATACATTTGAAGGAGAAGCTACGAATCCGCTTAGTCTCCATCTATATACGTATGTGGAGAACAATCCACTTCAATACGTAGACCCAAGTGGAAAAGGAAACAAGCCGGCTAATAATGTTCTGTTAGGATTAGATAATGGCAGTGGCAGCGCTAGTGCAGGAAGAATGACCCCAGGCGGAAGCATGGATGATGGTGGAGGCAGAGGAGGAAGCAGATCATCGAGTAGTAGCAAGCCTTCCACATCGAATAATGGACAGTCTACTAAGGGGGCAAGTAGTGCTCCGGTTAAAGACACTGGTAGCATTTCCAAGAACACTGCAAACCTGAGAGAATGGGCTAAAGAAAAAGGTTGGGTACAACAAAATACCTCTGGAGGCGTCGAACAATGGGGAATAAAGAGTAAGGATGGAGTATTTAGTTGGAGGTTAAAAATTAAACCCGAAGCAAGTACGAGAGAAGGCTTGCAAGCTGGAAGCAATCAACCTCGTTTTGATGCTAGATTGGATGATAAAGGAACGTATATCAACCCCTTTACTGGAGAAACGGGTGGACGAAGCGTAGGTACACATATTCCCCTTGGGAGCTGATAGGTATGAATAAAGAATCTTTAATGAAAATCTTGTTAGATCCTAAATCAAATGATGCTGAAAAAGATGATGCAATAATTGACCTGGGAACTAATTTTCAAGACGACGAAACAATTGATTTTTTAATTAATATTTCAAATAACAATAATTACGATGAAATGATAGCGGCAAGTTGTGGTGAGTCTTTAGCACATATTTGGATTATGACCCAACGAATTGATTATGAAAAAATATTAAAATTAAAAGGAAGTGCCCTATCTGAAGCGCTTGCATTAATTCGAGCACAGCGCCCTGATTGGTATAAAAACTACTTAGATATGAATTAGATCTAGGCCTTAAAGTTGGGGATGTCTAAAAGGCTCCATAGTCATACCGATAAGTAAAAATAATAACGATATGGATCCAAAACGGGACGAAGCACAGGTCTACACTACTTCGGTCGCGTTTGCGTATTTCTCTAATCGCTGCTTTCTTCAGGAAATTATGGGCAAGACAAGGCCCCTCAACCTCAGGGGTTACCTTTTGTAATCCGTGAAGCAGGATCTTCAGAATCCCTGGTGTTTTTGATTTGTCTAAACACGCTCTAGGTCTCCGTATGCGCCGAGCTGAAAGGGGGTACTCTTCCTCGTTGCGCAGTCTATAAACAGTTCTCTACGCAAAGGAATTTTTTCGTCATACTTTCTTATGATGGTGAAGAAATTGTTTTACGCCTTTGTTCGGCTAGAGAGAATGAATCATAGCTTGGTATTCCTTCAATAGATTCATACTTGGACGGACTGATGATAGTCGAAATATAACCGGATCGGCCCTGTGAAGTGCACCCTTTAGAATGGACATTGGAAATTTAACCGATGAAACTCTAGGGGTGCATTTTTCTTTGCCGTCCATGGTAACTTTTACATTTTCTTGTTCAAGCAATTTTCAGGATCAAATCCTCCAGTCGATATTCTGAAACGTACACCTATGATGTTCGGGATAATCGGAGTAGTCTGGAGAGTGCGCGGGAATGGAGCCCGCCCAACGTCGTTTCCTATACTTATGACGCGCGGAATCAGTTAACGGAAGCGAGTGTTAACGACCAAAACGTGAAATACCGCTACAATGGCGACGGTTTGATGGTGGAGAGAGCTTCAGGCGGTCAAACCACCCGGTACTACTATGATGATCGTGGATTGCTTGTAGCGGAAGGAACAGTAAGCAGTACGGGAACGGTGCAGATCACTGTAGGCTACGTACATGATGCCACGGGCAATCCCATTGCACGGCAATGGGCAGGACAAAGTCAATTGCAGTATGATGTGACCAATGGCCATGGAGATGTCACCGAAATCCGGGATGCCTCCGGGAACATACTAAACCAATATTCGTATGATATCTGGGGCAACCCGGAACAAACAAATGAAACCGTCCCAAATAACCTGCGTTATGCGGGAGAATATTGGGATGAAATAACAGGACTGCAGTATTTAAGAGCCCGGTGGTATGATCCAAGTGTAGGAAGATTTATCACCGAAGATACATTTGAAGGAGAAGCTACGAATCCGCTTAGTCTCCATCTATATACGTATGTGGAGAACAATCTACTTCAATACGTAGACCCAAGTGGAAAAGGAAACAAGCCGGCAGCAATGTTCTATTAGGATTAGATAATGGCAGCGGCAGCGCTAGTGCAGGAAGAATGACCCCAGGCGGAAGCATGGGTGGCGGTGGAAGCAGAGGCGGAAGTGGATCATCGAGTAGTAGCAAGCCTTCCACATCGAATAATGGGCAGTCTACTAAGGGGACGCCAAAAGCTAAGTATACTACTAATAATTTACCGAAGGATCCTAAAGAATTAATTAATAACGGTTGGAAGGATACAACGCCTGAAGGAATGGCGAAGAATACCAGCTCACGAGAATATATTGACCCTGTTACAGGAATGAAAGTTAGGTTTGATCCTGGGAAACCAGGAGCAAACGGTTTTGAGGGTAAGGATCATTATCATATTCACAATCCCAATAGTACAGGGAAAAATGATTATTACCTTGATGCTAATGGTAATCCGGTAGCAAAAGGCTCAAAAGCATCTCACATTATACCTTAGATTAGGAGAGTAAAATGAAACCATCAGAATTTATCAAAGCGTATACCCTTTTTGATAGTCTTGTAGAGGATTTAGAATATGATGAAGTCAAGAAGCAGTTAAGGATGACATTAGAATTGTGTCAGTGGAAACAATCCTTCTATATTGAAACTGAACCAGAAATGCAGCTTGGAATATTAATTTTCTCTGATGTAGCATTCTACAAAACTGAACCTCAATTATTTAATTTGGATAGTAGTGAAATACTAGAGGTCGATCTACTCCCATTTGAAGGAAAAGGTGAGCGTATTAAAATGGTTCTCAATGGTTTGGATGATGTAATTGTATTAAACATTCAATCTAGCGAGGTTGAGTGGAAAGAAATAAAGAATGAGGATGGACAATAGTTAGGAGTTTACAACTCCAACAGCAAGATCGTACAATACAACCAACAAACCAAACACTAAACAATTTAAACACTTGATAAACTTTCAAAAGCTCTTTCCCACTTGAACTATGAGTAGGAATGAGCTTTTTTGCGTGCAGAAAATAAACGAAGGAGCTGGATGATATGGCGAAACGAGAACAGGAAGTAAAACAGGTAGGAATGATTGCACAGGCACAAGTAGCCTATGAACAACTACTGGATGAAATTCGTAGTTACTGTCAGCAAGCAAGGGAATTACGTGGACAGGCGGCAGAGTTGCAGCGATCAGGACGTACAGATTTTCAGGTTAGAGGAGAGATTCAGCAGTTGTTGAACCGAGCGGAGCATTTGGATACGGTAGCAGATCAGAAGGATAAACTACCACGCCAGCGTCCCGTTGCGGGCTGCGTAAGCAGCTAACGCTTGAACTGAGGTTGCCGACATGGTTTCAATACGCATCGGACTTGATGGGTAGAAGGAAGGATGACATGCACTACAAAGCGAAGCATATCTACATAGGTATTGACCTGCATAAAAAGACCCATACGGCAGTTGTGGTCAATTGCTGGCATGAGAAATTAGGCGAAGTTACGTTTGAAAATAAGCCATCGGCATTCCCTGAACTGATTGCATTTGTGAAGCGGTTCAAGAAACGAGGCATTACGCCGATCTATGGATTAGAAGACGTTGGCGGCTATGGTCGTTCGCTGGCTGTGTACTTGCTGGATCAGAAGCAACAGGTGAAAGAGGTCAACTCTGCTCTGTCGTATGCCGAGCGCAAGAGCTATCCAACCACGCAAAAGAGCGATAGCTGGGATGCGGAGTGCGTAGCCAGAATCCTGCTGAACAAACTGGACATGTTACCGGGCGCAAACCCGCAGGACGTATACTGGACGATTGGTCAATTGGTGACGAGGAGAAATGGCTTGATTAAGGCATTGACCTCGCTTAAAAACCAATTGCACATGCAGCTCAGCTACCACTATCCAAGTTACAAGAAGTTTTTTAGTGAGCTGGATGGCAAATGTGCGCTGTCATTTTGGCACAAGTACCCATCGCCTTATTTGCTAAAAGGCGAAACAGTAGAATCACTGGCTCATTTTCTGCGGCTGACCAGCAACAACGCTTGTTCCACCCGGAAGGCTGAGCAATTGTTAGCGTGGATTCAGGCAGATGGCGACACAACCCGAACGTATCAGGAGCAGCGTGACTTTCTCATTCGTAGCCATGTCCGCGACATCCGGTTCAACAAGAAGGAAATCGTCCGAGTGGAAGGCGAATTACATAACATGATGAAGCTACTCGATCTTCAACTGGAGACAATGCCGGGCATAGATCTGGTAACATCTTCTGCATTGGTAGCGGAAATAGGCGATATATACCGCTTCACTAGTGCAGATAAGCTGGCTCGTTTTGCCGGAATTGCCCCTGTAAAAGTGGGTTCGGGTGGTAAGCACGTCAATCTGAAAAGCAGACAAGGCAATCGAGTGTTGCATGGACTGTTTTACAATCTGGCTGTTCAACAGGTTCAAGTTTCAAAAGGGAGCAAAAAGCCGCGCAATACGCTGTTTTATGAGTATTTCAACCGCAAGAAAGAAGAAGGAAAAACGCCAACGCAAGCATTGGTATGTGTGATGCGGCGGTTAGTTAACATCATCTACGGCATGATGAAAAACAAAACAGCATTCCGTCTGCCTGAAAAAGTAGAAAAGCAAGCAAGCTGAAACTGGTGGTATTGCTAGTAATTCTAGCAACAACCGTTACTTTTCAATAGTTCAGCTTTACAACATAGGGGACGGGTAATCCTAATCAACAGGCTGAATCTTTATGGCGACCAACAGAGAAGATGGCTGATTTATGGAGTAAGGGGAAATTAAAAGCGCACTATGAAAAACATGGTAATGAATTTGGGGCAAAATCATCAAAAGAATACTCTAACATGGCTTACGAATTTGGTACTAGCACATCTGATAGTGTTATACAAGTGAAAGATGGAGCGTTTATATATAGATATGAGCCGTCAACTAAATCTATATTCGTAGGGACTGATGTGGGAGGTAAAATCAAGTCATTTTATAAATGGGATGGTCGTCCTGATGATGCTGTAATCTTAATGTTAAAAGGAAAGGGATTAATTGAATGAGAAATATATCCAGGGAGAATTTCTTTAAATTAATATGCTCAGTACGTGATATTGTTGAAAAAGAAATAGATTTGCCAAAGTATTTTGAGGAAAGTTCTTCAAAAATTAATATGGAACTAAGTGAGATGGATTTTCAAGGTGTTAGTAACGGGTTTTTAGCAGAGATCGTTTATGCTATTACAGGATATGAAGTTGAAGTTATTGGTGAAGTAGAAGAATTGTATCCTTGCCCTTGTTGTGGTTTAAAAACTTTAACAGAACTTTATGATAAGATTGCAGGAACAGGTTATGATATTTGCCCATATTGCAAGTGGCAAGATGATGGAACTACAGATATAAATTCTTATAGGTCTATCAATAAAGGAAGTATAGCAGATTATCAGAATAAACTCAGCATAAATTCTAATAAGTACTATATAAACAAATGGTTAAATGGGAAAGACTGATGATTGCCCAACAGGTGTTCCCAAGTAACCTTTTGCATGGGGAAATACAGCTATTTTGTTGAACGGGGCTTAAGGACTTATTAAATTAAAGTATCACCGATAAAATAATGGGGGCTGAGTCGTGGATGAAATAAAAGTATATTTTCTCGAAGATACAGAATTAGCCGAATGCGAAGCAATTAGTAAAGGATATAGAAACGATGTCATTGTTAGTATCTCAAACAACCTATACCATGTTTATGTGTATGACATCATAAGGCTGCAGCAGGATTTTGAATCGGAGTTGAAGGATTATGGGTACTATTCCATTGAGCCTAATTTAGTTCTAGTGAAGGAAGTAAGTAAAGAGAATATTAACTTAACAGTTAAGGCACTATATGAACAAAAATACTTTGACCGTTTAAAACCGGTTGATCAAAGCAGTCTCAGTGATTATTTTACGAAATAGAACATGCCGCTTAATATTTGATTTGATTCTTATTCGCCAAACCCTCTTAAAAAGGGAGAGATCTTGCATGTCTGTTTCATCCTCTATTGAAGTAAGTTTATCAGAGCAAATCTCAGGAATGACTATTCTTCGGAAACTGGAGGAATTCGGTTGGTCATATAATGACCATGGAAACGTAACTTTCTTACCCATCGGCGATGACGATGAGTATGATTGGCAAAGCGTCAATATTCCTGTAGAAGAGTTATTAAGGATTTTGGCCATAAAGAGGATAGTTTAGGAGAAATCATTGAAGTTGAAATGACTTGGAAGGATACGAACATAGGGGGCACCTTTTTAATTCAAGGGAACGGTATGTTTATTATGTGTCCTGATATCAATCGAAAAGTGCTTGATGTAGAGAGTTACAACAAAATAACTGATATGAATTGGTATATGACAAAGTTGATCCCGATATTTGGTCCATTAGTTGAGTCAATTTCTTACCAGGAACATGTATAAACTCCCCATACTGAAACCTTGAGGATAACATCTTCAAGGTTTTTTCTTATAGAACATGAATCAGCATCTCCATGTTTATTTTCTTTGACCAGTTTCTTCGCAAGGACTTTGGAGGGGTGAATTTCCAAATTTATAATTGCCACTCTTTCACTGATGAAATAGATGTCATCTGCCGATATAAAATCAAGGCATATGAACTGACATGTATTATAATGATGAAAGTGGAAGGTGAACGCAATCATGTTGAAACCCAAAGAAAAAGAGCGAATGCAGGGCATGTCGTTCAAGGTGAAGCTGCCTCTGATGATCGGATTGCTGGTCACGATCGTATTGGTGGTGACAGCAATGCTGTGCTACAGGGTAGCTGAGAGCATTACGCTGGACAAGAGCAAGGATGAAATACGGGCCACCTCGGACCGGATCGGCGAAGCGCTGTTTTCCTCGTTAAGCCTGGAAGAACAGTCCACGTTTCTGATTACGACCCATCAAACGTTCCATGAACTGCTGAGTCTCCGCAATGCGTCTGATCAGGATAACGATGCGTTCTTCGCAGAGAACAAGGAGCTGGTGGACAAGTCCAACGGCATATTGGCAGACAGTCTCGCGGGCATGGAAGGCAACAGCAACATCATCCTTCTGGACCGCCACGGCGTCGTGGTTGCCGCCAATGATCCTGAGGCAGTGGGCGGGGAACGCAGCGACCGTACATATTTTAAAGAGGCAATCCAGGGCCGCAACGTCATCAGCGAGGGGATCATCTCCAAACAGTTGGGTACGCTGGGTACGGCCTTTGCGATGCCGTTATTGGATGACAACAAGCAGGTGGAAGGAGTTCTGGTGTCCACGGCTTCAACCTCTTTTTTTGTTAACCAATTGCAGAACGTAAAAATCAATGAAGAAGGCAAAGTGATCATCCTCGACCGGGTAGGTACGGTAATGTTCAACTCCGCGGACGAGAAGATGGCCGGACAGAAAATGGAATCGGACGTGTACCAGTCCCTGATTGATCTTCCAGTCAGCGAAAAGCTGCAGCAGGGAGAAATCAGTACGGAGGAGAAAGTCGCATTTTACTCCAAAATCCCGAGATCGGATTGGACGGTGATCGTCGAGGATTCCATGAGTGACGTAAGCAAACCACTCGAAGCCATGAAGTACAAGATGTATATCGTGCTCTTCAGTGCGATTGCGGTCTCCATTGCGGCTGGAATTCTCATCTCAAGGTTGGTTACCCAACCGATTACTCGCGTGACCAAGCTGTTCGGACAGCTGGCGGAAGGCGATCTTACCGTGAAGGCCGAAGGCAAATATAGCGGAGAGTTCAAGCGGCTGGCAGACAGCTTCAACATGATGGCCGAGGCGAACAAACAGCTGATATCGCGTATGAACGATTCCATCGGCATTTTGCACGCCAGTACCGCGGAGCTGGATTCATCGACAAAGCAGACCGCGGTTTCGATCACCGACACGACGATAACGGCACAGGAAATTGCGCGTGCCATGGTATCCCAATCGAGTGATACGGAAGCGATCGTGGACAAGTTCATGAACGTGGGCGACAAAATTGAGCATGTAAACGAAGTTTCCCAGTCCGTTAAACAACAGGCCGATGAAATCAAGGACGTCTTCCGCAACAATCAGGCGACGATTGATGCTTTGATTGCCGTCAATGATCGGAATGAGGCCGAGGTGCGCAACATTTCCGATATTACGGTCCAATTGGCCGAAAGCTCAAGCGGTATCCAGCAGATTACCGAGACCATTGCCGGCATTGCCAAACAAACGAAATTGCTTGCGCTTAATGCTTCCATCGAGGCTTCGCGTGCAGGCGATCAGGGACGCGGATTTGCCGTCGTTGCCGCAGAGATCGGCAGCCTTGCGCAGCAGACGACCGCGCAGTCGGACGTCATCCACCAGATCGTCATGCAGACGATCGAACATGTGGAGCAGAATAATCGCAGCGTACAGGCGATCGAGGCCATTGCCGAGCAGCATAAGCAGAGCGTGGCAGATACGCAGGAGATTTTCCGATTCGCGACCGAAAAAATGAACACGATCCTGAACCAGATCCAGGATATCGCGGGCCAGATCGCATCGATCGAACGCGACAAGGACGACGTGCTTGGATCGGCACAGAGTCTTTCCGCCTCCGGGGAAGAGGTATCGGCTTCCGTGGAAGAAGTCTCGGCGACGATGCAGGAGCAGACAGCCAAGACGGAAATGCTGGCCGACATGGTTCGCACTATCGACGACTTGACCAAACAGCTTGCCGAGGAAGCTTCCCGCTTCAAAACGAAATAGCCTATTCGGAACCTTGGCGCTGCCCCATCGTCCGTTCCGAATGTAATTAACAAAGACGTGTATCGGCCTGAATTCAAGTTCCATGGATTCAGGCTCGTGCACGTCTTTATTACGTTGATGGACGGAAATGTAATGTATTGAGAATGATCGGTAAAAATAATTCTTTACCAATCATTCTCAATATGATAAGATCAATGCAGATGAAGAAACAAGATGTCTCAACCTGAATTAGAATGATCGTTCTCAAACTCAATACAACAATCCAAATGTCGAAGGAGTTGGCCCACATGGTTCATTTTCAATCCAAAAATGGCGTCGTATCATGGAACGAGGAGCTGCAGAGCGTAATTATCGAATGGAAAGGGTTTGCTTACGGGCAGGAATTTCAAACCATCCTTTTGGAAGGCGCAGCGTTGCTTAAAAAAATGAATGGCAGCAAAGTGCTGATGGATACGCGCAACGGAGCAGCCATTAAGGCAGATGACAAGGTATGGATCGGGGAATTTTTCATCCGACGGGCGTATGAGAGCGGGCTCAAATACATCGCTTTGCTGCAGCCGACCAGCGTCATCGCCAAGTTAAGCGTAAACCGGACGGTAGAGGGGCTTGGTGCGTTACCCTATCACCAGGAGAACTTCACCGATTGGCACGAAGCCGTGCAGTGGTTGGCCAACCCGGTTCCTTTGTTAAGCGCCATCAGCTGAAGATAAGGTACGCAAGTGGAGAGGCAATGTTCACATCAAAGAGGGATGATTTTATCTATTTTAGAATGATCATTCTCGTATAGAAAGGTGGGTCCAAAATGACCAGAAAAACATTTGACGCGTTAATCATTGGTTTCGGCAAAGGCGGGAAAACGTTGGCTCCATTTCTGGCCGAGCAAGGCTGGAAGGTGGGTGTGGTGGAAAAGTCGCCTTTCATGTACGGCGGGACCTGCATTAATATCGGCTGCATCCCCACGAAAGCGTTGGCCTATCAAGCGCATCTCGCTTCACGGGAAGAAGGGAACGACCAGCAAACGAGACAGGCCAAGTACGCGCATGCCATGCAGGAAAAGAATGAGCTGGTCTCTCTGCTCCGCGACAAAAACTTCAATCAACTGAACAACCACCCTAACATCACCGTGCTGACCGGAACGGCTTCGTTTCATTCGCAGCATGAGGTCCGGGTGGAGACCGAGTCGGATACCATTATGGTGGAGGCCAAGCAGATCTTCATCAATACAGGGGCCAAACCGAACATTCCCGATCTTCCGGGCATCCATGGTCCCCATGTCTATACGAGTACCGAAATGCTGGATTTGGCTAAACTCCCTTCGCGGTTGACGATTATCGGAGGCGGATATATCGGTTTGGAGTTTGCATCCATCTATGCCGGGTTCGGCTCGCAGGTGACTGTTCTTGAGAGCGGAAAGGTGTTTCTGCCGAGAGAAGATCGAGAGATTGCCGAAGAAGTGAAAAACGTGCTGGAGCAGAAGGGGATTCGCTTCCGGCTGCAGACGAACGTTACGAGCATCGAAAGCCAGGGCGAAGCTGCACGGCTGCTCTTGTCCGGGCCTGACGGCGAAGAAGAATGGTTGGCAGATGCCGTGCTGGTCGCTGCGGGCAGACGGGCCAATACGGATGGATTGAATCTGGCAGCAGCAGGCGTAGAGGTGACGGAACGCGGGTTTATCCGAGTCGATGAAACACTTCGGACCACTGTCCCGCATATCTGGGCTATGGGCGACGTAAACGGAGGGCCGCAATTTACCTATATCTCGTTGGATGACTCCCGTATCGTTAAAAACCAGATGTTTGGCGACAAGACACGCACGACCGTCGACCGCCGATTCGTTCCTTACTCCGTTTTTATCGACCCTCCGTTGGCACATGTCGGATATACGGAACAGGAGGCGCTGAAACGGGGGCATGCCGTCAAGACGGCAAAGCTGCCTCTTACGGCATCGACGAGGGCTCGCCAGTTGCAGCAGACGGATGGTCTGATGAAGGCGGTCGTGGATGCGGATTCCGATCGATTGCTCGGATTTACGATGTTCGGAGCGGAGTCCAGCGAAGTCGTGAACATCGTTTCCGTATTCATGCAATCGGAGCAGCCGTTCACGGTGCTGCGCGACACCATTTTCACCCATCCGTCGATGGCCGAGACGATCAACGATCTGCTTGGCGCGATCCAATGACGTATCCCAAGTTTTTATAATGATATAAATTGATGAATTCAACTTGAAGGAGAGAACAAAGACATGACGAAAAAAACGATGAAAGCCGTAGGTTTGTACAACTATTTACCGATTGAAGATCCGTAAAGCCTGATCGACATAGAGTTGGACACACCGACGCCAACAGGAAGGGATCTGCTGGTCAAGGTCAACGCCGTTTCGGTGAATCCCGTCGATTACAAAGTCCGTTCGCCGAAAGACCGCGAGGAGAGCGTACCCAAAGTGCTGGGATGGGACGTGTCGGGAGTCGTTGAACAGGTCGGGCCGGATGTCACGCTGTTCCAGCCAGGCGATGAAGTATTCTACGCGGGCAGCATTATGCGTCCCGGAGGCAACAGCGAGTTTCATCTGGTGGACGAACGGATCGTTGGCTCCAAGCCTTCCCGAGTGGGGTTTGCAGAGGCTGCGGCGCTCCCGTTGACATCCATTACCGCATGGGAAAGCTTGTACGACCGCTTGGGCATATCGCAGACGAAGGAGCACAATGAAGGAAAAAACATTCTGATCATCGGAGCGGCCGGGGGAGTCGGTTCAATCGCAACGCAGCTTGCGAAATATTCAGGATTGACGGTCGTAGGGACGGCTTCCCGTCCGGAATCGGCCGATTGGATCAAGGAACTGGGAGCGGATTACGTCATCAACCATTTCGAAGCATTTGTGCCGCAATTGAAAGCGATCGGCATGGAGCAGGTCGACTACATTTTGTGCTTAAACAGTACAGGGAAACACTGGGCGAACATGGCCGAAGCGATCGCGCCGCAAGGCAAGATTTGCTCGGTGGTCGAGACGGCTGAACCGTTAAACCTGACCTTGCTCATGAACAAAAGCGCCACGTTTGCCTGGGAGTTCATGTTTACGCGTTCAACGTACCAGACGCCGGACATGATTGAGCAGCACGCACTGTTAAACGAGATCGCGCGCCTCGTCGACGAAGGCGTGATTCGGACGACCACGAACGAAACATTGTCGCCAATCAACGCTGCGAACCTGCGCAAGGCACACGCGATGCTGGAGACGGGCCGGACCGTGGGGAAAATCGTCTTGGAAAAATTTTGAGGCATGCATGCGCAGAAAAAAGCAGAATATCGTCCAAGGGGCCTTCTCAGAAGGCCCCTTTTCTATGGGGAAGTGCCGGAGATGTTCGCTTCCGCAAAACGGGAAAGGACAAACCTTGAGATGTCCTGATCCGTGACCCCGGTCTGCACAAGATCGGACAGAATACTGCCCACCGCGCTGGCGAACTTGAAGCCATGGCCCGAAAATCCGCCGGCAATCCATACATGATCATGGGCAGGATGCCGATCGATGATAAAATGCTCGTCAGGCGTGAATTCGTATTTGCATACCGCTCCACGCTTCAATCTCCCCGCAGCGCGAGGCATCCGGCGTTCAAGCAGCCTGCGCAGGTCGCCTTCGTCGGTTTCTTCGCTGCCGAAGGGAGTCGGGGGAGAGCCTGGCGTCCACGGTTGGCCCGTATCGTGGCGGCCGATCTTTAACCCCGCCCCGCCGATGCTTGGAAACCCGTAGTACCCGCCCTCCGGTCCGGCCAGGGTGAAACCGGGGAAGTGCTCCTCCGCAAACAGTTCCTCTGATGCTTCGAACCATCCCACCGTTTTGCGCACGGCCCGAATGGGCAGGTTCACGAACGGTTCCAAAGTCCGGAACCACGCGCCTGTACTCAATATGAGCCGATTCGCGGAGTAGGTCGAGCCATCCGATGTTTTGACGCTCACGGTCTGCGGGCCGCATTCGACCTGCTGGACGAGCGTGTTCGTCAACAGGGTGGCTCCATGCGCTTCGGCCCGTTGTCGATACACCTGAACGCAGCGTTCGCTGAACAGATAACCCGCGTCAGGTTCATACATCGCTTCGTAATGCTCCGGCACGTCGATGCCGGGCCAGCGTTTCATGATCTCGCTTGCTCGCAGCAGTTCGTAACGCACACCTGCCTCATCCGCATGGGCCAAGCGGTCGCGGAAGGAGTAAACGCCCGGATCCACGATGTTAAGCACGCCGGAAGGAACGAGCAATTTGCTGCCCGAGGCATCCTCAAGCTCTTCCCAGAGCTGCTGAGCAAGCAGCGCCATCGCGATATAATCGGGTCCGCCGCTATAGACGTGGCGAATGAGACGGGGTTCACCGTGATGGCTGCCTTCGCCATGCGGGGGATCGAACGCATCGATCAGCAATGTTTTGAGCCCGCTCCGTGAAAGATAATAACCCGCGCTCATGCCCATCGAGCCTGCTCCCACGATAATAACGTCATAGTTATGTGACATGGCCAACCCTCCCGTATCTTGGTACTCCAGAGAAAACCGCAAAAAAATATCCACACGTTAACGGAGAGGCAGAACCGATCTGAAGAAGCGAAGCGTGCGCTAAAAGCTTTCTGCAAGAAAGCTGCATCGGAAGCACGGCTTATCACCGGATTTTCCCTTTGAAAAAGGCATTCGAAAAAATCCGGGGATAACAGTAATCGGAAGATGGTACTGCACTCGTAGTCGTCAAGTGAGATTGTTAGTGCGGTTTATATAGTAGCCTAATTTAGTCCTGATCTGCGAGGAAGTCAATACATTCGCTTATAAAGAAAGGCAATACCACCATCAAATTTTCGATAAGCCATGGCATTGTATGGTTATTGAAATCATGGTAGAGTTTTGAAACAAACATTCCGATAAGATTAGTCGGCATTTATGCGATCAAATCTTTCTTACAAAACTAACATGGGAGGAGCTAAGCGATGTTTTCCAATCCTGAATTCCGAGTGTTCGACATCCACGGCCATCTGCCATATAAACTGCTGCTGTCCCCGCACAAACTGCACGAATCGGTTTCGAATTACGGCAAGGAACGAAGCGAGCGCATGAGGCTTTCGTGGGATTTTCCGGCTCCTGAGGAGACCGCCGGGGAAGCGGCGAAACCTCTGATCGAACGTTGGGTGGATGAACTGGACAAATACAAGATCGGCGGGCTCAACTTTCTCACTGCGCACGACAACGACAAGCTGGCCGAGCAAATCGCCGGATATCCCGACCGGTTCACCGGCTTTGCATGCCATCCGATTGAAAGCGAAGATGCTGCCTCCGAGCTGGAGCGCGCCGTTGACGAATTGGGGCTTCGAGGATACAAACTGTTTGGCCCGCTCACACCGATCCCGTTCGATTCACCTTCATTGGACCCCGTCTGGAAATTCCTTGCGGAGCGCCGCCTGCCCGTTCTGATCCATTTCGGGATGCTGGGCCATGCGGGGGGGATCGTGCATCATCCCAACATCAACCCGCTGGCGATTTTCAATACGGCTCGGGCTTACCCGGACATTCCCTTCATCATTCCTCATTTTGGGGCGGGTTATTTCCAGGAGCTGCTGCATTTATGCTGGAGCTGTCCCAACGTATATATCGACACGTCAGGCTCCAACCAATGGGTGCGGTGGGTGCCGTATGAGCTGACGCTGGAAACGCTGTTCCGCAAGACGTACGAATTGCTCGGGCCGGAGCGAATCATTTTCGGCACGGATGCAAGCGGGTTCCCGCGCGGGTATCCATACCGGTATTTGCAGGATCAAGTCAGGGTATGCCGTGACCTGCGCTTCCGCGAGGCGGAGATCGAGCTGATCTTCGGCAACAATGCGAGACGTTTGCTTCACGTTCCATGGGGGAGTGAGGCAGGACACAGAAATGCAGACAAGGCGGGCAATGAGGGCCGTTCGTAAATGTAGCGGCATGCAAGGAAAACAAAACTATAGCAAAGGGGAAGTGGACGGCTTGACACGATCCGGTTTATTTTCATTCGGTCTTGGGAAAGCACTGTGTTTGTGGGTTGTAGGTGCGCTGGTGTTAAGCATCACGGCCTGCTCGGCAAAGCCTTCCCAGGAAGCGGACACGGGAGCAAACACCGCTGCCGCCGGGCAGGCAGAGACAGTGACGATTGAATACTGGCAGTACGAGTTCCCGGCCAAGGTGGAACTGATCGACGCGTTAATCAAGGAATTCGAGGGCGAACATCCCGACATCAAAGTCAAGCAAACCAATTTTCCGTACGACCAGTACAATCAAAAAGTAGCCACGCTGGTGCCTGCCGGCAAGGGGCCGGACGTCATCAACCTGTACTACGGATGGCTGCCGAAATACGTGCAGTCCGGGTATTTGCAGCCATTGCCGGAGAGCAGTTTCCCGGATATCGAGAACACGTTTTTCCCTTTCGTGCAAACGGCCAAACTGGATGGAAAGTATTACGCGCTGCCCACCGGCGTGAGAACTTTGGGATTGTTCTATAACAAGGACCTGTTTGCCAAAGCCGGACTGGACCCGGAGAAACCGCCGACGACGTGGGAGGAGCTGGTCTCGGATGCCAAGGCACTGACGGAAACGGACCAGAACGGGCAGCTGGTGACGGAAGGATTTGCTTGGGAACCGGGTTCCCAGCTGCATCACTGGTTCCGCGACGGGTTGCTGTACCAGGCTGGAGGCAAGGATACGAGCGAGGATCGCCGGAAGATTCTGTGGAACGAATCGCCGGCAGGGCTGGAAGCGTTCAAGTACTTGGTCGAATTCGCCACCGTGCACAAAGTCGGGATCAACGGTTTTTACACGGATGACGCGAATGCGTTCAAAACCGGGCATGCCGCAATGAACGTCGACGGTTCTTACCGATTGGGTTCGATCCAAAAAGACGCGCCGGACCTGAATTTCGCGGTTGCTCCCCTTCCGTCTTACAAAGGGAAATCGACCCAAGCCTCCTTCTGGGCCAATGCCATTCCGGCCAACGTGACCGGAGAGAAGCTGGAAGCCGCAACGGCGTTCCTGCAATTTTTGACGAGCAAGGGCGTGCAGGAGCAGTGGGTGGAAAAGGTGGGCGAACTGCCTGCGCAGAAGGAAGTGGCGCTTCAGGACAAGTATGTCAACGACCCGCTGCTGGGTCCGTTCATTTCGCAACTGAACGATGCCAATGCTCATTTCTTCATTGACGAAACCCAGGAACGAACCCTTTTCGTGAACGCGGTGGATGAAGTGCTGCTTAATCAGGTTCCCGTTGAGCAGGCTTTCAACGGCTTGGTGACCAAAACCCAACAGCTGTACGATGATTACTGGGCGAAACAGGACAAGAAAAAATAAAGCCTGACCAAAGGAGGCCATCGCAGCGATGAGAACAACCGGCGTCATTCCTTCTCGACCGAAACGACGTTTGTTTTCCGAACGCAGGGTCCATAAGCTTCATTACAGGCATAAACGGCTGCTGTTCATTTATGGCGGATTGTCGATTCCGCTGCTTTATTTCGTGGTCATCCGCATTCTGCCGATCCTGTATTCCTTCAACGTCAGCTTTCGGGAATGGGGCATGCTCTCGCCCGACAAACCGTTCGTCGGCCTGGCAAACTATGCGGCATTGCTGGGCGATTCCCTTTTTCTCCAATCGCTGCTGAACACGGGCATCTACGTCATTGTTGGCGTGCCTGCGCAGCTGGTGACCGGGCTGGTCGTTGCGCTGCTGCTGCAGCAGGTGGTGAAGCTTCGCAGCCTGTTCCGGACCGCGTATTTCATTCCTTATGTGACCAGCGTCGTGGCCGTGAGCTGGGTATTCCGCTGGATTCTGATGAAAAACGGGATTCTGAATGCTTTGTTTATCGAGGCCGGGCTTGGCCCGCAAACGTTCCTGTACTCGCCCGCGCAGGCGATCTTTTGGATCATCGCGGCGATGGTATGGCAAAATATCGGATTCCAGATGCTTATCTTTTTGGCAGGACTCCAGAACATTCCGCAAATGTACTATGAAGCGGCCTCCATCGACGGCGCGACCGCCTGGCAGCGTTTCGTACATATCACGTTGCCGCTGCTGAACCCGGTCATACTGCTGTCCACGGTGCTGGCATCGATCGGTTTTCTGCAAACCTTTACCCAGGTGCTCAATATGACGGGCGGCGGTCCGCTCGATTCCACGATTTCCGTAGTGCTGCATATCTATAATCTCGCTTTCAAAAGCTTCGACATGGGGCTGGCCTCTGCGGCAACCGTCATTTTGTTTGTGATCATTTTCGTGTTGACGCTGATCCAGTTGAAGGTGATGGGCAACCGTTTCAGTCAGGAGTAAGGGAAAGGATGGTGAATGTTCAAGGATGAGCAGATCCGCCGCATGGCCCAGGGCGATCACGAATGGACGCCGAAAGCATTTCGGAGCTGTGATCAGTTACGTGTTGCTTACGTTGGGGCTAGGATTGATGGTATTTCCGTTTCTGTGGATGATCTCGACTTCGTTCAAAACATTGGACGATATATACTCCCTAAGCCTGATTCCGCCCGAATTCACGTGGGCGCATTATGCAGCCATGTTTCGTGAAACGGCGTTTCCCCGGTGGATGCTGAACAGCCTGTACGTGGCGGTGATTGCTACGGCGAGCGTATGCGTGTTCGATACGATCACGGGATACATATTGGCCAAATTTTCGTTCCCGGGCAGGCAGGTGATCTTTGTGCTGATCCTTAGCACGCTGATGGTGCCCACCGAAATGCTCATCATCCCTTGGTATCTTGTCTCAAGCGGCCTGAACGGGATGGATACGTATTGGGGCATTCTGTTCCCGGGATTGATCACGGGATTCGGCATTTTCCTGATGAAACAGTTCATGGAGTCGTTGCCTGCCGAGCTGTTGGATGCGGCGCGCATCGACGGCATGGGCGAATGGGGCATTTTGCTTAGGATCGCCGTACCGCTCGTGAGACCCGCGCTGGCGACGCTGTCGATCCTGACGTTCCTCGGCAGCTGGAATTCGTTCATTTGGCCGCTGATCATCACGCAGAGCGAGGAGATGTTTACTATCCCGGTAGGCATGGCGTTTTTCTCCAGCGAAGCGAAGGACAGCAGCAACTGGGTACAGATCATGACGGGTGCCACGCTTTCTGTGCTGCCGTTGATCGTGTTGTTTCTTTTTTTCCAAAATCAAATCATTCGCGGGATCGCAACAACCGGCCTTAAATAAAGCGGAGCTTGAGATAGATGGGGACCTTGTCCTTGATGCTTTTCTCGCTTCACGCCTTAAAGCTTGCAAATGGATTTTTTCTCCGAATTCATTGGTTTCGCGCCGAGATATTCAACAGGTTATAACCTCCTTTCGCCACTTCAATTATTCAGTGAAAGGAGGTTTTATCTTTTTTCTTAACGGAGACCAGCAGCAGATGGAAAATATCAGGCAGCGAAACATTTACTGTTCAATTGATGTCCATTAGGAAAGGATTGTAAATTTAAATGGAGAAGGTGGGAATTGGATGCAGATAGGAAGAAAAGTGATCGTTTCTTTAGTCTCTTATTCATTCCATCTGTGGTTTCAGCTAAGGAAGCACAATTGAAGGCACCTGCGGTCAAAACAGTGAAGGCAAAAAAATATACCCTCCAATCGAGGGCGAAGAAGTGAAACAAAAGGCAGAGGGGGATGGGGCCATGGCTGGCGAAGTGATTCTCAAACCACTGCAAACCCTGATGGACGAACATAGACTCAATGAAACAGAAGAAAAGATTGAAGTGAATATTATGCTTAAATATGATCTCAACATATCCAAAAAACACTTTTTGAAAACGAAGTTCTCTGCGTTTAAGGACGCTATAACAGACCAGGAAGGATTCGGAGGATACAGTTTTTTTGCCAAGTTGACGATCAAGGAAATCGAGGAAGTCAGTACATGGGATGCGGTTTCTACCATTTCACTTCCATCAGACACGGTGTCCATCTATTAAATTATATTGTGAAGCCTTTATTACGCTAATTCATGGGATTATGCGAAGTATAAAGGCTTTCTTTATGCTTTTTCAGAAATATAGGAACGTAACATGTATCCAGATCCTCTGACAGAGATGATAAACCAGGGCGTCTTGCTTTTTTAACATGAAGTAGAATGACTTCTGGCTTGAGGTTTTCGGAATATCGCTTAAACTTTTTTCTCTTAGTAAAATAACCCCCTAGAATTCAACGGAATAACTAAGGGGTTTTACGAATGTCTATTCTTAGGTTGCACTTCACTTAGGGTGCTAGCTTTTTAACATATGAGCAGTTCCACGACGAGTACTTTATCGTACGAACCAACTGAGCGGCTGCGGCGAAGTGTCTGCGATGTCCCGAAGATCATGGACCTTGACATGATTGCCGTAAATCATGGAGTCACTGCTCAATCGGAAGGAAGGGAAACTGTCTTCTGATTGCAGGCGAAGGCAAGACTCGAAATAGATCTTTTGCTGTTTGTTGATGATAAATGGCAGCTTTCCGGCTTCAATGTGAATATCATCGTCGTCCGGCTCGTTCACGATCAGGAGCACCGCAATCCCGTCACAACCGCATCCATCCGTGTCATAGAACAGCTTGAATGTTCCTGGCCGGTCCTCCAGCTTCGCACGCAGCCTGGATTCCGCCAATGGGCTGACCTGAATGATCATAACGTCGATCACACTCCTCTAATCCTCTTATGAATTCGCTTACAATCCAGTATATGGGCGTGTGCCGCCGCTTAGAATGAGAAAGTCAAAGGGAGCTTGATGCAAAATATGAGCAGGTTGTTTGGGCTGCGGGGATGCGGAATGCCTTGGAGTACCGCCATTTAGGTGAGGGTGGCGCTGAGCTTATGTTGGAATCAGTGGAAAGATCCGTTTACAATGAGGGTGACATTGTTAATGATGTGCTGGATTAGCCTCGGGTGCCTCACGCTGCTTCATTTTTGGACAGATTAGCGGATTGGCACGGAAGCATAAGGCTGGGAGAGAATGTGTATGTGGATATGCATGTGTATGCGAATGTGAATGTGAATGGTGAGATGCATCCCGTTGCATATGAGATATGCGCCTAGTAAAAGAGACTGTCGAGGTCGCTGTGCTGATGATATCGGCTATTGATCTGTGTTTGCGCCCCTTTTGGAGTGCTTACATACGCAACGAGAAATTCTAACGAACATTGTACACCTTATCCTGCGGGAATCCCACACTTTGAAATGTAACGAACATGAGACACGTTAATATGCATAAAACGAGTCACAAACACGCGATTTAGCCCCAATAACGACGCTCAAGTTCGTTAGCGCTCAACCCCGCCGAAATGTGGCCAAATAAGACGTCTCGGGTTCGTTGCCCGCCGATGATGTTCGGGGCCCAACTTCGCTCTGATGTTGGGGTGGGTAATCAAGGCCAAATACGGGAGCGCATCCGGAGTGGATGGAGAAATCGCAGATGGTGTGGCAAAATTGTCTAGTGATTTATGGAGAAGCGTGATTGGAGGAGAAGGACTATATATATGCAGGATGAGAGCAGCAGATGATGTTGGGCGGACTGCACTCTCTGTGTGATTATAAACATAACTGGTGATTCGACGAGCGAGTTGGATTGCATACAAGTGCGGGCTGTAACCAATTTACGCATGATTATACAACGTCGGTCAAGGCCCGCAGTCTAACTTGGCAGCGTCAAACAGAGGAGGTGAGTGACGTGAAAATCGTCAAACTGAATGCGGAGCCGATGGATGGGTTCGATTACCTGAATGCCGTTCCGGGCGGAGAGGTCGCGGCGGCCAGGCTGCCGATCTATCATGCGATCGTTTCCGGGCTGCCGGAGCATCTTGATGCTTTGTTGGTGGCTTCGGATTTGCAAGGCATCGTGCCTGTGAAAGTGTGCAGTGGAAATGAAAGACAGGTCACCGGTCGGGGGTTGAGCGACAACGGGGGGAGCCCTTGCGTACACAATATGGAGCAGGACGACGAATACACTAACGAAAACACCAACAAATACGCCAATGAACAAATTGGCGGCAACAGTGGTATAAAGGGTGGAACCGGGAGCTGCGTCAGCGGTCGTGATCCAAACGCTGCAAATTTGTATGCCTTTAATATGGGCGAAGACGGTGCACGGGATCAAACCGTCGACCGGCTGCTCGGCGAGCTGCTGCCGGAACACGCGAAGCTGCTGCTGGAAGTGTACTGGCCGCAGCTCGATCCGCGCCGCACGGGCGTATTGCTGTGCGGCGACCTCTATGCCCGGCGCGGCAAGCGCGGCGCCAGCGGCAATCCGCTTCCCGTATGGCTGGCCTTCCGGGAAGCGTTCAGCTGGGTTGCCGGCGTCGACGGCAACCACGATCTCACCGATGAGGCATCCGCTCATCGGTTGCACCGCGCCGAAGGCATCCATTACCTGGATGCCCCGGGCGTGGTCAGCGCGGGCCCCGTTCCGGACGGCCCCGCGCCAAGCCATGCGGGCCCCGTGCCGGGCAGGCCCGCACCCCGCGCCGTAGGCCAGCAGCGACCGCTGCGCATCGCTGGCCTCGGCGGCATCATCGGCCGGCCGGACAAGCCGAACCGGCTGCCGGAGAAGCAGTACCTGCAATCCCTGACCAAGCTGCTGAAGCAGCAGCCGGATTGCCTATTGCTGCACCAGAGCCCGGGCATTCCCGAACTCGGGTGCATGGGCGAACCGCTGATCCGGCAGGCGCTGGAGGCCGGGCCGGAGACGGTCGTTTTTTGCGGGCATACCCACTGGGAACAGCCGCTCGTCCAGCTGGATAACGGCACGCAAATTTTAAACGCCGATGGTCGGCTCTTTATTTTAACGAGGGAAGAAGCCGATAATGCAGGAAGATAAGGTCGTGGTATTTCGCCCGAATGCAAGGTTATGAAACCCATTTCATTGGCAATCCTTATCTGGTATGATTAGCAGGAAAACGAGAGAAAGAGAGAGGTTTGCCATGACGCCAATTACCATTTACGACATCGCCAAGGAAGCGAACGTATCCGTATCCACCGTCTCCCGCGTTCTGAACGACACGGCGCCCGTGCGCGCCAGCACCAGGGAGCGGATCATGTCGATCATCGAGAAACACCAGTTTCAGCCGAATGCGCAGGCAAGAAGCCTGATCAAGAAGGAAACGGGCACGATCGCGATCATTTTGCCGGACATCACCAACCCGTTTTTCCCCGAAGTGTTCTGGGGGGCAGAGAATGAAGCGCGGGGGCTGGGCTATACGTTTTTCCTGTGCAATACGGCAGGGGACTATGGACGGGAATCCGAATATTTATCCATTTTGCGCGAGAAAAGGGTCGATGGCATCATGTTTCTCGGCGGGCGGATCAACCTCCAGAACTGCCCGGAGAACATGGCGCAGGAAATGATCGATATGGGCAAACGCATGCCCATCGTGCTGGTGAACGGAAATATTGCCAAGGGCGGCTTTCGCCGGGTATATACCGATGAGGGGGCAGGCGCGGTGCTGGCCGTAGAGCATTTGCTGGAGCTGGGCCACCGGGAAATCGCGTTTGTAGGCGGATCGCCCGAGACGTCGACCACGATGGTCAAAGTGAAGGCGGTGCAAAAAAAACTGCGCGAACACGGGCTCGAACTCCCGAAGGACCGCCAACTGCTGGGCAGCTTCTCCATCGATGACGGCAAACGGTTGATGAATGAGCTGCTGGAACGCGACAATCCGCCGACGGCGGTCATATGCGTCAATGACAACACGGCCATCGGAGCGATCAAAGCCACGATCGAACACGGACTGTCCATCCCTGGCGATATTTCGATTGTGGGTTTCGACAACACGCCGCTGGCGGGTGCGGTTATCCCCGAACTGACGACCGTTTCGCAAAATACGTACCAGCTCGGCAAGCTCGGCGTAGACGTGCTGCATGAGCTGATCAATCAGGGAAAGCCCAAAAAACAGACGGTGCTGCAGCCGGAGCTGATCGTACGCCAGAGCACGGGACCTGCCCCTCGTTAAGAGGGGGACATGTTTTTTTGGAAAAGAAAGCGTTGACATTTCTGCGAAGGGTGAAATATAATGGGTTCGTAAATGAAACCCCTTTCATAAAAATGGATCGGGTTTTAATTTCCGGCTTTATGAAACCCATTTCATGAAATGGGTTTCACCAAAACATTCAACTTTCTAGGGGGCGCACGGTATGAAAAGAAGCTTGAAGATCATTTCGTTATTAATGCTCACAATGGTATTCGCACTTACGGCTTGCAGCAAAGGCGACAGCGGTGCATCCGGCGGTTCCGGCGGCAAGGTGGATCTCAGCATGACGATTTGGGGTTCGGAAGATGAGAAAAAGATCTATCAGGAACGGCTCGATATTGTGAAACAGACGTATCCCGACATTAATGTGAAACTGAACGTGGTTGCCGGAGACTATGACCAGAAAGTACAGACGATGATCGCGGGCGGTACCGCACCGGACATTATGATGATTGCGGAGAACTACCAGGCCTATGCTTCCAAAAATCAGATCATTCCGCTTGACGAGATGCTGCAAGCGAACAATGTCAGCATCTCGGAACGTTATTCCGACGACATTGCCAACCTGATGAAATACGACGGCAAACAATATGGCCTGCCTGACCGTGCGGGCGCCATGGTGCTTTTCTATAACAAGGATTTGTTCGACAAGGCGGGCGTGGAGTACCCGACCAAAGACTGGACCCAGGAAGACCTGCTTGCGGCAGCCCAGAAGCTGACCGTGAAGGAGAACGGCAAAACGGTGCAATGGGGCTACTATCCAGGCAGCTGGTGGCCGCAGTGGATGCAGCTGATCTACCAGAACGGCGGTTCGCTGTTCGACGATAGTGGCAAACCGACATTCAACACCGAGCCTGTCCGCAAAGCGCTGCAATTTATGAATGATCTGACTTTCAAATACGGAGCGTCCCCGACACCGACCGAAATCGCCGACATGGGCAATATCGGTGCCGATCCGCTGTTCGCGCAAGGCAAGATTGCCATGGAAACGACAGGTTTCTGGAACATCGGTTCCTTGGCCAAAGTCGAGGGCATCAACTGGGACATTTCCCCGATCTGGGGCGAAACGAATGCATTCTTTAACGGCTTCACGATCACGAACGCTTCCAAGCATAAAGAAGAAGCGTTCAAAATCATCGCCGCGTTGACGACGCCGGAAGCGCAGATGCCGATGATCAAAGCGGGACAGGATGCACCGGCAACGAAGGCAGGACTGGAAAGCGACGAATTCCTGAATGCCGAGTACGGCGGCAAAAAGATCAATATGGCGGCGTTCAAGGAATCCACGATCTATGCCGAACCGTTCAACCCGCAGTGGAACGAAATGATGAAACTGATCAACGACAAACTCGGCGTGTACTTTAACGATAAAGCTTCCCTGGATGAGACGGTTACCGAAATCCAGAGCGGACTGGAAAGACTCTATAAATAGTATGGGCAGGGGAACGGATGGAAACGGGGCGCAGACGATCGGCGCTCTCCATCCGCTCCCGACGTCATGGGAGGGCTTAACGTGAGAAAAAAGGACGGGAAATGGTTTTATCTCTTTATCTCGCCTTGGCTGATCGGATTCCTTGGGCTGACGCTGGGACCGATCCTGTTTTCCATCTATATGAGCTTCACCAACTGGGACCTGTTCCAGTCCCCGGAGTTCATCGGTTTCGATAACTACCAAACGCTGCTGACCGATGACCCGCTGTTCTGGAAGTCGCTGGGCAACACGTTTTTCTACGCTCTGATCTCCATTCCGCTGGGCATGTCCATCTCGCTGTGGATCGCATATTACCTGAACAAAAAGATCAAGGGCATCACGTTTTTCCGCATTTTGTTCTACCTGCCGTCGGTCGTGCCGGTCGTCGCGAGTTCCCTGCTGTTCATTCATCTCCTGGCGCCGACGGAAGGGCTCATCAACAAAGCGTTGGCCGTGTTCGGCATTCAGGGCCCTTCCTGGCTGCTCGACCCGAACTGGGTCAAACCGGCGCTGATCCTGATGTCGCTCTGGGGCGTCGGCGGCGGGGTCGTCCTGCTGCTGGCCGGGATGAAAGGCATACCGCAGGAGCTGTACGAGGCGGCGGCCATCGACGGTGCCAAGAATACGCAGTCCTTTTTCCACATTACGTTTCCGATGCTCACGCCCGTCATCTTCTTCAATCTCGTGACAGGTATCATCGGTGCGCTTCAAACCTTTGCGCAGGTGTTCATCGTAACCTCGGGAGGACCGGATAACGCCAGCCAGATGGTTGTGCCGTATTTGTTCCAGAACGCCTTCCAGTTCTACAAGATGGGATATGCTTCGGCCATTGCCTGGGTGCTGTTCATCGTCATTCTGGCCTTGACCCTGATCGTGTTCCGTTCATCGGCGCTCTGGGTGCACTACGAGGAGGGAAAAGCCAATGAGTAATCCATCCAAGGCGGAGAAAGTCATCTCCTACGTTTTTCTGATTCTGGTCGGCGTGCTGCTCGCTTCGCCCTTCGTGTACATGATCTCCATCTCGCTGGCCAGCGAGTCGACGACGGTCAAATCGGCGTTTACCTTCGTTCCGACGGAGTTTGAGTGGTCCAACTTTTATACGATCTTCACGAATAACAATTTGGGCACGTATCTGAAAAATTCGATCATCATCACCGTCTTCACCATTATCGGATCGGTATTGTCCGCATCGGTTGTGTCTTACGGCTTTGCAAGGATCAAGGCGAAAGGAAGCCGCTTCCTGTTCGTTGTGCTGCTGAGCACGATGATGATTCCGGGCGAGGTTACGATGGTGCCGCAGTTCATCATCTTCCGTCATCTGGAATGGATCAATACGTTCTATCCGCTGATCGTGCCGAGCTTTTTTGCCGGAGCGTTCAACGTATTCCTGATCCGCCAATTCGTCATGAGCATTCCGAAGTCGCTGGACGAAGCGGCGATGATCGACGGCATGGGGCATCCGGGCATCTATTGGAAAATCATCATGCCGCTGACGTATCCGATCCTGGCGGCGATTGCGATTTTCTCGTTTTCGTGGAACTGGGGGAACTTCATGGGGCCGCTCATTTATATCAACGATCCCGAAAAAATGCCTCTGGCCCTCGGTGTTCAGCTCCTGACGACCGTAGGCGGAGGGCAAATGCCGCCGTGGAACCTGGTCATGGTTGCTTCCCTGTTCCTGACGATTCCGATGGTGCTGGTGTATTTGCTCGGCCAGCGATATGTCTATGAAGCGAACATCAGCGGAGGCAGCAGCGGCATCAAGTAACGCAGGGGTGCAGCAAATACGACAGCAAAGAACCCAACGTGAATCACATGCATGCCCGGACAGGGGTATGGAATAAACGTAAATGGGAAGGGCTGTGCGAACGATGGCGAACGACAAGCAACGCAGCGGCAAACGAAAATCCGGTTATATTGCGGCAGGCATTGCCCTGCTCGCGTTACTTGCAGGAGGAGGAATACTGATGAGCCAAATGAATGCATCCCGAACGCTGACTTTCGAGGGTCAGCCGGTTCGCCTGAACATGGAGCAGTCCTATGACCATTTTGAAGGCTGGGGCACGTCCCTGGCCTGGTGGGCCAACGATCTGGGCGAATGGAAGGATCAGGCGAAGCTGAATGAAGTAATGGACCTTGTGTTTGATCCGGCCAAAGGGCTGGGGCTGAACATTGTACGGTACAACATCGGCGGCGAGGAAAACCCTGAAATGAAAGCGCTTCGTCCCGGCGGCGACGTTCCGGGGTACCAGCCCGAACCGGGCGTATGGGACTGGGAAGCGGATGCCGGACAGCGGAAAGTTCTGCAGGGCTCGATCGAACGCGGCGTCAACATCACCGAGGCCTTTTCCAATTCTCCGCCGTACTGGATGACCATCAGCGGATCGGTTACGGGAGCCGAGGACGGGAGCAACAACCTGAAGGAAGACCAATACGATGCCTTTGCCGATTATTTGACAGAGGTCGTGAAGCATTTCCGCGACGAATGGGGCATCACGTTCCGCACACTTGATCCGCTCAACGAGCCTTCCTCCGATTGGTGGAAGAAGGGCAATATGCAGGAAGGCAGCCATTTCAGCGTCGACAAACAGATGGTAATCATCAAAAAGGTCGCAGCTTCGTTAAAAAGCAAAGGCTTGGACGGCACGGTCGTGAGCGCGGCGGACGACAACAGCATCGACGAAACGGTGGCCAACTTCAGCGTCTACGACCAAGACACGCTGGATGCGGTGGCGCAGATCAACACCCATTCCTATAATGGAAGCAAAATGGAAGAGCTGCGCGCGCTGGCGGAGAAACACGGGAAAAAACTGTGGATGTCCGAGTACGGCACAGGCGGCAGCGAGCCCCACAGCCATGAAGATATGGTTTCGGTGCAGGAACTGGCCGAGCGGATCATGTTTGACCTGAAAATCATGCAGCCGTCCGCATGGGTATATTGGCAGGCCGTGGAGGACGAAGGCGCAAACAACAATTGGGGTTTCATTCATGCCAATTTCAATGGGGAAGAACATTACGAAATGACGAAACAGTATTACGGCATGGTGCAATTCACCAAATTCATCCGTCCAGGAGCCATCATCATTCCGACGGATGAAGGGCGGACGCTTGCCGCGTATGATCAAGACGCCCATCGGCTGGTGCTGGTCATCCGCAACGAGATGTCGGCCGGAACGAAGGAATTTTCGCTCGAACCGTTCGAGCTTACAGAGGCTGATCGCGCTCAAGTATACCAAACCTCGCCGGAGCACAACATGGAGCAGATGCAGGACGTACCGGTGTATGCCAATGGGCTGAAGGTGGACATCGGCGACAATTCGATCACAACCGTTGTGCTGGAAGGCGTCGACTTGAAATCGCAGTAGAATGAGAATGGCTGGACTGAATTTGCAGAGGGCTATAACTAGATTCAGTACTTTGACGTTATGACATATGAAATGACATGTTGAATAGAGAGAGGGTGCGACTAATGGCGCAACATCCAACGTTTATACAAGGGCAACAGACCAAACTGAACCAACATGCTTTGGAACTGACTTATGACCGGCAAAGTTTTTGGCTGAATGGAGAGAGGATCTTTCTGAACAGCGCGACGATTCATTATTTTCGCATGCCGAAAGAAGAATGGCGCGATGTGCTGCTGAAAGCCAAACTGGCGGGCATGAACTGCATTGACACATATTTTGCCTGGAATGTGCACGAACCGGAGGAAGGGCAATGGGACTTCGAAGGCGACCGCGATTGCGGCGCCTTTCTGGACCTTTGCGCAGAGCTCGGCATGTGGGTGATTGCGCGGCCGGGGCCGTTCATTTGTGCGGAATGGGATTTCGGCGGATTTCCGTACTGGCTGGGAACGAAACCGGATATCGCCTTCCGGGAGAACAACGATGTCTACCTGCACTATGTGGATGCATATTTTGACCGGATCATACCGATCATCCGCGACCGCCAGCTGTCCGCCGGCGGCCCCGTCATTCTGGTTCAAGTGGAGAACGAGTATGGTTACCTGAAGGACGACGATGCGGCAAGCGCCCATATGGACCGTCTTCGCGACGCGCTGCTGCAGCGCGGCATCGACGTTCCGTTGATTACCTGCGTGGGTGGGGCGGAAGGCACCATCGAAGGGGCCAATTTCTGGTCGGGAGCCGATGGGCATTATGCCAAACTGCGGGCCAAACAGCCGGATACGCCGAAAATGGTGACGGAATTTTGGACGGGGTGGTTCGAACATTGGGGCGGAGCTTCTGCCATTCAGAAGACGGCGCCTTTGCTTGAAAAACGCATCATGGAGATTTTGCGCGCAGGATATACGGGAATCAGTTATTACATGTTTTACGGCGGAACCAACTTTGGCGGTTATGGCGGCCGGACGGTGGGCAGCAGCGACATTTTCATGATTACGTCCTACGATTACGATGCGCCGCTGAACGAATACGGACGCGGGACGGCCAAGTATGATGTCACCAAAAGATGGTCGTATTTCGTGAATGCCTTCGACAGCGTGCTGCTGCAAGCCGAAGAAATTCCGGAGGAACAGCTGCAGGTCCGTCACGGTTCCGGCATTTCCGTACGCGGTAGGGCAGCGGGCGACCAACGTATTTTGTTTGTCGAGAGTCACAAGGAGGAACGGGAGACGGTGCAGGTCACGCTGGAAGATGGCCGCACGTTGCCGATGTCGCTGCATCCGGGGCAGATCATGCCGCTGCTCGACCGCGTGCACATTACCGATGATGTGCGTCTGACCGGTGGCACATTCATTGCGGGCAACGAGCAAGTGGGCGGTGAGCTGACGCTGTTCATTGCTGCTGACACAGGCCAGCGGTCCATCGTGGAGCTTGAGGCACCTTCGCTTCGCGTGCTGGACAGCACTATGGCTGCGTTGTACACGCATGATGCGGCAAAGGGAGCCTACCGCTTCGATCTGGCCCATTTCCGCGAACCGGGCGTGATCCGGCTGCAGTGCGGAAATACGTGCCTCCGCTTGATCGTGCTGGATATGGAGACGATGAACCGTACTTGGCGATTGGAGAGTGAGGCTTCAGGGGATGCCGTGCGCTACGCGATTGGATTCGACGATGTACAGGTTCTGCCTTCCGGGCAGGTTCAAGGCATGCTGGCCGATGCGGATCGCACCATTCTGCTGCTCGGAGGCTGGGAGAATGGCGAGCGTTCTCTGAACGGACATGAGCTTTGGAATGCATTGTCGGCGCAGCAGGCCGGGGCTTTACCTGTGCCGCCTAAGCTGTCGGCTCCAGAGGTATCGTTGGTCGAACTGTCGGCGGAACATGCTTCCCGCACCGGTCAACCGGAGGCGTTTTCGGATTATGGGCAGGATTTTGGATATCTGCTCTACGAGTGCGAATTTCAACGTGAAACGGCTGATGATGCCGTTCATCTGATCATGACGGGCGTGCAGGATAGCGCCAGAATTTACGTGAACGGCGTGGAGCAGGCGCTGGTTCGTCAGGTCGGCGCGGCTGCCGTGCCGATTCGCACGGTCAGTGGTCATAACAAGCTGCAAGTACTCGTGCAGCAGATGGGCCGGCTTAATTTTTCTCCGTATCTGGGCGAATCCAAAGGGTTGTTCGGGCCGGTGGCTGCGGGAGGTGCTGTGCAGGATATCCGCCGCGATTGGCAGACGGAGCAGGGCACGATCCATTTGGATGAAGTCCATCCCGATGCGGAATCTTCAGTCATCCGTCGCAGTTTTGTGCTGGAAGAGGGCATGGATCGGGCCATCCTGGTCGGTGCAGTGAGCAAAGGGATTTGCATGAATAGCGTGGAAGTACCGATGGATGGATACCATGACTGGTTTGCTTTCACCACGTTGGATCTGTCGCCATACGTGAAGCAAGGAATGAATACGCTGGAAATGCCGTATCGGGCATCGCCGCTTGCCCGGCTGGAGCTCATCCTTTACCGCAGCACCGACGAGTTGTCCGGGTGGAGGATGGCCGGCAGCGATCAGCTGCTGCCGCGCTCATGGCAGCCGTATGCAGCAGAGGGTACATCTGCGGACGGGCGGGACCGTTCCATGCAGAAAGAACGTTCGTCTGCTTTGACTGGCCATCCTTTGGCCAAAGCTGCCTATGGTCGGCCTGTTTGGTACCGTTTCAGCTTCCAAAAACCAGATGTACCGGAGCCGTACCATGCCAACCTGATGGTCCGACTGACCGGCATGAGCAAAGGCACAGTGGTTCTGAATGGCCATGATCTGGGCCGCTACTGGCAGATCGGGCCGCAGGAGGACTACAAAATTCCGATGGCCTGGTTGAAGGAGGAGAACGAGCTGCTGCTGTTCGATGAGGAAGGCGCTTCGCCGGAACGGGTACGCTTGTTGTTCGATGCGCCATCGCGTTATCCATGGGTGCAGGTGGAGTAATCGGTACATTTGGATAGAGCCGGGGCAGAATGACTAATTGCGGGTAAGCATTTTCTTGTAATATCGAAGATGAGAACATTGAAAGTCGCTATTTTAGCGGCTTTTTTATATATTCTCATTCCAAGTTTGTGTCCCGAGCCAAGGACAAGACCTTGTACCGATTAGGCATATGTCTAACGGGTAATCGCCAGTTAATTCATTAAGCTAACAAGCTATACCAGCTAATAGCTTGTCAAGATTACCAGCAAAATGAACTTAAGTCATGTGGTATAGTAAAATTAAGCATGACAAATAACCCTCCAATTTCTTTGTTTTGGAAGGTTATACCAATATGAGTGCTTAGACAGCGCGGAAAGTTTTTTTACTTTTCAGGATGACATAAAGCCAATGAACCAGCTTATTTGCGCATGCGATTAAAGCTACTTTATGTGGCTTTCCTTCGGCTCTTTTGCGATCATAAAAATCTTTAAGTCGCAGATTTCGAGAGCGGATGAGTCCACACTGGACGGCCATAACTAGAGCATAACGAAGTTGTCGTGAACCACGTTTGGTAATTCGATTGCGTGTTGCCGTAAACTTTCCAGATGCGAATACACTCGGGTCAATGCCCGCAAAGGCTACTAGTTTCTTTGGATGATCAAATCGGTCGACTTCTCCAATTTCCGATAAAATTGTTGCCGCAATTTTAGGACCTATACCGGGAATCGACTGGATTAAATCATATTCTTGAATTTCTTCAGCGAGAGCATCTATGTTCTTTTCCAATTGAGATAGATGTTCTTGGTACTGAAGGATGAGCGAAATCAAAACTCTCAGGTTAACCAAGTGACTAGAGTACATATTCTGCTGAAAAGGATTTTGTTTTGCCGCAAGAAGTAGACGCTTAACTCGCACACAGATCCAATTCTCTGATCGTCCTCGTCTTGAGGAAAGCAGCTCTTTGAATTTGGATTTAAGCATTCCTTCGTCCGATTGTAGTACCAAATATGAAGTTGGAAATTCACTTAGAAATCGAAGTGAAATATGAGAATAGATATCTCCAAAAACACTTTTGTACGTAGGGAAAACTTGATCAAGAACAGCTTGAAACTGCAGTTTAATTTGTACACACATCTTTGAAAGAGACTCATATTGTCTTGTTAGATAACGCAAATTAAGCAGTTGAACACCTCTTTTTTTAAAGGGCTCAAATTCTTCTTTATAGTACAACTCTCCTAGCAAATAGGCATCAGCGGCATCCGTTTTTACCTTACGAAGGCTGGACTTTCTAAGCCGATTTGAGATAAGCGGATTAATGACAATGTACAAATAATGATGCTCCTCTAAGAACTGAACAACAGGACTCTGGTAATGCCCAGTCGCCTCAAGAAGTAGTGTAGGACGTAGTCCAGCAGCATGTTCAAGATCCTGAATAGCTTGAAGTAACTTCGTCAGACCTTCTTGGGTATGTTCAAATTGAAACGTCCCTCTGTACGGTTTGCCTCGCTTTAAAAAGGCTTGCCCATAGCTTTCACCTTTAGAAATATCCAGGCCAATCACTGGATTCATTAAAATGCACCTTCCTAATTTAGATTTACCGGCAGCCCCTGTGATTTCCTCTTGTCGCTCCATAGCATCGCTTGTTATACGGGATCTATGTCCCAACCAGCCTCAAACATGGTCATGACAAGTAGGGGTGAACAATATAGCGCTCGGGATCAAGTCCCACGGGCAGGTACGTTCGACCCGGCTACCTTCATTCTCAAAGCTAATGAAAAAAGGATCAACCAGAAAGAACTGGTTGACCTCATAATACGAACGGGCAGGATAGTTCAAATACGTGGTATCATGTGGTGAGTAATTAATGGAGCTCACTTCCATCTGTTAGGCTGTAAAAACAAACGCTTGTGCCGCCTCAATTATCACTTTTTGGTGACTATATCACTAAAAAGTGGGTACTGTTTTTCTTGTAACTTTTCCCCCATACTATCGTTCATAGGAGGTTCATGAGGCAGACAGAGCATCCTACACCATATAAATCATTATAAAAGGAGTGTAATAGAATGGGGAAATTTGACGGGAAGGTAGCAGTTGTAACCGGAGGTACAAGCGGCATCGGTCTCGCGTCGGCACAACAGTTCGTAAAAGAAGGGGCTTACGTTTTTATCACAGGACGCAGACAACGTGAACTGGATGAAGCAGTAAAGCAGATCGGAAAGAATGTTACAGGTGTCCGAGGTGACATATCTAAATCGGAAGATCTAGATATATTATTCGAAACAGTTAAGCGAGAAAAGGGACACTTGGACATTCTCTTTGCAAATGCCGGATTAGGGTCATTCCTTCCATTAGGAGAAATTACAGAAGCACAATACTACAAGACTTTCGATGTCAACGTGAAAGGAACCATCTTTACAGTACAAAAAGCATTAGCTTTGTTTCCAAATAAAAGAGGTTCGATTATTCTAACGGGATCCACTGCTGGCTCGACGGGGATGCCAGCGTTTAGTATCTATGGTGCATCCAAGGCAGCGATCAGACAGCTCGTCCGCAGCTGGATTCTTGATATGAGAGGGACCGAAATTCGTATAAACATCCTTAGTCCGGGAACCATCGTAACGCCGGCGTACGATGAGTTATTTGGCTCTGAACTGGATCATATCCTGGAACAGGCAAAAAATGATATTCCGCTCGGCAGAGTGGGGCAGGTTGAAGAGATCTCCAATGCTGTCATGTTCCTGGCCTCTAATGAAAGCAGCTATATGAACGGCGTTGAATTATTCGTAGATGGCGGAGTAGCTCAAGTTTAACCAGGACATAATCATTTTCAAACGACAAAGATTTTTAAATCAACTTAAATGCGATTGTATTATCCCCTCCATGTAACGTTCAATTTTTCCTTCAGTGATCCTTGAAGGATCAAGCGATACATGAAGGGGATATTCTTAGGTAGGGAGATGGTGCATTGATATGAAAACATTTTTCTGTGAACTGGAAGTTACACTAGAGGTTATCGGAGGAAAGTGGAAGGGGCTTGTTCTGTACTATTTAATAAAAGGACCTAAACGGACGGGAGAGCTTAAGCGACTCGTTCATAATATATCGCAAAAGATGCTGATTCAAACTCTTCGGGAACTGGAAACAGACGGATTAATTCGCAGAAAGATGTACAATCAGGTACCGCCTAAGGTCGAATATTCAACGACGGAACTGGGTCAATCACTTGAACCCATTTTGAGATCGCTTTGTGATTGGGGGGGGAATTACGCAGAGCAATCCTTCGCTCCGGGCGAGATTGAGATTTTGTATCTGGATTAACTGTCGGGGGACAAGAGCGTAGTCCCATTTGAAGTCGCTATTTTAGCGGCTTTTTTTGTTTTATCGGTACAAGTTCTTGTCCCGAACCCAAGACAAGAACTTGTACCGATTGCCGTAAAGGACAAGAACATAATCCGATTCGATTTGAATATCTGGTCACCAATACAGGAATTATGATCACAAGTGTACAACCTTCCTAATGGACATTCGTATATAGCACTGCTATAATAGAAGTATGAACACATATGACAAAATATTGGCAGCTGCTCTTAAGGTACTCGAAGAGGAGGGCGGAGCCCAATTTTCGACGCGAGCCGTAACTGCGATCGCGCAGGTTACAGCACCTACCCTCTACCACCATTTCGGCAATGCCGATGGACTTCTGAGTGCAGCTATAGTGGAAGCGTTCAAACAGTTATTTGAAAGCAAGATTGCCGCGGTGGAGTCGACCATTCCAGAGATGGCTCTTCGTCAAGGATGGGATGACTATGTCCGCTTCGCGGCAGCCCGTCCTCGGATTTATGCGGCGATGATGGGGCGGTTGCTCGAGGGAGCCCATATCGAGGCGGCAGATCAGTCGTACCAAGCATTGGTGCAAAATGTTCAGAGAGTCGCCGACGAAGGCAAACTGGCTGTGTCCGCTCAGGCTGCGGCAGATCTGGTCTGGGCTTCTGCGAATACGGCCTCTTGGCTGTATGTGACGGCCCAGGTTCGTAAGACACCCCCACCCCAGCCAGACGTCGTTGATCTCATTCGGGAAAGCGTAATGCAGATCATTTTGATCCAGAGGCCGGAAGCCGATTCAAAATGAGGAATTCGATGACAGAGCCTGGCGACCCCAGGCAAAGCCCTAATTTAGAGACGCATAAAAAAGATCGCGTATCCAACCTGGACCTCCAGGAGGATGGCGATCTTTTTTATGTTTGGAGGATGCGAGCATTCGTTCTCTTGGATTCCTGTTGCGTGACGGTGAAATGTGGTACGCGGAATGCATTACCAACGCCCGTCAAAGCAATGTTCAGACCACAGAACGATACTTCGAAAAAAATATAGCACCGCTATAGACAGTTTTGTATAGCGGTGCTATAATACCTGTATAACAGTGCTATACCGTGGTCCACATCTTATCAAACTCAGGAGGGTTACTATGCCATCTAAAACTCAAGAGCTGGTCGTCGTCACAGGTACGTCCAGCGGTATCGGCAGGGCTACTGCGGAGCAGCTCGCCGCTGAAGGATTTCATGTTTTGGCGGGGGTTCGTCGTCAGGAAGACGCCGACAAAATCAAACGCAAAAATATCGAACCGGTGATCGTCGATGTTACCAATATCAACACACTACAGGCGCTGGCCGAACGGGTGGAGCAAGATCCGCTTGGTCGCCCTTTGCGGGCCGTGGTCAACAATGCCGGCATCGCCGTTAATGCCCCTCTCGAGATGGTTCCGCTGGATGAATTTCGCCGCCAGATCGAAGTCAGCGTGATCGGACAGGTCGCGGTTATTCAGGCACTTACCCCGGCCTTGCTGAACAGCGGCGGGCGAGTAGTCAATATCGGTTCGCTTGGGGGCAAGGTTTCCATGCCCGGGTTCGGAATTTATTCGGCTGCAAAGTATGCTATGGAAGCGATCAATGACAGTCTCCGCAGGGAGATGTCCTCGTTTGGCCTCAAGGTAATCATGATCACTCCGGGTGGCGTCAGCACGGGTCTGTCGGAGCAAGGGATTACGACAGCGGAGCGACTGGCGAAATTGATGACGCCGGATCAGCACCGGCGCCATGATCGTCTTTTTGATGCCGTGAAGGCTCAGGCTGAAACGTGGGCCACGGACGGTATCCGCCCCGAGAAAGTGGCAGCAGTGGTTTCACGAGCCATCCACGTAAGTAAGCCACGCACCCGCTATACGGTCGGCCGCGATTCGGCACTGCTGACCCGACTGGTCCGTATTCTCCCGGACAAACTCCTCGATCGGATGCTCCGCAGCCAGATGAAGCTGCAGTAACGGATGGATATTTTTACGAATGCCCTATTACAAAACAGGAGAATGAATCATGTCACAACAACAGGTTGAACATGCCATTATTGTAGGTGGATCTTTAGGTGGTCTAATGATGGGGCTTGCGTTATCCCGTTCTGGTTATACAGTGACTATTCTTGAACGTGCAGATTCATCATTAAGAAATGGTGCTTTTATTCGCTTGCACACAAAGCCTTATCATAATAGTGAAATTGAACGAGAATTAAGACACTTGGCATCCAATGGTAACAACAATGTTGAAGCCTGGTCAGCCATTCAAGAACGTTTGCGCAACGCGGTCGCTAAAGAACCTGGTATTACCCTTCAGCACCATACACGAATTGTTAGTGTTGGGCAAAATGAATCATCCGCTTGGGCGATCAGTGAAGAGGAGCATACGTTTAAAGGAGACTTCTTGATTGGTGCAGATGGATATCGCAGTATTGTCCGCCGTTATTTAAGCCCTGACAAACCATTTGCAGATTATGCCGGCTATCTGGCTTGGGTAGGGAAAGTGGATGAAAATTTGCTGCCAAAAACAGACTGGAAAAAACGGCAGCTTTCGAGCGCTTATTTCAGCGATAGTGCCGCCGGTAAATTGACAACTGCGGTGATGCCAGGGAAAGAGGGGGGAACCCATCCCGGCCAGCGATGGATAGGTTTTTGCTGGTTTGATCATTCGCATAATCCATTGCTGTCTGAATTAGGAGTGTTAAAGGACGGAATTGCCCAGCATTCTTTGTACGGTGAAGCTGTTCCGGATTCGCTGCTGAAAGAACTATCACAAACCAGCCAAGCCAACTGGAGTGAAGAAGAGGATGCCATTTTGCAAATCGCGATTAAGGATCGCAGTTTAATCGGGGCACCTGTAAATGAATACCTCCCTAATATATTGTCAAAAGGAAGAATAGCGATGATCGGCGACGCAGCTCATACCATGTCGCCAATGACGGGCGCAGGCTTTAATGACTCACTTGATGATACGGTTGCCATAATGGATGCCATTAAAAAGTATCCGAATTCGATAATAAATGCTTTGAGTGAATACCAAACACGCCGTTTAGATATAGTTCGTCGAGATGTTCTTGCGGGCCAAGGCTTTAATCGTACTTTTGGACGCCTATAACAGCGTTAAGCTAAGCCATTAGATACATTGGAATTTTAAGCATAAACCGGGAATTTGCCTATATGAGAAGACGCTAAAGCCAAAATACGAAGTATTTATAAATTGAGGAGGAATTAGCATGAACGATACAAAGAACCGTTACGTTACTGTACTCTGGGAGGCGAGAGCTAAGGCAGGGAGAGAAGCCGAGATGAAGGCATTTATGACTGCTGCTGTCACTCCGTCGCGCAACGACCTGGGCAACATTGACTACGAGGCTCACGAGGTAGAAGGCCAGCCCGGTACATTCATCATCTACGAGCGCTGGGAAAACCGGGATGCTCTCGATCGGCACCTGAACGCCCCGCGGATGCAGGAACTGGTGCCCCAGCTCTTAGAACTGATGGAGGGATCTATTGAGGAAGGGATTCGACTCCTGCAGCCGTTCCGCCCAGCGCAGTAAAATGCAACACCGAGCGGAACTCATTAAGTTCTGTCCGTAAAGCGTGAGAGATATTTTCGTGAGCGCTTAAAGACTTTAGTGGAGGAGGCAAAACGTTGGCAACGATCGATGATTTTGCAGCACTAGATATTCGTGTCGGAACGATTAAGGAAGCGGAGTTTTTTGAAGAAGCAAAGGTCCCTGCGATAAAGCTTAAGATTGATTTTGGACCGGAGATCGGGACGAAATCTTCAAGTGCACAAATAACTAAGCGTTATAAGGTTGAGGAAATTGTAGGGAAGCAAATTATAGGAATCGTCAATTTTCCTCCTCGGCGCATTGCGGGATTCAAATCGGAGGTATTAGTTTTGGGAGGAGTCCCGGAAAAAGGAGATGTTATTCTCTTAAAGCCGGATACTGAAATGCCTAATGGTACGCCTATTGCGTAAAAATAAGGATCTACCTAAATTGGGCGATGTAATTAGTTGTAAAGCCGATTATTTAGCTGAGTACGGGTCCATTGTAAAGTTTGGGAATAGGGATGCTGGTATGATCCATATCTTTAAGCTCTCAAACACTTCATTGATGCAAATTCAGATCGCACAGCGTATCGCTTCGAAACATTGTTTTCATCAAAGAAATACTGCTTGGAAATAAAGGAATTTAAATTTTAAAAGCGTTAGCTTTAGGAGATAAACATGGATCTTAAATTAGCCAACAAAGTAGCTGTCGTTACCGGAGCAAGTAAAGGAATTGGACTCGCTATCGTTCGAAAATTTATCGAGGAAGGGGCAAGTGTCGTCGCGGTAAGTCGGACTTTAACGGAGGAATTGGCTGATCTTGTTGAACATAAATCAGTCAAACATCTACCTATTGATGTCAATATGGAACGTAATACAGTTGAACTTTCTATCCTAAATAACAATGAGGGTGCAATTGTAAATATCTCTTCAGTAAATGCACGGATGCCCGAATTGCTATTGCCTATATATGGCACCACCAAAGCGGCACTTAATAATTTGACGAAAATACTGGCTGGTGAGTTTGGACCTCGTAATGTTAGAGTTAATTCGATCTCACCTGGACCGGTAGTAACACCTTTGTGGCAAGACCCTGACAACGGAATGGCCAAAACAATCGGTTCAGTTGCAGCGATGGATTCAGAAAAAGTTTTTGAAGAGCTACCTAAAATGGCTGGTATAACATTGGGGAAATTTGCAGAAGCCGGAGATATTGCGAACCTTACAGTTTTCCTTGCTTCGGAGCGAGCTTCAATGATTACCGGAGCGGATTATGTTATTGATGGGAATATGGTTAAAACGATTTAAACCGCAATGGTTCGATAAATTAAATTTGAACTTCTAAACGGGGCTCTTTATTTACTGATATCTTAATATGTTCTCTCCTTACTATAGAGTTCGATAATTCATCAGCTCAATAAAACAACAAAGCAGCTGATCAAAATGATCGGCTGCTTTTGTTCAACGAACGGGCAGGTTAGGGCAATAAATAATACTCATGATTAAGTTCTGAAATTTTCTTATTCCAATTTCACAATAAATATAAATGGTAAGAATTACATGATATCATTGGTATTATAGTATTATGTTACTAATTTAGAACGAAGGAGATGATTCGTATGAAATATGTAACAAAGGTGATTGAAAAGTAGTTTGTTTGCCTTTGACTCTTTTCAATCGGAATCAATAAACCAAATTATTTGAAAAGAGGAACATACTTATATGTACCATGATGAGAATTTGTTAATTCGGCCAATTGAGCATACTGATCTTTATCGTATTTGGGAATTAGTGTATAAGGATGAAACGCCTGAATGGAAAAGATGGGATGCTCCTTATTATCCGCATCAATCTAAAACGTATGAAGAATTTTTACCTATCGGTGAAAGCTGGATCAACCAACCAAACCTTTGGGTAATCGAAGTAGATCGAATTGTACGAGGTATGGTTTCTTATTATTGGGAACATGAGCCTTCGAAATGGCTTGAAATGGGAATTGTATTTCATGAGAGCAGTTCATGGGGGAAAGGAAATGGAACACGTGCATTAAAATTATGGATGGATCATTTATTTAATACAATGCCGCTAGTTCGTGTAGGTTTTACTACATGGTCAGGTAATGAAAGAATGATTCGAGTTGGTGAAAAACTAGGGATGCAAAATGAAGCGCGAATTCGAAAGGTTCGTTTCTACAATGGAAGTTATTATGATTCCATTCGAATGGGAATTTTAAGAGAAGAATGGGTAACGATTCATTCTGCTAACGGGGCAAGTTCGCTGAATGATGACTCGGTTTAACATTTGTAGTAAAGCTAAGTTTTTTGATATTACAGTGGTTTGGCAGCTAAGGGGACATCTTTTTCTTACTCTAAGCTTATGATTTTGCGGTAGGCACTTCCATAGCCCCGACTGAGAATGAACTTCGGGAACGATAATGTTGTAACAGAGCAACCCAGTGCAATTTGTGCAACTATTGAATGCAGATTCTGGTTGCGCGGTGGATGGGCAATCGATTTTTTACTCGGAAAGGTTACCCGTCCACATGACGATATAGACTTGGTAACATGGATACAGCACAGAGAGCAGCTAGAGCTTGCTCTTGTCGAAGCTGGTTATGAACAGATTTCTGTGAGAGAGCAGTTTCGCGGGAGACAGTCTGATTTTAGCAAAGATGGCGTAGATATTACATTTGGCTATATATCGAGTACTAATGATGGAAGTATTATTATGAATGGCTTACCAGAGTGGGTATGGCGACAGGATTCGTTGTTATCAAAAAGCTTTATGTTAAACGGAATATCAGCTCATGTCTTACATCCGAGACAACTTTTAGAGGAAAAGGAGGTTTACGAACAAATCGGTAGAGTACCTCGGCCCAAGGATGAAGATAGCAAAAATATATTGTATCGTATAATAGCAGAGTTAAATTAGTCTTTGGAACAAGATACGCTGTTTCACAAACTGGAGAGTTATTCGGATCGAAAAGGAGAATGGAGATGACCGCAAAGTTGATCTTGAATTATACGGATGGAGATTTCATAGAAAAGATAGAAATACCGATTTATAAAGAGTATCGCAAGGATACCTCTTTTCAACTGTACCATTTAAATCGCAACCCTGCTCGTATTGTTCACAAAGAATTGTTAGTTATCGATGAATCGGGGATTGCACCAGGGAGTATGTTTCAAAGTGTTACCGAATTTTGTGAAAAAATTATCCCTTATTTATTGAGTAGGAAAAATGAGTCGCTATTTTTATTCGGGGAGTATTACGATGCAGAACAGGATAAGATGGTGGACATCGATGATATTGAGATTCCCTGTTTCGTAGGCGGGGAAGTCACTTTGCAAGAAGAAAAAAAGTAATCTTGGATCTGCAAAGGTAACACTCTATTTCTCATTGACTTAAGGAGTTAATGTCGGGAGAGAAGAACGGGGGTGAACATTTTAGCTCACGGTGTCATAGCCCCACGGCAGAGACGTTCTACCCCAGCTACCCATATAAACTTCCTGCGAACAAAAAAAGGTCAACAGAAAAACTGGCTGATCTCATAATACGGAACGGACAGGGTAGTTTAAGATCAAACGTGGTGAAACGTAGCATAAGTAACGGCAAGTTTTTGGGGATGCAGAAACGAAGGGGTATCTAGAAGGGGGATCATTGCTGATTAAAGGCAATGGTCCCCCTTTCGCCATTCGGGCGTTTGATTGCGATAGTCATTAGCCAGAATAAATGAAACGACATATTTACACTTTAGTACGATCGTGCTAATATAATTGTACGATCGTACTAAATCAAGTTGGGTTTCTGATTTAAAGAATATTGCATCGAGGTGCTTGAGTGTATGGAACAAACGAAAAGAAAAGAACAGATTATGAAAGTGGCGATTGAGACCATCGCCGCGCTGGGTTATTCTAAGGCCTCAGTGGGGGAAATCTCTAAACGCGCGGGTATCAGCAAGGGGGTATTTACCTACCATTTTGCGAGTAAAGACGATTTGATGGATCAAATCGTCCGCGAGGTGTATGAAGCTGGTTTCCGTTTTATGCAGCCAAAAGTCGAGGGACAAACGAGTCCCATTGGCATGTTAACAGCCTATATCGAGTCTAATCTAGCTTTTATAAAAGAGAACTGCGACTACATTGTTGCCTTAGCCGAAGTCGTTATGAATGCTCGTACGCCGGAAGGGAAACTGCGCTTCGCGGGCTCGACAGATGACTCCATTCTAGAACCTCTTATCGAAATCTTTAAATGGGGGGAAGAGACAGGGGAATTCAGGACGTTCACTGAACGGGCTGCTCGTGTCACTGCTTCCGCTATACGCAGTGCGATTGACAGCGTGGCTACTCAACTTGTAGCTCAACCGAACCTTGATATACCAGGCTTCTCCGAGGAGCTTGTCTCGCTATTTCTTGCCGCTGTCTGCAAGCCAAAGGTTAGCACGGGTGCTACCGGGGAGAAGGTGGAAGGACGATGAAGCGTATCGATCCACGAGCGATTAATTGCCGAAAGACTGAAGGATGGGTGAGCAGCGCGGTATGCCTAATCATTGTCGTCGTGTTTGGCTTGTTGACGGTACGATACGATTGGCCAATATGGATCGTAGCATTAACGGCCGTTATCTCTTTCATGATCATTGTTTTAGAACTGGTAATACTTCCGAGCGTGCTGTATCGTTCTTGGCAGTATGCGATTTTGGAGAAAGAAGTAGAGCTTCACCATGGCCTTTGGGTGCGGAAACGAACATTGATTCCAATGTCGCGCATTCAGCACGTAAACACGAAGCAGGGTCCGCTTGAGAAAAGATACGGATTATCCACTGTAACGTTCGCCACAGCCGCAGGCAGCCATTGTATCCCGGGATTATCCGATGAGGAAGCCGATCGTGTGCGAAGACGAATCGCCGAGGGGGCCGATATCAATCATGAGGAGATCTAAACATACCCTAACCGCAACGGATCGACGTCTGCACCCGGTTTCGATGTTATATTTTCTAACCCATTCAGGGAAAGAACTAGCTGGCTTGCTGCCGCTTATCCCTGTTTGTATTGTTCTAGCAAACAATCTATTCGGCGAAGAGGTCAATCGCTTGTTTTTGACCGGTGTCATCATCACCAATGCTATTATATTGTTAATCGTATTGGCATGGCTGCGTTGGCGTCGCTTCTTATATAGAGTTGAACAGGGAGTTCTTTATATCGAGCATGGTTTATGGATTCGCCAAAAACTTTGGATTTCCAAGGAACGCATTTCTTCATTGGACACGTCAATCAGTATATACGATAGATTATTCGGTCTGATCCGATTGAAAGTAGAAACAGCTGGAGGAAATGACGAGCCCGAGGCTGTACTTAGTTCCATTACGGTTGCAGAGGCCGCCCGCATTCAAGCCATGCTGGGATTGCCCAGTGACATAAATATACCCTGCATAGACGAAAGCAGACATAAACTTGCCCCTCATTCGGAGGCAGATGTCTTATCTCATGAAGAATTGCGAATGTCGCTCAGTCGTACGCTTATTATGACTTTGGCACGAGGCAAACTCTTGGTGATTTGGTTCGTTATCGCAGGAGGCGGTTTAAAGCTATGGGATCAATGGCTAAGGGACACTTCAGCTTGGGCGTTTATTTACGACCGACTCATGTTAGCCAATATGGCGGGGATGATTACAATATATGTAATCCTCACCTGGATTCTCGCTTTTATGACAACTTTCTTTTTGGATTATGGGTTCAGGTTAGAGGTAGACGGCGATAAAATAACGATAGAGCGCGGGTTCTTGGAGAAGAAACGAAAGGTCATCAAGACCAGTCGCATTCAGGCTGTGCGTGTGACGGAAAATGTGTTGCACCAGATTTTCGGTATGGTTTCCGTGCGTATTGTTATGTCTGGGAGTTCGGAAGAAGACAAAAAAACGGTAGATTTGTTCCCTCTCGTTCGTGTTTCCGAACTTCCCTCGTTGTTGAATAGGGTATTACCGGACTTCACTTTACCCAAGGCGTGGAACCTCGTGAGCAAAAAGGGTTATGGTAACTATGTTGTGTTTCCCTCCCTTGTCTGCTTGATAGCAACAGCAGCTGCTATCGTCTTACTGCCTACCGATTGGCGTTGGCTTGTGCTGTTTTTCCCTATCGTGGTCTGGTGGAGAGGCGTGTTGGAATTCAAGAATGCAGCATGGTCACAGGAGGGAGGAGAACAACTTGCCATTCGATTCGGTAGTTTTTCGAGACAGCAAGTGCTCATCCCCCGATCCAGGGTTCAGTGGCATAGAAGCACTCAGACGCTATTTCAAGAAGGAAAACAGATCGCGACGCTCAGGGTAAATGTGGCATCGAGTAAATCTGGAGCTGTGTTCTTACTCCGTCATGCCCCGGTTACTGATGTCCATAAACTATTCGACTGGTTATCCTTTACTAGAAAACGATCGGAGCAATGGGACGTCTCCAAATGAAGCAGCTGCCATTTTCAATATCTCTTCTCCAGGGGTTATTCGAAGGTGGCGCAGTTCACTTCAAGCAAGAATTAGCACGATACATGGATTACTACAATCATAAAAGCATCAAGTCAAAAATGGGGCCCGGTAGGGCAGGATCAGGAGAGAAAATGACATGTATAGCAATGAAATTCAAAAGCAGCGGTACTCTCTGCTCGAAGCGAGCCAGGGAATACTGCTGCTGGTTTTTTTGGATGCATGTTTAGATTTCTGGCATTATCGTTGCAAACGTATTAATCAACCTATATGAAGCACCGCTTTGCCGGAGAAATTCCGTTCCAGCAGATTACGGGCAACGGTATCTATTTCGGTCCAAGGCGCCTTGACTTCGATCCGGGGGGCTAACCGCTTATCTGTGACGAGCCGGGCCAACAAACTCAGATCGTCCGCGACGGATTGACGAGTGAGTTCCTCACCTAGAAAAAAGCTGTACAAGGTTTTTCCTCCGCTGGTCACCAGATTCATCATGTCGAGCGTTGCGGTATTCGAAGAGGAAAATCCTACCGCAACGCAAACCCCTTGGGGCGCCAACTGCGGCAGCAATGCCGCCAGTGTATTGCCGCCTACTGAATCGATGATCAGATCGTACGGCCCGAACTTATGGGCTGAAGAAATTGCGGAATATCCAATGATCACTTCATCGGATCCGGCCTCCCGAACAATCTTGGCCTTCTCCTCCGTGCTTGCTATGCCTACGACGAATGCGCCGGATTGGGCTGCAAGCTGATGGGCGAATAGCCCGACCCCGCCGGTAGAGCCTGTAATGAAAATGCGTTTGCCAAGCAGCATGCCGCCTTTACGGAGCGCATAAAGAGCCGTAAGCCCTGCTACGGGGAGGGTAGCCGCCTCCGTAAAAGTGAGCTTTTCTGGAATTTCGGCCAGCATCGATACGGGGGCAGCCACTTGCTCGCTCCAGGCTCCCATGGGAAGCAAACCGACAACCCTGGCCCCTTTTTGCGGACCTGCGCCGCTCCTGGCCGGCTCGATGACAATTCCGGCGAAATCCCAGCCGGGACGGCTGGATGTCTCCTGATGCTTAGCGTCGCTCACTTCACCGCGATTGAGAGAGAAGGCCTTCACTTGCACAAGTGCTTCCCAAGGCTTGGCCTCCGGGGCGTCAACTTCCTTGAGCGCCAAATGTGACGGGGCAAGCGGATCCACTACAATGGTACGAATCATATCCGTTTCTCCTCCATGTATCGTTATGTGTCATTTAATGACTTTCAATTTCAATGAGGAGTATACTTTAAATATATTTTCATCCCAAGTGCAGAACTACACTTCATAAGAGGAGGGAAGAGAGGATGGATATAGATGCGGAGAATTCCAGACATCGAATCGTAATGGGAGAAATTGAAGCGCTGCGGGTCAAACGCCAGCAAAAGCTTGCCGATCGGCCTCACCCGTCCTTGAAACGATTTACTCAACAAGAGTTGAACGACGAGGCTTTTCCTTCGTATAAAAATTTGCTGGTTGGACGTACCCGCCGTATCCCGGCTCGTCAGACGATTATCAATATTGCAGAATATCTTGAATGTACATCCGACGAGCGGAACGATTTGCTATTGGCGGCCGGTTATCTTCCGATCCGGACCGAATTGGAGGGGAGATCGTTGGAGCGTGCATTGGAGTGGGCTCAGCAAACGATGAGGAGCATTCCTTTTCCCGCCATGATCGTAGCTCATACACAGGACATCCAGGGGTTAAATGAGCCGTTTCGTCATTTGTTCGATATTCCTCTTGACCGTTCATATGACGGTTTATTGAATAGAATCGATTTTCATTTTAATTCCAGTTTACCGATCCGGCCCCGCTCCACTTTTGACAAAGCGTCGACTGAGCAGTGGGAGGAGCATGCCATAAACGGGATCCACGCCTTTAAGAGGGAGCACATGCTTTCGCGTTATGATGCGTGGTATCAAAAGCTGTTGGATAAAGTTCAGAAATATAACGTGGACGAAGTTCTGAATGGGCCGGATGCAGAGCCAAAGATGGATCATACACAAACCATACTGGCCAGGATGGAAAGCTCCGGAGAGCTTGTTCCCATACGTTACAGACAGGTTTCGATTTCCGCTGGCAGCCGATTATATCCGCAAATTGTAGTTTTCCTCCCGGTAGATGCTGCTGCACGTACCGTTTTCGAGAACCTGGGATGTCCGGCTGATTGTAGTTTTGTCTAACCCAACACGACCAAGAGGAAGAAACCGAAAAGTTATAGCGACAATCGTGTCAGCCTCATAAACACATCTTGAACAACAAGCTCTGATATAATAAGCATATAGCAGCTATCTATTTTCTATGGAGGTGAAGCTATATTGAAAACCATCGGGGTAGGGTTCTTACATGCATCGCTCTATGCAAAGCCAGTGAAGGATATGGCAATGCTTTGCATAGAGCTTAGAAACAATCACATTGCCAACGACGAATCGTAATATTCTACGAACTGGCTTTGCACCTTATTGATTGATTAAATAAGGAGTGAGGCCCATGAAATATTCAAAAGCCGAGTCTGTTTTTCCGGAAGAATTGCTACGTACCATTCAAGAATACGTTCAAGGCGAATTGGTTTATATCCCAAAACCCAAAGAGGCACACCTAAAATGGGGCGAGAAAACTCACAGCAAAAATAGGGTATCTGCTCGAAACGCCGAGATTAAATCCTTATTCCGCAATGGAGTTAGGATAGAGGAGTTGGCGGGCCGGTATTTCTTGTCCTGCGAAAGCATAAAGAAAATTGTCTATAAAAAGAACTGATGAAATCCGCTGAATCGTCGTATCGACGGTTTAGCGGATTTTGTGCAAAGATGAATTAAATCAACTTATACATAGTAACCGCACCTCTAAATCAATAGACTCAAGTTAAGGTTGTTGTGATGAAGGACGGCCGGATTATACGAAGGGGTGTACCGAATGAACGAAATCATAAAGAAGAAGCTGCTGGCCAAAAATGAACTGCTCATTAACATGGTGATCGAACGCGCAAAAAGAGATTTTCTAGACGATATCGCAATTATTGGGCTTACGGGTTCATTTAGCACCGGGGACTTTCATGAGAAGAGCGATCTTGATTTGATTATCATTAATCATACAGAAAGGGGATGGGAAATATCCGATTGCTTCATCTTGGATGACGTCGGATATGACATCTATTGCACGCCATGGGATTCAAGAATACAACAGCAATCCACCTTGGAGCGTCCCGACGTATCGAGCCTAACCGAGCTCCAAATACTCTACTATGCAAAGCCTGAGGATCTGGAAAAATTGAACGACTTCAGACAAAAAGCGCTAGATGCACTTTCGAACCCGATCGGAGAAGCGTGTCTTCATCGAGCAAATAAATGGATCGACCTGGCTAAGCAAGCGTACAGCGATACGATGCTCGGTGAAGATATCGGTTCAGTGCGACAGGCATCTGCTGGCGTTCTGTACAATCTGGTCAATGCCTTGGTCAATATGAATAACACATGCATCAAAAGAGGAATCAAGCGATATTTGGAAGAGATCCGCTCGTTGCGCCATGTTCCGGATGATCTCGAATCCTTATACATGTCAATCATCGAAGCTCATACCATTGAAGATATCCGTATAGCGTCTTTTAACATGTTGAAAAGCGTTACGAAGTTACATCGCACGATGTGTGATAACTTCATTGTTAAACCTGTTCCGACCTTTGATAATCTGAGGGGAACATACGAAGAATTATGGTGCAACTACCGCAATAAAATGTTGAACAGCGTTATAACGAACGATGCTTCCTATGTCTTTCTTTCGGCCTTTGGAGCACAAGGGTATCTTGATGAAATGGCTGTGGAGAAAGGAACCAAGAAATTTGATCTTATGCAGTACTTTGATGCAAGTGATTTACCAGTTATGAAAGAGAAGTTCCTTGAAGTGATGGATGAATATCTAGTCGAGTATGATAAGGTCGGCAGAGAAGTCGAACGTTTTACAACCTTCGAGCAACTATATGCCCATTATATGAATCATTGACCTTACACCCCAGTTGGTAAGAAGTCCGCGGAAACGGGATTGTAGACACTCTATCTGATAAAATAGGACTACGGATTAGAGTATGAACAAGCAAAAAGGCGGAAGTATTAAGCTCCCTCGTAATAATTCAGTTTCCTCACTCAGACTCATGAATTCGCAGGATTTCATCCTGTAGTTAAAGTGAAGAAGAGGATGATGAAGGAGCCGGTAGCTGGCAGATGGAGAATTGGGCATGCGCAAATAGAGGGTGAATAAGGATTACCTATATTGTTCCATTATGTGCACGTCTCCACTTCGCCCTAGCGATTCTCACTCCCATGTCTCAACGGGTCATAGCCCTTTCATTCCTTCGTCACATCTAACCAAGGGGTGGAGGTCGGTCTTTCTAACGGAACGGGTCTGAGCCCTTTTGCGTAACGTCTCCCGATACTCCGTGCTTCTTGTCATCCTGCGAATACATGAGTCGATGAGGATTGGTTTATGCTGCTTGGGGGAATACTTTGATCGGTTCGTAAACGGAACTGCCTTTAACCAATGCGACTAGCATTCGTGCTACTTTACCGATTAATTTCATAATGGATTTCATCTTCTTCAGTTTCTTTACCTCTACATTGTATCGATGTGCCGCTCGTATTTCTGGATTTGTCATGACCATACTCATCGTCATGAGATAAAGAAAATGACGTAAGCGTGGCCGGCCTCGTTTACTGAGTACCATCTTTCCTCTCCATTTCCCTGAGCTAGCCTCGGCTAGATTTAATCCAGCATGACGAAGCAAAGCATTTCCATGCGAATAGCTACTTAGATCACCAGCTTCTCCGAGTATACCAGCTAGATTTGTGACATAGATGCCTCGTATTTCAAGGAGTTTTTGTGCATAGGGAATACGTTCAAGAATGATTCGGAGCTCATGCTCAATTTGTTCAAGCTGGCGCTGTGCCAGATCATATTCTTCAATTAATTGTCTAAGATGGAGTTTGTAAGCTTGAAGTGCTTGAGTAGTACCCACACTGGATTTCGCAAGTGAGATGAGTAGTTCAGCACGTTTAACACCAGCATGACGCTTCACATATTGCTTCCAACCGGCAAGGACTTGTTCCGTATTTAGTCGACTAATTTCTTTCGGTAGAGGAAAGAGCCTGAGTGTTGCGATGGCACTGGTGCAAGTAAGGATTTTAAAGACCTGGCGAAGTTCAGGGAAAACAATATCTACCCAGCGATGAATCTGATTAACCGCAGCATTGAGGCGTTTGGTAACCGTCTCTCGATTCGCCATAAGAATACGTAATTCCTCGTAGTCTTCGGAATGGAAACGAACAGGGGAGTAGTATCCATTTTTGACCATGTCTGCAATGACAAGCGCATCTTTATGGTCACTTTTAGATGGTGTATTATCTCGGTTTTCCTTGTTCTTTTTGACGAGATGGGGATTAACCAGGACGGGCTCTATGCCGTAATTGAGAAGCCAACGTGCCAGGCTAAACCAGTAGTGGCCAGTCGGCTCCATACCAACGATGACGCTGCTAAGTTTGTAGGATTTGAGTAGATCTTGGATCCAGCGTTCGAACAGATCGAACCCTTCACGATGGTTACCGAATTCGAGCGGATTTCCCAGAGCGATCCCGCGAAAGCTGACGGCGCGGGCCACATGGGCTTCTTGAGCGATATCTACACCAATGACCAAGTGATGAACGGTAATGTTTTCAATGAGTTGATTTTGCTTGTTTTGTGCTTTAAACTTCATAGTAGAGCGACCTCCTGATGGGCTTTTTGAGGCTTTTGACCTCGTGCGTAACCCCATCGTACAGAGGCGCTCGTTTTTGTTCAAATTCCAAATTATTCGTTTTACAGGAATTCTAACGGGAAACGTTAGAGTAAAACAACAAAGCAGCAGATCAAAGTGATCGGCTGCTTTTATTCACTAACGGACAGGTTAGAAGGAATAGAAGGATCTGTTGAATTACAATTTAAAGTTAATTTTCAACAATTTAATACATCAATTTTGGAACTTAATCCCTGAATATCCGTATTAAACTTTATAATGTGAAGAAAATAGTACTAAATAAGGATGGGGTTACTTTGGCTAGGAAACAAAATGCTGTACCATTTCTGAAACGATATTGGGTATCTTCTATTGGTGTGTTTTTGTTGTCACAAATATTCTTTCTCACATCTGAAGCAACAGGTTGGAAACTTAACTACAGAGATACGAATGGAACGATATTTGGAAGGATTCTTGACACTCCTATTTTCACTGAATGGTTTAATTTCTACGAAACGCCCCAATATAATTTACTCACTGTCTTTTTTGGCATCTTTTTTCTTGTTCCTGGATTAGTGAGTGTGATAAAAAAGGTTTTTTCTCGCTAAGTGAACCTTACATACACTTTAGGAAAGCGAATACCGATTGCTGATTTAAGTTCGAATTGTGATGTGCCCAATGGTTTAACAGCATGATGCAAAGCACTTTGATGAATGTACATCATTAAAATACGGGGAAACTGGAGCTTAATAAAGCCAAGAAAGCAGCCGATCAAAGTGATCGGCTGCTTTTGTTCAACAAGCGGGCAAGTTATTTCAGTCCCATTTATAAATTTAAGATGTAACTTTCGTTGACGGATAGCGTTATTAATAACGAGAAACGTCTTAAAGGTTTTACAATAATTACTAAAAGAGAATATGAGGGATCAAGGTGAATAAAAAGGGACTTTTCTTTGCCATTTTATTTTTATCTATAATAACGTCGACCGTAACTGCCTGTGATTCAACAAACCCAAGTGAAGAGAATACGTCTAATCCAAAGTCTGGTTTATTATCAAGCAAGTCCGCTATTACAACCCTTACTAATTCTTTAAGTGAAGAAGAGAATAAACCCTCACACTATATTGCTTCTCGGGGCGCAGTTGTACAGCAACCTTTTTCAGTAAAGCCGGGAGTTGGACATATAAAACTTCTACTGAAGAACAATAGCAGCCATGAAGTCAATGTTAGTTTAACGCACGTAGATACGAATAAACTGTATTTCGTTAAAACGATGGCTCCCGAGGAATCTTTGGATTGGATAAATCTTTTTGAAGGTTTCGAACAAGGAATGCGTACCGGAGACTACTTACTTCAATGGAGTGGCGGTGGTTATCGTGTTGATGGGGAAGTATGGGGATCAGCTGGTTCAGACCCGGACGATATTGTCCATCTATCTTATTAAACTACCCTGAAAATTAATTCATAGCGTAACTCTAAAAAAGAATACGAAGCTAGACGCAGCTTACAAGATTTTTAAAAAAAGCTGCGCCTCTTGGTTTTTGAGAAGGTTAAAGCGGCACGCTGCCTTTCTTTGAGAGCTGCATTCGCCTGTACTGGGCACCGAGATCATGATCATATCATCGTATGGAGTGAGAAGCTTCGATGAGTGAGGATCGAAGATATTTGTTGCCTTTACGTGTTTGGGGGACTTGCGTTTGCCCGCGATTCCCGGAATACGATCCAGTCGGTCAAGGTTTTTTTGGATGAAAAAACTCCCATCACAGTAACAGGGTTTATTATTTCACCTGTCTACCGTATGGGGAGCATATCAATAGATTTGCGTATCAGGCTTTACTGTGAAGAGTAACTAGATAACCGTCTGGGTCGGCAAATGTAAAGGTTCGCCCGAATGGTCCATCTATTGGTGCAGATGTAATCTTTACACCTGCTGCAACAAGTTTATCATGGATTTCTTGCGTATCAGGGGCATGAAGCCAAAGAGCGACACCAAGTCCAGGCCGAGTACTTGAGCCGAGTTCAATTCCTGGTATTAGATCACGAAGAGCAAATGCAATAGGCTTTGTTTCAAAAACCACAGCATGAGGTGGTCCCGCCTGTGAGCGGACCAGTCCGAGATAGTTTTGATAGAATTCCGCAGAGCCTTCAAGATTACTCACTTGAAGTGAAATGAAGTCGGGTCCAATTGCTGACATAATGTAATGTCCTCCTTTGTATATGTGCTTGTTTATGTTATTCGTATAACTCGTAATGCTGACAAACATCGTAGATGATAACTGCTTTTTCGTCATTGCCGAAAGCATCAACTAACGTGAGTTTGTTAAGCATTTGTGCAAATCTCTCATGGAATTCATGAAAAGATGCGGTACCCTTTAGCTCATCAGCAGGGGAAGTACAATTGACGTCATTAGCTGAGAGAGAAATAACCATTTAAACATCTCGATTCGCCATCGCCTCAAAATAAGCATTTGCAATCTTCAAAGTCATGTAAATAACCTCGCTTTCATTTTGTATATCTTGATTATACAAGCCTCCTATTGCCAACAGTATGTCAGTAGCGTACTTTCATTTTCTCGATTTGTTCTCTTACTCGTTTTTTGAATGATTCAGGTTCAGTGGCTACCACATCTGCCCCCACCCAAGAATCCAACTCAGCCATTCTTCCGGTTGACGGACACGAAAAGTGACATGGTAACCGTCCTCTTTAGATTCAGCAGTTTCTATATAATGGGTCCTTTGCTTCTTCAACTCCTCGAAAAGGGGAATTACCAAAAAAGTAGCGCTATATCCTCAAAATGATGGAGAGTCTAATGTGGCGGAAGAAGAAAGTGTTATATATTCATTAAAAGGAGATTTGAAGCACGAAAAGCTTATCATCCATTGGAATAACGAGTCCGGAATCATCGTCATGTTCGGCCTTGTCCTTACGAATCTCCCATGCTATATTGGGGGACGTGAGGAGTGGAAAAAACGATGAAATTGGTATCATGGAACGTCAATGGCCTGCGGGCTTGCGTCAATAAAGGATTCGTAGATTATTACAACGAGGTTCAAGCAGACATTTTTTGCGTCCAGGAGACGAAGCTGCAAGAAGGTCAAATTGAGCTGGACCTGGGTGAGGATGTCCATCAATATTGGAACTATGCCATCAAAAAAGGATATTCCGGCACGGCCGTGTTCACCCGGATTGAACCGCTCTCCGTCCGTTACGGCATGGAAGAAGACAGCGAGCCGGAAGGACGGATGCTTACGCTGGAATTCGAGGCATTTTACCTGATCAACGTGTATACGCCCAATGCCAAGCGCGATCTGAGCCGCCTGCCTTATCGATTGGAGTGGGAGGATCGTTTTCGGGCGTACATTCTGGAATTGGAACAGCGCAAACCGGTCGTCGTGTGCGGCGATTTGAACGTGGCCCATCAGGAGATCGATCTGAAAAATCCGAAGTCTAACCAGGGCAACTCCGGTTTTACGCTGGAGGAGCGCGGCAAGATGACCGATTTGCTGGCAGCGGGATACGTGGACAGTTTCCGCCATTTGTATCCGGATCGTACGGATGTGTACAGCTGGTGGTCGTACATGCCGAAGGTGCGAGAGCGCAACGTGGGATGGCGTATCGATTATTTCCTGGTATCGGGCAAACTGCTGCCGTTGGTTGAAGATGCCCGGATCGACTGCCACGTTATGGGCAGCGATCATTGCCCGGTAGGTTTGAATCTTCGACTATAATGTCATCATAACTGCATTTCATGCGTTTAACCCGCAGATTTCCGTTCGCCGGAGATTTGCGGGTTTTTGTTTTGACTTGGAACCATATGACTTGTCGAGCTTGTATGCTGGGTGAAGGTATGAGATCGAAACTGGACTTTGGTTGGGGAACGAACTGGACCCTGGAATGTTTCGGAAGCGGACCTGTTTTAGGTAAGATGAGACAACAGAGAAACCATCGAATATGGGGTAAAGGGAAGGGAAAGCATGGGCAAATGGCTGGGAAGGGGTTTGCAGTTATTTGGCGGATTCATTTTGACCATGGGCGTTCTGCTCGTGATCGGCATGATCTATGAAGCTCATCAGTCGAGACAAGATCTGAGGGATTACATTCCGCCGGGAAAGCTGTACGAAGTCGACGGACGCAATATGCATTTGTACACGACAGGAACGGGTAAAACAACGATTGTTTTTGCTTCGGGCTGGGGAACGCCGAATCCTTATGCTGATTTCAGTCCGCTATACGAAGGGTTAAGACCGTATGCAAAGCTTGCGGTATATGACCGGTTCGGGTATGGCTACAGCGATTATACGGATGCGCCGCGCGACATCGATACGATGACCCGGGAGATTCACCAATTGCTGAAGTCGGCAGGACATCGTCCGCCGTTTATCATGGTGGGGCACTCCCTAGGGTCGCTGGAGGTGATTCGGTATGCGGAGATGTATCCGGATGAAGTCGCCGGCATCGTCATGATCGACGGAGGCAGTCCGAATTATTATTGCACCGAGGAGATGGAGATGCCCGAGTGGTATTTCGATTCGGCCCGCGCGTTGATCAAAACGGGCGTGGTCCGTGCATTGCTTCATTCCGACGAGATGACGAGCCAGTGGGTCATCGATCCCGGTTCGGTAACGGAACCGATGCGAAAGGCGGCGACCATCTCCACCTTGAAGCTTGCTTATAACGAAAACATGATGGAAGAAATGTGGAATGCCCAGAACAATGCAAGGCGCGTGCTGGCCGAGCGAACGGAGTTTTCGTTTCCGCTGACGATTCTGACGGCAGATCCCGAAGATGCGGACGATCAGAGTATGGCCTGGAGAAAGGATCAAGCCGATTTTGCCGGTTGGTCCGGAAAGGGCAAGCAAGTCTTTGTCCCGAATGCAGATCATGGCTTGCACAACAGCCATCCGGATGTGGTTGTAAACGAAATTTTGCGAATGCTGAATATACGCGGCGACAGCGGCATTTAAAGGGAAGCTGGAGCTGCGCGCAAGCTGCCGTGATGAATCGAGCAAGGAGTGTATCTCATTAATGACCAGCAAGAACAAGCGGTGAACAAGATTGACGTTGAAACATGTCCTGCGTCCATGGCAGCATCGAGGCTGTTTTGGGTTTCAGGGCTTTTTCATTGATAACGAATGAGGGTCCTTTATTTGCCAGATCGACCTTGGGCCAACAAAATATCACCTGTCAGCGAAAAAGAATGCTCGATGCCGCCTTAACCCTTTCCTCCGGTAACGCGGAAAATTTTTTTCTGTAAAATGGCGATTTAAACTGGAAACCTGACAAGTCACATGGTATGTTATATATTTATAGTATGTAAATCGAACCTTGGACTGAACGGTAATCGGACTTGTTCCATTTACATAGCAAAGCAACTATAGATGAAGACAGGGAGAGGATCGCAAATGGTAAGAGTAGGGATTGTAGGTTATGGAAACCTGGGTAAAGGCGTCGAGAAAGCCATCGCGCAAAACCCGGACATGGAGCTTATCGCAGTATTTACACGCCGTAACCCGGAACAAATGGTTGCCGAGGGTCCGGCTGTTCACTTCGAACATATCTCCGCAGCCGAGCAATACATCGGAAAAATCGATGTCATGATTCTGTGCGGCGGTTCCGCTACCGATCTTCCGGAGCAAACACCTGTCATTGCGCGTCTGTTCAATACGGTGGACAGCTTTGATACGCATGCCAAAATCCCTGAGTTCTATGACGCTGTAAACGCGGCAGCAGAGCAAGGCGGACATGTCAGCGTGATTTCTACGGGTTGGGACCCGGGCTTGTTCTCCATGAACCGCCTGTTGGCACAATCCATTTTGCCTGAAGGCAAAGAGTATACGTTCTGGGGCAAAGGCGTAAGCCAAGGACACTCCGATGCGATCCGACGCGTACCTGGCGTCAAAGCCGGCGTGCAATACACCGTTCCGGTAGAAGAAGTCATCGATCGCATTCGCGCAGGCGAAACGCCTGAGCTTGCTACGCGCGAGAAACATTTGAGACAATGTTTCGTCGTAGCCGAAGAAGGCGCGAACCACGACGAGATTCGTGAAACGATCGTTTCGATGCCGAACTATTTTGCCGATTACGATACAACGGTAACGTTCATTTCCGAAGAAGAATTGAAATCCGAGCATGCAGGCATGCCGCACGGCGGTTTCGTTATTCGCAGCGGAGTTACAGGAGCAGGCTCGAAGCAAATCATCGAGTTTGGCCTGAAGCTGGACAGCAATCCCGAATTCACGGCCAGCGTACTGGTTGCATATGCGAGAGCGGCACATCGTTTGAGCGGCGAAGGACACAAGGGAGCCAAAACGGTATTTGACATTCCGCTGGGCCACCTGTCCCCGAAATCTGCGGACGAGCTTCGTCGCGACTTGCTGTAATCGTCAATATTCATACAAGTATAGGGATGAGTTGCTAAAAGCACTTCTCTCTATCAAAAAGGAGCGAACCTTGCCGGACAAGCATATCCGGGTGAGGTTTGCTCCTTTTGTGTTATAGGGATTTAGCGTAGTCGCTCAATTTCCTCGGATCGTGCTCAAAGGTTCCTCGGCGCACTCGAATATAACTCGCACGCGAGGTACGTTCCCGCTCTGACGAACTTCACGCACCTTATTAGGTTGTTTGGGCGATGGTCGATCGTCTTACGAACCTGAGACATCTTAATTAGGATGTTTGGGTTATTATGGGCAAGATATCGGCGAATTAGCGTGTCTAGGGTTCGTTAGATTTTTTTGAGGTCGAAAAAGGGTTAAATAAGGTGCCTCAGGTTCGTTAAAATTTCCATGACGTGAACATGACCCGTACGGGTGCCAACATCCACGGAGATGTTGCCACTTGCGAGTGTCTATCGTATGTTGTGCAGCGTCAGTACGCGTCCTCCGGACTCGTGTGAGGCACATCTGACGAGCCGCACCAAGAGGCTATCTCCGTGGTCCGATGTCCCATCTTTTCGCCAGCGGCAAGATACATCAGGATCGGCCTACAGCCGACTCCTAGCTGCTCTTCAGCCAGTGTTCAGGGTGTTTCAGATGTGTCGGCAGCTTGGTTTCCCGGCTGCCTTTGGCCGAATTGATCTGGGATTGGGTAAGGAAAATGCTCTCCCGCAAATCGGCATGACTCAGGTCGGCATCGCGCAAATCCGCGCCGATCAGGTCTGTTCTTCGCATGTCGGCATTTCGCAGATCCGCCGCGATCATAATTGCACCGCGGAAGCTGGTCCCGCGAAGGTCGGCGCCCTTCAGCTTGGCACCGAGGAAATCCCAACCGGAGAGCTTTTTGCGTTTGGTTTTCCCGGAGCCCGAGCGATGACCACCTGCGCCTGCATCGGAATAGGCTTTGGCACGGACCATTTCGCTGGCTTGCAGCAGCAGGTCGTTCACGACAGAGCGATGGGCAGGCAGGTCCAGCCGCAGCATTGCGGCAGGCTCCAGGTTGGCCAGCTTCTCTGTTTCTTCATAAGCGTGCTGCAGCTCGGCATGAATAGATCGGGTGTCCTGAAGCTGAAGCATTTCCCGCACGTAACTGAGCATCTCGTGAATCTGTTTCAGGACCGGCAGGCAGTCGAACATCTCCGCAGCCAGTTCCGGATGTTGTCTCCAGTCCTTGCCTGCGTATGTCTCTTGGGATAACTTCTGCCCGGCGCCAAAGCAATCATAGACCGTACATCCTTTGAAGCCTTTCTGCCGAAGCCGGTCATGGATGCCGCAGCGATAATCCTGTCCCAGATTGGTGCAGGGCGTGCCGCCCGGTTTGTCAAAGGCGAAATCGGAGGATTTGCCATAGGGCAGCGCCACGCAGCACAAGCCGAAACATTGCTCGCAATCGGACGCCAAATGCGGATTGCCGCTCGTAGCGGAACGGATATTCAACAATGGGAACACTTCCTTTAGTTCGTATCAATATCAATGGTGTGGCTAAGTTAACGGCTTACTCGGGCACACGAGCGGCGCTCGACCACTTCGGTATTCACGCAAATATGGGCTCTGCTCGCGACATTGGCCGTCTGATTCAGAGGGTCCATCATCAGCCTTACGGCGGTTTGCGCCAAAGCGTCTTTCTTGACATGCACGGTCGTCAGTTCGGGGCTGATCACTTTGGCCTCGAAGATGTTGTCGAAGCCCATGACCGAAATGTCCTCAGGGACGCGAAGCCCCACGTTTTGCAGCGATTTGACGACGCTGATCGCCATGTAGTCGTTTTCGCAGAAAATCGCGCTCGGCAGCTCCTTCAGCTCCCGGATGGACTGCTGGAACCGGTCCTGCGGCATGACCATCATCGGTTCGAATTCGAAAGTCAACGCGTCGTCGACCTTCAATTGCTGCTCGGCAAGCGCGGCCATGAAGCCTTCCTCCCGTTTCGTGAAATTGGAAATGCGAGCTCGGGATTTCACATAACCGATGCGGCGATGGCCCAATCCAATCAGATGTTTGCCCGCCTGGTATCCCCCAAGCGAGTTGTTGATGGAGACAAAGTTGGCATCCAAATGATCGAAACACGTATCCAGAATGACGACATTTCGGTGGATGTCTTGAATCCGTTCAATCATGGGCGGTGTCAAGTTGGTTCCCAGCACCAACAGGCCGGCGGTAGGCTGATCCTTTTCCAGATTAGGCAGCTCCTGTTCCAGGTCGTTTACGTCAATCGAAGAGATGACGAGCGTGCTGCCATGCTGTTTGACCTGATCCGTAATGTGGTGGATCAATTCGTTAAAAAACGGAAGCGTATCGTAATGCTCGGTGACGATATCTGTATTTTTGCAGGCAACGAAACGAATAATAGCATTGGCATGCGATTTATGGGACTCCCTGCCAGTCTTGATCGTTCTTGGTTTGTAGCCATGGGCCTGGGCAATGTCCAGTATATGTTCGCGGGTCTGTTCGCTTACACCCGGTTTATTGTTAAAGGCAAGAGACACAGCTGCTTTGGAAACGCCAGCAAGCCTCGCGATATCATCGATTTTCAACGTACAACCTCCTACCATGAAATGCATATGTTCAGTATACCACGATTTCATCTAAACTTTCAGTCCTTCAACTAAACTAAACTTAACTAAAATATATAAAAACAAAACTGAAAAAAACATTGACTGTTTATAAATTGAGTGCTAATATGCAATTGTAAAACGTATTCATTTTGCATTCGGAACTGAAATTATATTAATTTAAGTTAAATTACAATTAATAGTTTAGTTTATTAATCTAATGTTTTTTTGTTTGTTTAGTTCTGATCCATATTCATTTAGCTGATCTTCAATCGAAAGGAGCAGAAGAAATGACGATAACGGTTGCTGCAAACGGAAGAACGCTGGAGAAGCATGGCAAACCGATGTTTTACCTGGCGGATACGGTCTGGAGCGCGTTTACGAACGCTACGCTGGAAGAGTGGGAGGAATACCTGGATTATCGCAAAATGCAGGGATTCAACGTGCTGCAGATGAACGTGCTTCGTCAATGGGACGCCAGCGGATCGGATCTCAATTGGGAACCCTTTCATTTACAAGAAGATGGATCTTACGACTATGCGGCACTGAACGAGGCGTATTTCGACCGTGCCGAACAAATGGTGCGCATGGCCGCGGAGAGAGGATTCACGCCTGCGCTTGTCCTGTTGTGGTGCAACTATGTGCCGGATACATGGGCTACGCCGTTGCAGAAAAATGCCAAGATGCCGATCGCAGCGGTTGAACCGTATGTCACCCATGTCGTGCAGCGTTTCTCGAAGTATGACCCGATCTATCTGGTGAGCGGCGACACGGATTTTCCTTCCGATGAGGCGAACGCGTATTATCTGGCCGCATTGGAAATCGTGAAACGCATTAGCCCGGCAAGCGTGACGACGCTCCACATTCAGGGAAGGCTGCGGGAGATTCCCGAAGTGTTCACGGAGCATGAGGGACTTGACTTTTATATGTACCAATCGGGTCATAACTCGGAGTTCCAATACATGGCTCACGAAATTGCAGAGCATTTCTATAATAAAACGCCTGTTCGTCCTGTCATTAACGGCGAGCCGTGCTACGAGCAAATCAGTTACAGCCGCAACGTGTACGGACGTTATTCTGCCGCGGATGCACGCAAAGCTGCATGGCAAAGCTTGCTGGCTGGCGGAGGAGCCGGAGTGACGTACGGAGCGCATGGCATCTGGAGCTGGCACAAAAAAGGAAAATCGTTCGGCATCGTGGAGGGAGAAGGTTTCGACAGCCCTTACGATTGGAGATCGGCTCTGCGTTTTGAGGGAGCATGGGATTATTCCTTCATTAAGTACCTGTTCGAAAACTATGGCCTGGTAGGCTTGCAACCGCTGGACATCGTGCAGAACAAGACGCGCGAAATTCGCGCTGCTGGCAACGAAAATACCGTGGTGCTGTACGTGCCGGTGAACACGAAAGTAAAGCTCGACTTCCCGGTGGAAGAGTACGACTTCACGACAATCGATTTGGTGAACCGTCGTTTCGCCCAAACGGATGCCGTGCGCGAGAACGGATACGGCGTATTGCCGATGCATGCTTTCGAGCATGACGTCGTCATTGTGGGTACACGGAAGTAAGATGAGAAGTCCGAATCGAAGGACTTAAGCCCTGACAGGGATTGATTTTGTAAAAGAGGTGGAACGTATGTGGAAAATCGGTATCGTAGGTACGGGATACTGGTCGGAAAAACACATTAAGGCTTGGCAGTTCATTGCCGATGCCGAAATTGCGGGGATTTGCGACAGAAATGAAGCGACCTTGAATGACAAGGCGGATCGTTTCGATCTCTCCGCAAACATCCGTTATACGGATGTGGAAGCGATGCTGGAGCAGGCCGACATCGACGTGCTTGATATTATTACGCCGCCGGAAACACATCTGGAGCTGGTGAAGCTGGCAGCGGCGGCAGGCAAACATATCATGTGCCAGAAGCCGTTTGCCCGTTCAATCGAGGAAGCGCAGGAGATGGTACGCATTGCCGAGGAAGCTGGCGTACGCCTGATGGTTACCGAGAACTGGCGCTGGCTGCAACCATTCCAGCTGATCAAACAATTGCTGGTGGATGGAGCGGCAGGGCAGTTGAATACGATCCGGTATATTCATACCGATTATTACTCGCCGCGATTTGCACCCGAGAACGAACTGCCTCAGCCATTCTTCAGGGATATGCCTCGTCTGCTGTTCTACGAGATGGGCGTGCATTGGTTCGATACTTGGCGGTTCCTGTTCGGCGAGCCGGAGCGCTTGTATGCCGAAACGAGAAAGGTCAGCAGCCACACGGTCGGCGAGGACAGCGGCATGGTGATGCTTGGCTATTCCGATTATGTCGGCTTGATGGATATGAGCTGGGCGACGCGCCGCGAACTGAGCGAACCTCTGCCGGATCGGGTCCTGCCGGATCATAAAGAACAGCTGATCATCGAAGGCGACAAAGCAACGATCAAATTGTACCATACCGGTCGCTTGACCTTGATCGACAATGCCGGCGTGGAAACGGTGGTCGCCGAGCATACGGAATTGAACTATGAGGACAGCCATCGCAAGCTGCAGTCCCATTTCATTGATTGCCTGAACACGGGCGAGGAATTCCAGACCAGCGGGGTGGATAATCTCCGGACCCTGCAGCTGGTGTTCGATACGTATGACAGTGCAGCCACCCATCAGGTGAAGCTGTATGAAGAGGCTTAAGCATGTCCATCAATGATTTAGTCATGATTGTCATTGCCTTTTTTCTGGTACTGGGAGCTGCGGACAAAGCGTTCGGGAACCGATGGGGACTCGGAAACGCGTTCACGGAAGGCATCATGGCGATGGGCACGTTGGCACTGGTTATGGTAGGGATCGTTTCATTGGCTCCCTTCCTGGCCAGCCTGCTGGTTCCGTTGATTTCTCCCCTGTATGAAGCCATCGGTGCCGACCCTGCCTCCTTTGCCAATACGATTTTGGCCGTCGATATGGGCGGTTATGCGCTGGCAGGACAGATGGCCCAGAGTGAGCAGGCGGCCCTGTTTTCGTGGGTGCTGCTGGGTACGATGTTTGGCCCGACACTGGTATTTACGATTCCGGTTGCGCTGGGCATTGTGGAGAAAAAGGACCATCCGTACTTTGCCAAAGGCATTCTGATTGGCATCAGCACCATTCCCATCGGCTGTTTGGCCGGCGGATTGACGGCCGGCATCGACATCATGATCATTTTGAAAAACCTGATGATTCCGGTGATGTTGTCCATATTCATTATGCTGGGTCTGCGCTTTTTCACCAATCAGACGGTAAGGTTGTTTAAGATATTTGGAAGCGGTATCACCTTGTTGTCCCTGATCGGGCTGGTGGCGATCGCCGTCAAAACGCTGACCGGTTGGGAGCTGGTTCCCGACATGGCGCCTTTTTCCGAAGGCATTATGACCGTAGGCACGATCGCAATCGTGCTCGCAGGCGCATTCCCGATGGTGGAGGTCATCAACCGGACCTGTAAAGCTCCATTGGAGCGGGCAGGCAAATGGTTTAATCTGGATGCTTCAACGACGGCCGGGCTTGTCGCCGCGCTTGCGCATAACATCCCGACGTTCCGCCTGGTCAAGGACATGAACTCGCGCGGCAAAGTCGTCAGCATCGCTTTTGCGGTCAGCGGCTCATTCGTTCTGGGGGGACACCTTGGATTTGTGGCGGGGATGAACAAAGAGATGGTCACCGCCATGATCGTTGGCAAGCTGGCCGGAGGCATCAGCGCCGCGATGGCTGCATCGTTTTCCATGAAAGCGAATCAAAAAATGGGAGTAAAAATCAGGTAACAACGTAAAATACACACCCGTTATTTGGTTGAATTGATATGAATTAACACATTATATGAAGGCACCTGCGCAAAAGGAGGATTTACCATGAATCATGGCAAAACGGCCAAGGAAATTCTGGACGCCGTCGGAGGCAATGATAACATCAATAACGTCGTTCACTGCGTGACCCGGCTCCGGTTTAACCTGAAAGATATGAAAAGCCCGAACAAGGAAGAGATCAAAAACATCGACGGCGTACTTACGGTGGTGGAGAGCGGCGGTCAGTTCCAGGTAGTCATCGGCAATGAAGTGCCGAAAGTGTATGAAGCACTCGTACAGCAAATGGGCGGCACCAATTCGATGGCGGCAAATGCCGATTCGGAAGCAGCGGGTGAGAAAAAGGGGTTATTCAGCCGCTTCGTGGACGTCATCTCCGGCGTATTTATGCCTGTCGTAGGGGTGTTGTCCGCAGCAGGTATTTTAAAAGGATTGCTTGCTCTGTTCGTTACGCTCGGTTGGTTGACCGAAGAGATGAGCACGTACAAAATCCTGTTTGCGACGGCGGACGCGTTGTTCTACTTCTTCCCGATTTTGCTCGGCTTCTCTGCAGGTAAAAAATTCGGAGGTAATCCGTTCATTTCGGCAACGATCGGTGCGACTCTCGTTTATCCAACGATGACCGCTGCGTTTACGGACGGAACGGCCATGACGTTCCTGACGATCCCGGTTGTTCTGATCAACTATACGTCATCCGTCATTCCGATTATTATCGCCGCATACATTGCAGCTGTTTTCGAGAAATGGGTAACGAAAATTTCGCCCTCTTCCATTAAAATGTTCTTTGTCCCGCTGGCCACGCTGGCGATTGTTACGCCGGTGGTATTCCTGGCCGTAGGACCTGTAGCTACCTTGATTAGTGATTTCTTGGCCAAAGGGGCCATGTGGGTTTACGAAGTGAGCCCGGTTGTTGCAGGTCTGGTTCTTGCGGGGATCTGGCAAACGGTCATCATTTTTGGCTTGCACTGGGCATTCATTCCGATTCTACTCAACAACATCGTGACCAATGGATTTGATCCGATTAACGGCATGCTGTTCTGTACGACATTTGCACAAACAGGCGCGGCATTTGCGGTTGCGATCAAAACCCGTGACAAACGCCTGAAACCGATCGCGATGTCTTCCACGATTGCCGGACTGATGGGGGTTACGGAACCGGCGATCTATGGGGTTACCCTCCCGACCAAAAAACCTTTCATCATGGCTTCCATCGCCAGTGCAATCGCGGGAGCCGTTGCGGGTGTCCTGGGGTCGACGGCTTATGGATTTGCGGGCGGCGGAGTGTTCGGTATTCCGTTGTTTATCAATCCAAAAGGCATGGATAGCGGCTTTGTCGGCTTCCTGCTGTCACTGGTCGTAGCATTTGTGGCCGCTTTCATTCTGACTTATATCTTTGGTTACAAAAATGCTCCAGCAGCGGCGTCTGCATCGAATGCATCGGCTGAGGGTTCCAGCAGCAAATCGGAATCCGCTTCCGCTGCGTCAAGCCATACGGCTTCTGCAGTACAAACGACGACAGGTACCAACGAAGTTAAAATCGTATACAGCCCGCTCGAGGGTAAGCTTATTCCTTTGACCGAAGTCGGGGACGAGGCCTTCTCCAGCGGAGCCATGGGACAAGGTGCTGCAGTTGTGCCTGCCAAAGGCGTCGCATACGCTCCGTTCGACGGCGTCATCGTGACCATGTTCAAAACAAAACATGCCATCGGCATTCTGTCCGAAGACGGCGTGGAGATTCTGATTCACGTGGGCATTAACACCGTCAGCCTGAAAGGCCAACATTTCACCTCGTTCGTGAAAGACGGCGACACGGTGCGCCAGGGCGACAAACTGGTCGAATTCGACCTGGATGCCATCGCCGCAGCCGGATTGGATACCACCACTTCCGTCATCGTCTCCAATACGGCAATGTTCACCGATATTCAGGCTCAGTCTCAGGGCGACATTAAACCTGGCGATGCATTGATGACCGTGAAGTAACTTTGGGTTGAGAAGGCACTGAGGTGCTACTAGCCAAGTCATTGAGTTTCTACATTATAATAGAGTATCCAGCGATCAATTGAGCGAATGAAATCAGAGCGAATGATACCGGACGAGAATTGCCGGATGATTCGCTCTTTTGTTATGCGATGGTGAGAAATGCTGCTGCTGCCAATGCCGGTTGCTTGATGCTCATATTGGTGCTCAAATCTCACTTCGGTGTTCTATACGAATAATGATGACGCCGGATGCTCATACCAGAGCTCAATGTTGCAGGTGCTCGATGTTCATGCCGCAGTGCCAACGATAATCCTGAGCTTCACCCGCTCGAGCGCTAACGAATCTTAAACACCTTATTAGGGTGATTTTGGAGGCTTAGGAATGCTAACGAACATTAGAAACCCTTAGGAACGTGAAAAGAGGAATGATGCCCCGAAATCATTGAAATAACGTGCGTGAGATTCGTTAGAATTTGGTCAAGCGTAGATAGGGGGCAATAAGGCTCTCTCAGGTTCGTTACAGACTTTATAAGTATGCACGGGGCATTACATACATGTGCCAGAGGGTTGCGAAAGAACGAGAAGTATTCGGTGCAGTGGATGTCTTCGGCAGATTGTTCTTCCTCCGTGTCACTCGAGTCATCGCACGTGCGGTTAAGCACACAAAAAGGAGTATCCCATGCCATTTTCATGACAATAAGGGATACTCCTCTTGTATGATCAGAGGGAGTTACCAGAGCCGGTCGGTTAAGGGCCGCCACTTAATGGACCCAGGCCGCAAAGACGGCTTATGCTGTAAATGAACCCGGTACACCCCGTTGTCAGGTCCGGATTACACGATACCTTGAGCGATCATGGCGTCAGCGACTTTGAGGAAGCCAGCGATGTTGGCACCGGCTACAAGATTGCCTGGACAGCCGTAACGATCCGCAGCGTCTACGCAGCTTGCATAGATGTTGCGCATGATGTCATGCAGCTTTGCATCCACTTCTTCAAAGGACCAGGAGAGACGCATGCTGTTCTGCGACATTTCCAGCGCGGATACGGCAACGCCGCCTGCGTTGGCTGCTTTTGCAGGTCCGAACAGAACGCCTTCTTTCAGGAATACGTCGATGGCTGCCAGCGTGGAAGGCATGTTTGCGCCCTCGCCGATCGCTTTTACGCCACCTTTGACGAGCTGTTCTGCCGCTTGCTCATCAATCTCGTTTTGCGTTGCGCAAGGCAGTGCGATGTCGCAAGCAATGGACCAGATGCCTTCGCATCCTGGCGTATACGTTGCATGTGGATGAGCTTTGACGTATTCGCTGATCCGCAGGCGATCCACTTCTTTGAGCTGTTTAACCGTATCGAGGTTAATGCCTTCCGGATCATAGATGTAACCGCCCGAGTCGCTGCATGCCACAACTTTGGCGCCCAGCTCTTGCGCTTTTTCGATCGCATAGATCGATACGTTACCGGAACCGGAAACGACCACGGTGCTGTCTTTGAAGCTAAGGCCTTTGGATTGCAGCATTTCGTTGACGAAGTATACGCATCCGTATCCCGTTGCTTCTTTGCGAGCAAGGCTTCCGCCGTACAACAGGCCTTTGCCTGTCAGAACGCCGGCTTCATGAGCGCTGCGGATACGTTTGTATTGTCCGAACATGTATCCGATTTCTCTCGCGCCTACGCCGATATCGCCTGCAGGAACGTCGGCATCGGAGCCGATGTATTTGTACAGCTCGGTCATGAAGCTTTGGGTGAAGCGCATGACTTCCTGATCCGATTTTCCTTTTGGATCGAAGTCGGAGCCGCCTTTACCGCCGCCGATCGGCAGGCCGGTCAGTGCATTTTTGAAAATTTGCTCAAAGCCGAGGAACTTCACGATGCCGGCATATACCGACGGATGGAAGCGAAGGCCGCCTTTGTAAGGTCCGATAGCGCTGTTGAATTGCACGCGGAAACCGCGGTTAACCTGTACCTTGCCTTGGTCATCGACCCAAGGTACGCGGAAAGTGATGACGCGTTCCGGCTCAACGAGCTGCTCGAGCAGCGCCTGGTTCATATATTTTGGATGAGCTTCAATGACAGGAATAAGGGAGTCCAGAATCTCCTTGACGGCCTGGTGGAATTCCGGTTCATTCGGGTTACGGGCAATGACCGATTCATATACGGATTGAACATACTGGGCGGCAGTGGACTGGTTTGAAGCAGTAGTAATCGTAGACACTTTTTCGAAGCACTCCTTTGTGGTGTTAAAGTATACGAATCCCTCTTTGCATAAATCGCATAAAAGTTTGTAGTTAAATATACAGTAAAGATCATAAAAATACGAGATGAAAACCCATAAAATGTTTTTTATGACGCAATTAAAAACTTCTATGAAACTGTCATGCGATGTCAAGGATACATGTGATGTACCTCATGATTGCAAGTGACTTTATGTTGATAACGTGAAGTTAAATGAAATAGGCTGGATTAAAAAATTCAATTTGGTAAGATGGTATTACGACCACGGATTCCGGGGTCATTAATGCTAAAAAGGGAGGAAAAGCAGCATGAAAAATCAACATTCGGGCAGCAACGTGGAGAGAAAGGCGTGGATTGGAGGTGAGATCTATTATGAACCGTAGGTCTCAAGTGCAAAATTGCAGAGAGAAGCTGGTTGCGCAGCTGATTACGCTGGGGGAAGAGAAACGAGCGTTTCTTGACGCCTATTTTGACGTGCGCGAACCGGAACGTACCCACATGGAGCGGCTGTTGAAGGCGTATACGCAGTGCGTTGAGAAATTGTTGCAGGAGCCGGATGGCGAGCTGGATTCGATGGTTCTCATCGGCAGCAGCGTGGGCTTTGAGTACATCGATTTTCACACTTCGGACTCTTTCATGATTACGATGCCGGATGAAGCCGATCCGGACCAAGGGCGCATCTCCTTCTTGTCCCCGGTAGGCCACCAATTGCTGCTGGGGCGGAAAGGAGAAGTGAGGGCCGTCAGCACGCCATCGGGCTCCATGCGCATACGGATCACGCAGATCAGCATGTCTGACCCGGTGCCGGATACACCGGCGGCTGGAGGTGTCGACCATGCACTTTAAGGAAACGGACCTGCCGGGCATCGGCAGGAAATATTGGCTTCATACCCGCAGCGGCGAACATTTGGTCATCGTCGTGCATAACGACGAGCGGCGGGATCTCTTTCATATGGAAGCAGGGGACCATCCGGAGGAGCTGGGCGACATGCTTTCGCTCGTAACGTTGGATGATGATGAAGCACGCGCCGTCGCGGCCATTATTGGCGGTATGACCTACAAACCCCAGTTCCAGAACGAACGTGAAGTCATGCTGGAGGGCCTGCTCATCGAATGGCTGCGAATCGAGCCGCACTCGGCAAGCATAGGCAGAACGATCGGAGAACTGAATATCCGGCAGGCGACGGGTGCCGTCGTGCTCGCCGTAGTAGAGCGGAGCCGCACCAAACAATTTAATCCGGGGCCAGAGTATACGTTTGCGGCCGGAGCAACCGTCGTTGTTGCAGGAGAGCGGGATCAGATCAGGCAACTGAAGCAATTGCTCGCTACCGGAGGGCTGTAGCCCATGGATAAGCTCATATTCGAAGTGGGAATTGCCGTTGCGCTGATTACACTTACGGGGCTTATATCCGCACGATTGCGTTTTTCGGTCATTCCGTTCTATATTCTGATCGGCATGGCTGTCGGTCCGCATGCCCCCCAGTGGGGCATCGTGGATTTGCGTTTTATTGAAAGCTCAACCTTTATCGAATTCATGGGCAGGTTGGGCATACTGTTTTTGCTGTTTTATCTTGGGCTGGAATTTTCGGTGTCCCGGCTCATGAAGTCGGGCAAAGCCATTCTGACCGGGGGCATGTTCTATGTGGGCTTGAATTTTGCTTCAGGTCTGCTCCTGGGCTGGCTGGCGGATCTGCCGCTGAAAGAAACGCTGGTGGTATGCGGCATCATGACCAGTTCCTCTACCGCCATCGTGGCCAAGGTACTGGTCGATCTGAAGCGCACCGCAAATCCGGAAACGGAAATCATCATGGGCATGATCATGTTCGATGATCTGTTCATTGCCATTCATATTTCCATTTTGACAGGTCTTGTGCTTAGCGGAGCGACTTCGTTCTTAAGCGTGCTGCTGGTGTGTTTGTCGGCACTGCTGTTTATCGTGGTGTTCCTCGTCGTTGGACGGAAATGCATCAAGTACATCGACAAAGCGCTGAACATCAAATCATCGGAGCTGTTTCTGTTAACGGTCATGACCTTGCTGTTTCTCGTGGCTGGATTCTCCGAAACGCTGCATGTTGCCGAAGCCATCGGTGCGCTGATGATGGGGCTTGTGCTGGGTGAGTCCAGGCATGCTTCCCGGATCGAGCATCAGGTGATGCCGTTCAAAGATTTTTTCGGCGCGATTTTTTTCTTCGGGTTTGGCTTGACGATCGAACCTGCCTCGCTTGGGGGAGCGGTGGGCATGACGGTGCTCGCCGTTGTGCTGACGATTGTATGCAACTACGGTGCCGGCATGATTGCGGGCAGGCTGTCCGGCATGTCGCCCAAAGCTTCGCTGAACGTAGGATTTACGCTGGTGTCGCGGGGAGAGTTCTCGATCATCATGGCCAACATCGGCAAAGCGGGAGGCCTAATGGCCTCCATTCAGTCGTTTGCCGTGCTGTACGTGTTGATTCTGGCCGTGCTTGGCCCAATTCTGACGAAGGAGTCGCCATGGGTTTACAAGCAATACGAGCGTTTTCGGAAAAGGGGCAGCAAGAAGCAAAGTGAGGAAGCTCGTGAGAAATCTCAGTAAAGAAGCAAAATAAAGAAGCGTAGAAGGAAGCGTATTAGAAATAAGGTGGCAGATGAAATACCCTGAGTCTTGCTTGGATACGGGGGAGATGTGTACAGACCCCAAAGACAACGGAAAGACATCATATTGTTGGGAAAGTCGTGCCCTAGGCACGGCTTTTTCGCTTGTGGGGACATATGACCGAACATTATTGGAATTTTTTATTTCATATATTCCACATGGGGATACTCCACAAATCCGAGGGGATGGGATATAATAGGAGAAATTTATTCCAATATACGCATGAGGTGATTTCAAATGTCGAACGAACTTTTACAAGCCTTGCAGCTATTGAAACAGAAAAAATGGGTTGACCTGACCCATACCTTCGGTCCGGAATCACCGCATTTCTCCGCCTTTGATGCTGCGCGATTTGATACGTTGTTCAATCATGACCAGGGCTTTTTCGCGCAGAGCTTCACATTTCCTGGGCAATACGGCACACATCTGGACGCGCCAATCCATTTCGTTCGGGATACTCGATATCTGGAAGAGCTGGATTTGAAGGAGCTTGTGCTGCCGCTCGTTGTTATTGACCAATCCGAAGCGGTTGCGGCGAACTCCGATTTTACGCTGAATGTGGAGCACATTCTCGCATTCGAGGAGGAGCACGGGACGATCGAGCCGGGCAGTTTCGTGGCGCTGCGCACCGATTGGAGCAAACGCTGGCCAAGCCATGAGCAGTTCGACAACAAGGATGCCGAAGGCAACAGCCATGCACCGGGCTGGTCTGTCGGGGCATTGGAGTTTTTGTTCCAGGAGCGCCGCATTCAGGCGATCGGCCACGAAACGTTTGATACGGATGCGGCGGTCGATTACCAGAAAAACGGATCGCTGCTGGCAGAGTATTACGTGCTTGCTCAAGATACATACCAGGTGGAGCTGCTGAAGAATTTGGACCAAGTGCCTGCCAAGGGAGCCGTCATCTTTAATATCGTGCCCAAGGCCGAAAAGGCATCCGGCTTCCCGGTTCGCTCCTTCGCAATCTTGCCATAACTCCATTACATTAACACGGAATGAAGAACAGGAGGCCGCCCCGGCCTCCTGTTTTGAATTTAACCTATGGAATGGTACCCGTTTTTGGCAAAGTTAAAGTTGAACAAGGCTATGACCGCAAAAGAAAAATTGCGAATCGTTGTTTTTCTTATTGAACAAATGTCGAAACGTTCTTTGGCATGGAATGCCTTACATATCGTTCGCGCTAATGTGCTTGCCTTTCGATTATTTGGAATCGGTAAAATGGGAGTCGTTGAATCGTCGCAGTATTCTCTTCTCCGCTCTCTTGAATCCAAGCCATCGCTTTAAACGCCCTTGTTCCTTCCTGACCTTTAACGTTTCTTTCATGCCCAAAATAATCAGTTCGGACCTTCTTCTGTCCTCGCGGCTCGTTTCCCGCAGTTCCTTGATAAAATTTTCGTCCATGTTATGCCTCGCGTATGTACAGGATAGTATTTATATTATAGCGAACATATGTTCCGTTATCAAGTTTTTCCATGTTATTCTTTCTGCCCGGGGAAGTTTTCGTGAAATAGAGCACAGGAAGAGTGGGGGGGTTATGACACAATATTTTCGGGAAGTGCCGATATGTAATGAAGACCGATTGGATCAAACGATGTAAATGTGAAAAACAGCCTCTCCTGCGAGCCGACATGGCGTGCGGGAGAGGCTGTTTGATGTCCAAAGGATCAGACGGGGATTAGTCCGGGTTCGGCAGGGCCAGAGATGCGGCTTTGATCAAACCGCCCTGCATAAGGCTTACTTTGAAGCTTTGTATGCGGCCAGGAACTCTTTCACTTTTGCCGGGTCGGCCTTCAATTCGTTTCCGGTTTGAACGAGCGGGCTAACGGTGGAGTAAGCTTTGAGTTTGTTGTTTTTGTAAAATTGCAGAATGTCATCCTGGTTGATGGAATACAGGACCGCTTTTCTCAGATCGCTGCTTTTGGCTACGTCGCGGTTGGCCGTGTTGAACAACAGGTAGCTCACGGCATTGCTTTGCATGCTTTGCAGCTTCAATTTGCTGTCGCCTTCGATAATGTCGTACTTCGTTTCAGGGACGCCGTAGTAAACGTGGATCTCGCCGCTGCGCAGGGCGGAAAGGGCGCTGTCCGCATCGGCGATGAAGCGAACGTTGACTTGAGAAATTTTAGGCGCATATTCAGAGCCTGGGCGATAGCCGGGATTTTTCAGGAACACGCCTTCGTAGTCGTTTTTGTAAGACAGGATGTAAGGACCGCTCGTGTACAGCGTATTGTTGTAAGCCGCGCCTTCGGTTACCGTATTTTGGTCTCCGTAAGGAATGTCCTTGTTCACGTCAAACGATGCCACATCATACGTATTGATGCTTTCGACCTGTTTCTTGGACACGATGCCTGCCGATTGGTGAGCCAGGTAGTTCAATACTTGCGGGAAAGGTTCGGTGGTTGTTAATTTGACCACTTGATATTTTCCGGCTTTGTTGTCGGCCTTTGTTTTGTCGGATACCAGTTCGGAGATTTTGCTGTCCAATCCTTTCTCCAGTGCGTCTTTGACGGAGCCGCCGCCGCCGGATTGCTGCGTCGATTCGAGCGCGGCCAGATCGGTGACCAGTTCTACCGTTTTGATATGCTCATGCAGGCTGTATGTCCGGTGATCCGGCACGGAATCTTTATTTTTGGCGCGATCCAGGGAGAAGATGACATCGTCCGCGCCTACGCGTTCGCCGGTGTCCACCGCTTTTTTGTTTTCGATCTTCGCGAAGTTGATGTCGTCGCGCAGGATGAAATAGTATTCGGAATTGCCGTCCGCAATGCTGTAATTATGGGAAAGGGAGGCTTCCGGCGTGATTTGGTCATCGTCCGTCAAGTTCACCAGACGCACATACATGTTGGTGTTCAACTGGTTGATGGAACCGTCGTTGCCTTTGATCGGGTCAAGGGAAGTCAGGACGGACGCGCTTTGCGTCAGAATCAAAGGCTGTTTGGCGTTCAGAGAGCTGTCTTTGAACTCAATCGGTTCCCAGGCCATGGCCCGTGATTTGGACAGACGTACCGTATCCGCGTTCAGGACCTCTTGATTCAAGGCTTGGCTTTTCAACGAATTGTACAGCGGTACGATATAGGCTTGGTCCGTCACCAGACGCTGCTCCAATTGTTTATACGTTTCTTTGTATTGATCCGGCGTTTGGGTGGCGGCTTGGTCGATCAGTTTGTCGACTTCCTCGTCGGCCAGAATGCTGTAATCCCCGCCGGTTTTGAAAAGGGAACGAACCGCGTAATCCGGGTTGCCGGTTACCGTCGTCCAGCTGGACAAGGCGATGTCATAGTTTCCGGCGTCCTGCTGGGACTTGTAGCTGCCATAGTCGGGCTGCAGGTTCAACTTGACGTTGAAACCATTTTTGGTCAGCTGATCGCGAATGATGTTTACGTCGTTTTCGCTTGAGCTTTGGGCCAGCAATTCGATGTCAACCGGCGTTTGATCCGTCGTTTCCGCCGTATTGGAAGGCGTCTCCGTTGTTTGGGCATCCGATTTGGTTTTGACGCTGCAGCCGGAAATCACGATGACCAGCACGAGCAGCAGCGAGAATAGCGTACGTTTGTTTAATTTCATGTCATAACCTCCACGATAATGTCAGATAAAAGAAAGATGATTCATGCCTATGCTTGATTCCGCAAATATCGAAACAAAGGATATTGCTCATTTTTGGCTAAGCGGGTCGTTTGGTTTTACGCCTTTTCCAGCTTTGGATCCAGGGCATCGCGCAATCCGTCACCCAGGAAATTGAATGAGAGCACCAGCAGAATGATGGCGAGCCCCGGATAGATCGCCAGGTACGAATGGGTTTCCAGATACGTGCTGCCCAATTTGAGAATGTTGCCCCATTCCGGAATGTGCGGCTCCACGCCGAGTCCGAGATAACTCAAGCTGCTGGTTGCAATGACGGCGCCGCCGATGGTCAGGGTCGATTTGACGATCATCGGGGCGAGCGAGTTCGGAATGATGTGTTTGAAAATTAGGGTACGGTTGTTATAACCGAGCGCACGAGCGGCTTCCACGAATTCAAACGTGGAGACGTACAGTACGCTGGCTCTCATCGTACGGGCATACGTTGGTATGGCTCCCAGACTGAGCGCGAGAATCAGGTTCACTGTATTGGCGCCGAAGGCGGCAATGATGGCGATCGCCAGCAGAATGCCCGGAATGGCATAAAGAATGTCGAGCAGCCGCATGATGATGTTATCCGTATGCCTGCCGTAGAATCCCGAGACAGCGCCCAATACGCCGCCGATCACGACGGGAATAAGCGTTGACAAGCAGCCCACGATGAGCGAGATTCTGGCTCCGAATACGATGCGGGAGAACAGGTCGCGCCCGAAATCGTCGGTCCCGAGCGGATAAGCCAGGGAAGGCGGCTGCAAGAGCGCCGAGTAGTCGTTTTCCACGGCCATGCCATAGTCAAAGGTATACAGGCTGCAGATCGACATCGCGAACAGGAAGACGATGAAGAACAGGCCGGACATTGCCGTGATATTGGAAGCGAGCCTGGTCCACAGGTCGTTCCAGAAGTTCGATTTCTGTTTTCCCTGCCGACGGATGCGGCCGATGATCGAAATGCCGAGCAGCAGCGCGAACAGATTGCCCGTGACGGTGATCAGGATCAGCAGAATACCCAGCCATGTCATCCAACGCGGAAGATGGCGTTGAACGGGATAACGGGATATGCAAATGAGCACGCCCAACTCGGCTGCAAGCAGCCCCAGCAGTGCTCCCATCGAAGGTAGGAATGTATCGGACACGTACGGTTTGAACACGTTCAATGCGGATACGCCGATCACGAATAGTTGGGTGAGCAGCATATACACCGCAAACGTATATTCGATGCTCTTCTGCTTCCGGATCAGATGGAATGCGGACGCAGCGATGAAAATGTTGCCGGACAACGCGGCCAGAAGCTGAACCCAGGCCAGTCCGCGAACGAGCGTGCCGACCTGTCCATGTTGGAGCAAATCGCCTCGAAGCTTCAGCGTCAGCAACGTCTGGACGAGCACGAAAAACAGATAAACCAACGCTGCCGTGAGCACAAAGGGCTTCATCTCCCCGAGGCTCCAGTCGTAACTGTTCAACAGCAGCAGCAAAGTCAACAATACGGTGGCGATCCAGGCGAAGCCTGCCTGACGGTATTCCTGCGAAGACTTCAGCCGGAAGCGCATGGACGATAGGGTAGAATCCGATTTTGTCATGATGCACCTGCTTTAATATTGTTTCATCTTGGAACGTACACGCGGATCAATGAAGGCATACAACAGATCAACGATGACGTTGATGATGGAAATCGTAATGGCAGTGTATACTACTCCGCCCATTATACTCGGAATATCAGGTATAAATTGTTTGTCGACGATGTAGCTGCCGAGTCCGCTAATATTGAACACTTTTTCCGTGACGGCCGCTCCGCCGAGCATGCCCCCAAATTGCAAGCCAACTACCGTGATAATCGGGATGAGCGCATTGCGAACGGCGTGTTTCAATATGACGGTGCGTTCGTTCAAACCTTTGGCTCGGGCTGTCATGACGTAATCCTCATGAATGACCTCCAGGGTGGAAGAACGCGTCATACGGGCCACCGCCGCCGTCAGTCCCGTTCCCAGCACAATCGTTGGCATGATGATGGATAGCCAATTTTGCGGATTGAAGGTAGGGGGCAGCCACTGCATTTTGATCGAAAAATTCAGAATAAAGATAAGGCCTTGCCAAAAGTTCGGAATGGACAACCCGATGAGTGCGATAAACATAAACGTATAATCGAACCATGAATTCGGCTTGATCGCCGAAATAATGCCGATCGGCAGAGCGATCACCAGTGCCAGCAGCAGCGAAATAGCCGCCAAGGTCAGCGTGATCGGGAATTTTCTGGCAATCGTTGCCGTGACGTCTTCGTTCCCGGTGAAGGATTTGCCCAAATCGAACAGCGCGATTCCCTTGATGTTGTTCCACAGTTGAGACAGGTAGGACTGATCCAGCCCATACACGCGATTAAAGTTCGCGATCTGTTCCGGCGTCGCTGTTTCGCCCAAGATGTTCGCCGCTGGGTTAAACGGGGACAGGTACAAAATGGTGAAGACAAGCGTAGCTACGCCGAAGATGACGAATACCGTCATCAAAATCCTTTCGAATATGTACTTGAGGTACGAATTCCCGTACAAGAACAACATGAGATACATCAGACATCCCGGAATGATCGAGAGCGCCAGAAACCAACGGTGGCTGATCAACGAGCGGTACGCATCCGCCAAAGTTAACCGCTGCCGTCCTTGCTCTTGAAGACGAATGGCGGTACGTTCCCGGAGTTCCTTTCGAAACGTTTCTTCCATCCACTCATCAGCCTGGCGTTTGAATTCCTGCTCGCTGACCTGCTGTTTGAAGAACAGGTGCTTGCGCCTGAGCTGATCTTCCACCCGGGAGCGCAACGAATCGCGATAGGATGGATCGAGCAGATCCTGCCTTGCGGCCTGCTCGGCAGCGAGCCAGCCATCCTGCTTTCGTTCCTTAAGCCATACAAAAAGCACGATCAAATGGATCGGCAGACCTAGTATGAACAGAACATATCGGTACGAGGGGTGCTGCAGCATTTTGCCGTAAATGAAACCCAAGGTGTCCGCTAGCCGTGACGTTTTGCTGCCTTCTGCAACGTTCAAATGTAGTAATCCCCCTTTCGCTGAAGTTTAAATTGCATTATTCCGATGAATATAGTATATATTATTTCAGGGTTCAAACATTGTCAAGACGTGGAAATCGGTACATATGAGTGCAATCCATAAATTGAAAGAGAGCAGGTGACGGCATGCAGCCTTTATTGAAAATCAATGATCTTTCCGTCTCTTTTCATTCAGGTGAAGACGAGTTCCATGCGGTCCGAGGGGTGTCGTTCGAGGTGCGCAAGGGCGAGACGCTGGGCATCGTCGGAGAATCAGGCAGCGGCAAGAGCGTCACGGCGCGTTCGATCATGAGGCTGCTTCCGTCTCCGCCTTCGCAGATGAAGAGCGGGGAGATTTTGTTCAAAGGCACGGACCTGGCCCACAAAACGCAGAAGGAAATGGAAAGCATCCGCGGGCGCGACATCGGCATGATCTTTCAGGACCCGATGAGCTCGCTTAATCCGACCGTGAAGATCGGAAAACAAATCGCGGAAAGTCTGATCAAACACCAGCGTTTATCCAAACGGGAAGCGAAGAAACAAGCGATCGAGATGCTGAAATTGGTGGGCATTCCGCATAGCGAGGTACGATATAACCAATATCCGCATGAATTTTCCGGAGGCATGCGCCAGCGGGTGATGATCGCCATCGCTTTGGCTTGCCGCCCTGAGCTGTTGATTGCGGATGAACCGACAACGGCGCTCGACGTGACCATTCAGGCACAAATTCTGAATTTGATGAAAAATATGCAGGAGCAGCTCGGCACGTCGATCATTCTCATTACGCACGACTTGGGGGTTGTGGCGGGGATGTGCGACCGCGTCGTCGTTATGAAAAACGGTGAAATCGTGGAAACGGGCACGACGGCTGAAATTTTTGCCCATCCGAAGCATCCTTACACGATCAAGCTCCTGAATGCGCTGCCGCGGCTGGACGAAAAGAAAAAACCGAAGCCCGCTTCGCTTGTAGCGGGCCATGGAGAGGACGCAGCGCCGCTTCTTGAAGTCCAATCGCTTCGCCAGCATTTCAATCTCGGCAAAGGCAATACGCTGAAGGCCGTCAACGATATCAGCTTCCACATCCGGCAAGGGGAAACGTTAGGCGTGGTCGGGGAATCAGGCAGCGGCAAATCAACGACGGGCCGTGCCATTCTAAGGCTGCACGAACCTACAGGCGGCGAGGTATTGTTCAAAGGCGTGCCGATGAGCCGTCTTTCCAAGCAGGAAATGAAAAAGATGAGACGCCATATGCAGATCATATTCCAGGATCCGTATGCATCGCTCAATCCCAAATTCAAAATTATGGACATTATCGGCGAGGCGCTGGATATTCATCAACTCGTCAGCAGTACGTCCGAACGGGAGAAACGGGTGGAAGAATTGCTGGAACTGGTGGGATTAGATCCGTCCCATGCGCATCGTTATCCGCATGAATTTTCGGGCGGGCAGCGCCAGCGCATCGGCATCGCCCGGGCATTGGCCGTGGAGCCGGAGTTTATCGTGTGTGATGAACCCCTGTCCGCCCTCGACGTATCCATTCAGTCTCAAATCGTGCAACTGCTCCAGGAACTGCAGCAGCGCCTTGGCCTGACATATCTGTTCATTGCGCATGACCTGTCGATGGTCAAACATATCAGCGACCGCGTGGCCGTCATGTATCAAGGCAAAATCGTGGAGCTGGCGGAAAGCGAGGAATTATACTCCAACCCGCAGCATGCCTATACCAAAGCGCTGCTTTCGGCAATTCCGGTACCCGATCCGGCCGTGGAGTCGAAGAAAAAACGCATTGCCGCAGAGGACAACGCCGGGGAAAACGGCGGAGATCGTTACAACCTGGAGCAATCCCGCTGGGTCGAAGTCACGGAAGGACACTGGGTAGCGATGTCGGGGTAAGAGGGCCGAGGGTAGTGGGGTGAAGCTTGAACGTTATTGCAGCACAGCATTATGCATTCGCATTCGGAGTGATCCTAAACAAACAGCCCCGGTCCCGATCGTTGCCGATCATGGACACGGGGCTGCTTCAAGCTTGCATGGGCGTTCGCTTCAAACGATTATTTGAATTGCACGGATTGTTTAATTTCATCAATGGTGGCTTTGCTCTTGTCATCCAAATACGTAAAGATGAAGTTGAAAGCATAGCCCTCAAGAATGGTGCTGTAGTATTCCTGCGTAAGGGTGGTGCCATTGCCGGCATCCATCGTGATTTTCATCAGATCCATCTCTTTGCCGCCGATGGTTTCGGTAGTGATATCGTTGTATTCATACGGGAACTGGCTGTCCTGCATGAATTTTTTGGTGGCTTCGAGATAATCCTTGCCGTTGCGAATACCTTGCAGCAGGCTTACTTTCTCGGCAATGGCCATCGCGGACGGTCCAACTTCTTGACCACCGAGCGGCAATTCCGATGCCATCAACAGGTTCAGCGTTTTTTGCATCGACAGCTCCATCTGTTTCTTCTTCGTTGCATCGTCGCCAGCAATCGCTTCGGAAGAAGCATTCGTCAGCTCGTTCATTCCGGCAGCGTCCTGGAACTCCCACGTTTCGGGAAATTTCAGGGATACGCCAAAGTAATCATTCGTATAAGATCCTTTTTCGGTCGTGCCCAGCTCGACGTTTTTGGTTTTGTCTTCGTCCGTGGAAGCTTCCGCGGATGTTTCTTTGCTTTCTCCTGCTTCGTTATCGGCTGTTTCGTTATCCGCTGCTTCTTTCTTTGCATCATCGGTGGCAGCATTGTCCGTCTTTGCGGCGTTTTCCGTTTGGACCTTTTCTTCTGCGCTGTTACTTTCCTTCGCCTTGTCGCCGCAAGCGGCAGCTACGAGCATAACCATGATCAGCATGGCAATTAAAGACATCTTTTTGGTTGTAAACATAATACCCTCCTGTAAAATAAATATGCCTGTTTTTTCCCTGTTAGGCGATTCCATGCAAAAAGTATAGCAACAAACGTTCCCGTATCACACCTATAGAAATCTATAGGTGGCTTACAGGCATGAAAGGCGGCTCGCCAGCGAAACGGCCTCCGTGCTCGATTGAACGCCCAATTTGTTGAAAATGACTTTTTTATGGTGGTTGACGGTGCATTCCTTGATTTTGAGCTTGAGGGCAATCGCCTTGACCGTCAGTCCCCGGGCGATCAACTTCAAAATGGTGCGCTGCCTTTCCGTGAATTCTATGCCCGTTTCGCCGACTCCCTCTTGCGCTGCCAGGTTTTCGTAACAGTTCTGCATTTGAGCCGGAATCAGCTTGGCGATGGCAATCAGTTCACCTTGCATGTGCGCATCGATGGTCGATACGTCCAAATATCCGGCATGCCCCGAGCCTATGGACAATGGTGTGGCGTAACAATGCCATTGTTGAAACAGAGGACTCTCATGCCTCTCTGGAGGCAAAAAGGTCGCTTGATTGAAGTCCATCGTTTCCGAAATGGCGTTAGTGCCGCAGCTTTCGGCGGTAAATACCATGCCCTTGCGAATCGGTGATCGTAAAACCTCCTGTTCAAGGTCGCTGCTGTATTCCAGATCCAGCAATACACCCTCCGAATCGGTTAAGAGAAAGAGATGGGATGCGGTCAAGTTTGCTTTGATTGCCGAGAGGCTGTCCCGGAAGGCTTGAATCAGAACATGATTGATTTGAATTACAACGTTGAGATGGTCGTGAGTTACATATTGTATGGCTGGCTTCGAAGAACTACCGGGGCATGCCCATCGTTTCCTCAAAGTTGCTGTGTTGGATGACATGTTTTCCTCCTTGCTGATTAACCGATCGTTTCGACGACGCGACCTTCCTGATCTTTGATTTCCGTCGGTTCGATGCGGAAAAGAATGCCCGGCAGCGAGGCGAGCTCGAATGTCCGTGCTTTGGGTCGCAATTGTTCGCATAGTTCCGCAACGGCCTGCTCATGAACCGTTATCGTTATCCGGCCCTCATCCTCATGGATCGAGGCATCCTCCCCGGCTTCGAAGGTTACGTTGAGGTCGGGACCGATAAGGGACAGAGGCGCTTTTTTTGAAATGCGGCTGTGCAATATTTTGCCGATCAAACCGGCCTGTTTGGCTCCGAGCTGCAGTTCTGCAGGAATATTCTTTTGCAGCATACGCTTCCGTCCGGCAGTCCAACCAAGCTGTTGAATGTACAAAAATGCCGTGCTTGATCCTTCCTCCGCAATGCCGTGCTGCACGGCTTTCGCCACCGAAGGGAGCTGTTCGTACGAGTTTCTTGCCAAATCCGTGATGTACTTCGGCATATACGCTTTACAGGCGGCAAGAAATCCACGCGTATTCCACGTTTGCATCGTTTCGAGTTCCGGTCCGGTGATGCCGATCATTTGCAGAAACTGCACTCGCCCATTGGGACTGGAGCATTCCTTGAGATCCTCGTCCTCCACGAAAGCCAGCGCTGTCAGCAGCGTATCGGATCCGAGACAGATCGGGCCGTTGGCATCCAGGTAATCCCCGGCATGAAAGACATTCCCGCTATTGAAGACGTAGCGTCCCATATTTTGCAGAAGATTGAGCGCCCAGGCAGGAGGTTCGGTGTCATTTTCATTTCTCAGCAGACGAAAGGTGAGTTCGAATCCATAGCCGCTCCATTCCTTGTTTTCCGATTCCTTCTCATAAAGCTCGGAAAAACCATAGGTCACGAAATGCCAATGAGGGACAGGCGCCTCGGCCTGATAGACGCTAATGCCATCCAGCGGATCAGGTCCGCCAAGCATGTAAGGGATGGCCGTGCCATAATGTTTGGGCTCCTGAGCTCCGTATACTTCGGTGCAGGCTGCTTCGATGGCGTCCCAACCGGATGTATTTATTTCTTCAGTCACTGCTGCTTCCTCCTTGACTCTCTATATCTCTATGAAAACACGTTAAAGAATAGTCTACTATTTGAGAGTTTTGTTTCAAGGAGCTTAAGAATGAAATCCGCAAATCGAACAGATGGGGTGGATGGCCCCAGAAAACAGGAAGGACACTTACATGAGTATGAAAGATATTTACCTTGCAGAGTGTAATTCAAAACCATTCAAAACATCAGGATGCATTCGCAGCGTTGTTTGAAGAAAAGAGCCAGGGCCTTGGGAGAGAACGGCTGGAACAGGCGGCACGGCTGGGAATTCTGGACGACATAAACCAGTGCTGTTATGGGGCATGGGAGAGCGCACGCTGGATTGGGCCACGCAAAGCATCCCGGCTTTTAGGGCGACGAAAGTCCTGAAAACGAACTAAACTAATTGGCGGGATATCGATACGTCGAGAGCTGCCATGCTGCGATGCTCCGGTGACTCAGGTCCCAAAAACAGTTTTGAACAAGTTCATGCTGAAGGACAAGTTGATTTCGAAAAGCAATTATGTTACGCTTACATCACAGCTAAAAACAACATATGATCCATAACATCGTGTGATGGGTTGTTACTGCGAAGACAGGCAAAACCTAAACTGATGGTGAAATGAACGCTCCTTTTATTAGGCGCTATTTTACCTTGAGTTTAGGTTTTTCTTGTTTTCCGGCAAAACCATCATGTATATCTATCCGAAAAGAGGTTGTTGCTCATGATTACAGCAAGAAAAGGATTTCCTGAAAATTTCCTCTGGGGAGGCGCAACGGCGGCGAACCAATTGGAAGGCGCTTTTGATAAAGACGGCAAAGGATTGTCCACGGCAGACATGATCGCCCACGTGCCGAAAGAGAAACGCACAGGCGGACACGCCATGGAAATTTCCTCTTCCCGGATCGAAGAAATCCTGGCGGGCAAAATCGAAGAACGTTTCCCGAAACGCTTCGGCATCGATTTCTACCATCGTTTCAAAGAAGATATCGCTTTGTTTGCGGAAATGGGCTTCAAAGTGTTCCGTATGTCGATCCATTGGGCGCGCATTTTCCCGAACGGTTATGATGCGGAACCGAACGAAGCGGGTCTGAAATTTTACGATGAAGTGTTCGATGAGTTGTTGAAGCATGGCATCGAGCCGCTCGTTACGCTGTCTCACTATGAAACTCCGCTCGGTTTGACCCTAAAATACAACGGTTGGGCTGGCCGTGAAGTCATCGGACATTACGTAAGATACGCTGAAACGGTGTTCAAACGCTACAAAGACAAAGTCAAATATTGGCTGACGTTCAACGAAATCAACGTGATGCTCTTCAGCCCGTATACTGGCGGGGGCATCTTGATCGATAAAGTGGATAATAAGCTGCAAACGACGTATCAAGCACTGCACCACCAATTTGTAGCAAGTGCAACCGTAACGAAATTGGCGCATGAGATCATTCCTGACGTAAAAGTGGGCTGCATGCTGGCTCGCATGGAAACTTATGCAAACACATGTAATCCGGTTGACGTGCGTTTGGCGCAATTCGAGAACCAAATCAACCTGTTCTTCACGGATATGCATGCTCGCGGCAAATATCCGAACTACATGGCGCGTTATTTCGAAGAAAACAACATTGTGATCGACATCCAGCCAGGCGACGAAGAAATCATGGAGAACAACACCGTGGATTTCATCTCCTTCAGCTATTATATGTCCGTGACCAAATCGGCGTCGGCGACCGAAGCGGAAACATCCGGCAACTTGACCGGAGGCGTGAAAAATCCTTATTTGGAAGCGTCCGACTGGGGATGGGAAATCGACCCGATCGGTCTGCGCATAACGCTCAACAACTTCTGGGATCGTTATCAGAAGCCGCTATTTATCGTTGAAAACGGACTTGGGGCATACGATAAAGTGGAAGAGGACGGTTCCATCCATGACTCTTACCGCATCGACTACCTCAAAAAACACATCGAACAAATGAAGGAAGCCGTTAAAGACGGCGTTGAACTCATGGGTTTTACGGCATGGGGACCCATCGACCTCGTGAGCATGTCCACGTCCGAAATGTCTAAACGTTACGGTTTCATTTACGTTGATCTGGACGATGAAGGAAATGGTACGCTGGCCCGTTCGAAAAAGGATTCTTTTGACTGGTACAAAAATGTCATTGCAAGCAATGGCGAGCAGCTGTAATTGCAAAAATAACTTTCTCTATACTATAGATGGATTGTAACCGCATAGTGGCGGGCAAAACCCAATGCGAAAACAGGTCGCTTATGGAGCCGTGCTCCGAAAGCCTGCTTTTGGCTGGCGTTTTGCCCGTTTTTTGCGTTTCGACAGGGAGCTGCTTCGACCTGGGGGGAGCGTATCGACAGCCGAGATGAAAAGAGGTCCATAGTACCAATGGCGCAAGCCTGAAAAAGCAATAATCTGACTCATTCGGTTTTCTGGGGTGGGTTGAAGAGCATCTCCACGCATACGTTTCGGCATCATTAACCGCTTTCACAAAAACCTTGTCAGATTCATTAATGTATGGTAGTATGGGCCTAAGGCTAATGAATACTGGATTGTTACTGTTCAATCAGGCAAAACCAGAAGCAGGGACATCTTATTGCCCTGCCGGGGTTTTGCCTTTTACTACTTTGACGGTGCAAGGTGATGTGAAGAAATGAAAATCGAGAAGGTGCTGAACAACAACGTAGTTACCGTGGTCGATCCCGCAGGCAACGAGCTTGTTGTCATGGGACGTGGAATTGCGTTCAAAAAGCATACAGGTGAATCGATTGACGAAAGTCTGGTCGAAAAAATATTCTCGTTGGAAAGCAAGGAAGTATCCCAGAAACTGAAAACGCTTCTGTCCGATATTCCTGTCGAATATGTCGAGTGCTCGGACGAGATTATCCGCTATGCGGAAACGGTGCTTGGCGAGAAATTGCATGAGAGCATTTACATTTCGCTGACCGACCATATTCATTTCGCCATTGATCGCCATCGTCAGGGTATGCAGCTTCGCAACGCATTGTTTTGGGAGATCAAGCGCATGTACCGCAAGGAATATGCGATCGGGCTTAAGGCACTTCAGATTATTGAGGAAACGTTAGGCGTGTTGCTGCCTGAAGACGAGTGTGCATTTATCGCCATGCATCTGGTAAATGCCCAAATGAACGGCGAGATGCGCGAAACGATCAGCATTACGAATATCGTGAAAGATATTCTTAACATTGTCAGACGGAGCTTTGTCGTGGAACTGGATGAGGACTCTCTGAGCTATTATCGCTTCTTGACCCATCTGAAGTTCTTCGCCCAGCGCGTGCTGCAAGGCACGTCGATCGAAGACAAGGTGGAAGACAATCCGCTTCATGATCTGGTCAGCAAGCAATACCCCGAGGCGCATGCCTGTGCGGTGAAGATCAGCGATTATACGCGCAAAATCTATGGCCGGGTCCTTTCCAAGGAAGAAGTGCTGTACTTGACGATTCATATTGAACGGGTCGTCCGCAATGAACAAACAATCGAATAACATTGGGATTGTTACTAACCAAAAAAGGCAAAACCTAAACGTTGTATAATGATAAGCCGGGCGGCTCTCTCATTATCCAGTGTTTAGGTTTTTTTTACACCTTTCATTACACATCAAAGGAGCAATACGCAATGGATAAACAACAATTGTCCAAAGAGATCCTGAAGCTGGTTGGCGGCGAAGAAAATATTGACCAAGTCACGCACTGTATGACCAGATTGAGATTCAACTTGAACGACAACAAAAAAGCGGACAAAGCGACGCTGAAAAATACACCGGGCGTTATGGGCGTCATGGAAAACGGCGGACAGTTCCAGGTCATCATCGGGAACGACGTACCCGTCGTATACAACGCGCTTGTGAGTAATATGAGCAAGGCTCCGACAGGAGAAGGAGCTTCGACCGGAACAAAAAAGAAAAGAAATCCCGTAAGTGCTTTGTTTGATTTCATCGCGGGGATGTTCACGCCGATCCTGCCGGCCATCACGGGCGCGGGTATGATCAAAGGGATCGTGGCGATCCTGGTAGCCCTTGGCTGGATGAGCGATTCCAGCTCCACGTATATCATCTTGTCTGCGATCGGTGATGGCGCATTCTACTTCCTGCCCATCATTCTGGCAGTCAGCGCAGCCAAAAAATTGGGCAGCAACATGTTTATCGGCGCGGCTCTGGGCGCGGGCATCATGCACCCGACGATTACGGCATTGCTTGCTAACGGAGATTCGTCTTTCGCAGGTATTAAAGTCGTCGCCGCAACGTACTCGTCCACGGTGATTCCGATCGTTATTGCGATCTGGATTGCATCCTACGTGGAAAAAGCGGTTGACCGCATCACGCATGCTTCGCTGAAATTGATCGTTGTACCTACGGTAACGCTGTTGATCATGGTTCCACTCACGTTGATTGCCATTGGGCCGCTGGGTTCCATTATTGGTAACGGATTGTCTGGCGGTATTTCATGGCTGTTCGATAACATGTCTATCGTTGCCAGCATTCTGATTGGCGGAACGATGTCGCTGCTCATTATTACAGGGATGCACTATGCCCTTACGCCGATCGTTATCGGCTCCATTACAAGCCTGGGTTATGACTTTATCATACCGCTGATGTTTGTAGCCAACTGGGCTCAAGCCGGCGGTGCGCTCGGTGTCGGATTCCGCGCCAAAAACCTGCAATCCAAATCGTTGGCCTTCTCTACAGGGTTGACGGCGATTATGGGGATCACCGAACCTGCCATGTATGGCGTAAACATGAAATATAAAAAGCCGTTTATTGCTGCTCTGCTTGGAGGAGCGATCGGCGGTGCATTTATGGGGATTTTCCATGTCAAAGCTTACGTCATTACAGGTCTGGTCGGTTTGCCGGGCGTTGCTGCCTTCATTAGTCCGGCGATCAGCACATTGATCTTGGCCATTGTCGGCGGTCTGATTGCGATGGCGGCCGCAGCGCTGATTACGTACATTTTGGGAATCAAAGAAGAAGACGCTCCGGCGGCTGCACCTGCTGCACCGGTTGCGGACAACAGCACTTCTTCCGCACCTGCAGCTGTCGTCGAAGCTCCAAGCACGGTTCAAGCTGCACAAATCTTCAGCCCGATGGATGGGGAAGTCAAATCGCTTAGCGAGGTGCCTGACCCTGCATTCTCCGAAGAAATCATGGGTAAAGGTTTTGCGATCCAGCCTGCTGGCAGTCGTGCTGTATCGCCGGTCAATGGTACCGTATTCTCCCTTTCAAAGAGCGGACATGCCATCGGTCTTGTCAGTGACGAAGGGGCAGAGATGCTGATCCATATCGGAATCGATACAGTGAAATTGAAAGGGCAATTTTTCACGCCAAAAGTACAAGCTGGCGCGAAGGTGACCGTTGGCGACGTGTTGATGGAGTTTGACCGCGAAGAGATCGAAAAAGCGGGATATAACACGATTACACCGGTGATCATCACCAACATGCACCAATACTCCACCATTGAATCGGCTGGACGCACAATGATCAAAGAAAAAGAGTTGATCTACACGGCCAAAGCATAAACGACCTAAGGCAACAGCGGTACTTCCGGATTTATCGGGAAGTGCCGCTGTTGCTGTTTTCGACGAGAATGACGGAAGCATCCAACGGAAGGGGCGGATTCCAGCAGGTCAAACATTTGGGTTTCACTTTTTTTTCGGCATATAAATGGGCATTTGCCCGGTTCTTCTACACGGGTGCCTACATACTATGCATTAGCCTAATGAACTGGAGTGATTTTGCATGGCAATGTTTCCCCCTTTTGGACCCGGAGGACCGGGCGGACCTGGTGTAGGACCTGGAGGAATTTTTGGACCCGGAGGTCCTGGTGGAGGCCCCGGCGGATTTGGACCTGGTGGTCCTGGAGGATTTGGACCAGGCGGTCCCGGCGGTCCTTCAGCGCCACCGTTTTTCCCTGGCGGTGGTGGTGGCGGACCGCAAGGAGTGCAGGCTCCTACCTCGCCGCCGCCTTCGTTTACTCCCCAGCAGCCTGTTTCGGCGTTCGCGGTAGATCCGGGAGCTATATCCGGGTGCTTGTTCCGTTATACGTACATTTGGCCGACTCGCGGTCCCGGTTTCTGGATGTACCCCATATTCGTCGGCAGAAACTCGGTAGCCGGCTTCCGCTGGACCGGTTTCTTCTGGATGTACACTGGCATAGATCTGCAGCAGATCGGCTCGTTTACCTGTTTCTAACCCGGAATGCCAAAACACCCTGCATACGACTTCAACCGTATGCAGGGTGTTCATGCTCGCTGGTTTTCGCATTTGCTCCGAATCCAACAAATGCAATCAGCTGACTTGATTTTCGTTAAGATCAAGGGTGGCGACATGCCGCGTGTTACTCACTTGACGATGATTCGGCCTTGGCCGGCAAGCATGCGCATCTCTTTATAGAAACGTTCGCTGTTGCCTTCGGTCATATCGAGCTGCACGCCGTAATGCCACTTGCCGTCAATTTGCTGGCCCCAACGGATCAGGCCTTCCAAATGGATGGGATCCTCGGACAAAGTCATATCCATTCCGATTCGGATGTTGTTGCTCTCGACGTGCAGAGCGAGCGGGAACGACAATTGGCATCCGGAACGGCTAATATCGCATAATTCGGCTTGAATCGGTTTATGCGGCGCAGATACACCGTTTATGCTGAGAATATAGATGTCAAAGTCGAGTGGTTCTTTTAAAGTATAACGAAACGGTTCTCTTCTAAGGTTGATCGACATGGCTTCCTCCACCAGATTCAAAAAAAGTAAGTATAGGATATATCGTCAATTTTATCAAGGAAATGAAGAGATGCGGCATGATCCGTGAAAATAGAATACGGGTAATCCGGGGCAAGCGGGGAATAGCTCCATAGTTCCTTTAACCGAAGCGGGTGGCTTGATATAATAAACGATATGATAATTAATGGAAGGTATGCATCCGGATTTAACAGGATGTTGGAAGAGTCAGGCATACATAGGGCTCTTTTTGGGAGATGTTGAATCTGGGGAGGCAGGATTGGATGAATGAACAATTGACGCGCATCCGCGAGAAATGGAGCCTTTTAAGAGTGCTTGATGCTGAGCTTGAATTGTTCGGGGCGGATCATCACGAATATGAAATGCTGCCTGTCATGACTCAGGAGCAGATCACAGCATTTGAACGGAAGTGGGACATCCGGCTGCCTGACGGGTACAGGGAATTTCTTTCGACGATTGGCGCTGGCGGAGCAGGGCCGTTCTATGGCCTGGAGAAGCCGGAGGATGGCGTGTATGCGGTATTGGATTACCCGGACGAGCTGAATGCGATCTCAGATCCTTTTCTGTTCACGGAAGCATGGAACTGGGATTATGACTGGTATGATGATAGCAAGGACGAAGACGAATGGGCCGCGTTGGAGCACGAATATTATGATCCGAAGTGGTCTGCGGGCATGCTGCGAATCAGCAATTTCGGCTGCGGGGTGTCGATCAATTTGATCGTCAAAGGCGAGTCTTACGGCGAGATCTGGACGGATGACCGCGGCAACAGCAATGGCATTTATCCTGACCATTATTTCGGCAATGCGGAGCGGCTTGGATTTTTGGACTGGTATGAGCTATGGCTGGACCGCTCGCTAAAAGAAATGACAGAAGACGAAAATGTGGCTGTTGAAGAGCCGTAATGAGCTGTGATAGGGTCAGTTAAAGCGATCCATTGATTGTGGATGCGACACTAGGCATACGGTTAAAACTCGGAGATAGGGGGGGACTTGCCCATGACACGGCAACCAAAGAAGCAAATACCTGTACTTCTATACCGTTACGAGGGACCCGGCAGGAATATCGGTTATACCCTCTCCCCATTGTATATGGATGAACAAGCTCAGTCCCAGGTGGTAGAAGAAGAAATGTTGTTTATCTACGCGGAAGATTTTGTGCCGATTCTGGAGGTGTTGGAACGATATTTTCCGCTGGAGGACATGCATCGCGGAGAGATGATGGAAAGCTTCGACCATTGTTTCGATAATCCGATAAGCAAAGCAGTATGGCTCAGCGTGCTGGACGAACTGAACCTGCAAACGTTCGAGGAACCGGATTTGCGATCGTTTATGGACCGATTCGTGGCATGGGCCTCGAAAACGCTTGAGACGGCGGACGGGATCGATGTGGAAGGCAATTTGTAGAATCGCGCATCGTCCCAAGCCATGCTCCGCACTAACATTCAACTTCCATCCATAGTTGCAATTTTCCACTCTCCGCTACCTGCGTCTTCTAATAAAGAGTAAGTCATGATTCCCTGTTCCATTTCTTCATTTTTTATGTTTCTATCGAAAGTCACCACAACTTGGATACGCTTGGCATCTTCATCGAAAGAGATTTCATTTAGTTCTTTAAATTCGTATTTGACACCTTCTTCATATTTATAATTGAACCAATCCATATTAAATGTAATGGAATCCGCATCGAGCATGTTTTCTTTAAACTTTTTTTCGTCGTGATTCACGATTGCTTCCATGTTGTTGTTAATCATATTAGATAGGTCAGCTGTGAAGAAATCCTCGACATGCTCGGATAAGTTAAACGAGATCCCTTCTTTGAAATTAGAGAGCTCAGGCTTTTGTTGATTAAACTCTTTCGAATAGAGAAGAGTTTTGCTACCAACTTTGTCGGCTGTTGAAGCAGCAGTAGGGTTCTCTGTTTGCATGTTATTAGAAGTAGTCACTTTGTTACCCTGAAGGCTTTCACTCTGTTGACCACATCCTGTTGAAACAGCGATAGAAAAAACAGCAATCGAACAAATAATGCTTCTTTGAAATCTCATGAAAATCAGCTCCAGAAATAAGTTGAATAAACATTGAACTTTAGAAAGGAACAGGCCAATTCTCAGATAGCTTGTTCCTTTTCGCTATGGGTAGAAGTGATTTTTGGCAGAATATTGATTTTTGCGAATCACATTCCGATATTAGGTATGTAGCGCTGCTTTCATCTTTGTGAAGTAACGATAGACGATTAAGAAATACGGACTGATTCGGGAGAAGCAGGGAACGTGCGAATCGGCCTAGGTCAACCGATGTAAGGGAAAGCGTCCTACAATCGCAGTTTCAATTTTACCAGAAGGACGGGGTTTGAATGAATCGTTTTGATGAAATCATCTTGAAAAGAAACAAAATAATCGCCATCATCCTATGGATCGTCCTGGTTCTGGGAGCCTCGCTCGCCTTTATGGAACCGAAACTTATCGTTTCCAGCGTTGTCGTGATTCTGTTCACGGCATGGATCACCTATGCGAACGCCAAGAAAAAACATATCCATCTGATTCCCTGGCTGGTTACCGTTCTTATATCGTTAAGCGGCGTATTTGCCGGATGGGGAAGCAATGATCCCTTGGTCAGCATTCTGATCTCGTCCATTCTGTTGATCTATCCGGATAACAAAAAATTTGCGGTCGGTTTTGTGGTTGCCCTTGCAGGCAACATTCTTCAATTGTTGATCGTTCCGACGGCTACGGCAGATCAATGGACCGGTAATGCCATTAACGCGGGCCTGCTTGCCATAACGGGAGCTATTCTGTTCATGGTGTCTCACTTGAATCAAAGATTATTTCTGAAAAGCGAGCAACGCTGGGCTGAAATGCAGCAATCCCGGGAGCGGGTGGAGGAAATGCTGGAGCATGTCAAAAGCGCCGTATCGGGTCTGTCGACCTTTACGGAGCAGTTGAAACGCAAGGTCGAAGAAACAGGCTCCATCACCAATGAGGTGACCATCGGTTTCACCGAAGTGGCGAGAGGCGTCGAATTCCAGGCCAGCAGCGTGGCGGAAATTTCCGAATCGCTTGCCGTCTCCGATCAGCACATTCGCGAGGTTGCGTCCAACTCGAACAAAATGAAAGAACTGTCTTCCAGCATGGCTGAAAGCACCGAGAACGGAACGGCCAACATGGACCAGCTCAACCTGAAAATGCTTGAATTATACGATGCGATCAACACGACGGCCGATGACATGAAGAAGTTCAATGATGAGAGCGAATCCATCGGCTTGATGCTGGACAGCATTTTGGACATTGCAAGCCAGACCAATCTGCTTGCGCTCAATGCGGCCATCGAAGCGGCACGCGCGGGCGAGCATGGCAGGGGGTTCGCCGTTGTATCCGAAGAGGTGCGCAAGCTGGCAGAGCATTCCGGGCAATCTGCGTCTGATATTGCAGGCATTCTGTCCAGGCTCAGGGAACAGACGCAGGCACTTACGGATCGATTCGAAAATCTCCGCCTTACCTTGAAAGAGGGGAAAGAGAATGCAAGGCTGACGGAAGAGGCATTCCGTACCATCAGCCAAAATTCCCGATTGGTGCTGAGCCAAGCCGCGGATATCGAGGGCAGCTCCGAAACGATGAAGGCATCCTCCACCAGAGTGGTCAATGAGGTGTCGGAAATTTCCAGCGTCACCGAGCAGTCCAGCGCGGCGGCAGCACAAATTTTGGCCAGCATGGAAGAGCAGCGTATGTTGACTCAGCGGATGGTCGCCAGCTTCGGCGAGCTGGAACAGTTGATACACGGACTGAACACTTTGGTAACCGATCAGGAAGAATCGCAGGATAGCGCTCAATAAGAACTGGCTGGACGGAGTAAAGAATAACGGGCACGAAGCGTACAAACTTCAGAACCTTTTAAATCTATACAAGGACAAAACCGGCCGGGGCTGGTTCTCAGGCTGTCGAGAAAGTCTCGACAGCCTGAAGCCTTGATAAAGGCTTGTTTTCTATTTTGCTGTTACCAAGTGCTAGCAACAGAACAAGACTACAAGGCAGTACAAACCACTTCTTTTTTGTATTCAACTTCTTTCATCCTCCCTAAAGGCCTAAACCTTTTTTTTCGCGGCCATTCCCAACGCGTTCAATCAGCAGCCGCTCGGACCAAGCTGGACCCGTGCTTTTTTTCCTCCATATTGGTATCGCTGTCTCTCTCGAACTCGTACTAAGAGAAATATCATGATAACGTTGAGAGAATGCCCATCGTGCCCAGCTCCTAAACTGTCGAATGGATCGCCGGGCAGTTCGTGCAGAGCGATGATGTCCCCCGGCGAAGGATAAAATTCAGAAAAGAAATCGAATGAAATGCCCTAAATCTACCTCCTTGTGAGCGCAATGAACATTAGAAGCATTTGTGCACGTATATGAAACCCCACTATAATGGGAGAATGAAGAATTTGTCAAAAATGCTGGAGAGATCGCCCTTCTTTCCTACACCAGGAGGTAAACGAATAGATGAACTGGCAGGAAATCAGCAAATCGAAAAACGCTGAACAGGTTCGAGAAGCCGTGACAATGTTGGACGTGAATGAAACGGATGAACGAGGACGGACGCCGCTCATGCTGCTGCTGACGCACCGCATGCCGATCGAAGGCATTCGCTACGTGTTACAGCAAAATCCGGACCTGGAAGTCGCGGATAAACTAGGGGACACGGCGCTTAAAAAGGCGGTCAAGTTCAAACAGGAGGAGGCGATCCGGCTGCTGATCGAGCATGGGGCGAGATTGGATTCGCCGATGGGGATCGCGGGAACGGCATGGTATGCCTCCCGAAACCATCCGAAAATCGCGGACCTGCTGCTCGAGACGCCGGGAGCGGTTAGGCTAACCTTGACGGATGAAGAGCAGGAGCGGGTCGATGCGATTCTGTACGAGGAATCCATAAATGAGGTCGTCACGCGAATTCGTCAGCTCGATTCGGACGTACTGCTGCATGCGGTTGTGGACGGGTACAACTGGGACGACGGACCGGAACCTATGGTTGCCGTGTTTGAGCACCCCGCATGCGCGGAAATAACGATGCTTGACATGTATGAGCTCATGGAAGCCGAATATTGGCTGGATATGGACGAAGAAGAGGCCGAAAGCCACATGGATGGTGCGACTTATCGCAGGCTGGCCCTGTTGATTAAAGAGAAATGCTCGCTATGAGCCGGAAGATTCGCGAGACTGATGGAATGTGAAACCTTGGCCTTAACGGTCAGGGATACAATGATTGCGGAAATGCGAGGAGCAACCAAGATGGAACGAGACATAACTAACGGGAGTGGAGTCAAAGGGGGAAGTGTCCTCCATGAAGCAGCAGAGCGACCGGGCGGCAGGGGAGGAAGCAGCCTCGGCGTACGCGTGCACATTTATGATCGGACCGACGTCGGTCACATGGATTGGCCTGATACGGATGATGGCCGATATGCGAGAGCATATCTGGAGCCGCTTATGCTGGAGGGCACGAAGCATTACATGGCAAACGTTGAGACGACGCTAATGCTCGTCCGAATCGATGACCTTATTCTGCCTTTGACCGTAAACGATGCGCAATACGAAAATGCTTATGTTTGCTCCCCGTACACGCATTATGTGCGTTATGCGAAACAGGAATTGTCGCTGCTTCAACGTCCGCTGCTCGAAAAAGGGTTGTCCCGGCTGCTGAATCTGGTCGGCTGGGGGATGCGCCGTTCGAAATTCAACAAGGTCGTGCACGTCAACAACTGGCTGTTGTCCACGAATCTGTTTCCTGCCATGACGGGCGAGCAGGCGGTCGCCGTGATGCATGCGGTACGGGAACGCTTCCCGGACCATGCCGTCGTTTTTCGCTCCTTATGCCCCGGCTTGCATCCCGAAATTACGGCCGCTCTCGGCGAGGCCGGCTGCAAAATGATTCCGAGCAGGCAGATTTATCTGTACCGGGCGAATGACCCGACATTCGGCAATTCGAAGTCGCGGTGGCTGCTGAAGCGCGATTACGACCTGCTGGCCAAAAACGGATATACCCTTGTCTCCGAAGCGGAGATGACGGATGCGGACATTCCGCGAATTGCCGAGCTGTACCGACTGCTTTACCTTGAAAAGTATTCGTACGACAATCCCCAGTTCGGCGAGCCGTTCATCGCGCTGGCGAAAGCCTCTGGCACGCTGACGCTTTACGGTTTGCGAAAAGAGGGGCGGCTCGACGCGGTCATGGGTTATTTCTGCCGCAACGGAATGATGACAACCCCGTTGTTCGGCTATGACACGGCGCTGCCGCAGTCCGTCGGCCTGTACCGGATGCTGTCGGCCTGCCTGATCGGGCAAGCCAAGGAGAACGGCTGCCTGCTTCATGAGAGCGCAGGTGCAGCACAGTTCAAACGCAATCGCGGCGCAGTGGCCGATTTCGAATATTCAGCCGTGTACGACCGACATCTGCCGCTGGCAAGGCGTGGGTGCTGGTCGCTGCTGGACAGGCTGCTGAACCGGGTAGGCGTGCCGATCATGCGCAAAATGAAGCTGTAAGCCGCGCAGGCGGTTGTTGGGATCTTCTTAGGAATGCTCGGCAAGCTGAACTTCGAAGCCGTCCGGATCGACAATGTAAATAAACCGCAAACGGGGGTTGGGTTCGATGGGTCCGCGTGCGACCGGGACGCCCAGCTCTTTCAGCCTGGCTATGGTTTGCTCCAGCGACGATACCTCGTAGCCAATAGAAATGCCTGCTTCCGGCTTCAGAATGGTCCCGCTGTTTTCGATCAGCTCCAGCTTCGTTTCGTTCTCCGTGCCAAGCATGGCGATTTGCCGTCCCCGGCTTTCGAACCTGCGGTGAACAGGCAGGCCAAGCACGCCGTGATAAAAAGCAAGCGATGCCTCCAAATCGCGCACCCGCAGGGTAATCCAGTTTAGTCCAATCAACATGGAAACTCTCTCCTTTTGTGGTGAAAATTCAGGATGGTTATGCCCATTATACGACAAGCTCGAACGTGGTCCTACCATGGAAACGAAAGAGGGGCCATCACGAGGCGAAGCTGCTGCAGCGAATTCACTTCGACAGACAACAAAAGACTGCCGAAGGAATTCGGCAGCCCATAAAGTTTGCAGGCAGAGTGCTGCATATTGCTGGTAGTGCTCTTTATTGCGTGATCATTAAATGCGATCAGCGTTTACTGGATCAAATCCACGGCACCTTGCGGTACGAAAGCGTCAACGCCGTTATACACGATCACGCCTTCCAGTGCCGTCTTTTTGCCATTGACCAAGGCGACGTTTTTGTAAATTTGCAGTTCCAGCTTGGTGCTGCCTTTAGTCACGAGGATCTTCGGATTTTTGGCATCCTTCAGGTCCAGCTTGTAGGTCGCGCCTTTGGCCGTAAAGGCTTGTTTCGCAGGCACAAACAATTGTTTGCTGGTGCTTTCCAGATCCAGTCCGAGCACGCGTGCCATGTATTTGGCCACATCGGTATTGTCGATGACGCCGAATGGACGGTCATTGTTCGGTGCGTACGTATAGAGAACGACGTCTCCGCCCGTATGTCCGCCGGTCGTCCAGCCGATGCCGGAACGTTTGCTGATCATTGGACCGACGACATAGTTCAGGCTGCCCGGCTTCGCCGCTTTGATGGCGGCCACTTCTTCGGTCGTCAGATCCGTGATGCCGAAATATTGTTTCATGACGGCTTTGATATTGGTGCGTTTGGCATTGAGCTTGGATTCCAGGCCCTCGCCGGTCAGTTTGGCTTTTTTCAGCGGGCTGATAAATGTGGACAGCGGCTCTTCATCGTATGTGCCCGTTGTAGCCGCATTACCGATGGTCAGACCGCCGTTCGCATGGTCGGTAACTGCCACGACTGCCGTTTCGCCGTCGGCTTTCGCAAAGTCGAGCGCTACTTTCACGGCATCGTCGAATGCCAGCACGTCGCTGATGACGCCGATCGGATCATTGGCATGGGAAGCCCAGTCGACTTTGCTGCCTTCGACCATCAGGAAGAAACCGTCCTCGTCCTTGGAAAGAACGTCGATGGCTTTGGACGTCATTTCGGCCAGGCTGGGCTGTTTCGCAGGATCACGATCCATGTCGTACGACATGCCCGCTGGAGCGAACATACCCCAGAGCTTGTTCGATTTGGAAGCTTTCATCGCCTCAGGCGTTGTAACGTAGTCGTATCCCAGCGCTTTGATGGAAGAGATCAGGTTCTCGCCGTCTTTCCGTCCGTCGGGTACCAGGTAGCTGCTTCCGCCGCCAAGCACAACGTCGATGCCGTTAAACACTTGTTGTTTGCTGAGTGCATCGTAATTTTTGCGATCCGGGTAATGTGCCGAGAAATCGGCTGGCGTGGCATGCATGATTTCCGAAGTAGCGATGATGCCGGTTGCTTTGCCTGCCAGTTTGGATGCTTCCAGCACGGAAGCGATCGGTTTTTTGGCATCGCCGGCAGCGATTGCCTTTTGCCCTGGCATGGTCGCTTTATCCGGCAGGACGCCAACATATCCGGTATGGGATTTGTGGCCTGTCGCAAATGCCGTACCTGCCGGCGCGGAATCCGCAATTGCCGCGTCTGCAGAATAGGTGCGCACGAGACCGCTTGCCATGGAGTCGAGCGTCAGGGCAGAGCCTTTGTACCAACGGGCCAGCGTGGTCGCTTCATGCGCCATGCCGTCCGGGATCAGGATGATTACGTTTTTGATCGGGGAAGAAGACGATGTCGCTGCAGTGTTTTCTTCAGCCCAGGCAGCGCTGGTGCTTCCCATGCTTGCCGCAACGATCGTGGTCATCGCGAGCAGCATTTTAGCCGCACGGGCATTCAACCGGTTTAACATGAATACAGCCTCCTAAATATGGTGTGTGTTTGTATGTACTGAACCTAGTGTACAGGCGAAATAATAAATGGACGTTTTCCCTAAGTTAACCAAGTGTAAATTTTACGATTAGTGGGGCGAATATATCGGCTTGATGATCGGATACGTGCAATTCGTCAAAAATGCAATGCTGAAATAAAACATAAAGGGGGCTGATCATGCCTGACAATCCTTGCCGGTCATGATCAGCCCCTTTTGGTTTTTTGACGCAGCCTGCAGAGAAAAATGCTTTTTCGTTATCTTACGGCGTCATTGCGTTGTTGAACTGTTCCTCCAATGCGTCCCAATGCGGAGTCCGGACCCCTGTCTGCTCCTTCCAGCGACGAAATACGCGGCTTAAAGCCGCAATTTCATCTACTGATCCGTCAACCAGCTGGCTGGCGGGCAGCATATGAAATATTTTCATGACCAGCCGCATGAGGCCAGGGTACTTGCGGACCAGCGAAGCTTGTGCGGCGGGGATCAGCGGATAACCGAGGGATTCGAGGACCTGAAATCCTTCGTCCATCGCTGCGATCATCTGGCGCAGCATCTGGCTATCGCGGGCGATGTTTTTCATCTGATAGCTATGGATCACGATAACGAAGTTCATCGCCACGATCAGTATGATATGATTCTTTAACCAAGCGTCGATATTTTCCTCATAGATAAGCTTGTACTTTGTTTTCGAAAATGCTTGATCAAGAGCCGACCGGAAAGGGATTCCCCCGTCGAGCCCGCCGATAACCATCTGCCCGGGGCCTATGCGAATACAGTCTACACGACCGTTTTCGCGACGTCCTGCCGTCGTTTGGAATCCGAAAGCGATGTTTTTGGGTATAGGACTGTGTTCGTGTACGTAGGTTTGCATCTCATCTGCATCCACATTGTTTCCGACGAGGACGATATTTTCACTTTTGTTGGCGGCCAGAATCGGCAGAATCGAGGCGAAGTCCGTATATTTCATGACCACAAAGATAAGATCGAAATGATGGTCCGGCTCCAAGCTCCGGATGACGCGGATCCGATCTACCGTTGTTTTGCGCTGGAAATAGTGGCGGATCACCAGGCCGTCTTTCTCCAGCTCTTCTGCCCGTTTTCCTCGAGCCAGCAGGCTAACCTCGTTGCCTCCTCGTGCAAGAACATGTGCCAAATAGCTGCCTAGAACACCTGCTCCATAAACCAATACGTTCATAAATGAACCTCCTTATATCGAATAAACAATTGTTGAATAAATGACGTTTGTTGACTAAAATAAACATATCATCTGATAAAACAGCGGATCAATCGCCGATCTCTTGCATTCTGTTGAGAATTCAACAAAACGGGTCTTGGTTGTCTAATAAAAATAGAGAGGTACGCATATGGACAGACGTATTCAAAGGACGAGACAAGCCATCATGGAAGCTTTTATCGGTTTGGTGGAGGAACTCGGCTTCGAGAAAATCACGATTCAAGCGATTGCGGACCGAGCGAACGTAAACCGGGGAACCATCTATTTGCATTTTGCGGATAAATACGCCCTGTTGGACGAATGCGTCGAAACGTACTTGCAGTTACTGTACGACAGCTGCATGCCGGACGGGGAGCCTGACCGCGATCAGTCGCGTGCTCTGCTGCTGCGAACGTTCGAATTTCTGGAGCGGCATGCCACCATCTATTCCACGCTGATGACGAGCAAGGGCGTTCCGGCTTTTCGCAAGAAAATGATCTCATTAATGGAGCAGGGCATTCTGGAGCATGTTCAGCGCGTACAAGTTCATACGAACGTGAAAAAGGACGTTCTCATCCAGTTTTTAAGCCTATCGGTCGCCGGCTTGGTGGAATGGTGGGTTGTGCAATCCATGCCCTACACGCCAGCGGAAATGACGGATCAGTTGATGATCATTCTGGAACATAATTTGCTATCATTGGGCCAATTTCAAGGGAAGGATTCACCTTTTTACAATAAGTAGTTACGAACAATCCAATTGGGGATGAGGAGGGGCGCGAATGTACCGAATCGGCATCGTCGGGCCGCAGCCGTCGATTGAGCGGACAATGAATGCCTTGCAGGGGCAGGAGCTGGGAACAAGCTATGAGCTGTATCCCTACGAGCATGCGCGGGAAACTGCAGACATTATCGAAAAATACCGTGGACATGTTCATGGGTGGGTATTCACGGGGCCCATTCCTTATCTGGCGGCCCAGGCCGTTCTGCGGGAACAGGAACACGCCATTTATTGCCCGCCTACGGGCGCAAGTCTGTACAAAGCCATACTGCAGGCTATATACGCTTCGGAAGAAGCCATCCAGGATATTTCCATCGATATGACGGAAAATGAGGGCTGGGGGCTGATGGACAGCCTGCACGAGCTTGACTTTCCCGAGGAACGATTACGCAAATACGTCTTTTCGACCGATTACGATGTGGAGGAAATGATCGCATTCCATGTCGGGCATTTCGAGCGCGGAACCGTCAAAGCGGCGATTACCTGCTTGTATGCCGTCTATGAGGGTTTGCTTAAACGGGGGATCCCCGTGTTTAAAATCAACTCTACCAAACTGGAAACGGTGCAGGCGGTACGTATGCTGGTGGAACGGATCCGCAGCTCTGCTTTCAAGGAAAGCCAGATCGGCGTGCTGATGGTTGAGGTGGATCGCCTGCATGAGGCGGGTGAACATGGAGCGGAGCGATACCAACTGCAATACATGGAATTGAAAATCCGCAGCCTGCTCCTGCACCATTGCGAGCAAATCGATGGTTCCCTGCATCAGGACGGAACGGGCAGATACCTGATGTACGGCTCCCGGGGCGGCATGGCCCGCAGCATGGATTCGCTGCACTCCACCTTGCATCAGCTTGAACTGGATACGGATTTGCCTTGTTATGCAGGCATCGGCTTCGGCGAAACGGCCTTCGATGCGGAGCGTCATGCCCGCAAGGCGATTCAGTACGCAAAGGATGATGAAGCCGGACGGATCATCGTTTATGAAACGGACGGAACGATCGTGGAAGCGGCCGGCGAGGAACAGGAGCTGGCGTACGAAACGTTTTCCAACGACGCTGAACTGTTGGAGAAGCTGAACAAGGCCGGCGTCAGCATTCGCACCTTCCAGAAGATCAAAGTATATGTCCGAAGGATGGGCAAGGAAGAATTTACGGCCAGCGACTTGGCTTCTGGACTGTCCATGACCATTAGACACGTGCAGCGCATCATGGGCAGCCTGACCGCTTTTTCTTTGGCGGAAATTACCGGAAACGAACTGAACACCCGCCGTGGAAGGCCAAGCAATCGGTACCGACTAACGTGTTAGATATAAGGACATCCATTTCAAGATGAATCCATACCAATGATCAAGAACCTAAGCGATGATGCCATCTAAGTTGTCATGTCCGCCAGTGGAGGACAGGGGCAAAGGAGGACGGCACATCGTTTTTTTATTTTGTGTCAAAATACGTAACACAGGTATTGAGTTTTTCTCGGCATTAATTATATAATGTCCTAAATTAATTGCGACATTTTCGTTAAATGTGCGTTATTGTTCTGCAAAGGGGACAAGGATCGTTCCTGCGGACAGGTTCAGTCATCCGGGTGCAGTTCCATCTCAGTCAGGGGGTAAAATGCATGGTCAAAGCGGAAAGACATGAGAACACAGGGCTTTTTGGTTGGGTCGAGAGAGTCGGGAACAAACTTCCCAATCCGTTTATCTTGTTTATTTATCTGATCGCCGCACTTATGGTTGCCACACTGATTTTATCGTTTTTTAATGCAACGGCCCACAATCCGATCGACGGAGAGAAGGTGCAGGTCAAAAATCTGCTCAGCGCGGAAGGGATTCAGTGGCTGCTGCCGAATGTGGTTAAAAACTTTGCCGATTTCAAACCTCTGGCTTCGATTCTGTCCCTTGTACTGGGGATCGGTCTTGCCGAGAAAGTAGGGCTTCTGGAAGCGGTCATGCGCAAAATGGCTGTTCGCGTGCCTGCACGTTATGCAAGCTACCTCGTCATTTTCATCGCGTTCTTCAGCCACGTGTCGTCGGATGCGGCGCTGGTAATCATGCCCCCGCTGGGAGCGCTCATCTTTTTGGCCGTAGGCAGGCACCCCGTAGCGGGATTGATCGCCGCGATTGCGGGAGTCGGGGCCGGATTCACCGCGAATATGCTGATCGTGACCACGGACGTGCTTTTGTCAGGTATCAGCACCGAAATAGCCGCTTCCGTCGACCCGAACGTTGGCGTAACGGTATTGGACAACTGGTATTTCATGTCCGTTTCGGTCATTGTGCTTACGCTGGTCGCCGGATTCATGACGGATAAGTTCCTGGAGCCAAGACTGGGAAAATATGAAGGAGAGCGCATCTATAAGCTCGAAGCGCCTACGCCGGAAGAAAATCGCGCTTTGCGCGCCGCAGGCATTGCGGCACTGATCTTTATCGCCGTCGTGGCATTGTTGGTCGTTCCGTCCAATGGCATTCTGCGCAACCCGGAGACGGGCGGCGTGATGGGGTCGCCGTTCCTTTCAGGGATTGTTCCTGTCATTTTGCTTTTCTTCTTTACCGTAGCGCTGACTTACGGCATTAAATTAAAAGTGATCCAAAACCAGAATGATCTGCCGAAACTGCTGGTCGAACCGATCAAAACGATGGCCGGGTTCATCGTCATGGTATTCCCGCTCGCCCAATTCGTCGCCATGTTCAACTGGAGCAACATGGGCAAGTTTCTGGCATTGACGATTACCGATCTGCTGGAGAAGCTCGGCGTCAACGGGATTCCGGTCGTTATCGGACTCATCTTCCTGTCCGCGCTGCTGACCATGTTCATTGCGAGCGGATCGGCGATCTGGTCGATTCTGGCACCGGTGTTCATTCCGATGATGATGCTGCTCGGCTTCCATCCAGCATTCACGCAAGTCATTTTCCGCGTATCCGATTCGGTCATCATTCCGCTCGCGCCCGTATCGCCTTTCGTGCCGCTCTTCGTCGGTTTCCTGCAGGAGTATCGCAAGGACGCGAAGATGGGGACGTATTATTCCTTGATTTTGCCGTATTCGATCGTATTCTTCGCAGCTTGGGTCATCATGGTCGTTCTGTGGTACGTATTCAACCTGCCGCTGGGTCCGGGAGTATATCCGAGACTGTAACCGATCAGGAGATCAAACAAGAAAGGGGTAAAACCAAATGATGGACATTATTACGCTTCGCCGGGATTTGCACCAATATCCCGAACTGGGCTTCACCGAATTTCGCACGGCCACCAAAGTGGTGCAGCTATTGACGGAATGGGGGTATCAGGTCATCTATGGCAAAGATGCGATTGACGATGCATCGAGACGGGGCCTTCCCAAACCGGAGGTGCTTGAAGACGCGTATCAGCGTGCTCTAAGTGAAGGAGCGGAGCCGTCGATCGTTCAGCATATGCGCGGCGGCTTCACCGCGGTCGTGGCGGAACTGGAGGGTGTACACGCAGGACCGACCACCGCGTTCCGCTTTGACATGGACGCCCTGCCGATCCGCGAAAGCGCCTCGGAACAGCATGTTCCGCAAGCGGGGGGGTTCCGCTCGCGGCATGAAGGGCTGATGCATGCCTGCGCGCATGACGGTCATACGGCGATCGGCCTTGCCTTGGCCGAACGGCTGCGCGACAGGCAGTTCGCAGGCAAAATCCGCCTGTTGTTCCAACCTGCCGAGGAAGGGGTGCGCGGCGCTTACGCCATGGTCGAAAAAGGCATGCTGGAGCAGGTGGACCGCCTGTTCTGCATGCACCTCGGCACCGATGTGCCGTCCGGCGAATTCCGCGGCGCGTCCGGCGGCTTCCTGGCCACGACCAAGCTGGAGGCGCGTTTCACCGGCGTGTCTTCCCATGCGGGAGCTTCCCCGGAAGAGGGCCGAAATGCACTGCTTGGCGCGGCGACGGCCTTGCTGAACATTCATGCGCTGCCGCGTTTCAGCTCGGCGGATACCCGCATCAATGTCGGCATTTTGGAGGGCGGAACGGGAGCGAACATCATTCCCGAACAGGCGCGCATGGTCATCGAGACCCGCTCGACGAGCGATGAGACGAATCGCGAGCTGGAACGGCGCGTGCGCAACATCATCGAGAGCAGCGCGGCCATGCATGAGCTGGAAGCAACGGTGGAGGTGATCGGCGGCGCCATTCCGATTCATTGCGATCTGGAGCTGGCCGAGCTGGCGGCGAAGGAAGCGGAGAGCATCGAAGGATTCCGCCGTGCCGTCGTCCTTGAAGACAGCGCTGCCCTGGGCAGCGAAGATGCAAGTTACATGATCCGACGTGTGCAGGAGCAAGGCGGCAAGGGAACGTACATGATCGTTGGCAGCGACCTGCCGGCACCGCATCATCATCCTTCTTTCGATATCGACGAGCGTGTTCTCATGCCGGCGGTCGAGCTGCTGGAGCGATTGGCGAGGTCTGCCGAAAGCGGAAACGGAAATCAGTAATGTACAGGCCGTCTATGCCGGAGAATATTCTCCGGACAAGGCGGCTTCCTGCTGGCCATTTTTTTGGGCGAAATATGAAATATGGTATTGATATCGCTTACATTGTGTGCTAACATCACGATAACAACAGGATTGTAACCGCTTATATTCGGGCAATACCTGTAGGTTACCGGCTTCCAATGATGAAGCATAACAGCTTCCAATGGGGATCGGGACAACGTATTCGATACTTCATTCACCTCATACCCAAGGGTTGTAACTGATTGCAGGCAAAACCTGGATTGAGGGCAGATCACGGCGCAAGATGCGACGATTTGCCTTTGATTCGGGTTTTTTTAGTATCGTTTGCCTGGAGGTGAAATCAAAGCACCCATCGCAGCGAAATTCGCAGGAAAGGAGAAGGGGCATCGGGCTTACAAGGGCAGATAGAGAGATCGCAGGCAAACCTTGGAATGCTCTTCATAGGGACAGCCGTTTTTGACTTAAGCAATGGTGACAGCACATCACACATTATCCGACAGCGAGGAGATTTTGCACAATGAGAAAAATGAAAAAAATGAAACGCACGATGGCCATCGCCAGCATTTTGGGATTATGCGTATCCGGTTTGCCTGCCTATGCGGCCGAAACTTCCGGAGCGGCTTCCGCTTCGTCCGCGGCCATCGACAAACTGATCCAATCCCAGCTGATCCGTGGCAGCGGACAGGGGGTTACCGCAGCGTATTTGAATAAAAAAGCAACCCGCATTCAGGCCGCGGTCATGTACTTGCGTTTATCCGGATTGGAGAAGGAGGCGCTCTCGTATCAAGGCACGGATACATACGAAGATGCGCAGCTTGCGGGCAAAGTGTTGCAGCCGGTCGTCGGATATCTCAAACTTCATCCCTATTTGCAGCAAGGAGCGTCGGACAACCGATTTGAGCCGTCCGCGCCGATTACGGCAGGAGGGTATGCGTTCATGCTGCTGAAAGCGCTTGGATACGAAGAAGGCACGGATTACGAAACAGGCGGGGCGGCCGCGTTTGCTGTCGGCAAAGGCATGGCGGCGCTGGGGCAAGCCGGCGAGTTGACCAACCGCCAGTTGGCGGAGGCCACCGCGCAGGCGCTGCAGGCCCAGCTCAAAAATGGCAGGGGCACCTTGGAACAAAGCTGGAAAAACAGCGCCGAACCCAAGGCGTTTACGCCGCAAACGCAGCAGCAGACCAAGTACGGCCCGATCGACGGCGTGGCATACGAGCAATACGGCACCCTCGGCTGGTTGGGCGTTCCTTACGCAGCACCGCCGGTAGGCGAATTGCGCTGGAAAGCACCGGTTGATCCGGAGGCATGGACGGAAACGAGATCGGCGAAGGAGTTTGCGGAGAAAAGCCTGCAGCTGTCCGGTACCAAGACGGTGGGCAGCGAGGATTCGCTGTATCTGAACATCTGGCGTCCGAATACGACGAGCTCCAAGCTTCCGGTCATGGTATTTGTGCATGGGGGCGGCAATATGACCGGGTCCACCAAGGAGTTCCAGGGCGAGCAATTGGCCCGCAAAACGAACTGCATCATCATTTCGGTGGAGTACCGCCTCGGTGCGCTCGGATTTTTCAAAAACGCTGCGCTGGAGACCGGTGACGCCCTCGACGATTCGGGCAACTTCGGTCTGCTGGATACCCTTCAAGCCTTGAAATGGGTCCAGGAAAACATTAAAAGCTTCGGCGGCGACACGGATAACGTTACGCTCGCCGGACAGTCGGCAGGCGCGCGCGACGTGCTCGCGGCCATGATTTCGCCGCTGGGCGAGGGGCTGTTCCAGAAGGTCGCGGCATTCAGCGGCGGTTTGACGACGGCAGCGCCGGAAGAAGGGGAGAAGAAGTCCGGCGACGTGCTGGAGAAGCTGCTCGTGGATGAAGGCAAGGCGGCGACTGCCGAGAAAGCGAAAGCGTGGATCGCCAAGCAGTCCAAGGAAGAAGTGGCAGCTTATCTGCGCGGCTTGCCTGCGGATAAGCTGGTGAGCGCATTCGGCGGCACGGCCATCCGCATGGAGCCGTTCCCGCATCTGTTCCGTGACGGCACGGTGATTCCGAAGCAGGGCTTCGACGCGATCGGCAGCGGGGATTATGCCAAAGTGCCCGTCCTGCTGGGCAGCCTGGAAACCGAGTTTTCCGGCTTTGCCTTCGGCGATCCGAACTTCTCCCCGGCGATCAATGACGGCACGTTGTTTACGGACAAAACGAAAGCCGAGCAGTATGCCGCAGCGCTCAAATACGGCAGCGAAGCCTATGCGGGCTTCAACGCGGAGCGCGTAGCCGAACGGTTGACCAAGGTTTCCGGGCAACCGTCCGTATACGCATACCGTTTTGCATGGGGCACGCAGCCTGGCGTCATTTCCGACAAGCTCCGAACGCTGCTTGGCGCGCCGCACGGAGCGGACATGGACTTCTACACCGGCCGCGCAGACGGCATTGCGTCCTACTTCCCGGAAGGTTACTTCACGGACGCCAACAAGCCGGGCCGCGAAGCGTTGTCCGATGCGATGGCGGCGTACCTGAAACAATTCCTGTACACGGGTCATCCAGGCAATGGCGGCAGCAATGAGCTCGCGGCATGGACGCCGTGGACGAAGGATGCGACGGCACCAATCATGCGTTTTGATGCAAACAACGAAGAGACCGAAATCGGCATGTCCTCCCAATACAATCTGGACAAAGCAGCCGTCCGTGCCAAAATGAAAAAGGAATTGTCAGAGGAAACGTTCAAGCTGCTCGACGAAAAAGTGTTCAACGGTCGTTTCTTCTGGGAATGAACGCAGGGGGCATTACATTTACGAACGAAAGAGTCTGATCAACAAGGACATTTCGAAATAGCTAGGGAGCTGCCCATGAGCAGCTTCCTCACAAAGAAGAAGGAGCGAATCTCCCTTTGACAATGATGTCACGGGAATTCGCTCCTTCTTGGTTACTCATGTGTTGTTATGCCGATGAGGTCACTGCTCTATGGCCTGTAAGGCCGTTTACTTTTTCTCGTAAAAGCTGATCGTTCCCGTGCTTTCGTCCGCGCTGACGAACAGACTGCGGCCATTCACGCGATGAATGCCTTCAGGGGATTCGCCAGCCGCCCGGATCAGTCCGAGATAATCCGGGTTCGCAGGGTCTGCCAGATCGAAGAAAAGGATTGCATCGGCACGTTCGGACGCAACGGCGGCATAGGTACGGCCGTCCACCGTGGATACGGTCAGGTTTTCCACCTCGCTGCCTTTGTTCGGACTGCGATCATCCGGGTACAGGCCTGCTTTGGCCGTCGCTTCATCGATCAGGTTTTGGCTGTCATAGACGCGTTTCCCTTGCAGATCCCAGACGCTGATGCCGCGTCCGCCCGCCTTCACGCCGTCATCGAATTCGTTTTTGCCCAGATCTCCTTCATTGGCGGTAAGGATATACTTTCCGTCTGGCGTAAACGCGACGCCGTCCGGTTCATAACGTGCAGTGAGGCTGTCCGTAAATTGTACGATGCCGTCATCCTTCAGGTCTGCCGCGTGAGACGTCGTGCCGAGAGCAAAAATGGTGCTCAGCGTTTTGGTTTGCAGATCAACGATGGCCACGGCATTGTTTTCTTGCAGGGTGATGGCCGCGGTTTTGCTGTCAGGGCTAATCGCAACGTATTCGGGCTGCGGATCATGCGGATAGGCTGCGCCTTTCACATCTTCCAGGGATACGGGCACATTCGTGACTTTGCCTTCCAGCGGATTGCCCCCAGCAAACGAAACGATCATGATGCTGCCAGGCCGTTTGGCGTTGGCGTAATCGATTTCGTCTGTGGCTTTGTTGATCTCCTCGTCTTCGATGGCGATGACGGCATGTTGTCCGTCCGGCGAAAGCGCGATGGAATCCGGACCGATGCCGAGCTCGTACGTTTTGACGGTACGGTAGCTGTCAAGGTCAACAACGGCCAAAATGCCTTTGTTCGCTTCGGTGTCCGTATCGCCGGTTCGAACGACCGCCAGTCCGTATTTGCCGTCTTTGGATACCGTAACGCTCGTCACTTCGGCCTTTGGCGAGAGGTCATGGAAACTCACGGTTTGCAGTACGCTCACTTGGCCCAGATCCGAGATGTCCAATACGGAGATGCTTCCTTCATCCGCTTCGGTTACCAGCAAACGCTGTCCATCAGGGGTGGAAGCTGCGATTTCGGCTTTGCCGCTCGGCATTTGAAACGATGCTGCGAGTTCGAAGCCGGTGTTGTTTTGGGCCGCGATCACCTGCTTCTGGATCTGCTTCAATGTATTTGGAGAAACGTAAGTGGTTCCGTTTTGAAGATACGCCTTGCTGTCCAGAGCCAATGTTGAACCATTGATGGTGATGGCGTCCGAGCCGACCGGGAGCTGTGCGCGGACGCCGTCCATCCGGATCTCGACGCTGCGGCTGCTGCTGTCCCAGGTAACGGCACCCTGCATGTTCTGAATGGCCGTACGCAAAATGACATGATCGCTAGTGGCTTCAGACGTGCCGGATGCATGAGTGTGTGGTGCATAAGCTGCCGTGCCCGCAGCCAGAATGGCTGACATGGACATCATGGCCAGCCAAGGCGTCTTCTTTTTCAAATGGACCGATCCCCTTTAACGTTTGTGTGGAAATATGATAGTGATGTTTATCATGTTAACGAGGAAGCGTTAAAGGCAGGTAAAATGAAAGGGCGCGTTGTGTTAAATCAGTGAAAGTTAATTCTTTTTCTCGTCGATCGCTTGCATCAGCTTGTAAATTTGTCGCGTCGTATTGACGTTTCGCACCGTAATGAATTTGTAGAGCTTGGAGCCGACGAGTTTGTTCATGCCGCTTTTGGCGGCATCTTCCCTGCTGACGGAATATAATACGGCTCCCGAAACGTAGATCAGCGTCCCGATTCCGGGTTTGATGGGCAGCCTGTCCAACACCGAAGCATCATTGATTTCGTCCCAGAGGAACAGAACGTCGCTTTTGCTCTGGTCACCGTTGCTCCAGTCCTCCGGAAGTGCCTTGATGACCACTTCGACTTCATGAATGTTCCGCACGATGACCGGGATTTGCAAGCCAAAATCATCCGCAATCGCTTGTTCAAGCTGGAGGGAGATTTCGGCATGGGCGTTGGCTCGTTCGCGATGATCGACAAAGATGATGTTACCGGAGTTGATGTAGGTCACCACGTCGGTGAAGCCTGATTTTTCAAACGTCTCTTTCAGTTGTTTCATGTTGATTTTGTTGTTGCCCCCGACATTGATGCCCCGAAGCAATGCAACATAGATCATAAATGGTTCCTCCTCTGCGACAATGAATGGACCGGTATGCCTTTTATCTTAGATTCTACATGCACAGTATACCAAATGGGAGGATTTCCCGAGAAAACAGAACAAGCAGCACGATTCCGGCCGGCATGCTGCAGCCGCTTTTTGAATGAATGCCATCCATCGTTATTCGCAATGACGAACTAAATTTCCATTGGTAACGTTTACATTTGTACAGAAATGTGTTACAGTCATATTCATACGAAGGATTGTGACTGCTAGCGCAGGCAAAACCTGATTATCACGTGCACGGACTCTGTCCGCATGCATAGATACTCGGGTTTTTTTGTTTTTTTTTGGCCGATATTAAAAGAAAGGCTGTAAGAAAAATCCTTCGGCACCACACATCAGGTCGAACGCAGAAAGGGAGAAGAGGATGAAGAAACCAATGTGGCTCAGGACGTTGATCACATGCTGCATCTGCACGTTGGTCATTAGCGGATGCGCCTCCAAAACGCCGCAGGCGGGCAATGAGACACCGAGCCCGTCAGCGCAGCAAGAGCAAAATGAAGACAAGGGAACAACGGATCAAACGACGGCAGCTAAAGCGAGAACGGTCATTACGACCGACGGCGAAGTCGATGATATGAACTCGGTCATTCGCTTCCTGCTGTACTCCAATGAAATGGACCTGGCAGGCATCGTGCTGACCAGCTCGGTGTACCACTACGCCGGAGATCCGGATGCGGGAATCAAGCCATTCCGCTGGACGGGCACGCAGTGGGTGTACGACATGATTGATGCCTATGGCGAAATCTACCCCAACCTGATCAAACATGCGGACGGTTATCCTAAACCGGAAGATCTGCGCGTCATGACGAAAATCGGGAACATCTCCAATAAAGGCGAAATGGAAAAAGAGACCGAAGGCTCCGAATTTCTGAAAACATTGTTCCTCGACGATGATCAGCGTGATCTGTACGTGCAAACGTGGGGCGGGACCAATACGACGGCCCGTGCGCTCAAATCGATTGAGGATCAATATAAAGGCACGGACGAGTGGGATGACATCCGCAAAAAAGTCAGCGACAAACTGGTGCTCTACATCATTCTTGACCAGGATGACAGTTATAACGATTACATCGCCAAAAGCTGGCCGGACATCCGCATCCTGAACGATCAATCGAACTTCTGGCACTTCGCTTATGCATGGAAAATGCATGCCGAGGAAGTCAATGGCAAGCTGCACGGCGACTGGATGAAAGAAAACCTGTTGACCGGGCACGGCAAGCTGCTGGACATGTATGCAACGATGGCCGACGGCAAAATGATCGAAGGCGAGCTGCCTGAAGAGCAGCGCGGAGATCCGGAGTATATCAAGAAGAACCCGCAGTATGCAAAATACGACTTTATTTCCGAAGGGGACTCCCCGTCCTTCTTCTATTTGATCGATAACGGCCTGCGCAGCATGGAGGATCCTTCCTACGGCGGCTGGGGCGGACGCTTCGGCGTCGTGAATGACAAGCTGTTCCGCAACAACGTGCTGGATTACGATCCGTACACCAAACGTTACGAAGCGGAATATTCCCTGATGAGATGGTTTGACGACATTCAGGATGACTTTGCCGCACGTGCCGATTGGGCCGCTGCAGACACGTTCGAAGGCGCAAACCATAATCCGGCGCTGACCGTCAAGGAAGGCATCGACTTGAAAGCAAGCCCTGGCGAACAGGTGACGCTGCATGCGGAAGGTACGGACCCGGATGGGGACCAACTTACGTATACATGGTGGAGATACGCCGAAGCCGATACGTATCAGGATTCCCCGGTGGAGAACAAGGTCGTGGAAGAGAAAGTCGGAGACCTGCTGCTGGGCTTGCATCGCGAGGTCGGCAAAGACGAGAAAATCGACACGATCGAGTTGCAAGGCAGCGACACCGACACGGTTACCTTTACCGTGCCCCAAGATGCCAAGGCAGGCGATACGATCCATATTGTAGCCGAGGTTCAGGATAACGGCAAACATCAGTTGAAACGCTACCAACGCGTCATTCTGACGGTTAAATAATAATCGTTAGTTGGCAGCGCAAACGACAAAGAAGCCTTTCCCTAGGGAGAAGGCTCTTTGTCGTTCAGGAAGAAATGCTCCGCTGGATGCCGGTCCAGAACACGTTCCAGGCGATGGCGAGTGCCTGTTCGAAGGATTGCCGCGTTTCGTACACGAGCTGAACGTCAAGGCCGTCCATCAGCGTGACAAAAGCGACGGTCGCTTCCTCGGGACTCAGGCGAATGTCAGGGTGCTGCACGAACACGCCAGCAAGTTCTTCCTTGAGCGTGCGCAGATAGGTCCGGTACTGAGCCAGCACGAAGTCATGGACTTCCAAGGGCGTAATGAAAGACAGAATGTACATAAAAGCCACGTTGGGATGCGTGAGGAAACGATTTTTATGCTCCTGCAAAAACGAGTGCAGCTGCTGTTCCAGGGTCTGCCCTGCCGATTGAGCGAAAAACTCGCGCACGAACTGCTGCTCTTCCTGTACCACTTCCTCGTAAATTTCCACAAGCAGCGCTTTTTTGGATGCAAAATGGTAGGAAAGGGATTGTTTGCGAATCCCGGTTTCCTCGGCAATCTGGGCCATTTTGGTGCCCTCGTACCCGAAGCGGATAAAATGTTGTATGGCAATATCCTTGATTCGTTGTTTGCTCAAATGTCTGCCTCCAGTGAATGATGGGTCGTTTGGCGCCGTCTTCGGGCGTACATGACGTACAGCAAGATGTACACCACGAAGATGCCTATGGCTATATCATACACCAACGTATAGGAAAATGCAGATGCCAACATACCCAGTACGAGCGAGCCGCCGCCGATGCCGAGATCGAAAAAGTTGAAAAACGATGCCATGGCATTTTCATGCTCATGCTCTTCCACCAAATTTACGCACCACGTCTGGATCGCGGGGAAAATGGCTCCAAACCCGAAGCCGTACAACGCGCCGGCGACGAGGAAGTGCACGTCATTTTGCGCGATGGTCAGCACCGACAAGCCTGCGATGGCGAGGATGGCCGATGGCACGAGCACAGAGCCGGGCCCCAGCCGGTCAAACATTTTGCCGGAAAACAGCCGGACGACAAAGCTGGCGATGGCGATGACGAAGAAAAACCAGGCGACCTGCGTAAAGCCTTTTTCTTCAGCGAACAACGCGACAAACGACATGATCGAACCTGCCGCAATACCGACCAGCATGATGAGAATGGAGGGGAACAGCACCTTTTTTTCGATGAGTTTGACGGCTGTATGAGGCGTCTCCGACGTTTGAGAATCATTTTGCTGCACCGGTTTTCGGGATACAAACACGGTCATGAGCAGCGCCAGCAGCAAAATGCACATGCCGCCCATAAACAGGCTTTGGTAGTTGAATTGCAGCAGCAGGCTCGTTCCGATCAAGGGGCCGACGGAAATGGCCACCGTCTCGCCGACGCCGAAGTAACCCATGCCTTCACCCCGGCGCTGCTTGGGAATGTTCTCGGTGGCAATGGTTGCGAAGTATGTTGTCGCGAGTCCGAAGCCAAAGCCATGAATGACCCGGAGCAGCAAAATCATGCCGATGCCTGACGCGAGGTAGTATGAACCGGTAACCAGTGCGCAGATGGCGATGCCTGCGATGAGCAGCATTTTTTTATTCCATTTGGTTGCCAGGATTGCGGTGAAAGGGCGGACCAGGATTGCCGAAAACATGAAGATGCCTGTGACGAGTCCGATCTGCGATGCGTCACCACCCAAGCTTGATACGAACAGCGGCAAGGTAGGGAGCAGCATTTCGAAGGCCATGAACAGCAGGGCGTTGGCCAGCATGATGAAAATGAACGATTTTCCCCATAATCGTGCATTCGTTTTGTTATGAGTCAGGGTAACCATGTTTAACCTCCGTCTTTTTTATTGTTGCCGCGCGGCATGATTTATTGATATTACCTGACGATGGTCAGATTGTAAAGGGTGCGAACAGACTTTTTGTTTTTTCTTACGGGACGAACGGAAAGATGGACAGGGTTTGAACGGGGAAAAAGGCCGTGATATGCTCATAGTCGGAATGGTAAAAAAGGGAAAGAACGAATGGCGGCCCAAGATGTATGCTGCGTTTTCTTGGTGCATGCCAAATGTGCAGGAGAAGGAGGGACGAGCATGTGGAGTGATGTATTTGAACATGAGTGGTCCAGGCAGCCGGGGGCGTCGAAGGCAGAGCTCGAGCAATTTTTGGGACAGTGGAATGCCCGGCTGAACGAAGAGGAGGTCGGAGAGATTCGGGCAGGGCGGGAGAAGCTTTTGGCGAGCATGCCCGCGCTGCATGTCCATGGAGGACGGCCTGATCCGGCGGATTGGTCGTTCCCCGAGAGGATGCTGCCGGAAAGTTATATCGAACTGCTGCTGTTCTCCAATGGCGGCGAGTTTCAGAACGGGGAGCGTTACTTTCAGCTTTTTGGCACGGCGGATTTCAGGGAAATGAACCTGGCATACGAACTGCCGGAGTATATGCCGGGTGCCGTATCCTTTGCCTTGGACGGAAACGGCAATCACTACATGTTCGATATGCGGTCAGCGGCGGTTAAGGGGGAATACCCCATTTTGATGGCCCATTCGGGCAATTTGAGTTACGAAGATGGCGTGCAGGTTGCGACCTCGCTGCCTGAGCTGTGCCGCAGCAAACAGGCGATTGAGCTGTAAGGAATATTGTACATGAACGTCATCAACGCAAGTTTTGACGCATGAAAGGAGTTTTATGATGGATGCATTGAATGCGGATCAGCTATATGATCGGGAGCATCACGCCTGGGAGGAATTGCGGGAGCTGCTGGACAGCGGCGAGAATACATGGAACTACGTCCCTGCACGGCGCGAAGTGGCAGAAGAAACGCTTGTGCGGCTGCAAGTCAGCACCCGTTCTTATTTGGGTACCGTAGCGTATGAGACGGGGGGAATGCGATTCGACCATGGCTGGATCACGTTGCTTGGTTCCGGAGGCGAAGGCAGCTACGGCAGCCTGACATTCTGGAACGGATTGGACGAGCAGTCTACCGTTCCGGCGTTACCGGGCGTGTTGCTGGTGGCTTATGATGCGGCAGGCGGATTTTTTGCGCTCGATACGGGCAGGTTCGGACGCACCGGTCATATCTATTATTTTGCACCGGACACGATGGAATGGGAATCGACGGAGCTGGCCTATTCAGGGTTCATGAATTGGCTGGCCAACGGAAATTTGCAGCAGTTTTACGAGACGTTTCGTTGGAATGACTGGCAGGATACGATGGAGCAGCTCCGGCCAGGCGAAGTATTTGCCTATTATCCGCCGCTTTGGTCGCAAGAGGGTGGAGGCGAGAATAGCACCAAAGCTCCTGTTTCTGTCGCGGAGGCATGGAAAACCGCTTTGTCCGCGAAACCATCTCCGTGATTATTAATGATATGAAAATGGGAAAAGGCCCGCTGTTGAAGCGGACCTTTTTTGCGATATGCGGCATGACCGATGTTGATACATTCGATTTTCTGGATCGCGCTTTATGGGGAAAAGTCAGTTTGCAGCTGCGGATGCCGCTGAATTACTGCGCGTAGAGCGAGCGTAGAGAAGCACCAGCGCGAGCGAAATCAGGCAAACGAGCAGCAGGCAGCCGTACACGTAAGGATAGGCTTCTTTCACCGGGACCCCCGGAAAGCTGTGCAGCAGCAGCCCGCAGACAGCCACGGAGAGAGAGCCGCCGAAAAACTGGATCAATTGCAGAAGACCCATGCCGGCACCGATCCGCGCTTTGGGCAGCACCCGTGAAGCCTCGTTGTTCATTGAGGCGATGGAGGCCGACAATGCAGGGGAGAAAAACAAGTAACCCACGGTGATGATCAAGGCCGAATATTTCAACCCGAATACGTATAAAAGCAATACACTGGCAAGCAATATATGGCCGATGATCAGGAAGCGCATGTTTCCGAAACGATCAATCCAGCGGCCGACAAACCGCGCCAGGAATGTTGCAACGATCGCTCCTGGAGCAATCAGCAGTCCAATCGCCAGCGAGGACCGTCCGAACAGGTCAGCAAGCACGAGCGGCATCAGGAACAGATTACCCAGATTGACGATCAGCACGCAAAAGCCGATGATCAGCAGACGCGAATAACCTTTGGTTGCAAACACCTCACGATTGATGAACGAGCCGTTTGCTTTGCGGATATAAGCAATATGCACGGCGAGCGAAACCAGGCCGATGAGCAGCCAGATCAACGACTGCTGCGTCACGGCCACAAGCACCGTCGTGGCGTTCACTACGGTAAGTGCTGCACCGGTGATATCGAACGATTTTTCGGCCTGAATCGTTTCTCGCGGCAAAAAACGCAGCAAAAACGGCAAGGCCGCAAGCACCAGCACGGTAATCGCAAACAGTCCGTTCCAGCCCAAGTATTCACTGACAAGTCCGCCGACGATCGGGCCAAGTCCGAAGGCCATGGCACTCCCGGACGAGATCATCGCGATGGCGGCGCCCCTGCGCTCCACCGGAACATAACGGCTCGCGATGACCAAACCCAGTCCGGCCATGACTCCGGCTCCAGCCGATTGCAGGATGCGCGTGATCAATAACAGGGTGAAATTGTGGGCGAACAGTCCCAGGACGGATGAACAACCGAGGATGATCAGTCCAACCGTAACCAGTTTGCGTACAGGCACATGGTCGGAGAGTCGGCTGAAAATAACGGTAGAGAGCGCATAGCCGATAGAATAACTCGAAATAACCCACGACCCAAGATCCGAGGTGATGTGCAGATCCTGAATGATCACGGGCAGGGAAACGTTAAACATGGTAGTGTTCATGACCACGATGAAGAGGCAGCATGTCCATAGCGGCATGACGATTTTGTCTTTCATTGGATCCTTCCTGTCTGTTTTTCTATAGTATGTTCGCAAAGGCAGCCTATGAATCAAACGAATCTGCAGGCTGCCGCGATTCTAATAATTCATTGTAACCTTGAAATTTATATATGGCAATAATGTCATAATTAAAATGCAGGCTGGTAAAGATGGCTCATAATCATGTTTGGCATGGACGCCAGATGGTTACCTTTGGCATAAAGCTGCTCAATAAATGATCGTTGGAACGAAAAAAGCGTCCCGGCTGATCTTGAGAACGGCATGGAAAATGATTGGTAAATGTGTGCGCCGTCACACTTGCCCGAATCGTGGTCTGTTACGCTGAATGGGAGAAAAACAGACTGATCATGCATGGAGGGAATGTTATGTTTTGTTACCAGTGCGAGCAGACGCCAACGGGCGGCTGCAAGGTGATCGGGGTGTGCGGCAAAGACGAGACGATTGCCAGCCTGCAGGATACGATGATCTTTGCGTTGAAGGGAATCGCAGCATATGCCACGCATGCCAGACAGCTGGGTTATGAAGACCCCGAGGTAAACCGTGTTACGCATGAAGCGTTATATATGACGTTAACGAACTCGAATTTCAACGTGCAGGAACATCTGGACATGGCAATGAGGGTAGGGAATGCGGCCATACGTATTATGGATGTGCTGGATCGCGCCCATACGGACCGTTTCGGCATCCCGCAGCCGATTACCGTCAGCCAGAACCGGATCGAAGGACAGTGCATCGTCGTGACAGGGCACAATCTATATGCGCTGGAAGAATTGCTGCGCCAGACGGAAGGAACAGGCATCAACATTTATACCCATTCGGAGATGCTGCCGGCGCACGGTTATCCCGCGCTCAAGAAATATGCCCATTTGAAAGGCAACATCGGCAAAGCATGGTATGACCAGCGCAGGCTGTTCGAGCAGTTCCCGGGCGCCATTCTGGCCACCACGAACTGCGTTATGCCAATCAAGGGCAGTTACGCGGACCGCTTCTTCTCCTACGAGGTTGCCGGACTGGAGGGCGTGACCAAAATCGTGAATGACGACTTCGCGCCGCTGATCGAGCGTGCTTTGTCCTTGCCTGCGGCTGATGTACCATCGGAGCAGGTATTGACGACAGGATATCACCACGAAACGGTCATCGGTCTGGCTCCCGAAATCATTCAAGCGGTTAAAGACGGGCATATTCGCCGCTTCTTCGTCATTGCAGGCTGCGATGCGCCGGGCAAAGGCGGAAACTATTATCGGGAACTGGCAACGAGCCTGCCGAACGATACGGTGATTTTGACGACCTCTTGCGGCAAGTTCCGCTTCAACGACGTGGATTACGGGACGGTTGGCGACACGGGCATTCCGCGTTATATCGATCTGGGACAATGCAACAATTCCGGTTCGACGGTCAAAATCGCGCTTGCCCTCGCCGATGCCTTCGGCTGCACCGTGAACGAGCTGCCGGTCAGCATCGTATTGTCCTGGTTCGAGCAAAAAGCCGTGGCCATTTTGCTGGGACTGTTCAGCCTGGGCATTCAGGATATCCGGATCGGACCGAAGCCGCCGGAATTCATCTCGCAAGGCGTGCTCGACGTGCTCGTCGACATGTTTGGACTTAAACTGATAACGACAGCAGAGGAAGATATGAACGCCATGTTGGCATTGTCGTAGTCGGTTTTTACCCGTTGAACAGGGCTGTATGTTTGCCATCTTGGGCAAATGTACAGCTCTTTTTTTCTGAATTTATGCGAATACACATAAAAGGGAAATTAGTTTATATTGCCTATTGAAGTTTTTTTGTGGAAATGTGTATATAGAATAGTAGCTTCACAAAACTCGGTTTTACCGCAGCATAAGGAGATTGTACATATGAATGACAGAGTACTGATGGACTCCGTTTTACGACTCGCAGGAGGAATGGAGAACATCAAGCAAGTCGAGCACGAGAACGGCAAAACCGTTGTAGAGTTAAAGCGTAGTAGCGACATGAATCTGTCGGCGATGGATGTCGCCGAGATGGAGGCAGAGATTCACGCAAGCAAAAGCGGCGCACAGATCGTACTTCGGGACGAGGCATCAGATGGATATCAAGCTTTGTCGGCATTCCTGGGTATTGAAGGGGAGGATCATGCAAACGCCATTGGGTCGCAAGAAGCGGGGCGAACGGGAAAAAGAAGGAAACCTTTTTCGATCATGCATTTTGCTTCCGACGTATTCAGGCCTTTAATGCCTGCTCTTTTGGGAGTGCTCTTGATCAAGTTCGTGCTTTTGACGTTTGTGTTACTGGATACGCTTGATGTGACGGATATTGTGGATATGAATAGCACGGTATACGTCGTATTTAGCAGCATAGCGGACGCTTTGATTTATTTTTTGCCTGTGTTGGTCGCGTTCAGTACGGCTCGGAGGATGAACAGCAATCCATACGCAGCGGCTGGCATTGGTGCTTTTACTTTGTATCCAGCCGTGGCAGGAGTGATGAGCGGGGAGCAGGCATTCAGTCTGTTTGGCGTTGATCTTGTCCCGGTGTCATCATTCTATACGGCCCCTCTGTGGGTCATTCTGGCGGTAGTGGGCGCTGCATGGATCGAACGAGCGTTGGGGCGCGTATTGCCGAAGGGGCTTCAAGGCGTTTTGCCCGCCGCGCTGGCGTTACTGGTGATGATCCCGGTCATGCTGCTTGTGTTAGGTCCCGTTGGCATGTATGCGCAGAACCATTTGACGGAAACCATCACTTCGATGATGGATAAGACTCCAGTGCTCACGATCGTTCTTGTCGGTGCGTTCTACGCGTTGTTGATGCTGCTGGGGATGCAATTTGTTGTTGTTCCGATTTTGATCAGTGAGTTGGTCACGAATGGTTCCATGATGTTATTGCCGGCTTTCACGGTGGCTGTGATGGGACAGGCTGGAGCGGCCATGGCCGTTGCATTGCGCGAGCGCAAGTCTGATCACAGGAGGCTTGCCTACTGGGCTGCTGGCACAGCGCTGATTGGTTTTATCGAACCCGCGATGTATGCCGTAAACATGAGGCGGCGAGCCGCTTTTGTTTCGGCCCTTGCGGGAGGCGCGGTTGGCGGCTTGTACATGGGACTGCTGAAGGTAAAGACGTTTGCGCTGGGCAGTACGCTCGGGCTGCTTGAACTCCCTTTGTGGATCGAAGAAGGCAGCCTGAATTTGCTGCAAGGGCTCGTCGGCATGGCGCTTGCCTTTGTTTCGGCCGGTGCACTGGCTTTCTGGCTGCTGGGCAGGAACGTTCAACCTCGAAATAAGTAATAAAAGAAGGGTTGCTCCAGATGAGATAAGATCATTTGGTGCAGCCTTTTTCATTTTTGCGAGAGAGTTTTCCTGAAAAAAAATCGATGTGCACGAAAAAAAAGGATTGCCATGAAAACGCTTGTATAGTATATTCATTCCATAAAAACGTTTTTATAAAAAGGAAGTCGCAGATGAGAAAGGTAACGATCAAAGATGTAGCAAAGGAAGCTGGCGTGTCCATCTCTACGGTCTCCAATGCGCTTAATGGCGTGGACGTGCTGAATCCCGAGACCAAATCGCATATTCTCGACGTGGCGAAACGGTTGAATTATGTACCGAACATCAACGGCAAGCTGCTGAAATCCGGCAAATCGAAAATGCTCGGCTTTTTCACGACCAGTGTGTCGGGGCCATATTTCTATACGCTCGTCGAGACGATGTCCCGCGAATGCGACCGCCATGGATACGGGCTGAACATCTTCGTAACGAAGGATAAGCAGGTCATCATGAGCAACATATTGGGCGGACGCGTGGATGGAGTCATCGTGTACGAGGAGATGCGGGTGAATGAAAACGACATTGCCGTCATGGAGCAAAACCGGGTCAAGGCCATGTTCCTGGACCGCGAAATCCAGAGCGAATCGATGGGCAGCATCATCTTCGATTCCTATGTCGATGCGTATGAGGCCACGAAATATTTGATCAGCCTCGGGCACAAAAAAATCGCCTACATTTCCGGCGTTGAAACGATGTTCGACAGCGAGCAGCGGAAGGCCGGTTACTTGGATGCTTTGCGCGATTACAATCTGCCGCAGGATGAGGATTACATTTTGCAGGGATACTTCGAGGAAGAAAGCTCGTACGGCGCAGTCAAATCATTCGTTAACGTGCATGCCGGCAAGCTGCCTGACGCGTTCCTAGCAGGCAATGACTTGAGCGCCATCGGAGCGATGCGTGCGCTGAAGTCGCTTGGCTACGACATTCCGGGAGACGTCAGCGTCGTTGGATTCGACGATATCGACATTGCACAGTATTTCACGCCTCCGCTCACAACGGTACGCAACCAAATTGCAAGACAAGGGATGCTCGTCGTGAACGATCTGATTCGCATGATCGAGAAAGACGAGAAAGGCCGTCATGAAAAGCTGCCGGGCGAGCTGGTCGTGCGCAATTCCACGCAGATCAAGATGGCACGGGAGTAACCCTCGCGATAAGAGGGCCTCCTTTGGCAAAATGGTAAACGCTTTCATGTCGGGGATAAGGAAAGGATATAAACCGCAAAAAAGATGCACACGTTAACGGAGAGGCAGAACAATCTGGAGAAGCGAAGCGTTCTAAAAGCTTTCTGAAAGAAAGCTGCTTCGGAAGCATAGGCTTATCACCGGATTTTCCCTTTGAAAAAGGGGATTTGAAAAAAATCTGGGGATAAATTTTTTTGCTCAAAAATAAAAACGTTTTTATTATTTGGGTGAATTTTATAAAAACGAATAAAAAGGGGCGAGACACATGAGCAAACCAGCGGCGGCTACGTCGGCTGAGGCAGTGGGCGCAATGGTGCGGCCGCCGGGCAAAAAGCCTGTCGTGCAGCGTGCCAAGGCATTTTGCACGGATTTCATCAGGCAGTGGGAGCTTCAATCCATGATTTTGCCTGGCGTCATTTTCATGATCGTATTCAATTTTATCCCGATCTACGGTCTGACCATTGCTTTCAAAAATTATACGGTCATCGATACGATCGACAGCGCGCCTTGGGTAGGGCTGGATAACTTCAGGATCATCCTGACCGATCCGTATTTCTGGGATTCGGTCGTCAATACGCTGGGCATCAGCTTTCTGAAGCTGGCCATCGGCTTCGTGGTGCCGATCATTCTGGCGATCATGATTTACGAGGTCAGCGGGAGCCGTTTCAAAAAAATCGTGCAGACGATATCGTATCTTCCGCATTTTCTGTCCTGGATCGTGCTTGGCGGCATGCTGATCACCTGGGTGTCGACGACCGGCCTCTTCAACCAGATCCTGTTGTCCTTAGGCCTCATCAGCCAGCCGCAAAACATTTTGCTTGACCCGAGCAAATATTGGTGGATCGCGGTTCTCTCCGACATTTGGAAGGAGGCGGGCTGGGGCACGATTCTGTACCTCGCGGTGATGGCCAAAATCGACCCGACGTATTACGAAGCGGCCAAAATCGACGGAGCGAACCGGATGCGTCAAATCTGGAACATCACGATTCCGAACATGAAGATGATCATCAGCCTGAATCTGATCCTGACCGTCAGCGGCTTGTTGGGGTCTAACCTCGATCAGACGCTCGTGCTGATGAACTCCCAGAACAGGGAAAAGGCGGAGGTCATCAATTCTTACGTGTACCGCATGGGGATGACGCAGGGAGACTTTTCCTACGCGACTGCGGTCGGTCTTGGCGTATCGATCGTTTCGGTCATTCTGCTCGTCACCGCCAACAAAATAACAAGCAAGCTTAACGACAATCAATCCGTTCTGTAAAGCGGAGAGCGACAAAAGGAGGGAAATCCGTGAGTTCAAAAGCAATCAAGGGCGATACCGACAGCCGAATTTTTAACGCGGTGAATGTCGTGCTGCTCGTCATCACGATGATCGCGATTGTGGTTCCGCTATGGAACGTCATCGTTTCATCATTCGCTTCCAGCAGAGCGCTGGCAGAGGGAGGGTACATCTTCTGGCCCTCCGAGCTGTCCCTGGAAAACTATCGGGCCGTGTTCCGGGATTCCTCCATATGGCAGGCCTTCTTCATCTCGATCTCCAAAACGGTCATCGGCGTTGTGACCCATGTTTTCTTCTGTGCGATGGTGGCGTACGGCCTCAGCAAACGATACGTGCGGGGGCGCAAAGTGTACGTTTCCATGGGCGTCATTACGATGTTTTTCTCAGGCGGCATGATTCCGACCTATTTGCTGATCAAGGACCTGGGCATGCTGGACAGCTTCTGGGTGTACATCATTCCTGCCCTGCTAAGTTATTACGACGTGATCATTCTGATGAATTTTTTCAGAGGGGTGCCCGATTCGCTGGAGGAGTCGGCAAAGATTGACGGTGCGGGGGATTGGCGCATTTTCCTCAGCCTGTTCATTCCGTTATCGATGCCGGCCATGGCGACGATTGCGTTATTTAACGGGGTTGGCCAATGGAACGACTTTATGACGACGAAGCTGTATGTCACGAGCGAAGCATTGTATCCGCTGCAGATGAAGCTGTACGAGATCATCGTTCAGTCGCAAACGCAATCGATGCAAAATGTGGCGGGGTCTGTTGTGATCGAAACGGCGACCAAGGGTGTGCAGCTGGCTACCATCGTGATCACGACATTGCCGATCGTCATTATTTATCCGCTGCTGCAAAAGTACTTCATCTCCGGCATGATGCTTGGTGCTGTCAAAGAGTAAGCGCTTTATATCCAAAAGGAGGGAATGTAACATGACCACGAAAATGCAACGCAAAAGATCGAAAAGGATTACCCTGACCGCTGTTCTAATGGCTGTTATGCTCGTTGCCAGCGCCTGCGGAGGGGGGAGCGGCTCCAAGGGAGATAACTGGGTATCCATTGAAGGGCGCTACACGCCGGATGCAAGTACACCTGCCTGGAAGCTGGATACCAAGGAGGAACCGACGCAGCTTACCTGGTATGTCAACGCGGACTGGTGGAACACGGATTACGGCAAAGACGTCGTGACGAAAAAAATCAAGGAAGACCTGAACCTGGACATCAAGTTCATTACCGGAGACGACACGAAGTTGAACACGTTTTTTGCAGGCGGAGAGATGCCGGATCTTATCACGACGTTCGGCATCAACTCCCCGGTTGTGCAAAAAGCTTCCTCATGGGCGCTTCCGTTGAACGATCTGGCGGAAAAGTACGATCCTTATTTTAACACCGTCGCCGCCCAGGATACGCTCAAATGGTTCCAGCTGTCCGACGGCAAAACGTATGGATATCCGAATTACTCCAATACGCAGGCGGATTACAACGATGGCACGATCCCGGCCAAAACGGCGTTCATCATTCGCAAGGACGTCTATGAGGCGCTTGGTCGTCCCGACTTCGGCACGCCGGAGGAATTCCGTTCTGCCATGCAGCAGATCAAGGAACGGTTTCCAGAGCTGATCCCGTTCGGGTTCAACTCGATCGGCGAAGGCACCGGGTCCCTCGGCGACGTGCTGCAGGATTTTATCGGCGTTCCGCTGGAGGACGGCAATGGCGGTTTCTACAACCGCAACCTGGACGACGATTATTTGGCATGGCTCCGGACGCTGAACCAGGTTCACCGGGACGGGAACATCAGCGACGACAGCTTTGCGGATGACGGCACTGCATTCGAAGAGAAGGTCAAGTCCGGCAAATACGCGACGATTCTGCTGGACGGCACGCCGCAGCAGGGGGGCAACCTGCAAATTTTCATGTCGGCTAATCCGGACAAGGCATATATGGCCGTGGACGGGCCGCAAAGCACGGCGGGCAACAAGCCCAAGCTGAACCAATCCGGGATCTCCGGCTGGATGGTGAGTTTTATCACCAAACAAAATGCCGATCCGGCCAAATCGATGCAGTTGTTCACGTACCTGCTGAGCGAGGAAGGACAGATGCTCATGAACTACGGCATCGAAGGCGAGACCTATGTGAAGAATGCGGATGGTTCGGTTCAGTTCACGCCGGAAATCAAGGAGCTGCAGCAGACCAATGCGGACAAATTCAAAAAGGAGTACCGCATGGGCGAATTCATGTTCTTCGGGCACGACAAACACAAAGCCTATAGCGAAGACGCCTTCCCGGAATCGATCAAGCAAATGCAGCAATGGGGCGAGGGCAAATTGGTACCCCACTTTATTCTGGAAAACATCGACCCGGATCAGGGCACGCCGGAAGCCCGCGGACTGACCGCGATCAACACCAAATGGAACAGCACGATGGTCAGCATGATTCGGGCCAAGGATGATGCGCAGTTCGAGGCCATTCTGAACGATTACAAGCAGTTTTTGGACAGCAACGGTTGGAGCAAAATCGTGGACATTCGCAGTGAAAAAATGAAAGCCAACAAGGAAAAGCTCGGTCTGTAACCGGGGACAGGAGGCGTGAACATGAACACGAACATGGATAGGGGTAAAAGCGAAGTTTTGATCTACGAATCGAACGGGGAAGGGCAATTGTTTGCGAAAAAAACGAAAGCGGAGCTGGCCCCGGCTCCTTCTTCCGTCGATGCACGCGTCATCGTCGTTGACGACCGCGAGCGGTATCAGGAAATGGACGGATTCGGCGCGTCATTCACGGATTCGGCCGCTTATCTGATCCATCAGGTGTTGAGCGCGGAACAGCGCGCGGAGCTGATGCCCAAGCTGTTTGACGATAAACGGGGGATCGGCCTGTCCGTTATTCGCAATCCGATGGGCGCTTCCGATTATGCCCGCGAGTTTTATAGTTATAATGATCTGCCCGAAGGCGAGACCGACCCCATATTGGAGCGGTTTACGATCGCCCATGATGAGCAGGACGTCGTTCCGCTGATGAAAGAGGCGTTGCAGCTGAATCCGCAGCTTAAAATGATGGGCTCGCCCTGGAGCCCGCCAGGCTGGATGAAAACCAGCGGCTCCATGATCGGCGGCACGCTGAAAGAAGAGTGGTACGCGACGTACGCCGATTATTTCGTCCGCTATGTACAGGCTTACGCGGAGCACGGCATCCCCGTATACGCCGTAACGCCTCAGAACGAGGCGCTGTTTTCGCCGCCGCATTATCCGGGCATGATTTTCCCGGCCGCCGATCAGGCCAGATTTGTCCGCGAGCATCTGAAACCGAGGTTCGCAGCGAACGGCATCGGCGCCAAAATTTTCTGTTATGACCACAACTGGGATAAGCCGGAGTACCCGCTGGAAGTGTTGGAGCAGGCGAGCGACGCGGTAGACGGAGTGGCATGGCATTGGTACGGCGGAAGCTCCTCGGCGCAGAGCGATGTGTGGGCTGCTTTTCCGGAGAAAGAAGTGCACTTTACGGAAGGATCTGGCGGAGAATGGATACCGCCGTTCGAGCAGGCGTTCAGCAACGTGATGCGGACGGGCATCGGCATTTTGCGCAATCACAGCCGTTCGTTCGTGCTGTGGAATATGGCGCTGGACGAAGAGAACGGACCGACGGTGCCGGGATTCGGCAACAGTACATGCCGGGGCATCGTGAAGATCAACCAGCAAACGCGGGAGCTCACCTATACGCTTGATTATTACGCGCTGGCTCATTTCAGCAAACATATTCGTCCCGGGGCCGTACGCATAGGTTCAAACAGTGACGATGCCGTGCCAACGGTAGCGTTCCGGAACGTGGACGGATCGATTGCCGTGGTGCTGTTCAATGACCGGTCTCATTCGGAGAGCGTGGAAGTAAGGGTGCCGGGATACGAAACGATGAGTTTCGGCATGGAGGCCAAGAGCGCGTTAACGCTTGCCTTTGGCGTGAGGGACTGAGGGGCTGCCAGGGTCGGATGGGGAAATGGAACTCAAAACAGCAAAGGTGATGTGAGGCCAGCTCGTGCCAAAACAGTCGCTGTACAAAGAAAACAGGCGGGGAATGTTCCTCGCCTGTTTTCCGTTCATCATGGATAAGGCAGACCGTAATGGCGTTTTGGCGAATATGGAACGTTGTTCGGTTACGATTTATATTCATCAAGTGCTTCGATGTATCGCATAAGGGCCTGGATGCCTGCATACTGCCGCACGAGCCGCTCGTTCAGCTTTGTCATGGCAAGACTGAGCGAGCTTTCGACCTGAACAGGGTCACGTTCTTCCAACAGTTCGAGGAGCTGCTTCATATGGCCGATATAATACACCGTTTTGCGCAAACTGCTGATCAGCAAAATTCTTCTCGTTTGGTTTGCCGGGTAGATCCGATAACCGTTCATGGGGTCACGTTCCGAATGAATCAACCCTTCCTTCTCCCAATGGCGAATGGCAGAAGCATTGACCCCGGCCAGCCCTGCAGCCTTGCCAATCGTCAGTCCGTCCGGCACGTCTGCCGCCATCGGATTTCCCCGGTTTGAATCGCGCAGCATGGACCAGATCTTTTCAACCCGTTCTTTCTCCGACTGTGCGTGGGTCAGCTGCCCGTTTACGAGCCATAACGCCTTCAGCTTCTCACCTTGCCTGATTTCCCGCATAGCTGCGTACACCACGGGAATATCATAAGCACTCAGCAGGCTCCGGATCGCGACAAATGCGTGTAAATGAACGCCCATGTATGTTCTGCGATTGCCGGGAGTACGCGGTACATCGGGAATCAGTCCTTGTTCCTCGTAACGGCGCAGCGTGGTCGTGCTGACGTTTAACGCGGAAGCCATCTCGCTGGGAGTGAATATCCTGTCCATGTCCATCTGCTCCTTAACCTTGAACTTAAACCTTAAAGTGCTACGATAACATATTCCCGCTGCAGGTACCATTCTTTAAGGAAAACTTGCACCCGAACCGAAAGATTGCATCCATGTTATAGACTGAAGACAAGTAAAGAAAAAGGAGTGAGTTTGTTGAAAAAGAAGGTAACGCTGCCCAATGGTTCAATGATCGAGGTTGGCTTGGTGGGTAACCCGAAAGATGGCGTCGTCATGCTGCCGGGGACCAAACCTGCCGTATATGGCGAAGAGGCGGAAATGCTGCGATTGTGGGGGGTGGACCCCGAACTGGGCGAGAAACTGGTACAAGGGTTGTCGGACGACTTTTGCGTGCTGTATTTTGATTATGAAGGACATTACATGGCACAGCCTGAACCTGACCGTTTTACGCCTGAGCATATCACCAATGATATGCTGCGAATCGCGGACCAGATGCAAGTGGACCGATTCTGGTACTACGGTTACTCCTGGCTGGCGCTTGCCGGACTCCAACTTTCCATTCGCACGGATCGGTTGAACGGACTGATCATGGGAGGTTTCCCGCCCTACGGCGGACCCTATAAAGAAATGTTGACCGTAACGACGAAAACGTATGAACAGGCGCTATCGAATCAGAACAAGGAAGGAGCAGGGCAGGAAACGGGAGCGCAGGACAAAAAGCTCGTAGAACCCGAAGACATCGATTGGAACGAGGTGGAGGTGAGCATCCATCCCGATCAATGCAAACAGTTCATGACCATGTACCAGCATCTTGCCGATTTCGATGACCGAATCATCCATCCCGTCTTGGGCATGCCCAAATTGGCCTTTGCAGGGGAACTTGATTTGATAGAATATGGTGAGTCGTTTGGAAACGTCAGGGTAGACATCGCGGATCGCTTGAAGCGGCACAGGCATGAACTCGAAGCTTATGGGTGGGACGTTGAGATCGTCAAAGGAGAGCGAATGGACCATACCGGGGCGATGCAGCCTGCCGTGGTTTTGCCTTTGCTTAAACGTTGGCTTGCCAAACGAACCTGATATTACGTTATTTGTGGAAAGATGCTGTATATGGAAGGGAGTTTAGATATGTCACTCTGGAAAGAGCTTTTCGAAGAACGGACTTACAGCTTGTTATATTACGCCGAACGATCGGACGATTTTACGTCGGGGTGGATTGGCGGCAGCGCACCAGCTTATTTCGACAATGAGCGGGAGCAAGACAATCTTGCAGACGGGGATTATCGCTTTTACATGGCCCTGGTTATGCCGGCTGAAGTTACTGCAGGGCTGGAACGGGGTGGGCAGGCTGGAGACATGCTGTCGGTCTTTGTGCCCTGCGACGAGGACACGCATTTCGAAAATAACATCTATCCGGCTTGCGCCGTCAGGGTCATTCGCCACCCGCATTCACCGCCAAGCCTGTCAGCACGATATGCCCATCCCGGTTTGGAAAGGCATGCACTGAGCGCACCAATACGCATGGCTGATGAAGAAGCGAGGGAGCAAGCTTTTCTCGTGAAAATCGGGGGCAATCCCCGATTAATTCAGGATGAAAGACACTATACTTCCGCTCTTCTGGAGGAGGGATATGATTTTTTCATTCAGATCGATGAAGACGGTTATGCGGATGGTCTCGCCGAAGAGTATGTTTTTGGTTATGGGGCGTTGTTTCTTTATTCCGGGTTCGATAAGGGTGGAGGGAAAGAGCTGGTGGCAGGCTTTTGGCAGTTCAGCTAATGGCGCATAAAAACGGATCGTGTATTCTCTGAGATTTGAACGGAAAGCGCTGAAACGACGGGGCAGGAACAATCGGTTAAAAGTGTGAAAATATGGTGAAATGGGCGGTCGAATCGCTCACTTGGACAGCTTCTCCTTTATAATAAAACAAAACGGACAAGGAGATGAACGCCAGATGAAAAAAGCGACGTGGGCCGCAGGGGTGTTAGTTGTCGTTGCATTGGGAACGTATCTGATTGCCGGAAACATGCAAAAAGAAGAAACGGCGCTGCCATCCGGGGATCATATCAATATCAAACAGCTGGTCGAGGATATCGGGGCAGGCAAGGTGTCCGCCCAATCGGCCTCCATTGATGCAAAAACGCTGACGGTCGTAGGGAACGACGGTCAAACGGCGGATTATGATTTGCCGGAAGATGCCTTCTTTTTATCCATTGCCCCGTATGTACAGCAAACCCATCCCTGCGAGATCCACAGTCTGACCGGTTGCCAAGGGGAAATGAAAAACGAGGATTTTCTCGTCACCATTCTCGATTCCGAAGGAAATACGCTCATGAAAGATTCTTCGCTCAAGACGGCATCCAATGGTTTCGTTGACATTTGGCTGCCCAGAGACAGAAGTTATCTTGTCAAGATGGTTCATGACGGAAAGGTCGCCGAAGCACAGATCTCTACATACGACCAAGACAATACATGCATTACAACGATGCAGTTAAGCTGATTCCAAAAGTTGTACAATGGTAAAAAGAAGGGCTTTGCGTGAACAATCACGTCAAAGAAGAATATCCCGCAGAAAAGGGCTCGCTTCCGGCGGGCCTTTAAGTTGTCATTCCTAGAATTGTTGAGTGATATCATCAATGTTGTTGACAAACCCCCAATCATGTCGCATAATTTTATGAGTGATAATGAGAATTATTATCATGTCTATACATATAAACAGGGGGAGACTTACGAACATGAGAAAAGGTTGGAACGGAATTGCGCTATTGGTTGTTTTTGCTCTTGCGCTGGCGGGGTGTGGATCTTCGAATAATAGTGCTGGCGGGAGCGCATCCGAAGCGGGCCAACAAAATACGGGCAGTGCGCAGACTGAAAATGCTGCAGGTCCGATCACAGTAACAGACGATCGCGGCGAGGTAAAACTCGACAAGCCGGCAGAACGCGTTGTTGTTCTGGAATGGACATTTACGGAAGATGTCATTGCTCTGGGCGTACAGCCTGTCGGTAACGCGGATAATGAAAATTATAAAGTATACGTCACTTCCGAAGCTGCGCTGGATAGCAACGTAACCGATGTCGGCGCACGCAACGAGCCGAACCTGGAGACGATTGCTTCTCTGAAGCCGGATCTCATCATTTCCGATAAAAGATCCCATGAGGCGATTCACGATCAACTGAAAGCTATTGCACCTACGCTGGAATTCGATACGTACAAAGGCGGTTACGATCACGACCACATGGTCTCCATTTTTAATACCATCGCAACTGCGCTGGGCAAAGAAGACAAAGCGAAGGAAGTGTTGGCTGACCTTGACCAGCACTATGCGGATGCCAAGGAAAAACTGGCTGCTGCCGGCAAATCCGATTTCCACTACGTGCTGACCCAAGCGTTCACGTACCAAAATGCAGCATCGCTGCGCATGTTCACGGACAATTCCGTCGTTTCCAGCACGCTGGCGAAGATTGGCCTGATCAATGACTGGCAGCCGGAAAAGCTTGAAGATTACGGTTTTACGACGGTAGGCATCGAAGCATTGTCGGACGTACAGGATAGCAACTTCATTTATATTACGCAGCCTGACGACGATGTTTTTGGCGAAGGCGTAAAAGATAATTCCGTATGGAATGGTTTGAACTTTGTGAAAGAAAACCGCACTTACCCGATTGCGAGCACAACTTGGACGTTTGGCGGTCCGCTGTCTTCCAAAGTGCTCGTTGACGAAGTCGTTGGGGCGATCACGAAATGAGTTCCGTTCAGACAGCGCGCCAATCTTTCAACTGGCGAATGATAAGCATTTATGGGGGCGGCTTGACCGCTCTCATCGTGCTTTTTTTTGTAAGTTTGTGTTTCGGAGAAGCTTCGATCCCGCTGCATACCGTTTTTGATGCGCTGACCGGCAGACAGGATACGCTGGAACATAACATGGTCTGGGATCTGCGCATGCCGCGCACGGTCATCGGCATTTTGGCCGGCGGCGCGCTTGCCGTGGCAGGTGCGATGCTGCAAACGATCACGCGTAATCCGCTGGCTGCATCGGACACGCTTGGCATCAATGCCGGCGCTTATTTCGCCGTTGTGTTCGGAACGGTGATGTTCCCGGGCGTACTGCAAAAGTCTCCGTTTTTGTTCGCAGCGCTCGGTGGGCTCCTGGCTGCTGTTGCGGCCTACGTTATGGGCGGAGGGCGGTCTTCAAGCCCGGTCAGGCTCGCGCTCTCGGGCATGATCATATCCATGGTGCTCGGTTCGTTTACGAGTGCTTTACATATCTTTTTTTCGATGGAAACGCAAGGTCTGTTTCTGTGGGGTTCCGGTACGCTCGTGCAAAACGATTGGAGCGGCGTAACCTATGCCTGGCCTTGGGTCATCGGCATTACGCTGGTTGCTTTTTTCTTGTCCAGGCAGTGGGACGTGCTTGATCTGGACGAATCGACGGCGGCGTCGCTCGGACAGCGGGTAGGGATGATTCGTGCCGTAGGTTTGCTCGTATCGGTACTTCTTGCGGCAGTCATCGTAAGCGTCATCGGCCCGATCGGATTCGTCGGGCTGGTCGCGCCGCATCTCGTTCGACTGAGCGGCGCCCGCTCCCATCGCTGGCTTTTGCCAGGCGCTTTTGTATGGGGAGCAGCGCTGTTAATTGCGGCGGACGTTCTTTCCAAAATGATTCACAAGTCGAGTCTGGAACTGCCTACAGGGGCAATGATGGCGATCATCGGCGCGCCTTGGTTGATCTGGCTGGTGCTGACCCGCATGAAAGCGGCGAACGGACCGGCCGCCAACACGTCGATGAGCACCGGTTCGCGCGGGCGCCGCTGGCCTTTCCGGCGGCTGGCTGTGCTGTTCACGGTAGTTACCGTTGGAGTGACGCTTCTAAGCACGATGTTTGGCGGAATGCGCATTCCGCTGGCAGATCTGCTGCCAAGCCTGTTCAGCTCGGACGGTCCGTTTTCGGCCATGGTGCAGCTTCGCATTCCGCGTACGCTTGCAGCCGCCGGGGCGGGAGCGGCTCTGGCCATTGCCGGCGTGCTTATTCAGATGGCGGTTCGCAATCCGCTCGCCGACGCCTCGGTCGTAGGCGTCACGTCCGGGGCGGGACTTGGGGCGATGATGGTCATGATATTGTGGACCGGCGTTCCGATCTACATGGTGCCTTTGGCAGCTATCGTCGGCGCAGTCATTGCGGCGGGAATCATTTTCTCGTTATCCTGGAACAAAGGGCTGAATCCGTCGGCCGTGCTGCTGGTCGGCATCGCAATCTCGGCCATTACGGGAGCCGGCATTCAGATTCTGATCATCGTAGGCTCATTATACGGAGGAAGCAGCTACATTTGGCTGACCGGAAGCACGTATGCCCGCACATGGGATCAGGTGAAAATCATCGCTGCCTTCCTGGTGATTCTGATTCCCGTGGCCTGGTGGCTGGCCCGCCGGTTCGAACTGCTTGTGTTTGATGATCAGAGCGCTTCGGGACTGGGCCTGCATGTGCGCCGGACACGCCTGCTTGCGATGGCGACGGGCGTACTGCTTGCAGCCGGCGCGGTTGCTTGCGTAGGAACCGTCGGATTCATCGGGCTGATTGCGCCGCATATGGTCCGGTTGCTGACCGGTCATCATCTGCGCCGTTCGATGTTTCTGTCCGCGCTGGTCGGCGCCTTGCTGCTGGTGCTGACCGACACCATCGGACGAACGGTCATGGCACCGACGGAAATTCCTTCGGGATTGCTGATCGCGATCATCGGCGCGCCGTACTTCCTGTATCTCATGTACCGTTCCAACTGGCGCAGACCCGTAAAATAATATCGCGCGTTTCTGCCGGCTGCTTGAACGTTCTTCCCTTTTACAAAATAAACATACTGAAAGAGCCTGCATGGTTGGTCATGCAGGCTCTTTTTCATCGTGCGCTAACGAATTTCAGACGCCTTATATTGAGGCTTTTTTGCTGTCTAAAATTTCTAACGAAGCTCAGTCACCTTATTCAGCAGTTTTATAGCCTATGAGTAGCAATGTTGGCCGAATAGCGTGTGTCAGGTTCGTCAAAATTCTAAATGAGTGAAAATACCCCAAATAAGGTGGGGCAGGTTCATTACAGATAATTACAGATATCGTCGAGCTGCGTGGCATGCGCGGTGTTACTGATCCCCATATAGCAGGGCTACTCCCAAGCCAATAATGCATCCGATGTGCTTCGTTCAACGCGTTATACGTGATTTGTTACGGGCTAGTTGAGGCTAGGGGAAACGCTCTACACGCAGCTCTCGGCGAACGCGCACAGTGTCTCCCTGCGGATCAGTGGTCCGCCCCTTGTACGGAATCGATGCGGAACTGGCTGAGCTCCTCTTGCAGTTTGATGGACAACGTGTTTAACCGCTGCGACAGCTCCGCCACCTGCTCGATGCTTTCCAGCTGCTCCTGCGTGCTCGCGCTGACTTCTTCGGTGGAGGCAGAATTTTCTTCGGTGGTGGATGAGATGATCTCCAGCGCCTGCACGATTTCATCTTTGTGCCGGTGCACTTTGGCCGTATTGCTGCTGATCTGGATCATGCGCTGTCTCAGTTCTTCGAGTTCGTTGTTGATGCTGAAAAAGACTTGCTTCGTCTCCTCGACGGATCGCGCGTTTCCTTCGGCGATGCTCAGGCCGCGGGCAGTATGCTCCACCGATACGTTCGTTTTCTCCGCAATTTCGCCCACTTTCCGGCCAATCTCCTCTGTGGCCAGAGTGGTCTGCTCGGCAAGTTTGCGGACTTCTCCGGCAACGACGGCAAATCCGCGCCCGTGTTCTCCCGCACGCGCCGCTTCGATGGAAGCGTTGAGAGCCAGCAGGTTCGTCTGGGTTGCAATTTGATGGACGGTGTCCACGATGCCTGAGATGGCATCCCGACTCAAGTCAATCTCATGGATGATGGACGACATGGCCTGCGTGGATTGGTGGTTTTCCTCTGCCCATCTGGACAGCTGGTCCAGTACGCCGATTCCTCGTCCGCTTTGTTCAGCAGTCGCTTGGACCATCGTTTCAATGGCTCGGGCATCGCTGGCGATTTCGTCGATTTGTACGGACAACGAGCCGGTTTTTTGCAGAATGTTCTCCGATTCAACGGACTGATAATTGGTTGCATTGGCGATTTCGTTAATGGCCGTTGCGGTATCATTCATCGTGACGGCCGTTCTGGAGGATATGGCCTGCAAATCCTTGGACGATTGGCTGAGCACCGAACCGGTGCTGCCGACCGTTTGCATCATGGCTTGAAGTTTTTGCGTCATGTTGTGCATGCCCTGCGAGATCTGTCCGATCTCATTGCTGGAACTTATATCGAATTGAACGGTGAGATCTCCGTCTTCCACTTGTTTGATTTTGGCCAGCAGCTTCGGTATCGACCGGAGCAGAGCGCGGAGCGTAACATAACAAATCAGGACAAGCAGGATCGCGGCGACCACGAAACCGCCGATCAGAATCCGGTTGAAGCTGGCCAGCTCCGAAAGCACTTCCTTCTCGGTAATGGTCAGTCCGACAGACCATCCGGTATCTTTGCTGGTGGCGTATCCAATATAGCGGCGTTCTCCTTGATCATCCATGAGCTGTATGCCGGATTTGCCTGCAAGCATTTCTTTGCCGACGTTCCCGAGGTCGCCTGGAATTTCATTGATTTTTTCGTTCAGCACTTTGCTCTCGTCCGGGTGATATAGAATATCTCCCGTTTTGGATGCAAGGATGGAATATCCCGTGCTGCCAAGCGAGTAGCTCTTCATGATGGCCGGAATGTCTTTGAATGCGATATCCGCTGCCACAAAGCCGATCAGTTCGCCCCCATCGTTTTTGACCGGGTAGAAAATGCCTATCAGAATATTGCCGGATGCCAGGTCCTTATAGGGTTCGGAAAAATAAAGCCCGTCTGCGGCCATCACCGGTTCATAATACGGACGGGTCTTGATATCGAAGTCGGCGGCGGAGGCTACGCCGTCATTTTGCAGCCAGAAGCCGTTTCCGTCGATGCCCGCGACCCATGCATCGGCAAAGGAAGGCTCTTCCTTGACGATCGCGGCCAGCGTGGCTTGAACCTCTGCGGCATAAGGCGACGTTGTGGCCGTCGCTGCCGATTCGGTCGTTTCAATATATTGCTCGAACAAATGATTTGTGGACATCTGTTTGACAAGCGAGCCTTTTTCCTTGAACAACGCATCGAATTGGCTGACGATCGCCTGCGTTTTCGTCTGAAGCTGGGCCTCCTGCTGGTTGACCAGAATGCTTCGCGTGCCGGTAAACATGAATGTCCCCAAAATCGAAAAGACGACAACGATAATGGCCAACAACACCATGGACAGTGTATTGGCGATGCTCGTTGCTTTGTTACCCCTTTTTTTGACTGGCTGTACCATGCGGCCATCTCCCCAAAATCGGATATTGAGCTATGCTCTTAGCATATATTTCGGAATTTCGAATCCGTTTCGATAGAGGCAAGGGATGGAAAATGTTTGTTTTTATTCATTACCTGGAGGGTGTACGATCAACGGTAGGGAAGGACTCACGTTCATCCCTAATTGCACAAAAAGAACCGTTCCTGCTAATAAGGAACGGTTCCTTTGCTGACTCTATTCGTTTGATGTCAGAATGCCGCTGTTTTCCACGGATTGCAGCGCCTGTTCGAGCTGTTCACGATCCTGAACAAGCGCGAGGCGGACATATCCTTCGCCGGAAGGACCGAATGCACTGCCGGGTGTCACGATTACGCCGGCCCGGCTTACCAGGTCCATGGCAAATTGTTCGGAAGTGGCGTAATGGTCGGGAATCCGGCTCCAAATAAACATAGTGGCATCCGGTTTGGCAATAGGCCAGCCCAGTCTGCCGAAGCCTTCGCAGAGAATGTCACGGCGTTCCTCATAGATCGCCCGTACCCGGTCCACGTCGGACTGATCCCCGGTAATGGCTGCGATGGCCGCCTTCTGGATCGGCAGGAACATGCCATAGTCCATGTTGGATTTCAGCTTTTTCAGGATAGATACGACGGACGGATTGCCGACGCAGAATCCGATCCGGGCACCGGCAAGTCCATATGTTTTGGAGAGGGAATTGAACTCGACCCCGACCTCCATGGCTCCGGGATAGGAAAGAAAGCTGCCGCAGCTGTTCCCGTCAAATACCAGCTCGCTATAAGCGTTGTCGTGCAGAACGATAATGTCATGCTGCTTGGCAAACGCGATCAGATCCAGGTAAAACTGCTCGGGCGCCATGGCCGTGGTTGGATTGTTCGGATAGGATACGAGCATGAACTTAGCTCGCTTCGCGATTTCTTCCGGGATATCCTGCAGCTGGATGACATAACCGTGTTCCTCTTTTTGCGGCATGTAATAAAGCTCTGCACCTGCCAGCAGAGGCCCATCGGCGAACACCGGATAACAAGGGTCCGGGACCAGCACCAGGTCGCCCTCGTCCACGATGGCCAAGGAAATATGGGCAAGGCCTTCCTGTGAGCCAAGAAGTGAGCAGATTTGCGTAGCCGGGTTCAATTCTACCTGATAGCGCCGTGCATACCATTCGCTGACCGCTTGCAGCAGCTCGCTCTGATCGTTGATGGCGTAAATATAATTTTGGGTATCCCCGGCAGCTTCGAGCAATGCATCGATAATATGCTGCGCGGGAGGGGTATTCGGAGTTCCGACACTCAGATCGATCACGGTCTGCCCGTTCTCGATCCGTTGGCGCTTGATTTCGAGCAGTCGGGAAAAGATGCCTTCCTGAAAATGGTTCATGCGATTGGCGAATTTCATGATGATGCAGCCTCCAAACCTGTTGTCCAATAGTATTCTTCTATCATAAAGGGACTTGGGTCAAATGAGAAGGGAGGTCAGAGCATATTCGTTTCGAAATCGCAATGGGAGCGGATAAACGCCATCCTGAAATCAGATGGTTGATAATATTGAGACTTTTTACGTGCATTCAAGGCGACTCCGGCGCGTAAAACAGGATGGATTTGGGTAAAAAAATGGAGAGTGTTGACAATGGGTTTTAAACGGGTTATAATTCGTTTATAAATTAAGTATTTTAAATTTAAGATTCTTTATTTAATTGTATATGAATAAAAACAAACATCACATTTTAGGAGGAATTTATCATGACAACAGCAAACAACCCAAACAATGAAAACAAGGTAGTTCTTGAACCGGCAGCGCAAAAATTCGTGGAGGATACCGCCAATCCTCCGTATTTGTTTGACCTGGGTCCAGCCAAAGGACGCGAAACCGTCGACGAAGTGCAGTCCGGTGATATCGCGAAACCTGCGGTTGATATTGAAGATTTAACGATCCAGGGCGGACCAACGGGCGAAGTATCGATCCGAATCGTACGTCCGCAAAACGCTAACGGGGCTTTGCCGGTCATTCTATACACTCACGGGGCCGGATGGGTGTTCGGCAATGCCCATACGCATGACCGTTTGATTCGCGAACTGGCTGTAGGTTCGAATTCGGCCGTCGTGTTCACGAACTACGACCTGTCTCCAGAGGTCCGTTATCCTGTTGCGATCGAGCAAATTTACGCCGTGTTGGAGTGGATCTCGAGTGAAGGCGCCAGCCATAACCTGAAATCCGACGCTATTGCGGCAGCGGGGGACAGCGTCGGCGGCAACATGACGGCGGCTATTACGCTGATGGCCAAAGACCGCAAAGGCCCGAAAATCAGCAAACAGCTTCTGTTCTATCCAGTAACCGATGCGTCGTTCGACACCCCGTCTTATCACCAATTCGCGGAAGGTTACTTCCTGCGCCGGGATGGGATGCAATGGTTCTGGGACCAATATACGACCGATCCGGCACAAAGAGCGGAAATCTACGCTTCCCCGCTGCGCGCAAACCTGAATCAATTGCAAGGCTTGCCTGAGGCGCTGGTGATTACCGGTGAAGCTGACGTGCTTCGCGATGAAGGCGAGGCATATGCCAACAAATTGCGTGAAGCGGGTGTACCGGTAACGGCGGTTCGCTTCCAAGGCATCATTCATGACTTTGTCATGCTGAATGCGCTGGCCGATACCCATGCCGCCAAAGGCGCAATGCTCCTGGCCAATGCCTGGATCCGCCAATAACGTTCGTCCCGGCTTTCCAAATAGAGGGCTGCACTTCATGTGCGGCCCTCTTTGGCGTGGGGAATGGGATGGAGCTTCGTGCGTCAAACGCGCTGAAAGCCGTTCAAAACAACCGCGTGTTCCATATTGATACACGCATTTAGGCAGAATCACGGCAAGAGACTATAGCTCTATCGCTTGAAATAGAAAGGGGCTGTCACTCAAATAATGACGCAAGATGGCTTGCGCATACGGCTGTTCTTCTTTCAGACTGTCGGTCTCCCTTGGATCGGGTGCATGGTGGGCGAAATTTTCGAGCATGGCCATCACGGCAAACGACTCCAGTTCCTGCAGCCCATCCGCGGCTGGTTTCCGAATGCTTTGGTACCCCTCAAGCACAAGTTTTCGTTGAGCCGGATACAGGCCCAAGATCGTATGAGCCACGTCGTACAGGAAATATCCGAATCCGCATCTGCCGAAATCGATGGGACGCGGATGCTTGCCGTCAAACACGATGTTTCCTTGATGCAGATCGCCGTGGATTAATCCGTAATTTGTAGTGTCTTTGACAAGTCTGGCCAAGTGGGTGCGTACTTTTTCGGCAGCGGATTGATACAGTGCAAACCCGTCATGGGAAAGAAAGGCTTTGTGATGCTCTGCCAGGCGTATCATCGATGCATTGAAGCTTGGCAAACCCCATTCAGGCCGAGTGAAATCGGCTGGGGGTTCGAATTGCCGGGATGCATGGTGAAGCTTTGCAAGCAGGACTCCTTCATTAAAAACCTGTTCCTCGGAAAGTTCCCGGCCCTCGTTTATGCCATCGACCCAGCGCATTAATGTCGCATAAACGGGCAGATCGTCGCCATGGTCCCCTTTAAGTTCCAACACGCTGTCGCCATGCCGATTCGGAACGCCTTGGGGAACGGGAATGTTCGTCAACCTATTCAGCGCATCCAGCCAAACGAGTTCAGAACGCAGTTCCTCCTTGTTCATTCCCGGATGAATGCGCAGCAATAAGGTCTGGCTTTTACTTGTTTGCACAACAAACGTACACGTATCGGACAATTGATTGAACCGGATATGATCCCAATCCAAATCGTAACTTTGCAGTGCTCTGAGCGCTGCATGTTTGGAATGGGCGAGTATTTTTATTACATTTTCCTCTGAGCTGATTTGAAACGTACGTGGCATGTATTATCCCCTCCGCTAAATCTGACCATCTTTTTTCGATACGATCATGCTATCCCAAGTCTGCGGTTCACGAAATGGAAACATTGATTATAAACGTGTTTTCCCGAGAAGAGACAGTAGAGAAGAATGTGAAATAATTTGGCTTATCTAGCGGTTGAAGTCAGAGTATTTCAATAGGAGCATGACTATACCAAAAGTTTATAGGAAACATATATTAGTAAAATCAGATTGGTTCGCTTTCGGGGAGGTGGATTCATGCTTCAAGCCGTTACCTATGTCCAATCACTTACGGGTACCAGTTTACCTCATCTTATGCAATGTGATGATGGTAACTACTACGTTGTTAAACTTAATAAGAATCCCCAAGGAAGTCGCGCTTTAGCGAATGAGATGATTTGCTGCTGGTTGGCAGGACGATTGGGGATCCCTGTTCCTTGCAGTCAGGTAATCTATATCAATGATTCATTAAGGAAACAATATTTAGAACTTGGGTACGATCTCGGACATGGCCCGCATTACGGCAGTCAATTTATTTTTGATAGTACAAGTTACCCTTCACAATCAGAGCTTGCTAATTGTAGCAATATTGGCCAAGCGGCAGATATTATCGCTTTTGATTATTGGTTGGATAACAATGACCGTTATTTGAGGCGGGATAATGGACAAAATATTTTGGTTTCACGAACGCCAACTCCAAAGTTGTGGATGATTGATAATGCCAATATATTCGCTGGTCCCAACTGGACGATTCAGTCGATGTTTAAATCGGTTTCAGTACATCGCATGTTTTGGGGGGCACTGTATGCGATGTTTGTTCCTTTCTTGGATGGTCCCGATCCTTTTGGCAAAGCAATAGCTAATATTATAGCTCTACCCACAGGCGAACTGATCGAAGTTATGGCTGTAATGCCAGCTGAATGGGGGGTTAGTCACGAGGAAATAGCTGCGGTGTCACATGCATTAGAAGTGCGAAAGAATTACCTTCCCTATTGGATAAGCCATCTGCAAGACCATTTCCCTATGTGGAGAAATCAACATGGAGGGTTGTGATAGAATCATGACAGTCTTTAATATCCAAGTGTATCCTGGCATTCATAGTCCTAATCTTCCTTATGTCGTACAGTGGCGTAACCCGGATGGATATCCTTTTATTGGGGCAGGAGCACAAGGAGCCGACCAATTCCCTGAAATGATGGCCGAATAAACGTTGGCATTTGGTTGCAGGAATCGTCAAAGGCAAGGAAAGGAGGAAACTCCACCATCCTCGCCTTTTTTTGCATTGACATATATTTTGGTATTGTGCATCGCAGAAGGTCATGCTGGCACCAGGCATCTGGTTTCCAAACGCATGAATTTGATTTACAATTGATGGAAACAAGCCGTATGCAAAGGGGGAAAATCATGAGCGGAAGTTGGCATGCTTCCATGCAAGGCGTTCCCTGGAACGAGGACAAAATGAATGAGGCAGTCCGCTGTTTGCGGCATCGCGCGACGGTCAGCATTGCAGTCGGGGCGGATCAAACGGAGGATTTGTTTGCTTTGGACAAGCAGGTGTTTTTTAGACGGCCGGATCTCATTTTGCACGTGTGGAACAGGGATGAGAAAGCCAGTTACACGAAGGAGTTTCTCGAAACGCTCGCGCAACTGAAACATGCAGCCGCCTTGAAGCTGGATCTCCGGCAATCGCAGGATCTGTCCACGCTTGGCGCCATGGAGCAAATGCAGTTCCTGAACGTGAGTTCGCCCAAAAAAGCGGTAAACTTGGAGTTTATCGAGTCCTATAAACGCTTGACCTATTTGGAGCTGCACGGCAAATTCACGGATCTAACGCCGATTTCGGAATGCATTCATCTGGATACGCTCGTACTAAATTGTAAGGTGGATCGGTTGGACGTGGCGGCAGAGCTGCCGCTGCTCAAATACCTCGGCATCGACAGTTGTGAATTAAATGCTCCGCTTGCCGCGTTGGGAGATTCGAACGTAAGCATGTTGAGATTGTCCGCAGTCCGTAAGTTGAGCGACATCGGCGAGTTGGCCCTGTTGCACAACTTGGAATTTCTGCATTTGGCATTGCCCAAGGTGGAGTACCTGTGCAATTTTTCGAAGCTGGACAGGCTCAGACAATTGGAGCTGGATTACATGAAATCGCTGCGGAATATAGACCAACTATGGACTGCGCGCAACCTTGAAGCGATTACGCTTAAAGAGATCAACACGTCGATTAAAGCGGAAGCTTTTGACCCATTGGCAGAAATGGAGCATCTAAGGCAGGTGGATTTTCGTTTTATCGATATGAACAAAGGGCGCATTGCGGCCATGCGCGAACGGTTGGAACATGCGGGCAAGGGCCATCTGCTGATTGACCATATCCCGGAGGAACAACGCATTCGCTCTATGGTGATCGAGCATTTGTCTCCCATTTTGATGTGATCGGCGAATCCGGCAGACACGAAAGACCCGTTATTTCCAGATGCCTAAATACAAGAGAGCAGGTGGAAGTCGATGAGCTCAGACATGCAATGGCTTGATTGGGTTAAGCGAATTCAAGCGATCGCCCAAACCGGGCTGACATACTCCAAGGACGTGTACGACCTTGAACGATTTGAAGAGTTAAGAGAACTTAGCATGGAAATGCTTGCGAATTATACGAATGTCAGCCGGGAAAAAATCAAGCTTCACTTCGGAAGCGAAACGGGATATGCCACGCCTAAGGTGGACATACGCGGAGTCGTCTTTAAAGAGGGAAAAATATTGCTGGTGCGGGAAAAAGCCGACAATGCCTGGGCATTGCCGGGCGGGTGGGCTGACATTGGACATTCTCCTTCGGAAATCGCCGTAAAAGAAATCGAAGAAGAATCAGGTTACATTACGGTACCCAAGCGGATACTTGCCGTGATGGATAAAAAATTCCACGATCATCCTCCGGAACAATATCACGTGTATAAAATCTTTATCGAATGCCAGATTGTGGCCGGACAGCCCAATGGCGGGGTTGAAACGAGGGAAGTTGCCTTTTTTGATAGAGACCGGTTGCCAGAGCTCTCGTTGGATCGAAATACGGTGAAGCAGATTCAAACGATGTTTCAGTTTCTGGATGATCCGAGTAAAACCGTTATTTTGGATTAAACGTTAAGATGGCATCAATACGTCGACGATTGAGGAGTGGGAAGTTTATTTGGACCTGCGTTGCTAGGGTGGAAGGGAATAAATTGGGGAAAGGACGAACCATCATGACTGATTTTTTGAAGCAATTTGAGGAGCGCTTTCGGGCAAGCTTTGTGGAAGATTTGAAAAGAACGTTGGAACAAACGCAAAATGAACGCGTGTATGCCTGTGCTTTTGGCACGGATAGCGACTTCGTCACCTTATTTTTGGCCATAAATACGGAGGAATCGCTGGCTCGGCATATTGCCGACATGAAGAAGAAAGGGCTGTGTAACTCGAAAGAGGATGAAATTTATTTCAGGTGGGGTTGTTCGGAGTACCAATATGGTGACGACACGCATTTCAATGATATCAGCAAGCTGTTGTATGCCGTAGAAAATGCATATGACTACAAGGACCAATTGATCGAGATCATTGCAAGGGTGGTTCAGGAAACGGAACCGTCAGTTTTTGCCGAATACGGGCAATCCAAGGAAGACATCGTCTTTTTTGTGTCCATGACGGATGACGATCAGGCAGAGGAGCTGGAGAACGAATCGGTTGCGCTGATGACCCGCCCGGAGCTGGTTAAGGGATTTTTGAAGCGGTATGAGCAATAAGGGAACGTAATTTCGTCAATTGAATCTTTTATTAACAACGGAAATTCGGCAGCAGATTCAAGGCCCTCAGGTTGTGTTGTGGAAAGACATTGACGGAAAAGAGGATGAATTCGGGTGCGGCCTGTGTCCATTTAGCGAAATGGATTGAGAAAAATGTGAGCAGTAGTAGGACTACAACTTCTATGGAGACTAAATAAGAAATGAACTGGGCCCCCACATCCAAACGTTAGTTCAATGAAGACATTTGAAGGCAGCCGCCCCAAAAGCCGGCCGCCTTTTTCCTCATCTAACGGGTAGGAAGGTTCCAATTGGGTATATCAATTTAATGACGTTTTCCAAGCAGAGGTGCTTATGAATCCTGCTCGCGACACCTAAATCCAGGCGCTGGCTGGCCGTCCTTCTAGCACAGCTTGAAGACGGTCCAGGTTCTGCTCGTTGCTGTCCGGGCAATATGATTTTGCTTGCTGGAATAAGTTTTCGTCTTTGAACTGTTGACGGAATGTCACACGCGTCCGACCGGCCATATCGGTAAATGTTGCCGTCAACCTGAATTCAGGAGTGCCTTGATGCTCCAGTACGATGCGTTTCCCCGACTCGATTTCGATGAACTTGTTCTCGTTCGGATAATCCTTGCCGTCCGGTCCGTGAAAGGTAAAGCGCCAGAATCCGCCCTCGCAGAAGTCGAATTCGTGGAATGTACTTGTGAAGCCGTTAGGCCCCCACCACTGCGCCAGAAGCTCCGGTTGCGCCCACGCCCGGTAAACATCTTCGCTCGGGAAGTCGTACAAACGCGTATGAGCAAACTCCAATTGGCCGGGAATCAGATCGGCGTCGTCTTCCGCAGCAACCGCATCTCCGCCCTGAGTAAGCGAATGACCCAGCAGCTCTAGAAGCTCCCTTGACCCGTGTTCCCGATTCTCCACCGCATCGAGCCCATCGAAGAAGGTGCCTTGCTCCGTAAAGGTCAGCTTCGTGCCTCCATCCGTGTCTGCAAGCTCAATCGTAGTAATGGACACCGAGAACCGCACGCCGTTAAAGTCCATTACGTACGTATAAACAATCCGCTCAAGCGGAACGATCTCCTGATAAGTCGCGTCAAATGTGAACAATCCGCCGTCCGGCGTTTCGCCGCTGCTGAATTCCCGTCCGCCTACCCGGAATTCGAACACTTCCGGCTTCGTGAACCAGCGTGCTTTGGCTTCAGCGTCAGCCATTGCTTGGTATACCTGCTCCCTGGATGCCGGATACGTTTTTTCAATTACAAATGTTCCATGTCTTACAAATTTTTCTTTCATGCTCTTAATCCTCCTTGTGTTCTTTTTTTGTAGGGTTTGTTCCCTCATTCCCGCCTGCTAAAAACATCCCCAGCAGGCCCAAGCGTTGCTCCCAACTGTGTTGACGATTCAGGATCGGCTTCTCGTAGTCGTTCTTCATCGCTTGCAGCAGTGTGGTGAAATCGTCTACCGTCACCTGCTGCTTTCCCTTCATCAACTTAGATACATGCCTCAGCTGATCAAGTAGCTTCTGCTGCCGCCGTATTTGCTCTTGCGCGCGCTCGATCTGCATATCGACGACCTCGAGCGGGTCAATTCCGGGGCCCGTTAGTGCAGCTTTCACTTCGTCGAGCGACAGGCCCAACTCCTTCAGCGATATAATTTGATAGAGTCGTGACAAATCATCGTCGTCGTAGAGCCGATGTCCCGATTCCGTGGCAGCCGACGGCGAGAGCAGTCCAATCTGGTCGTAGAAGCGCAACGTACGCACGGTTAACCCCGTCAGCTTGGCCAGATCCCCGACCTTCCAATATGGTTTCATGATCATCTCCGTTCTTTGTCGCTAGCTTGATCCCGGTAGCCTGATTATAAAACCTTACGTAACGTAAGGTGCAAGCGATTTATTTTAATATTTTTCTCAAAATAAAAAACGTGATGAGATAACTTACATACAAACGTTCCGCTAACGGGAAACGTTAAGTTAACGTAGAAACGTTAGTTCAATAACAATAAAAAGCAGTCGATCATTGTGACTGGCTGCTTTCAATCGTCTAACAGGCTGAAGGGCGTAATAACTGAATATATCTATTCGTCGACCTTTTATCGTTTTTTCTTATCAAATATTATGTTTATGTAATTACTTAAAGGATGGTGGTTTTATGTTAGTGGAGAGTCCAAGCATCATACTGGTCACCGGAATCATGGCTAGTGGAAAATCTACCGTAGCGCAGTTACTTTCTGAACAATTTGATAATTCGGTACATTTACGTGGAGACATTTTTCGGAGAATGATTGTAAATAACCGCAAAGAAGTTCGTCCTGATTCAGGAAGTGACGAGTTCGATCAGCTGAGGCTGCGATATCAGCTCGCTGCTCTGTCAGCGGAGATGTACTATAAGTCGGGATATACAGTTGTTGTACAAGATGTTGTCATCGGACCACTACTTACTGATTTCATCTCATATATTAATAACCGCCCATTGTATTTAGTAGTGCTATGTCCAAACACTGCTGTGGTTGCAACGAGAGAGGCAAACCGCACAAAGAAAGGTTATGGGATATGGAGCGTTGATGAGTTAGATCGCGTACTGCGAAATGAAACTCCACGCTTGGGACTGTGGTTGGATTCATCAGATTTGTCCCCAGAAGAGACGGTTAATGAAATTATCAAGCGGCTAAAAAATGAGGCAGTAATAGAATAAACTATTACGTTAACGGGAAAAGTAGTTCAACAAATCAATGAGCATTCTGTAGTTTGGGAAGCTGCTCATTTTTCGTTGAATTGTCGTTTGAGTAAATGGTTTTTTTTACAAGTTGCAATTGCTTATTGAAACATGTTATATTTTTATTCCGGCCGCGAGACGGACGGTAAGAAATTGTTTGATCTTTGAAAACTGAACAACGAGTGAGTAATGCGAAGGTTTTTGGTACATGTCGTATGACTGTATGAAAACCGGAGCGACATTGAGATATTTTATCTCATCAGATTCAAAATGAGCTAATCGCTCTTTTCAATACCTCAGATGATTTTCATCACGATTAACCTCGTGACCGAAATTCATCTTTATTGGAGAGTTTGATCCTGGCTCAGGACGAACGCTGGCGGCATGCCTAATACATGCAAGTCGAGCGGAGTTGATAGGAAGCTTGCTTCCTTGATGCTTAGCGGCGGACGGGTGAGTAACACGTAGGCAACCTGCCCTCAAGCTTGGGACAACTACCGGAAACGGTAGCTAATACCGAATACTTGTTTTCTTCGCCTGAAGAGAACTGGAAAGACGGAGCAATCTGTCACTTGAGGATGGGCCTGCGGCGCATTAGCTAGTTGGTGAGGTAACGGCTCACCAAGGCGACGATGCGTAGCCGACCTGAGAGGGTGATCGGCCACACTGGGACTGAGACACGGCCCAGACTCCTACGGGAGGCAGCAGTAGGGAATCTTCCGCAATGGGCGAAAGCCTGACGGAGCAATGCCGCGTGAGTGATGAAGGTTTTCGGATCGTAAAGCTCTGTTGCCAGGGAAGAACGCTTGGGAGAGTAACTGCTCTCAAGGTGACGGTACCTGAGAAGAAAGCCCCGGCTAACTACGTGCCAGCAGCCGCGGTAATACGTAGGGGGCAAGCGTTGTCCGGAATTATTGGGCGTAAAGCGCGCGCAGGCGGTCATTTAAGTCTGGTGTTTAATCCCGGGGCTCAACCCCGGATCGCACTGGAAACTGGATGACTTGAGTGCAGAAGAGGAGAGTGGAATTCCACGTGTAGCGGTGAAATGCGTAGAGATGTGGAGGAACACCAGTGGCGAAGGCGACTCTCTGGGCTGTAACTGACGCTGAGGCGCGAAAGCGTGGGGAGCAAACAGGATTAGATACCCTGGTAGTCCACGCCGTAAACGATGAATGCTAGGTGTTAGGGGTTTCGATACCCTTGGTGCCGAAGTTAACACATTAAGCATTCCGCCTGGGGAGTACGGTCGCAAGACTGAAACTCAAAGGAATTGACGGGGACCCGCACAAGCAGTGGAGTATGTGGTTTAATTCGAAGCAACGCGAAGAACCTTACCAGGTCTTGACATCCCTCTGACCGGTGTAGAGATACACCTTTCCTTCGGGACAGAGGAGACAGGTGGTGCATGGTTGTCGTCAGCTCGTGTCGTGAGATGTTGGGTTAAGTCCCGCAACGAGCGCAACCCTTGATCTTAGTTGCCAGCACTTCGGGTGGGCACTCTAAGGTGACTGCCGGTGACAAACCGGAGGAAGGTGGGGATGACGTCAAATCATCATGCCCCTTATGACCTGGGCTACACACGTACTACAATGGCCGGTACAACGGGCTGCGAAGCCGCGAGGTGGAGCTAATCCTAAAAAGCCGGTCTCAGTTCGGATTGCAGGCTGCAACTCGCCTGCATGAAGTCGGAATTGCTAGTAATCGCGGATCAGCATGCCGCGGTGAATACGTTCCCGGGTCTTGTACACACCGCCCGTCACACCACGAGAGTTTACAACACCCGAAGTCGGTGGGGTAACCGCAAGGAGCCAGCCGCCGAAGGTGGGGTAGATGATTGGGGTGAAGTCGTAACAAGGTAGCCGTATCGGAAGGTGCGGCTGGATCACCTCCTTTCTATGGAGAATCGTCTTCTGCGATGAAGACATTCAAATAAGCAGCTCAGCTGCACACTTACTCACTCGTTGCTCAGTTTTGAGAGTTCAAACTCTCAAACACATGCTCGTAACTTTCGACCGACACATTCCGTGAACGGCCCGAAAGCAAACGAGATTGTTCCTTGAAAACTGGATATCGAAACGAAAAATGCGAATTAGAACATTCCTTTTCGGATGAATGCTCATTCGGTTCAAGCAACCGATGAACAATCATCCTAGCTGAACTTGTGTCAACAAGTTTATACATTAGCGAAGATTGCATGAGCGAATAATTGGGATTGAACGACTTTTGGCTTTGCGAAGCAAAACAAGGGGAGTGAAAGCCCAAATATGAGCGAAACGGTTAAGCTACTAAGAGCACACGGAGGATGCCTAGGCGCTAGGAGCCGATGAAGGACGTGGCGAACAACGATACTGCCTCGGGGAGCTGTAAGCAAGCTTTGATCCGGGGATGTCCGAATGGGGAAACCCAGCTGGCGTAATACCCAGTTACTCTTGTCTGAATACATAGGGCAGGAGAGGCATACCAGGGGAACTGAAACATCTAAGTACCCTGAGGAAGAGAAAACAATAGTGATTCCGTCAGTAGCGGCGAGCGAACGCGGAACAGCCCAAACCAGGGAGCTTGCTCTCTGGGGTTGTGGGACGTCTCACATGGAGTTACAAAGGAGCCGGTTAAACGAAGAGGTCTGGAAAGGCCCGCCATAGAAGGTAAAAGCCCTGTAATTGAAAGTCTGCTCCCTCCGAGACGGATCCCGAGTAGTGCGGGGCACGTGAAACCCCGTATGAATCCGGCAGGACCATCTGCCAAGGCTAAATACTTCCTAGCGACCGATAGTGAAGCAGTACCGTGAGGGAAAGGTGAAAAGCACCCCGGAAGGGGAGTGAAATAGAACCTGAAACCGTGTGCTTACAAGAAGTCAGAGCCCGATCTATGGGTGATGGCGTGCCTTTTGTAGAATGAACCGGCGAGTTACGTTCCCGTGCAAGGTTAAGGTGAGAAGCCGGAGCCGCAGCGAAAGCGAGTCTGAATAGGGCGACATAGTACGTGGACGTAGACCCGAAACCGGGTGATCTACCCCTGTCCAGGGTGAAGGTGCGGTAACACGCACTGGAGGCCCGAACCCACGCACGTTGAAAAGTGCGGGGATGAGGTGGGGGTAGCGGAGAAATTCCAATCGAACTCGGAGATAGCTGGTTCTCCCCGAAATAGCTTTAGGGCTAGCCTCGGAAAACAGAGTCGTGGAGGTAGAGCACTGATTGGGTGCGGGGCCCGCAAGGGTTACCAAGCTCAGTCAAACTCCGAATGCCATAGACTTACTTCCGGGAGTCAGACAGTGAGTGCTAAGATCCATTGTCAAAAGGGAAACAGCCCAGACCATCAGCTAAGGTCCCCAAGTGTGTGTTAAGTGGGAAAGGATGTGGAGTTGCACAGACAACCAGGATGTTGGCTTAGAAGCAGCCACCATTGAAAGAGTGCGTAATAGCTCACTGGTCGAGTGACTCTGCGCCGAAAATGTAACGGGGCTAAACACACCACCGAAGCTATGGCTTGATCTTATGATCAGGGGTAGGGGAGCGTTGTATGTACGTTGAAGGTGTACCGTAAGGAGCGCTGGAGAGCATACAAGTGAGAATGCCGGTATGAGTAACGAAAAGATCAGTGAGAATCTGATCCGCCGAAAGCCTAAGGGTTCCTGAGGAAGGTTCGTCCGCTCAGGGTAAGTCGGGACCTAAGGCGAGGCCGAAAGGCGTAGTCGAAGGACAACAGGTCGAAATTCCTGTACCACCGTAAATCGTTACGAGCGATGGGGGGACGCAGTAGGGTAGTGACGCAGGCTGATGGATGCCTGTCCAAGCAGTGAGGCTGGTTAGTAGGCAAATCCGCTAACCATAAGGCTGAGCTGTGATGGGGAGTGAAAATTACAGTAGCGAAGGTCATGATCTCACACTGCCAAGAAAAGCCTCTAGCCAGATGAAGGTGCCCGTACCGCAAACCGACACAGGTAGGCGAGAAGAGAATTCTAAGGCGCGCGGAAGAACTCTCGTTAAGGAACTCGGCAAAATGACCCCGTAACTTCGGGAGAAGGGGTGCCCCGGTAGTGTGAATAGCACGAGGGGGCCGCAGTGAAAAGGCCCAAGCGACTGTTTAGCAAAAACACAGGTCTGTGCGAAGCCGTAAGGCGAAGTATACGGGCTGACGCCTGCCCGGTGCTGGAAGGTTAAGGGGAGCGGTTAGGGAGCAATCCCGAAGCTGTGAACCGAAGCCCCAGTAAACGGCGGCCGTAACTATAACGGTCCTAAGGTAGCGAAATTCCTTGTCAGGTAAATTCTGACCCGCACGAATGGCGTAACGACTTGGGCGCTGTCTCAACGAGAGATCCGGTGAAATTTTAATACCTGTGAAGATGCAGGTTACCCGCGACAAGACGGAAAGACCCCATGGAGCTTTACTGCAGCTTGATATTGAATTTGGGTACGATCTGTACAGGATAGGTGGGAGCCTGAGAAGCATGAGCGCCAGCTTGTGTGGAGGCACCGTTGGGATACCACCCTGATCGTATCTAGGTTCTAACCTGGTGCCCTGATCGGGTACGGGGACAGTGTCAGGTGGGCAGTTTGACTGGGGCGGTCGCCTCCTAAAGAGTAACGGAGGCGCCCAAAGGTTCCCTCAGAATGGTTGGAAATCATTCGAAGAGTGCAAAGGCATAAGGGAGCTTGACTGCGAGACCTACAAGTCGAGCAGGGACGAAAGTCGGGCTTAGTGATCCGGTGGTACCGCATGGAAGGGCCATCGCTCAACGGATAAAAGCTACCCTGGGGATAACAGGCTTATCTCCCCCAAGAGTCCACATCGACGGGGAGGTTTGGCACCTCGATGTCGGCTCATCGCATCCTGGGGCTGAAGTAGGTCCCAAGGGTTGGGCTGTTCGCCCATTAAAGCGGTACGCGAGCTGGGTTCAGAACGTCGTGAGACAGTTCGGTCCCTATCTGTCGTGGGCGTAGGAAATTTGAGAGGAGCTGTCCTTAGTACGAGAGGACCGGGATGGACGTACCGCTGGTGTACCAGTTGTTCCGCCAGGAGCACCGCTGGGTAGCTATGTACGGACGGGATAAGCGCTGAAAGCATCTAAGCGTGAAGCCCCCCTCAAGATGAGATTTCCCAATTAGTAAGACCCCTTGAAGACGACGAGGTAGATAGGCTGGGGGTGGAAGTGCAGCAATGCATGGAGCTGACCAGTACTAATCGGTCGAGGGCTTATCCAAAGAAATGCAGGTTCTAAGATCGCAAGTTTCGTTTCGAATCCAGTTTTCAGAGAGCAATCTCTGGGCTTGAGAATAGGCTGTCCTTTAAGGGCTGAACTTTTCTCGCAGCGATTTCGAGAAGCGTAGGCTTCGAAAAATCATGTTTGGTGGCGATGGCGGAGGGGTTCCACACGTTCCCATCCCGAACACGACTGTTAAGCCCTCTAGCGCCGATGGTACTTGGACCGCAGGGTCCTGGGAGAGTAGGAAGCCGCCAAGCGAAACCCCTTATGGGGTATTTTTTTTGCCTATTTAATTGAGCGATGTTATGTTCTGAATTTATTGTTCTATAACTACATCGTCTTTAAAGCCGTTCCAATAAGGGAACGGCTTTTTTAAAGAAAATATGACCATCCATTAACACCCTCGGTTGTACGCATGATTTCAATAATAATTCCTCATTTCCTATTTCTGTTCTTCTCCCTTTTCTACAGCGTGAGCAATGCTTATCTCCACAAAGTTCAGCACTTCGTCGGATACGGGGTATAGTCCTGACTCTGCTGTAGGGAGCTTTCTCACTTCCCAAAACTTCTCCATCAATTTCTCGTCTCCATTAAAGGTTTCGTGTGACAGCTTCATTAACTCGCAGGCAATGTTATAACCTTCCTCAGATTTAGGTGGAATAGATTGCTGTATACACCACTCAATTCGGCGCAGCAAAGAGGCATATTGCTGAGTGGTCTGGTCGTTACGGTTGAGATGGGGCAGAGCATTTTGTAGAAATGCACTTTCGTCATCGTTGAAGTAATCGATCCACTGTTTGGAAATGGGTTGTACGTCATGGACCAGATGAGAAACCCGATCCCAGGAGAGGGTACCTTCTAGATCAATCATGTTGATCAAAGACGTAGTATTTGCAATACTGCTCTGAAGAGAAGTGAGCTGCTCCTGAAGATGATTATGGTGAGCGATGAGAATATGACGAAAAGATAGCTTATCTATTACTTTCTGAATGTCATCGAGCGGTAGTGATAGTGATTTAAGCAACGTTATCTTTTCGAGCGTGAATAAGTCTTCCTCCGAATAAAAACGGCGGCCGTTATCTTCCTTATAACTCGGTGTAAGAAGACCAATCTGATCATAATAACGCAGGGTTCGAACAGAAATGTTCCTCTGCTTGGATACTTGTCCTGTTGTCCATCTATTCATGTTTCTTCGTTCCTCCCGAAAATAATGCTTGCAGGTGACGTAACGTCACCTAATAACATTAAATTATATCACAGAGGATTGAGGGATTAAGGATGACTGGTACGGAAATGTGGAAGAAGATGGATCATTGGACATGGCGTGAGTTTACTGCTTTGCTTGCGCTTGAATTTGTATTCGTTATATTCGTTGTCAAATATCCAGTACAGTCCATGTATGAGCGATGGTTGGGGAATACGCTTTACTCAGGAACTCTTACAGGGCTTACGATCGCGATTGTACTTTGGTTAGGATTATATTTTATAGCTTTACGACCCAAGAAAATGTCCTGGACAGAGGTAGGCGTAAAGGGATTTCCTGCGAAAGACTGGTGGCGGATTGCGTTATGGATACTCATTCTCATCATATCCAGTGTGGCGACGCTCTATCTCACGAGTTTTCTTGGGAATACGATGGACAACAGCAAAACAGAGAGTCTAAAGCAACATGTCACTATATGTACTATGATTATTGGTATTGTGTCGGCAGGAATCGTGTCACCCTATTATGAGGAGATATTTTACCGTGGATTTATATATCGTTGGCTGCGGACTCGTGTTAGTATGAGATGGGCGATTGTGATTAGTTCGCTAATCTTTACGTTTGCCCATTTTCCCACTATGAATGCCATGCCCGTCAATTTTATCAGTGGAGTTGTATTTGCATGGACCTATGAACGTACGGGATCGGTCGTGCCTGCTATGATCGTACACGGTGTGTTTAATACCATTGCCGTGTTGTTAACAGCGATGAGTTAAGCCCGCTACTCAAGACCGTCAATTTTCATGGGGCAAAAACGTTTAGTACCATACCAAGTCGCTATTTTAGCGGCTTTTTTTTGTTATGAAGGAACTTCCCCCATCTGGGGACATGAATGCTATATACCATAGATAAGAACTTTAGGCTTCGAGGTCGACTCTTTGGTTGCTGTAAGAGCTGGGAAGCGGGCTGGACTTATGCAGGGGGAGGTTCCTAGCCTTAAATAATAAATTGTATTCCTTCTTGAGGAGGATGGGAAACAAAGGAAAAAATAATATGATATACAAGTAAATAATTTGATGCTGAGGGCTGAGGTTCTTTTATGAAAAAGAGACGAAGTTCACGAAAACATGGGTGGTACCATGCATCAATACATAAAAAGGAGTAGAACCAAATGAAATTGAACATATGGAGACCCGTTATATTGTTTGGTATTAGCGTGATTCTTTTTTTCAACTTCTCGCTTCCGGCTCATGCAGCAACGAAAATGGAAACAGAAGCTACGCCTTCCGGCATTCCCTATAACCGACTTGAGCAGGAAGTGGATAACTACGTAAATTCCCATATTGGAAAATCAACGCCTGGCGCTGCGGTTGTCGTCACCAAAGGGAATGAGATCATTTTCTCCAAGGGCTATGGATATGCCGATATCGATCGAAAAACGTCTGTGGATCCCTCTTCAACCGTTTTTGCCTACGGCTCCATGAATAAAGCGTTCGTCTGGACTTCGATCATGCAGATGGTGGAAGCAGGAAAAATGAAGCTGGATCAAGATATTCGGACCTATTTTCCTAAAGAGGTTGCAGATCAGCTGCGTTATGACAAGCCAATTACAATGCTTGATATTATGAGTCACACGGCTGGTTATGAGCAGCATCCACTCAGTACATTTACGCTGTCGAAAGAGAACCTGACTTCACTGGAAGAGACCGTACTATCCAACCAGCCGAGACAAATCTATGATCCCGGTAAAGTCATCGCCTATTCCAACTTTGCAACAGCGCTGGCTGCCTTGGCAGTGGAGAAGGTGAGCGGAGAGTTCTTCTTCGACTATGAGATGAATCATATCCTTAAACCTCTGGGGATGAAGCATAGTTCAGGACATCCTGCATTAGCGGGTCACCCGGATTTACTGAAGGCAAGAGCGACAGGTTACGCGGCGAAGCCGGGCGGCGGATTTGAAGCTAGAGAACGCTATTATGTTCCTTTATATCCTGCGGGAGGGATGGAAGGAACGGCAGAAGATTTAGCTCGTTTCGTCATGGCCCTTAATACCACGGATAGTCGATTATTCGAGCGCCCGGATACCGCACGGACGATGCTCTCCCGAAGTTATACCCCGAATGAAGCGATTCTGTCGAACGCGCACGGCTTTTGGGAATATCGGGCAGTGCCGCACGTTGTCGGACATAGCGGGAATGTTAAGGGTTTCTCCGGCAACTTTGCAGTTGTTCCCGAAAATCAGCTCGGCATCGTGGTCTTAACCAACATGGAGATCGAGCAGGAGCTTACGTCTGGGATTATTAATCTGCTGATTCAAGAACCAACCAAAGAAGGGGATCTAACCGTACCCGCTACCGAGTTGGCCCCATCCGAGAAACTGGCCGGATATTATGTACAGTCAGGGGGCACTTATTCTACTTATCATGAGGTTATTAACTACCTTGGATTAATTAAGGTGCAGCCAAAAGGGGAGCACGATCTTATTTTAAGCGTTATGGGAATGACGGGAGAACTCAAACAAACAAGTCCGAATGTATTTCAATTTGCCAAGTCGGACCATTCAAGATTTGAAAGATTGGCACCGATTCTGTATGCTGAAATTTCCGATGATCGTGTAATGCGATTGAGCAAAGGGATTGCCACGGATATTTTGCCGATCAAGGGAAGTCGGTCGCTTCCCGCTCTGATTTTCTATATGGTCTGGGCTCTTCTATCGATCCTATTTTTTCTGGTGGCTCCATTGGTCATACTGATTCGGTGGCTCCTGCGTAGAAGAAAGAGGACTCCGCTAACAATGAACCATTTTACGTCTTCCTTTATCTTGTCCGGGACCATTTTGGTTATTAACGTCCTGTATCAGCTGGTAAACGCAATGTTTAATGAAGACGTAACGGTGGAGCAAATGAACTTGGGGGTATCGATCAATTGGGTTATGACCTTGCTTGCCATCGTACTGTTTGGGGTCTCCATGGTAAAGGACAGTAATACTTCGAGATCGACATGGAGCAAAGTATCTCACGCTGTCGCGGGAGTTCTGTTTATCGGCTTCACTTTAATACTAGCCCATTGGAACTTTTTTAATTTTATCCCGTGAGGTAATTGTCGCTGTTAATGGGCACTGAGTTTTTCAGTGTCCGTTTTAGTTATATATTAGAGCCGTGGTTGTATGGTCATAAGGGGAATAGAGCTGTCAGACTGGAGTGTGTTATAGTATGGGCAGAGTTTCAGCTTAAGCTGCAATTCCATGAAAAATGCACCTTCGTGAATCGGCGCGTTTTTCCATAACTCTAATAGGGGGAGTAGATTTGAAGAAAACGTTATTTAAAATCCTTGGTGCAACGCTCATCGCATCCGTGGTGATGATACCTCCATCATGGCCGGCGGATGCTGCATCAGCCTCGGTAATGCAACCGTGGGATAAAGCACAGGAACATGTCGAGCTTTACCAAATCTGGTTCGCGGACCGGGCAGAAAACGGGCTGATTCCGGTACGCCAAAAGCAAAAATGGGGATTCATCAACTACCAAGGGAAATTTGTACTCAAGCCTCAGTACCAATTAGCCAGAGAACCTTTTTATCAAGGCGTAGCGGTGGTGAACAAAAACCAGCTGATTAATAGGGCTGGGAAAGTTGTATTTCAGGACAAAAACATTGAATACATAGGTAGTTTCAACGACGGACTTGCCATTGCGAAGAAAAAGGGGAAAGTAGGGTTTATGAATACGAAAGGAACCTTTGTTATTGCTCCGTCGTATGAGGAAGGAACCGGATTTTATAATCAAGTGGCATTTGTGAAAAAGGACGGGAAATGGGCGCTCATTGACACTAATGGCAAGACGCTTACGCCGTTTAACATCGAAGCGAAGGAGTTTGGACCTACATACGGTAAATTCGGGCTTTATCCCGTGAAGATCGACGGCCTTTGGGGCTGTATCGACAACAAGGGCAAGATGGTCATTCCTGCTGAATTTGAGAGTAAGGTAGAGTTTACAGAAAGTGATATTGAATTTGGTCTATACAAAGACAGTCACAGCGCGATCATTCAAAAAGACGGTTCGATCATCCATTTGGACAAAAATTATCGTGCTTTCGGCGAGCCGCAAGCCGGATTGTGGAAAGTGCAGTGGGGAGGCGAAGGGATTATCGACGTGACCGGACATGTTGTGGTTGAACCGCAAGATGAGCAGAAGATCATTCTGTCGGGAGACGGTAGCTATGCGGTAAAAGAGATGAGCGAGAAAGATATAGGTTGGAAATATTACAACAAGAATCAAACTGCGCTATCCGATACATATTTTGCGGATGCGAAAGCATTCTCGGAAGGTCTGGCAGCAGTCAAACTGGATCAGAAATGGGGATACATCACAAAGCAGGGCCAGATCAAAGTGCCTAATCAGTATGAGGAAGCAAATCTTTTTCTGGGCGGCAGCGCCGTTATACGTAAAGGCGGAAAGTATGGTCTGATTGGACAAAAAGGCGAGATGATCGTTCCTGCCAAATACGATGAAATGGTTCCGCTTGTCCAACATGACGGCTTTATCAACAGTTCCTCGGAAAAAGTCACGACCTTGAATCCGTTATATAGAGTCAAACTAAATAATAATGTCGGCATCTTGGATAGCCGTGGAAAAATCGTTATGGATGTCAAATACCCGGATTTGTATCTCGATTACATCGAATATTTTCATGATATCGGTCCGATAGCAACTGTCTGGTATACGGTGAACGCCAAGGGCGACATGATATCCACTTCAATCGACATCCAAAAGGGCAAACGTATATTTCCGCAATACAGTTCGGTTTATTATCTTGGCGATGGCATGTACAGCGGCTTCCCGCTGGCGAACCCATCCAAATACGCTATTTTTAATGCAAACGGAAAAACGGTCTTCTCCTCAGGAATCGACGGTTGAGATTATTTGCGTCAATTCCATCGTAAAATCCCCAACAAAAAGAGCTCGCGTCCAGCGCGGGCTCTTTCCATAACTTCTCTCAAGTCGCCACCGGATTCTCCATATAACTAATCCAGTCGCTCTTCCCTTTTACAACGGCAAGGGAATGTTTCTTTCTATCATAAAAGGGATCAATTTGCGAAATGCGATCGTGCTTGCAGCCTGTCCATCCCGTTGATATGCATCATAATCGTTCTTGAAGGTTTCCTGCATTTCCTCCGATAAGTGGCGGATGTATCGATGCGCGCATTCACGTATCTGTTCAGGTGAGCCGAAATCAACCACCAGGTCTAAAACGTCAAGCACATAGAATTCCATTGGATTCGCCTGCGGCAAAAACCATCCAGTCTGGATGACCTCCTCAAGGATCTCCTCAAGATTAGTCTCATACTTGTCCATCAATGGAGCGACCTTATTTTGAATCAAGGTGATTATTTCTGCCAGTTCCCGCTCTCGGGTGGCTTCCTTGGCCAAATTCCATACCTTGCCTTTGTCCCGGAAGCTGCTCAAGCTGATCTCCCAGTATACTTTTCCGCTGTCCGTATTTATGATTCGGGAATTGGTATTAAACTCCAAATAACTGCCGGCCACATTGGAAGAGTGACTTGAAAAACGTACCTCAGCTGTAAAGGGGCCCACGTGCTTGACCATGCTCCGCCTGGATTTATAATATTTGAACCCGCATGGCGCGCAGGCCGCAGCAATCCTTGAGCAACATTCCCGAAAAATATCCTTGCCGGTTTGGTGATCAGCCATATCTATTCCTCTCCTTTTTATTTATTTTATAAAGGGTAACATGTTACAGAAATCTTGGCTTTCCTTGTAAGCTCTTAAACTTTGTATTATTACGCCCAAACAGGCCTACGGTTTCTATTTCTTTCCTCTCATTTGTCTTTCTTGCATGTTGTGCTCCGCTTTATACCATCTTCGCAGCTCTTGTTTCGTCCATAAGATCAGCAGCTTTCGGCTGATAAGGGTCAGTTGTCTCCATTAATGCACTGAAAATATTCATTAAAGGAAAAAAGTCCTATAAATAAAGGTATATTATCCTATAATCCAAAATAAGGAAGAACCCGATAATTAATATTCACGCTCCACTTTTATCTCTATTAAGGGATTAATTGGAGTAAAAAATAAAAGGAGGAAAACAAACTTCATGAGTTTTAAAAAGAGTTTCATCGTTTTTTTGGCGATCTGGTTTGTGATCGGAACCGCTCTTCCATTTAACGGACATGCGTTTGCTGAACAAACCGCATACGACACAATGTACGAAGAAAGTTCCGAAAATTCTGAGACAATTCCCGTAACGGAGCAGCCGGGTCTCGTAGATGAGGAGAATCTGGATGCTTTTGATCCGGACATCCACGAAGAACCAGAGGGTGTGGACGAAGATGAAGAGGTTGTTGAAGACGTACCTACCGTAACGGAGGATACATATGATGAGGAGGTATTTACTCCTCAAGCCATGGTATTAGCTGAGGAACAGGTTATCGTGATGTACCCTGGGGATTCCTATAGCTTTACTAACAATGACACTCGCTTACGCTCCTTGAAAACGGATGCTGCAACATCGAGAAGCAGTTCATATGATTATGCCGTGTATAAGCCGGATGGTAGTATTTCGACGGATAATATGGATTCACATAGCAGTTTATCTGTAGGTCCAGGGTATACTGCCGTAGTTACCTCAAGTGGTAGCAATGCATTTACGATGACTATTCCGTCAGTTTTCTCCTATGGCGTTTCGGAAAACCCTGCTCTACATAAAGTGACCTTATCCAAAGGCGAAAGTTATCGGTTCGTCAACGAGGGAACACAGACAAGAGCCATAAGCGCGGATACTTCCACAGCCCAAGACCGGAGATATGACTATGCCGTTTACCGTGAAGATGGAGTTCTGGGGAGTTCAAATTTTGAATCAGCCGGTAAACCATACTTAGGGGCAGGATATGAGATCATTATCACAGGGGCCGGATCACAGCCTGTCTCTGTTGGATTCCCTTACGAACGTTATACCGGGGAATGGAGTTCTGAGCCGGCATATACGCGGGTGACCCTTCATCAGGGGAAAAGTTATCAATTCACCAATATTAGTAACAAATCGGATGCGCTTCAAAGTGATGGAACGACCAAGGACAAACATGACTATGTCGTCTATCTGCCAGACGGTACGGAAAGTTCGACCGGTATGAATACTTCTACGAAACCAACCGTAGCCCCAGGCAGAACGGCGGTTGTGACACAAGTGACACCAACACCGGTTACATTTGGTGTTCCTTATCGAACATTTGATGTGCAAAAAGCTGGTGGGGATGCCATTACCCGCATTACTGTAAATCCGGGTGAGTCTGTCATATTCGAGAACCACGGTTCTTTACCCAATCCAATTAAAAATGATGCAAGCAGTACTAATGGTGCCATTTTTGATTATGTATTGTATACATCCGAGGGGGTTGTATATGCGGATGGTTTTAATCAATCTGGAAATCCAATGATTCGATCACAGGGATACGGTATTTTCACAGTAGCCGGCAATGTCCCTATCGAGTTCAGGTATACGGATGATTTTACGGTGGAAGATAGTTTGGATCCTGCCTACCATCGCGTAACACTTCAAAAAGGTGAAAGTGTAACCTTCTGGAATCGCAGCAGCGACAAAGAACGTCTCGATAGTAATGCCTCTACAACTCAAGGACGGGTATTCGATTACGTGACGTATTATCCGGACGGAACCGAGCGTAGCACAGGAAGAGCTACAGCAACAGAGCCTATCGTCTATCAAGGAAATAAAGCCGTAGTCACGGGGGCCTCAGATCAGCCTGTTACCATTGGGGCCATATACACAGTATTTGATTTAGAGGATCGACCGGATCAAGCCTTGAGCAAAATCACCGTTTCCCCAGGTCAATCCGTAAAGTTCCATAATGGAGGCTCCCTCAGCAATCCTGTGCGGAGTAATGCTAAACAGATAGGTGGTTTGTACGACGTCGTAGTGTACAAAGCAGACGGTAGAACATATGGCGACGTGTTTAACGGTACCGGAAATCGTTTTATGATCCCTTCTGGTGGCGAAGCTATCGTTACCGTGGCCGGGAATGCGCCTGTATTATTCGAATACACGGATGATTTCTCGGTAGTGGATAGCCAGGAACCGGCTTATCTTCGTGTAACGTTGAATAAGGGGGAGAGCTACGCCTTCACCAATATTAGTCCGGAATCGGAAAGGCTCCGAAACGATGCTTCCAGCAGTGCGGGTCGGGTGTTTGATTATACGATTTACAACACAGATGGAACAGAGTCCAGTAGTAGGGCAGCAATCGCATTCGAACCGACGGTCTTGGGCGGTAAAAAAGTTGTAGTTACCAACGTCTCAGATCAACCCATAACATTTGGTGGTATTTACCGTGTTTTCCGCGGACAAGACGACCAAGTACCTCTACCAGAATCGGAAATCACGGTCAAAAAAGGTCAGAGCGCAGTGTTTACGAATCCGGGTTCGGAACCTGCTCAACTTAAACGAGTCGCAGGAGACACTTCCATTGTGGATTACACAGTCTACGATACATCCAATAAAGCATTGTATTTTGTGGAAGGTGAAAGTCATCCGTCCTGGGAGATTCCAGCAGGTGCAACGCTTGTCATCACCGTGGTATCTTCGGAGCCAGTAACGATTCAATATGCCGTTCCTGTCACAGCCAGTTCCAGTCAGGAACCTGCACTCATCAAACGGGATTTGGCGCCAAATAACACGGTGTTGTTCTCGAATACATCATCCCACGAAGCAATGCTCCTTGGATCTTCCGCAAAAGGAGTAGCCTATGATTACGTTATTCGGAATCAGAATCAAGTGGTTGTTAGAGAAGGAAAGAATGCGTCAGGAGGACAATCAGTACCTGGACATTCTGACATTCAGCTGCATAATGTTTCAACCCAAATGCTGCATTTCGCAGGCCCTTATCGCCTCTTTACCATCAAGGAAGTGAATGTGGAGTTCTTGACATTATATGAAGGTGTAGAAACTGCGCTGCCTAAGGACCACCAAGGGAACGTCTACTATCGTTTTAGTCCTTTTGGTGCGGGGGATTACCGGATAGCGATCAAGGAATCAGGTGATTTTTCGGCTGAACCAGTCATCGAATTGTTTGAAGACAAAGAGCTGAGCAAATCTCTCGCGGCTTCTGTGGAACAAGAGCAAGTGTACGGCGAGCAATATACGGTTCTACAGTGGGAAGTTCAAGCGGGAAAGACATATTATGTGAAAGTGAGCGAAAAGAACGGAAAATCCGTTCAGGGCGCGATCAAGGCAGCCTGGATGAACATTCGCAATGATAACAGTTATGAATACGGATATAGCAATCAGTTGCTGCGTGTGACGCTGTATACCGGAGATCAGATTGTATTTGAATACGACGGCAACGGCAATTTAACAAAACGTACGAAGAAAATTTTCCCTTTTAATTAAATTGAACAATCTCTACGTTGAGGTGATGAAGTGTTTAAGAAGATAACGATCATTTGGTTGTGCGCGATACTAATCCTCAGTGGACTAGGTTCGCTGGGACATGGAGAGCAAGCAAAGGCAGCGGAAAACAGGGATTCCCTGTCTTCTGCTACCTTTATTACAGTAAACGGCTTAAAGGAACAATTTGGGATTAGCGAAGAATGGATCAAGAGCAACCTGGACCAAGGGTATTCGCTTTATCAGTTATATAAGGCATTACAAACAGATGGTACAGGCGGCACCGTCGCTGAAAAATGGCTAGCAGCACAATCGGTAGAAGTACCGCTTCAAATGGAGGGGTTGGATCCTTCCGTTTCAGTTCCAGAAGAATCGTCGTTTTCAATCAACGCCCTGGAAACGGAAGCTGCCGGGACCGGCACAACGGTGGACGAGGCTGGAATAAGCCATGTGGATGTAAGAGATGACGCCTCGCTCTACATGACATCTTATGGAGAAGAATCCATTTCAACCACGACCGGAGAAATGATGGTTAGCAGCACGGACCTCTCGCTGCCGGGTTTGATTCCGTTTGATCTGACACGCGTCTATGATAGCGCAAGAGCGAGCGGACAGCTTGGCGTGGAGTTTGATGAAACCACTCAAACGTATTCCAATACCGTAACGCCTCGTAATGAAGAAATATCCGCGGCATTGGGGCAGGGTTGGCGCTGGGATATTCCTTTTATGGAGACACGTGGAGATGAGCGGTATATTTTGATTCCGGGCGTAGGCTACTACCGCCTAAATGCGAATCTGGAATTGGAAGGATACGCTTGGAATGACTTGACCATTACTCGAGATAAGACAGTGACGGTGGACGGTCAGTCCAGCAGTTATCGATTGTCGATCCGAAATGGATACGAATATTTGTTTAATGAAACGGGACAATTGCTGCAAATTACGGATGGATACCGAAATACAGTAAACTTCCACTACATGGCCTGGAATGGCGCACAAGTCATCAAAAAGATTGTAAATAGCGAAGGCCAGGCGCTGACATTTGCATACGACAACCTGAAGGTTACCGTCCAGCTTGAAGGAACGGCCCGGAAGGTGACGTATACGCAGCGCGAGGATGAAGGGATTCGCATTTTGCGTGGATTCACGGATGCGTTGGATCGTACGACGACGTATACGTATTACTATCCGGAATCCAAATTCAACTTCCTGCCCGAGCTTCAAAACAATCAGGATGCGCAAGGCGTGATGTACACTGCACTATTGTCACGAATCACTAGCCCTTCATCCGCTATTACGGATTACGCATATATCCCGGCGCTGAAGAAAATTGGTGATGCGTCCTCTTATTTCGTGTTTAAAGTCAGAGAACGCAAAAGCCATTTCAGTACAACTGAAGGCGAAGGCATATTGGGCAAAATTAACTTTGAATACACCGGAGAAGATCTGGAATCTTACGGCCAATCGGCAACATGGACAACGAAAGTAAAAGCAGCACATACCGTGGATACCTGGACATTCTCCAAGACGTTTAGTGCCGCTGCTAAGCCTGATTTGGTTTTCGCAGATCAACATACGCTAACTGGCGATGATGTGACCTATTCCACAACGTTCCAGTATGATAGTCAAACTAAACGGAATCTTCCGACTCAAATGACAGAGTGGGTAAGCGAGGGTGGTCGTTCTGGTGAGAAGTTGACTACGTCTATCACATACGATACAAACGGCATGGTGACGTCCAAAAAACAAAGCACAGGACAGGAATCCACCTATGCGTACGAAACGGGCAAAGCTCCTTACCATTGGAACAAACCTGTACGAATTACCACTAAAGTGAACAGTACGTTGGAGCGGTATACTGAAACAACATACAACAATCAAGGAGACATGATACAGACCACCACCAAAAACGGATATGGAGGGCAAGTGCTTTCTGACTCGGAAGTAAAGCTCGATGACAAAGGCCGCGTCATTAGCACAACCGACAAAGGTGGTATGCTGGCCAAAGATCGTACAGCAACATTCAGCTATCAACCGAATGCAGGGCATTTGTTGGAATCGACATCGATGACCGTGCATGATGCTGCTGGCAAAGCAGAAACTTTGGTGGAGTCGTATAGCTATACGTCTGCCGGTGAACTGGAGACAACGACGAACGCTGCTGGAGAACAGGAAACCAATCAATACGACAAGGCAGGGCGTCTAGTTCAAATTACGCATGCCGACAGTACGCAATCGACGACCGCATACGATGATTCCAATAACATCATTACAAGCACATCGCCAGACGGCATTGTGACTTCCGAGCGTTACAATCCGTTAGGTTTGCTTGTAGAAGAGCAAACTGCAGACGCGACATATAAATATGCTTATGATGGCGAAGGAAACGTGACGGCTTCGGAAGATGCCGAAGGGAATGTGACGAGATATGTGGTCAATGCGTTTGGGCAAACGACAGAGACCCAATATCCGGATGGAACCACGGATAAAACAACGATTGATCCTGTTGGACAAACCGTAACGATTCAGGATGCTTCCGGATACCAGACTCGTGAGAAAATGGACTTGTTGGGACGGACGACAGCAGTAGAGGAATATCGGGACGGCGCATTTGTACCATTGCAACAAAACGAGTATGATCTTAGCGGAAACGTGACTGCTTCCATTGATGGTAATGGGGAGCGGACGACCTATACGTACGATGCACTTGGACAAATCGCAACGGCAACAACGCCCAAACAAGAAACCAGCCGTTATTTCTACAGTTATCAAGGGCAGGTGACCCAAGTGGTATCTGCCAACGGGCAAAGGGTAACCAAACAGTATGATGAATTGGGTCGGATCATAAAGCAAACACCACCTAAGTTGGATGGTTCTGCGACAACGTATTATTATGATAAAAAAAGCAATCTGATCAAAAAGCAGGATCGGCTCGGGAAGATCACCGAGTACACGTATAACAGCGACAACATGCTTACGGGTTACAAAGGCCCGGATACGTCCGTATCGTATACGTACGACGAAATGGGACGTAGAACGTCGATGACGGATGATCACGGCAAAACGACTTATTCTTACCGTGATACGGACGGTATGCTCAGTGGGCTGACCTTCTCGGATGGTACCCAGCTGGAGTATGAAAACAATACGCAGCAGCGTTTGGGATATACCCTTACTGATGCGAAAGGACAATCCTTGCGGGTACACGGTGAACTGGACACGATGAACCGGGTCACTTCCATGGATATCTCCTCGGGAACAGGGGGCGCTTCAACACTCGCAGCATCGGCTCAGACGCCTGTAGATCGAATGACCTTTAGCTACGCGTCGAACAGTTTGCTGGAAAACGTATCGTTTGGCAAAGGCCTTAGTACCAGTTATCAGTTCGATGGTTACGATCTGTCAGGAGTCACCGTTTCACAAGGAACGACCGCTATCCATCAATTCAACTATGAATACGATGGAAACAAAAACATTACGTCCCGAACTCAAAATGGGACAAGTGATCAGTTTACGTATGATGAACTCAGCCGCATTCAAACGGAAGCTGGTTCACAGAAGGAAACATACACGTACGATTCCAATGGCAACCGATACAGTACCGGCAGCGGTAAGGTATATGGACTGAAAGATGCAGAATATACGTATGATAGTCAAAATCGATTGGTTAAAGCGACCGGGGAAGGCAAAACAGTAACCTATAGCTATAACGGGGATGGTTTGCTGTATGAACGCACTGAAGGAGACAAATCCACCCGTTATTACTACGATGAAGAAGCCAAACTAATGGCGGAAGCTAAAGTGACTTCTGGGAAAGCTGAACTGACCTATGCCTATATCTATGACCTATATGGACAACTATGGGCACGCCAGGACAAAAAAACTGGAAAATTGGAATACTACCAATTCAATGGGCACGGTGATGTGGTCGGACTTGTGGATGAGGCCGGACAAGTGTTGAACGAGTACACGTATGACATCTGGGGAGGCCCGCTCACAACGGATGAAACCGTTCCGAATGTTCTCCGTTATGCGGGCGAGTATTGGGACGAGACGGTAGGACTTCAGTACTTGAGAGCTCGCTGGTATGATCCAGGCATGGCACGATTTATCGGTGAGGATACGTACGAAGGTGAACTGAATGATCCGTTGAGTTTGAACTTGTATTCGTATGTAAGCAATAATCCGTTGAAGTATGTGGATCCGAGTGGTCATGTCGCTTGGTTAATTCATGGGACATGGAGTGATAAGGATACTTGGACTAAGGATTTTCGTAGTTATCTTGAGGGGATGTTAGATGAGTCTGTTACGAGACTAAGTTGGAGTGGAGATAATAATGTTTCAGCTCGTGATGAAGCAGCAAAAGATATAACAGATAGAATATACAAATATTACTTATCTGATCCTACGGAACCAATCAGACTTATAGGGCATAGTCACGGGGGAAATGTTGCAATTATGGTAGCCAACAATTTGGCTGATTTAGGGGTTCATGTTGAAACATTGATCACTATAGCTACTCCAGTACGTGAATATCAACTGACAACAAAAGTTGGGCAACATCTACAAGTATATAACAGTTATGATATTGTTCAAAATAATGGAGGTAGCATTAAAAAGAGTGCGAAAGCAAAAAGAACTTTTGAAAATGCTCTAAATATCGAAGTCATACTTCCAGAAAAAGAGAGAGAATTATATTGGAAAGGGCAGGGAATCGTAAATCATTCCTCTATGCATAGTAATGTTAATGTATGGAAGAAATATATTGAACCGAAACTGAAATGACAGTGATAGTTCTAAGAGTTACGGAATTTGGAGGTGACAGAATGTCGATATGGATTAAATATATTTGGATCGCCACTACGTTCATTAATTTCTCCGTATTTATATGGTTTTTATTAAGGACAACATCTAATTTTCAAAAATCACTAGACTTGATTGGCATGCCAATATTGTTATTTTATGGTATACCTTCCTTAATTATTGACATTATTTCATTTATCATTCTGATAAAGAAATGGAATTCCAATTTGAACGTATCTACCATGATTTTGGGAGTGGTGTTCATCCTTGTATTATGGTACTTTGTCCCAGCCTTTATAAACGCTGTACAACACACTGCAGGACGGTAGAAAGTAGACCCACATGTGTAAGTTTTTTTAAACAGCCGGCTAATTAGCCGGCTGTCCTTTAATGTCGAGGGACTAGAACATTGTTCCATTGCCAAAAGGACAATAACATGGTGTCATTTCGGATTATTTTTTAATAAAATTGATGCAGAACAAAAAGCAATAGATGGTTTCTGGCTAAATATAAACAATTATAGAATCGAAGATGCAAATGAATTCAACGAAGTTTTCCAAACTTTGATCCAGAATTAATAGAAGTTTATGTTAAAAGCGTCTCTTTCACTTTTGATAATTACCCAGATTATGACTATAACCATGTACTTTTAATCGTTCCTATTATGTATAACCAAGATAAAAAAAAGGAATTTATAAAATATTGCTTACTTTCGATGGAGAAGTAGAAGACGACTCTTTTATCATAGAAGGTTGTTAATGAAGCACAGTATCTAATAGTGCATTGTTAAAGTTAATTTCTTTACCGATGGTCCTTCCTGATTTGGTCTGAGCAATATTTGGAGTGTTTATCCTAAATGATATTAGGAGGGTAGCACATGAACAAGTTTGATATTGAAAAATTTAATGATAAGAATAAAACGAAAGCGGTTAACATGCTATTATCTTTTATGGATATTGAGGTTAGAGAACACATGGTTAGTGACATTGTTTACTTTCTAAATAACGCTTCTTTAGGAGAAGAGTTGGAATTAACTGATCATTTTGTCATTAAAAAAAGTGATTTTGAGGTAATTATTTTAAACGAAACTAATGAAATTTTTGCGCAAAATCCAGAAGATAGCAGGGTGTATATAGAAATTACTTCTTTATTGTTTTTAATAAATCAAAAAATGTCATATGGGTTGAATCAAGTGAAATCAATTTTGAAACTTAAATGATGAAATTTATTTAGCGCCGTAAATTCGGAGGGACAAACTTTGAGTAATACTTATTTGAAAAAATTTCATAAAGTCAAAAACAGCTGGCGATCTTTGATTGTTGTACTGAGAACGAGGAAATTCTGTTTGCATATGATTGAGAGTAATTTATGTCATGAATCAGAAGAAGATAAAAATTTCATTCTTTCAAATCAAGTGATTGTGAGTGATGAATGGATTATCCTTGGCGTAAACTTGGGCTATGTTAACGAAATCATTTGGTATAAAACGAAAACGAAGACGGATCTTGAGCGTGCAATGTGGATTGACAATTTCTTTAGATGTATCGTTCTTCCTAAAGGCGCCGAACTGGCTCAGTTCGATTATCTGTTCTATATGATCGAAGATGAGGATTCACCAGTTTTAGTTGTTTTCGATCAGAAATCAGACTTTAAGCATGTAGTTTTACCTAAGATAAAGCACTATCTAAGGGCATCCAATATAAAAAGCTATAGTAATTGATATTCTGGACTTAAACTGCCGATGTGAAAATGCCAAAAGGCCCGCGATCTTCACGGGCCTTTGTATTGTATATACTGTTTCTACCTCTCCCCCGTCGCCACCGGATTCTCCTCATAACTAATCCAGTCGCTCCAGCTTCCAGCGTACAGTTTCACATTTGTATATCCGGCTTCCTCCAGCGCAATCACGTTCGGGCAGGCGGAGACGCCGGAGCCGCAGTACACGATGATCGGCTCATCTTTGTCCAGCTTACCGAAGCGCTCCTGCAGCTGCTCCACGCTGAGCCAGCGGCCTTCGGGGCCGAGCACGTCTTTCCAAAAATAATTCAGCGCGCCCGGAACATGTCCGGCTTTGGCGTCGATCGGTTCCTCCAGCCCCGCATAGCGGCGGGCATCGCGGGAGTCGATCAGCACGGCTGAGCCGTTCTCCGAGGCATGCTGTGTATCCTCTACGCTGGCAAGCATGTGAGGCTGCACGTTCGCATCGAACGTGGACGGAATCCGCACGGGCACGTCCGCAGTTACCGGAAACTTGGCGTTTTGCCAAGCCGTGAAACCTTCGTCCATCACGTAAGCTTGTTCATGGCCCAGGTAACGGAGCAGCCACCAGAGCCGGGCGGCGTTCATGCCGCCTTGATCGTCGTATGCAACGATGCGGGCATTGGAGCCGATGCCGGCTTTGGTCAGCCGCGCAGCGAGTTCGGCCGGATCGGGCAGCGGGTGCCTGCCGCCATGGGCGGAGACGGGAGAAGACAGATCCTGCTCCAGGTCGAGATACACTGCCCCTGGAATGTGGGCTGTGTCATAAGCTTCTTTGCCGGCATTCGGCTGGCCGAGCAGGAACCGGCAGTCGACAATGACGATATCCGGTTCGTACATTCTGGCGAGCAGCCAGCGCATGGACACGATATTTTTCATAACATACACCGCCTTAGGTAGATTGATTGGTTAATATACCTGAACCTTGTCCCGCAGAAGCATCCGGGGATGCAGGTTTGGGTTCGGTTTTGCCATAACGGATAAAGATCCATACCCCGAAAATGATGACCACGCCCGCAGACATTTGCAGTGCGCTGAGCGATTCGCCGAGCAGCATCCATGCCAGCAACGAAGAGAATACGGGTTCCCCGAGCACGCCCATGGATACGGTGGTGGCATTCATGTATTTCAGCAGCCAGTTGAACAAGTAATGCCCAAAGAGCGTAGGCACGATGGCAAGCAGCAGAAAGATGCCCCACTCGTTGGCGGCATAACCGCCAAACGAATGTCCGTTGGCCAGATTATAAATCGCCAGGGAGCTTGCGGCAACGAAAAACACCCAGAAATTATACGAAAAAGCGCTCAGCCCGGAACGCAACGATTGTCCCAGCAGCATATGAATCGCTACGGCAATCGTGCCGAGCAAGGAGAGGAAATCTCCTTTCAGCGCCGTTCCGGACACCTGGAAATCGCCTGCGCCGATTGCAATCGACCCGAGCAGGGCAATGCCCATGCCGATGAGCATCATGCGATTGACTTTAGCTTGGAACAGCCACACCGAGCCGGCCAGAATGAGAATGGGCTCCAGAGCCAGAATGACGGTGGAGCTGGCAACGCTCGTCAGTCGAAGCGAGCCCATCCAGAGCAAGAAATGCAGGGCAAGCATGACTCCGGAGGCAAGCAGCAGCAGCCATTGCCTGAATTTCAAGCCAAGCATCTCATGCCTGTATTTCCACACAAAGGGAAGCATCAGCAGGTTGGTCAGATACAGTCTGTACATGGCAATCACGGCCACGTCGGCCGAGGACCAGCGCACAAAAATGGAAGAAAACGAGATGGCGATTATGCCGAGAAAAAACAGCAGGAAGATGGGCTTCCCGGCACGGTTCAAGCTTGTCATGAATGTAACTCCTTCTTGTTGTCAATTGCCTAAATCAATTCATTATACAGTGGAATGCCGTACAGGAAAAGAATCCGGAAAAATAAATAAGCAGATTGTAACCGGCCTTGTAACTTTTCTGTCATTCACCGCGTCTTCTTTTCTATTAATCTTCTATATAGAGACAAGAACCGATATAATATACCAATAATCGTGAAAAAATGAAGTTAAGGAAGTGGCCGGGAAGTGGGATTTCAACAACAGACAGCGAGAGAGAATGGAACTTTTTCAAGTAGAACAAGCCGAGTAAAGACGCATAAACGAAGACGCATCCGATACGGCAGAGTGATCACGGCAGTCATGCTATTGGCTGTGTTCGTGCTCGGAGTAACCTACATATTTGCCGGAATGACCGATTGGGTTAAAAGTTACATGGCACCGCCGCCGACGGCAGCTATCGAACAGCCTGCACGGCTGGGTATGATGGAAATGACTTCAGGCACCAAAGAGGAGCCTACCCGGTTTCTCGGGCAGGTGCGTAAGGTGGTATACATAACGTTCGACGACGGGCCAAGCGAATATACGGACACTCTTCTTAACATTTTGAAGCAGCATGAAGCGAAGGCAACCTTTTTCATGATCGGCAGCCAGCTGAACCAGCATAAAGCGGCGGTGAAACGTCTTGTGGAAGAAGGCAGCTATCCGGGGCTTCACAGCATGACGCACAACTATAAAAAGCTCTACAAGAGCGGCAGCTCCGCGAACTTTGTGAAGGAGTTCCAGAAGGAGCAGAAGATGGTGAAGGACATCGTCGGGTTCACGCCGGACTTGATTCGAGCCCCATATGGAAGCAGCCCGCAAATCGGGGAAACCTTCCGCGGAGACATCGCCGCGGCCGGATTCAGAATGTGGGATTGGACGGTAGATTCGCTCGATTGGAACCTGCCCGGCCAGCCCGATAAAATCGTGGAACGCGTGCGCAGCTCCGTGCACCGGGACAGGGAAGTGATCCTGATGCACGAGCGTGAACAAACGGTACAGGCGTTGCCGCGCATTCTGAAATTGCTGGAGAATAAAGGGTACGAGTTCGAAGTATACGATCCGAATGCGCATTTCACGGCCAATTTCAGCGGGGACACACGTTTGTGACATCCATGACGGACCTGTAGATCGAGAGAGGAGAGACGAAAGTGGCCAGAAAAGGAAGGGCGCTTCTTGTTGTTGCGAGCATGCTGCTGCTGATGATGGTGGTCAGTGCCTGCGGCGAGCCGCAAGAACCGGCAGCGAATCAAATCAATCAGCTGGTGCTGGGCGACCAGCAGATCAACGAGAGCTTAAAAGAGATTGCCCGTCATGAACGGGAGGATCTGGAGTTATATGCAACGATTCTGCAGAAGGGCAAGAACAAAAACAGCAATCTGGAAGCCTTGCTGGATCAGGCGCAGGATCATGTGGATCAGCGCAGGGAACTGCTGGATCAGGCCATGGCGGTGATGGAGCAGACGAAGCAGCAGCTGGATGGGCTGCGGGAATCCATTGGAGAGCTTTCCTTTGAAAAAGAGGAAACACTTGCCCAGGCGCAAGCGGTGCTGGAGCGTTATGAGACCAGAGCAGGCACATTTGAGGAATATGTCGCGGCGTACCAACAAAGCCTGGATGCCGACCAGCAGCTATACGATATGATGCGCAAGAAGGCAGAGCCCAATTTGGTGAAGATTAAACGGGCCATCCGACTGCGCAATAGCGAGTATGGCAAGCTGGCAGAGTTAAGGGAACAATTCAACCAGCAAACGAAAGCGTTCAATAACGCCAACGCCAAGCTGGTCAACATGGAACAGCCAAGCTAGCGTATGCCGATCAGGATGCTGACGGCTCGTGATTGATCCCTCATCCAGCGGTGTAAGTTACTATAAGAGCATTTTGCATTCTCCAGACAGCCGATTAGACGTCAGCAACATGGACAAGCAGCGATGCGTATAAGCTAACGGAGGTGTTGATATGGGAGCAAAAATGAAACTTGGTGCATCATTGGTCGTTTTGATGATGGGTTTTTCGCTGGTGGCCTGTGGCAACAGTCCTGCCATGCAGCCGCCCGCAAACGATACGAAAGAGCAGCAGCCGGCACCGGAGCAGCCGCAAGAACAAGAAAGTGCTGTGATTGAGGCAGAAGGCATTTTGACGGGATGGGCCGATCCGCATACGGTCGAGATTCGCGTGAACGGGGAGGCCATGGCTTTCCAGGTGGGCGAGGACGTGCAGAAGTTGTTCGACGATATCGATGATGAAGACAAGGTGCATTTTAAATATGTTGAAAAAACGTTCGAAGGCGATGCTTCGACCAAACAGCTCGTGCTGAAAGATATCGCCAAAATCAATACAGACGATGAGGCAACCGCTGGCGGAACGGATGGCGGCACAGGCGCGAACCGGGCCGGGAAAGCAGAGCTTGAAGTCACGGTTGAAGGCATGACGGAAAAGCGCCCGGTTACTTTGGCGAGAGGCGACGGATACTCGCTCTACGTGTTCGAACCGATGGCGTTTAACGCGAGCAAGAATGCATTAACGATGAAGATCGATCCCGAATACGTCGTAAACATTGAAAAGCTGCCTGCGGATTTTAATCTGGATCAACTGGCAATGGATGCAAAGGAAGAGCTGTCGGAGACGGGGGAAGTCAGAGAGCTGAGCAAAGAAGAGCTGGCGAAGGGCCCAATGGCCGATGCCCGTCTCTACATGATGGCCCAGAATGAGCATAAATCGCAGTATTTTATCGTAAAGGAATTTGACGGCCATGGATTCGTTTTCCGAATCGATGCACCGGTAGGCGAGCCGTCCGAAGGCTTCCTGCCTATGGCATATGCTTCGCTGAACTCCATTAAGAACGATGCCGAGATCGCCAAATAATCGTAAAAAACCGGAAGGAACGATGCATCGCGCATGGAATCCTTCCGGTTTTCTTGCGTATTTCTTAATTCTTAAGCATGTCATTAGCGCTGATATGGCATGTATCGTAAAAGTTTCGGAGGCCGCATTGGCGCTATGCCCTTTACATGATAGCAGTGAACCGGATACACTTATGTCCAGCCGTATTTTTTGGAATTTTTTTGAGTCAAAGAGCTCGCTGGGCAAATCAACACGATTCGACATTTTACAATAAAAGAGAAGCTTTGTTCATGGATTGTCGATTCGGCCCTTCAATCCTGGCAGCTGACAGTAAAAGGAGGTGCTTGACATGCTGCAAAAGGATCGCTTCGCAGGTTGTCTGATCGGACTGGCTGCGGGAGATGCGCTCGGCACGACGGTGGAGTTCAGCAAGCCTGGTACATTCGAACCGATGACCGACATGGTTGGCGGGGGCGTATTTGGTTTGAAAGCAGGCGAATGGACGGATGATACGTCGATGGCGTTGTGTCTGGCAGAGAGTCTGATTCGAAAAGAAAGCTTCGACCCTGCAGACCAGATGCGCAGGTATACGAATTGGTACAAAGTCGGTTACATGAGCAGCACGGGCACCTGCTTCGACATAGGCGGGGCTACCCGAAATGCGCTGCACCGTTTCGAGTTGACCAGCGAGCCTTACAGCGGGTCGACGGACCCGATGACGGCAGGCAACGGTTCCATCATGCGTCTGGCTCCGGTTGCGATGGCGTACGCGCACGTACCGGAGGATGCTGTGCATTATGCGGGGCTGAGTTCACGCACGACGCATGCCGCTGCCGAGAGCGTGGAAGCGTGCGAACTGCTCGCCGCCATCCTGGTCGCCGGCATTCGAGGGGCGGACAAGCAGCAGATGCTGCATGCGGAGACGGGGCATCGCTGGCGGGCAGGTCGCCCTTATGTGCCAGCCATCGAAGAGATTGTCCAAGGCTCGTACCGTCATAAGGAGCCTCCGCAGATTCAAGGCAGCGGGTATGTCGTTCGTTCGCTCGAAGCGGCGCTCTGGGCGTTTGACCGATCCGATTCTTTTGAAGAGGGAGCGCTGCTCGCCGTCAATCTCGGCGACGATGCGGATACGACGGGCGCCGTATACGGCCAGATTGCAGGCGCCTATTACGGTTTGGAAGGCATCCCGCAGCGCTGGCGCGAGCAGCTGGCCATGAAAGATACGCTGCATGACCTGATACAGGGTTTATGGAAGAAGCATGGGAACACATAGAGAGACAGACAAGCGGGATGGGAGAAGAGAACATCATATGAAAAACACGGCTTCAACTGCTTCAAGAAAAGGCTCCGGCAAACAGCGGGCGTTTCCGTTATCGCTGTTATGTTTGACGATCGGCGCTTTTGCCATCGGCATGACCGAATTCATCATTATGGGGCTGCTGCCCAATGTAGCGCAGGATTTGGACGTAAGCATTCCGCAAGCAGGCCAGCTGATCACCGGGTACGCGCTTGGCGTTGCGGTCGGAGCTCCTTTGCTTACCGTATTCACGCATAAAATTCAGCAGAAAAAACTGCTGGTGCTGCTGATGTGCATTTTCATCGCAGGCAATGCATTATCCGTGGTTGCGCCAACGTACGGATTGTTGATCTCGGCCCGGATCTTGACCGCTTTCGCCCACGGCACGTTTCTGGGCGTAGGCTCGCTGATGGCTACGCGCCTGGTTGCTCCCGAGAGGAGGGCGGCAGCGGTGTCGGTCGTGCTGGCAGGGCTCACGATCGCCAACATCGTCGGCGTTCCTTTTGGCACGTTCATCGGCCAGCAGCTGGGATGGCGCGCCTCATTCGGCGCAATCACGATTCTCGGCATCGTGTCGCTGCTCGGGATTATTCGTTTCATTCCCGTGCTTGAGCAGGGGGCACCAGCAAATCTGGGGCAGCAGTTCCGCAATCTGGTTCGTCCGCAGGTACTGCTCGGACTGTTGGTCGGCGCGCTCGGCACAGGCAGCCTGTTCGTGGTCTTTACTTACATTACGCCGCTCCTGACTGACATTAGCGGGTTTGCCGAACAGAGCGTGACGTGGATTCTGGTGCTGTTCGGCGTCGGTGTTACGCTGGGCAACATCGTTGGCGGCCGTTTGGCAGACTGGAAGCTCATGCCTTCCTTGGTCGTGAACTTTGGCGTGTTGGCCGCGATCCTTGCTCTGTTAACGTTGACGCTCAGCAATCCGATTTTGGGGGTTGCGACCGTTTTCTGTTGGGGCGTCGCTGCTTTTGGCATCATGCCTGGACTGCAGATTCGCATCATGAACATGACTCGCGAAGCTCCGCTCCTGGCGACCACGTCCAGCCACTCGGCTTTCAATCTTGGAAACGCTGGCGGCGCGTACCTTGGCGGGCTGGCGATCACGCATACGGGACTGATCTCGGTTCCGCTCTATGGGGCAGCGATTGCCGCCCTCGGGCTGCTCGGACTGCTGCTTAGCGTGGCCACTGAGCGCAAAAAAGGGCTTCCGGAAACGGCAGACGGGACGGAGACGGTGCCTGTCCACTAAATTTGTGTACGGCATGACATAGGGGAGAGTTTGAGCATACCCGGTATTCCTCAGCATAACATCTGATTCTATGGCAAAACCTCCGTTACCACGGGTCTTCGTGGAGCGGAGGTTTTGTCGTTTAGTTCTTTTGTTTATAAAATTCGTGATAAAGCTTCATTAACGCCCGTTTCTCGATGCGGGAGACGTAAGAACGGGAGATGCCCAGTTCCTTGGCGATTTCGCGCTGGGTGCGCTCCTCGCCGCCTGCTTCGAGGCCGAAACGGCCAATCACGACTTCTTTTTCACGGTCATCGAGAATGTCCAGGTTGCGATAAATTTTGCTTTTCTCGATTTTTAGCTGCACCTTGTCAACGACGTCGTCGGCTTCGCTTCCGAGGATATCAATTAAGGTAATTTCATTGCCTTCTTTATCGGTACCGATCGGATCATGAAGTGAAACGTCCTTGCGGGTTTTCTTTAACGAACGAAGGTGCATCAGAATTTCGTTTTCGATGCAGCGGGCTGCGAATGTAGCCAGTTTGGTCCCTTTGCCTTGCTGGAAGCTTTCGATCGCCTTGATCAAACCGATGGTGCCGATGGAGATGAGATCTTCCAGGTCTTCGCCGGTATTGTCGAATTTCTTCACAATGTGCGCGACGAGGCGCAAATTGTGTTCGATCAGCAGATTGCGGGAGTGGGCGTTGCCTTCAGCCATGAGGCGCAAATGCTTGGCTTCCTCGTCCTCGGCGAGGGGCTGGGGGAAGGCGTTGTTTTTGACATACGATACAAGCAGCGTTAACTCTTTGATAAACAGGGCAATGGCAGTAAATAATCCGGGCACGGGTGACACCTCCTGCAGTTTTACAACGATCTGGCCTGAGCATGTGAAGGAACAGGGTCGATCTATTGTATGTAGGCGGTTGCCCAGAAGTGCATGTACGCCGCAAAAAGGAGCGGATTCGCTTTCAAGAAGGCTTAAACTGAATTTGAATATTAAAAATGGGATGTCTGTTAGGACGGTGCGAGCATGAAAAAAATGATAGGTATTCCGCCTCTTTTATTATATGATAATGGATAAACTATTTTACAACCAAGAGAGCATGTACAGAAAGAAAGAGAGAGAGTAGTGATTGCAACCATGCAGGAAGAAACGTTAACGAGAGGATTAAAAAACAGGCATGTCCAGCTCATGGCGATTGGGGGTGCAATCGGAACGGGGCTCTTTCTCGGGGCCGGGAAAACGATCCAGCTTACGGGGCCTTCCATTCTGTTCGCCTACATCATCACAGGCATCGTATTGTTTTTCGTGATGCGGGCGCTGGGTGAGCTGTTATTGAGCAATTTGCAGTATCATTCCTTCGTGGATTTCGTGCGTGATTACCTGGGAAATACGGCCGCGTTCGTTACGGGATGGACGTATTGGTTCTGCTGGGTATCCATCGCGATGGCGGACATTACGGCGGTGGGGCTGTATACGCAATTCTGGTTTCCGGAAGTTCCCCAATGGATGCCGGGACTCATCGGGCTTGTGATTCTGCTGCTGATGAACCTGGCTACCGTAAAACTGTTCGGGGAAATGGAGTTCTGGTTTGCGCTTGTCAAGGTGCTGGCGATCGTTGCGCTGATCGTCGTCGGTCTTTACATGATCATTCAGGGTTTCACCACGGACAAAGGGGCCGCGAGCTTTACCAATCTGTGGGCTCACGGCGGATGGTTCCCGCATGGGGCGCATGGCTTCCTGTTGTCGTTCCAAATGGTCGTTTTTGCGTTTGTTGGCATGGAGCTTGTCGGCCTGACGGCAGGAGAGACCCGTGACCCGCAGAAGGTCATTCCGAAGGCAATCAATCAGATTCCGATCCGGGTGCTCATCTTCTACGTGGGTGCGCTGCTGATTATCATGAGCATCTATCCTTGGGACGCGATCGTACCGAGCGAGAGTCCTTTTGTGCAAGTGTTCGCCGCAGTGGGGATTGCAGCCGCCGCAGGCGTGGTTAACTTCGTCGTGCTGACGTCGGCAGCCTCGGCATGCAACAGCGCCATCTTCAGTACAAGCCGCATGATCTATTCGATGGCCAAAGACGGCAATGCTCCGCGTATGACGGGCCGTCTGAATGGACGGAAGATCCCGTCCAATGCCTTATTTTTCTCCACCTCCGTCATTTTGATCGCGATTGTCCTGAACTATATTATGCCCGAAGGGGTATTCACGCTGGTGACGAGTGTTTCCACCGTATGTTTTATTTTCGTATGGGGGATCATGGTCATTTGCCATTGGAAATACCGCCGTACCCGGCCAGAGTTGGCCAGGAACAACCCGTTCAGATTGCCGCTGTACCCGTTCTCCAATATCGTCATCCTGGCATTTCTGGCGTTTGTGCTGGTCATTCTGGCATTGGCGGACGATACGCGAACGGCATTGTTTGTCACGCCAGTGTGGTTTGTCCTTCTTCTCGGCATCTATGCTTTCCGAATGCGTAATGGGAAGGCAAGACGCTGATCGGATAAGATCGGATTCCGGGGTTTGAAATGAAAGAAAGAGCAAGGGGAATTGCGTTTCCTCTTGCTCTTTTTGATGACTGCGTGCCAAGATCGATTATTTGATCGGATTTGCGTCCATTTCCTGTTTCAGCTTCTCGATGCCGTCGAAAATTTGATAGCCGTAACCCCAGAACTGGCTGAAGTCGGTGACGTAGATTTGTTTGTTTTTGATGGCATTCATGCTTTGGAACGCCGGGTTTGCGTACAGATTGTTGACCAGCTTGTCCAAATCCGGGGAACCGGCATAACCGGACAGCAGCAGGTAATCCGGGTTGGCGGTGATCAGCTGCTCCACGCTCACTTCGCCTTGTACCCCGTCAAATGTGTTTTTCAGCTTCAACAGGCTGAGCGCGTCCAACTGATACGTGTCGTTTGCCATGCTGCTCACCGTAACGGAATCTTCGGTCGCCGGAACGATATAAGCAAATGTGCGTTCAGGCTGAGCGGCCACACCGGCTTTGATCGCTTCGGCGCGGGCTTTCAGGCTGTCCGTGAACTCTTGCGCCTTGGCTTGTACGTCAAAGATTTGGCCGAGCTGCTTAATGTCGTTGTACAGGCTGTCGAGCGTTCCTTTGTGGTTGGTCGTTTGCAGGAATGTACGAATGTTCATCTCGTTCAGGCCATCCACCGTACCTACGCCCCAATCGGCATCTGCGAACAGGTCGCCGCGACCCAGGACGAGATCCGGGTTGGCGCCGACAACGAGCTCTTTGCCGACATAGTCCTTGGACAATACCGGAATTTTCGCAAATTCGTCCGCCACGTCAGGGGTAACCGTGCCGTACAGGGCGGCGACGCCGACCATTTTATCGGTCAAGCCTAGCTTGATCAGCATTTCGGCTGCCGATTGGGTGTTGGCCACGACGCGTTCAGGCGCTTTTTCGAACGTTTGGGATTTCGGCTTCCATTCGCCGCCTTCGCCGGAGATCGTGAAGTTTTCAATGGTGAGCGGATAGGTCGTTTTGCCAGCCGTTTCCGTTGTTGTTTCGGTTGGCGTTGCTGCGGCGGAAGAGGCTGCCGTGTCGGCGACTTTTTCGGTGGTGCTGGAGGATGCTGCATTGGAGCATGCCGCGAGCAGGACAAGCATAAGACTCAAGCAGAGCAGCGCCGTTTTTCTGAATACAATGTTCGACATTGGATGATCCCCTTTTCTTTTTTTGAATTGACAAAGATAATCATTCTCAATTATAATCCGAGAAAATGCGTTGTAAAGAGGAAAATGCAGCGTTATTGATTTTGGAAGTCAAATGTATTCATATCTAACGGAATGATGGGGGAAAAGATGGGACAGACAGTTCAGGTTCATGCACCGCAAGCGGGGAAAAGAAAGTCTTTGATCCACAGTCGGGCAGGCTTTGCTCTGCTGATTGCAGCATTGCTGGTTTTGACGCTAATTTCGGTGGGCATTGCAGTGTCCATTGGTCAGGTGGGTATTCCATTAACCGAGTCTTACCGAATTTTATGGTACAAATTGACGGGATTCCAGTGGGGAGCGACGCCTGTTGAAGCGGGATCATTTACCGATATTATTTGGCAGATCCGTTTCCCGCGCGTGCTGATGGCAATGTTCATCGGTGCCGGTCTTGCGCTGTGCGGTACGGTGATGCAGGCTGCCGTGCAGAATCCGCTTGCCGACCCGTATATTTTGGGCATCTCCTCCGGTGCTTCCTTGGGAGCGACCTTTGCGATTCTGATCGGTTTTGGCGCGGCAGGTTGGCTGGGTCAGACGGGTGTAGCTTTTTGGGCCTTTGCCGGTGCTATGGGGGCCTCGCTATTGGTTCTCGCTCTTGCGGGCATCCGGGGCAAAATGACATCGGTCAAGCTGGTGCTTGCCGGGATGGTCATTAACGCGCTTTGTACCGCCTTTTCCAACTTTATTATTTATTTTGCCAACAATGCCGAGGGCATCAAAACGGTCACCTTCTGGACGATGGGCAGCCTTGCCGCTTCCGGCTGGAACAAACTGCCGTTGATTGCAACCGTTGTGCTGGCAGGCATTCTGTTCTTCCTGCTGCAGTCCCGCGTGCTTAACACCATGCTGCTTGGCGATGAAGCAGCCGTGACGCTGGGCATCAACCTTAGCGTATTCCGCCGGATCTATATGCTGCTGACCGCCCTGGTGACAGGAGTTATGGTGGCAAGCTGCGGCATGATCGGTTTTGTCGGATTGATCATTCCGCATATCGTGAGGGGCCTCGTCGGTTCGGATCACCGGAAAGTCATGCCGGTATCGATCCTGTTCGGGTCGCTCTTCCTGATCTGGACGGACGTCATTGCGCGCTCGCTGATTTCCAGCGTAGAGCTGCCGATCGGAATCATCACGGCCATGATCGGTGCGCCGATGTTTATGTATATGCTGGTCAAAAAAGGATACGGCTTTGGAGGAAAGTAAAATGAAACTGAACGTTGAAAATGTATCCATCTCGGTGCTGAACACCGACATCATTCGCAACATTTCGCTGCAGGTCAACGGCAAACAATTCGTCGGCCTGATCGGCCCGAACGGCTGCGGAAAGTCCACCTTGCTCAAGAGCATATACAAGGTGATCAAGCCGCAGCAGGGCAGCGTTTTTCTGGACGACATGGACATTCTGAAATCAAGCCCAAAGGCCGTATCCCGACATATGGGCGTGGTAGGCCAGTTCAATGAGCTGAGCTTTGATTTTACGGTGCGCGAAATGGTCATGATGGGGCGAACCCCGCATAAACGGCTGCTTGAAACCGACAATGATCAGGATTACGAAATTGTGGAGCAGGCCCTAGCCAAGGTGAATTTGACCGGACATGCGGATCGCAATTACATTTCCTTGTCCGGCGGAGAGAAGCAGCGCGTGGTGCTTGCCCGCGTACTGGCGCAGCAGCCCGAATTTCTTATTTTGGACGAACCGACGAACCATCTGGACATCAAATACCAGCTGCAGATCCTGAACACGGTCCGCGAGCTGGGCATCGGCATTTTGGCTGCGCTGCATGACCTTGAACTGGCGGCAGAATACTGCGACTACCTCTACGTTGTGAAGAAGGGGCAGATCGTGGTGCATGGGAAGCCGACAGATATTCTCACCCGCGAAATGATTGGCGAAGTGTTCGACGTCGACTGCGAAATCTATCAAAACCCGGTTACGGGCGGGCTTGGTATTGCGTATCTTAACGCGCGCTAAATACACGATAAAGAGGGAGTCCGGAAAGAGAGGGATAGCGTGAAATACACGGTGGAGCATACACCTGTTGCCAAAGCCATCAAAGAACGCCGGTCAATCCGGCAGTTCAAAAGTGATCCCGTATCCCAGGACATGCTGCTTTCCTTGCTCGATACGGCCAATTGGGCACCTACGCATGGATTGCGCGAACCCTGGCGATATATTCAGTTTTCGGGCGATTCCCGCCATATTTTCACGGAAGCCGTGCTGGATGCATTATCCGCGGACGACCGCAGAAGGGTGGAAGAGTCGCGAAGAGCCGAGTACATGACGATTCCCGTTCACCTGGTGGTTGTGATGAAAGAGGACTCGCGTCCGAAACAATGGATCGAAGACTTCGGCGCAGTGTGCAGCTGGGTGCAATGCTTTCAGTTGGCTGCGTGGGAACAGGGGCTTGGCGTCGTATGGAAAACGAATGCTTATCAGTTCGCGCCTTCGTTCCGCGAGATGGCGGGCGTTCAGCCCGGAGAACGGGTCGTCGGCGTGCTGCATATCGGTTATCCGGAGGTTGTACCCAAGCCGCGTCCAAGAACGGCAGCCGAAGAGAAGCTTACCATTTACAATTAGGTCCGTAGCCCGTGAGGTTTCGGAGGGGGGGTTGCTATAAGCAGCGTGGAATAGCATGGATCATTTCCAAGCCATTGGGATGGCTAGAAGTGGTCTTTTTTTGTTTTTGTACGCATAATATATGTCGTCTATACTCGCTTAAAAATATTTCACCAACTTACTTGACAATACTCAGTGAAGAAATTATAATCACTTACATAAAGTAACTTAAATTGAGCACACGACATTAAGAGGACACGATCCGTAAGGAGAATTGCCTTTTCCATGTAGTGATCAATGAAGGAAGTCAGCAGGATGAACAGAGCCGCATTGATTTGTAGGTCAATAATAAAATACCTGTAATATGGATTGGATGGATGAAAGATGGGTTTCTTGAAAAAAATATTTGGACAAACGTCCGAGGAGGAAGTAACCATGACTAAATTGAACATCGGAATCATTTTGGGAAGCACTCGCGAAGGCCGCGTTAGCCCGCAGGTAGGGGCATGGGTCAAAGAAATTGCAGACAAACGTGGAGATGCCAATTATGAAATCGTGGATATCTCGGATTACCAATTGCCATTCCTTGGCACAACCGACGGTTCAGAACCGGGCATCGCAGCATGGAACCAAAAGCTCAACGAGCTGGATGGATTTGTGTTCATCGTGCAAGAGTATAACCACAGCATTACCGGTGCATTGAAAAACGCCCTGGATTTCGCGCGCGAAGCATGGAACAACAAAGCGGCGGGGATCGTAAGTTACGGTTCGACGGGCGGTGCGCGTGCGGCTGAACATCTGCGCGGCATTATGGGCGAACTGTTGATCGCCGACGTGCGGGTACACCCGACACTGTCTTTGTTCACGGATTTCGAGAACGGAGCCTTCAAACCGCAGGCGCTGCACCTGGATAATGTGAATGCCATGCTGGACCAAGTGAATGCTTGGAGCGGCGCTTTAAAAACATTAAGATAATGTACCTAACTGAAAACTGACGTCGGTAATCACCGGCGTCAGTTTTTTATTTGGGAGCCGCCGCAGGCGATCTGTTCATCATAACGATTATTGCAGTTTGGGATCGATCGGTATGGTGTGACCGCCCGTGCCGACTTCCTCGAAAATATCCGTGGAGTTACCGTTTTCGGGCAAAGGACCGAGGGGGTGTTTTGGCTGCACATCGCTGGATGCTTCGTTGGCCGCTGCCTTGACTCCCGCATGCTGGGCATCCAGGAGCATTTTGCCGTTCAGCAGTTCTTCCAGTTCCCCGATCGTTACGGGACGCGCATGGCGTTTCAATACGTAGCCCAATTGACCATTGGGCTCGACTGTAGCCGATTCCAGATCACTGATGCTCGAAATGCCATTTTGCCGCAGCTGCATCTCCAAGTGGTCCACGGTGTAACGCATGCGTTTCAGGTTGGGGATAATCACCTTTCCGTCTTCTACCACCATTTTGGAACTTCCACTCATGAGCCGCTCGAAAATATTGAATTTCAGCTGAAGCTGCTCGACCACGAGCAAAATCGCAATAAAAACCGCCGCTGATCCAATCGCTTTGCCGAGTTCGTGATTCGCAATGGGCTGTACGATCGTGGTTCCGATCGAGATCATGATGACCGTCGTGGCGACGCTCATTTGCGAGATGGATTTGCGTCCCGCAATCCGCAGCAGAATGATGCCCGTCAGCGCAAGCAAGATGGATTTCCATATCCAGTCCATGAGCAGCCTTCCTTTCTGTACGGTCCTGTTCTTTTTTTTAGTCTTCTCGCGGTATGGGTGAATTATGCAGTTCTATCCCCGAAAGGAAGGGGGCGAGGAAAAAAGTCCCAAGTGATAAAAAGGACCATTATCCTAGATTCCAGGATGCGGGAATGACCGATATTAATATAAGGTAGCCTTTCCAACCAATGAGGAGTGATGCAAGATAGATACGATGTATTCGAACATGATCCAAGAACTTCTTTCCGGGGAAGATTCTGAAGACGTGATTCAACAAGTAACGGAAATGGCCCAGAACAAGGACATTTCTCCATTAAATGTACTATTTGAACTGCTGAAAACAACGGAAAACGACAGATTGCGAAACGAAATCGCCATTGCATTATCCTCACTTGATCAACAGGATTATATTTTACATATAGAATACATCATTCCATATATCGGTGATCCCGCTCTGGAAGTGAGCGCACAGGCATTGATGTTGTTGGAGCAAATCAAGGACAGGCTATCCGACCAACAAATCCAGAGCTGCCTGGAAAGCTTGGAATGCCAGATCAAACATAATGAAAATAAGCTTTTGGTCGTTGCCTCGGAAATATTAAAGGGATGAAGATAACCGTCATACATAGGAAAAAGATGAAACAACGGCTTTCATTCCGTCCTTCCGATCGTTTACAATAGGTTATTGAATGTATTGAATGCAGTAAACCGAGGAGCGGTAAAGGGATATGGCAAAGCAGAAATATTATGTCGTTTGGGAAGGCAAGAAACCCGGCGTATATAGCACTTGGGCCGAATGCAAGGCTCAGACCGATCAATATGCAGGTGCAAAATACAAGTCATACGAATCCAAAGCAGCGGCAGAGCAGGCTTACCATGCAGGCTGGAAAGGCAATTGGGGCTCCGGCGCTGCCGGTTCGGGCGCTTCGTCCAAAGCCCGCTCGGGCAGCGCCGGACGGAGTGCAGGGATGGAAACGTCAGAAACCGTCGATTACGACAGCATCTCGGTGGATGTGGGTACCCGCGGCAACCCGGGGCCGGTGGAATACAAGGGCGTGGATACCAAGACGGGAGAGATTCTGTTCTCGGTGGGCCCGATTAACAAGGGAACGAACAATTTGGGAGAATTTTTGGCCATCGTGCATGCCTTGGCATACCTCAAACAAAGAGGAAGCAGCAAGACGGTATACTCTGATTCCGTCAATGCCATGAAATGGCTGAAGCAGAAAAAGGTATCCACGACGTTGCCGCGCGATGCTTCAACGGAAGAAATCTGGCTGATGATCGACCGTGCGGAGCGGTGGCTGCAGACGAATACGTACCCCAACAAGGTATTGAAATGGCAAACGAAGGAATGGGGCGAAATCAAGGCGGATTACGGACGTAAATAAGGCCGGCATGCTCCATTTTCCAAAAGGAACGATATAACAAAAAAAACAGCAGTCCGTTGCAGAAACGGCTGCTGTTTTTTTAAACCTATTGTACAGCTGGCAATGTGTACTGGGACAACTTAAAGAAATCTTTTACCTCATACAAGTAGCCATTCCCCGCATAGTAATATTCTGATGTTTCTTCGTCATAAGGGAGATGATAGATCGTTTTCAACGTGGCAGGGTCCAAGACACTCTTGTACTCGTTCTCGTTGATTAACAATTGATGGTCGATCGTTTTATGGACGACCTGCATCGGATCGGTCAGTTTCATGGATTTTTTAAGAAGCAATCCTTTGGCGCCGTATACCTTCATTTCTCCGTTCTCATACACCACATAGTTCTTTCCTACGGACTGAACCGTGGCATTCCCGGCGATGCTGCGGACCCATAATGTTTTTCCTTTAGCATTGAGAGCAATTAACTGGTTCCCCTTGGAAGGCACGTTCATGCGGAGAAGGAGATCGCTGCTATTATAAACCCAGGAAAATCCCGCAACATCAATATACGCATTGCTAGGTGGTGTATATGTAAACTGCTTGTTCAATTTGGAGCCGTAGACGTCAATCTTTGATTTAACCAAACCTCCAACCTGTGAAACCAGATATGTCCCGTCCACTACGCTGTACTGATCCCCGAGAGCCCGCTCCGACAGCTTTTTCCCGTTTGTGCCGTAGGCGTAGGCCCATGGGACAAATTTTCCATTGGCATCCCGTTTGCTGGGGTTGATCAATATAATGGTTCCATCGTTCATCACAACAAGTTCATTGGCTGCAGGTACAGGCAGCATCCAATTCAGTTTACCGGACGAATTGACCGAATATAGCTTTGTACCCCTGCCATCTTCTACGAGGGCATATACGGAGCCTTTAGCGCTATAAGCCATTTTGGTACTCCAAGGATAGGCCATCCCTTTTTTATAAAAAGGATAAGACCACTTTTCTTTTCCCGTTGTTCGATCGACGGCTGAAACGATCCCCACTTCCCATATCTTGGTTTCCGATTGGACGGATGATGTTGAATGAATGTATACCGTATTGGTATTTGGCACGTGATAAGGTGCTTGGGGAAATCCGTATGCTTCAGATGCTAACGTTTTTCCCCAATTGGGCTTGGGCAATGATGATCCGGCGGATGCAGATGCTGGCCCACTTAAGGATAGGACTGCAGCTAATCCTGCCATCAACATGAAATACAACCATTTTCCTTTACGCATAGTACTCCTCCTTGGATTTAATTTTGGTTATTTTTACCTCGATAAGTATAATGCCGGAAGCGAGGAAAAGAAACAGCGAAAAGGAGCTTAACGAAAACAAAGCCTTTTTTCTTATAAAAAGGGGTGAAATCCCGTCCATATCGCAAATTAAGGGGCCATAATGACGTAAAAACAACGTCTGCAATAATCGTTATTTACATTTTCCAGTTTCCAATTTATAATCAGTTCCAAATGATAGTTACATGCGAGGGAGCTTGTCACTGACGGGCTTTTTTCTATGTCAAGAAGAATGGCATTATATTGCAGGAGGCAGACATGAGTTCCATTTATAGAAGTGAAGAAGGAAAGAGCAGCATTCTGGAGGAATACGAGGCCTGTTTGGGGCAGCTCGGCGGGGATATTCGGCGGGAGTACGTGGACACGCGCTTCGGCAAAACCCATGTGTTATTGACTGGACCGGAGGATGGCAAACCGCTGTTTATTTTGCAAGGCGGCAATTGCGTGAATCCGATGACGTTGGCATGGTTCTCTTCGTTGTTCGGCGATTACCGGATTATTGCTCCAGACACGATCGGACATCCAGGCTACAGTGAGGAAGCGCGAATCTCTGCGAGGTTTGACAGCTTTGCGATGTGGGCTGCCGATCTGCTGGACCATTACGAGATCCCAAAAAGCGCGTTTATCGGGGCTTCTTTTGGCGGCGGCATCGTACTGAGGCTGGCTACGTACATTCCGGACCGGATCGCCTGCTCTGTGTTGGTCATGCCTGCGGGAATTGCTGCCGGTTCAAAGATCAAAATGGCGCAAGACGTCATCCTTCCGTTCTTCAAATACAAAATGACTTCTTCTGCCGCTTCACTGCAAAAGATCGCGGATAACGTGTCCTGTGGCTGTATGAAAGAATCGGATAAAAATATCGTCGGCAAAATATTCAAACACGTCAGTTTGGAGCAGGATCTGCCCAAGCTGACGGAGAAGGAAGAACTAAAGGATTATGCTGCGCCCACTCTGCTGCTGGCAGGGGAAAGAGACATCTTTTTCCCGGCAGACAGACTGGTGGAACGTGCGCGGGAGATTATTCCGAACGTACGGACGATCACGTATGATACGGGCCATTATCCATCCCAGGAAGCGCTGGTGCAAATGAATAAGGACATCGGTCAGTTTCTTCGGGAGAACTATGGATCATAGCATCCAGCTGTAAAAGTAAATTTAAAGGACGGGTGTTGGGACCGAAGTGACCTGATGCCATTCGGTAGTTCAACCGTGTTAAAACGACGGGATTTAAGCCTTGAACAGCAGGACCGTGTTTCAAAGTGCATCGTTTGGGGTAAACCATGGGATTACGTTTCCAGCTGGATCCCTGTGGATGCTTCAAATGGTGCACATGAAACCGGTTGTGCAGGAATAGCTTGAAAAGAGGTAAGTCATGCGAAAAGGCAACGAAAAAGACGCGCTGCAGCGCAACACCGTTTTGAACAATACATATCAGGTAAGACGGGTGATCGCCCGAAGCGAACTGACCATCGTATATGCCGGAAGAGATCGGTCCACGGGTGCCAAGGTTGTCGTCAAAGAGTTTTTTCCACGAAGATTGGCGGGCCGCAAGTCGGATCACAAAAGCGCATATTGCGCTTCGCGGGGATATGGCGGGCAATATCGGGAGCTTCTCGCTGCGTTTATGCTGGAAGGTGAACTGCTGTCGGCACTGGATCATCCACACATCGTTCGGCATGTGGACCATTTTGAAGCCAATGACACAGGGTATGTGATCATGGAGTATTGCGACGGCGTGCCGATGAATGACTACCTGAAGGAGCATAACCACCGGCTTGATGCCGACTTTATCGGCACGACGCTGCTGCCGCTGGTGGATACGATCGAATACGTGCATAAGCAGGGCATCCTTCATCGGGATATCAAACCGACCAACATTATGGTGCTGGAAGACGGCACGCCAAAGCTGATCGATTTCGGCTCTGCCGTGCGCTGTCCGGTGGACGCCGGGCAGAAGCAAACGATTTTTACATCAGCAGGGTATTCGCCGCTTGAGTTTTATTCCGAGAAATCGGTGCAAGGACCGACCTCGGATCTGTATAGTTTGGCAGCCTTGTTGTATTATTGGACGTGCGGCCAGCCGCCGACGGATGTAAAACAGCGTTTGTTCCGGGATGAACTGCTCGCGGTTCGTGCCTATAACGAGTATGTAACCCGATGGCTTTCTTCCGTCATTCGCTGGGGGTTGACGGTCCGTTCCGAGAAACGCTGCTCTTCCCTAAGCTGGATCAAACGCGCCCTTCAGCTTCAGGCCATGGTGTGGAAAGTGCGCAAACCTGGGAATGTGGAATGGGCCGAGTCGGATCAGGAGCATACGCAAGTGTACGAAGCCCGAACCGGCTCCAAGCATGAAACAGCGTGAACGAAAACTCAAAAAGCCGGCTTCGCCTTATAGCGGCAAGGCACTCTTCATTGCTTGAAAACAATGGGAGTGCCTTGCGCGCAAGGCGAAGTCGGCTTTCTTTTTTACATCGCCGATGTTCCGGACTTCTGATGCGGTTCTCTGGATTGCCCTACATAAATGTTAGTGCTCGGCTTGATTGCTTTGTACCTAATTTCGATTTCGGTAACGCCGTCTTCAAACGTAATATACAATTTATCATTGTATTCCAGTGCAGCGGTTTGTTTGCGTTGAATTGGCGTCCGGCCCCGAACCAAGGTACAATTGGTGTCGTGTCTGACCAGCAGCGTTTCTTTTTTGCCTGCTTCCAGCCAGATTCGTCCGGATTCCGGCACCTTGATGCCGATGTCCATCCGGTCGAACAACTCCCCAAGATTCACTTTGCGACGGTCAATCGAGGTCAGCGGCCAATGGGTAACCGGAATGTCCTCCCCGCTTGCCGTTGCGAGAAAATATCCTTCCAATCTGCCGCGGAACGCGGGCTTCGGTTTCAGCACGAACCAATACAGCGCGAACAGTCCGCCCGCCACAACGATAGCCAGCCCCGAATACAGCATCAGTTTCTCGCGGAAGGAATGAACCTGAAGCGAAATCTCCGCCGTGGTGCTTGCTCCTTCGGGGTCTGTTGCCGTGATCTGGATGGAGGAATTTCCCGTTCGCAGGGACGACAACTGCAATATATTTCCGTTAATCGAAGCTTTCTCGAACTTGCCGTTGTCGCCTTCAACGAGCTGGTAGGTGAGAGGGTCCTTATTGGCGTCCTCAAAATAAGCATTCAGATCAACGAGCGCGTCGCCATCATCCTTCGACAAGTCCATGATTTTCCCCGTTGCGGCAGGAGCCTGATTCGTAATATCCACCTTGACTGGCGTGATCTCCCTGTAGAAATCAGGTCCATCGATTCGCACACCCCATGTATACAAACCCGATTGGGCAAACACATACTCCCCTGTAAAACCTTTTCCGGTATTTTTCAAAGGAACGCGCTCCGTGTTTCCCTTCAAAGGTGTAATGACCAGTTCGGCTTTGAGCCCTTTGTACACGTTCAAATCTTCAATCGGTTTGGATTCCGCAGTCTGGTCATGCAGTGCCGCTTCAAAGGTGATCGTTGTGCCTTTCGCCGGCTTCTCCGTTGCCATGGCGGCCGCTGCGGACAAGTTATAGTTGCCCAGCAAGTTGATTTTAACCAAATCACCGCTGCGCCCCTTGAATTTCAGTTTGAACTGTCCCTTGACCGGCCGAATAATCTTCATCAGGGCGTATTTGTCCGATCGGATGAAGCTGACGTTGCTGGACTGGTAATACAGCTGGGCCTCCGAAACGGCATGGTCAGAGAGCATGATGATATTGGCGTCAGCCATGCTTGAATTCGGAATATCCACCGTGACCTCCTGCATCGCCCCGGTGGCGGTAACCGCAGCGACCGATACCAGAACGGATTGAATCTGATCCGCGAAGATCCGGTTGAAGATTTCGGGCAGATCGTCCGCGCTGCCGGTAATGTATGATGAACCGCCCGTCTCGGAAGCGATGCGTTCAAGCTCTGCCGGATCGACCGTGCCATCCCCGTTCAGCCCGACCGTGTATATCGGGTAGCCGGCCTTTTGGGCCATTTCGATCACGTTGTCCACATCCTTGGAAGAATCGGAGACCGTTCGGTTCGTGGACCCGCGCAAATCCGTTTCGCCATCGGAAAGCAAAATCATAAACGGTTTGCGCTGATCATCGCCCGATTGGGCAAGGAGACTCGCACCGCGTCGCAATCCAAGTCCCAGATCCGTATAACCGGAACGTTTCAGACCGTCAATGCGGCCCCGAAGAGCGTTCCGGGCTCCGGAAGAGGAGATATCCGTTAACGGTATGGAGGAAGTGACCCTGTCGTTATAAGCGACAAAGCCCAGCCTTGTCTTGGGTCCGCTGCTCATGTCCATAAACATATGGATGACTTCTTCGGCAATGCGATCCTTGTCAGTCTCATTCATGGAATAGCTGACATCCAGCACAAACATGGCATCGAGGCCCTGATATGACTGGGTCTTGACTGCCGAAGCGGCAGAAGCTCGATCCGAATGAAATGGAGGCAAAATCAGGGGGATGAAGAGCATGATCATCATCCATAGTTTGAGTGTTTTTCGTTTCATGAGAGGCATTTGAAGCTCCTTTCTGGTCGAGTACATGATTGTTTCAAGCTATATAGACCGCACTAATCATTCACACTAGGGCACTGCGAGTGCAGTACCATCTTCCGATCGCTGTTATCCCCAGATTTTTGGGATTCCCCTTTTCTAAGGGGGAAAATCCGGTGATAAGCCTATGCTTCCGATGCAGCTTTCTTTCAGAAAGCTTTTAGCGAACGCTTTGCTTCTCCAGATTGGTTCTGCCTCTCCGTTAACGTGTGTTTGTATTTTGCGGTTTATATAACGTGATAAATTATGTGTTTTTTAAGTCTTTGCTGGCGCTCGATTTAACCGGGTTACATGTCGTTATGTATATAAAAGCTAAGCGAATCGGTTTGTTTACAAGTATTTTAAATCTTGAATAGGGGCTAAACCCCATCCGTTTAAAAAGATTGTATCTCATCCAAATTCTAGTATATTCTATATCATCGGCACGCTCCGTCAGGAAATGAAGTAAATTACAAAAATTAGTCCTTTAGGAATATTCGACAGGCAAAATTGAGCTTTTAGTCCTATATAGGGGAATATTGACAAAACATATTGCTGATGATTAAGATGAATTCCATAAATCTCCAAACAAACGGCATAAATCTGGTTCGCAAGTTCCGGGTGTATGTTGACGGCACGATCTATCAGTCGCATGTCTGCCGAATCCTGATGATTCTGCAAGCTCATGACCAAAGGCGGATGGAGGCGGGCGGAGTGTCAAAAATTGATGGAGGGAGGTAAGCGTTTGCTCCAAATGCCCATGTTTCCGGGCAAGCGCTGACTGAATGGACATTATTAATCAAACCAACCGAACGATGCTTTTCGAAGAGATCAACCCGGAGAAGCTTGACCTGATCACAATCGTGGGCGATGTCAAAGGCATCGACAGTCTGAGTGACGACAAGGTCAAAGAAATCAACGAGCATTTGCTGGTTCGCAGCTTTGACGAGTTTCTCGACAAGTTCTCTCCCAGCGTGTACTCCTTCTTCAATGCGGTAAATCAGAAGGTCATGTATACGCTTAAAAAGCCGGAAAACATTCCGGACGAGGCCATTTCGGAGATCAAGATCGATCACAGCAACGATTTCCTGAGAATGCTGTTTACGTTGATCGATACCAAGCGCAGCCAGGGAATTACCAACGTCGACTTCAAGTTCGAGAACCTGCTCGACATGATTTCGCCGAAAAAGGTGATGGACGACATCCGGCAAGTCCGGAAGGAAATCCATTACATGTACGGGCAATACGAGAAGCTGGACGACGGAGATCCGAAGAAGCTGGATGTCGGGGACAAGCTGAACGTCATGTTCGAGGAAGCCAGCCGGAACTACAACAACGTGATGGCGATGCTGCCGCTCGCGATCGAAGATATCAAAACCCGGCTTCTGCTCGGCAGGGCCCAGGAAGAGACGGCATCCGAGGCGATTCAAGTTGGTAAACTGACGATCGGCGAGAGCGGAGAATTGAAAATCATCGAAGCTCCGAAGAGTGATAACAACGAGTTGATGCTACTCGATGAGTCTTCCAGCACGGATCTGACACAGGTGTTCGCGGATGATTACGATTCCTTGTCCGAATCGCCATCCCCTTACGTTCAGGATCTGGTTGTCCGTACATTCTGCCCGCTTCCGGCGGTACAGAGTGAAGTGGATACGGCCGTTGAGGTGCAGAACTACAATACATACCTGGAGTTCTACAAGACGGCCAAGGATGATTTCGTGAAAACGGTCAAACCGCTCGTCGAGAAAATTTTGGGCGTCAAAATGTACTTTGACCAATATGCGATCAAAAACAAAGGCATGCAGCCGTCCATGCTGATCACCAATGCCAAGCTTGACATGCTGGTGAAAAGCAGCAATATTCCGCGGCTCGAAACGTACCTGAACACGGTCAATGCCAAAAACGATTTCACCGATACGATCTGGTTCGGCATCGTCCCTTCGGTGGAGCTTGAAAATACCGGCAACGTCAAAGTAAGCCGCGAACGCTTCCGGGGTAACGACAAGGTCGTTAAACAGGACGGCAACAGCATGGAATCGCTGTCAATGCTGCTCAACGTCATCAAGGATTACAAAATCCAGGTCTTCTTCAGCTTCGAATCCGGGGAAGATTCCACGTTCAGCAGCATGGCGACGGCCGGGATCGACAAGTACGTCGACAAATGCGCCATGTTGACCCGAAAGGAATACAGCGAATTCGCCATTCCGAGCGCACCGAATTTCACGATCATTCCGAAGGAGAAGTCAGGCGTCATTATCGACAGCCGCATGCTCCAGACAGAACATGGCGTGGAACTGTCCAAAGAGAAGGAAGACATTTTGAAGCTTTGGATCGAAGGCGTGTATGTAGGGGCTTCCTATGTCGCTGCGGGTATCGTTGCCGCGTACCAGTGTCCGGAATATTTGCGGGCCGCGTTCAAAAACGTCAATCGCGATTATCCGGGGGTGCGCTTCGATATCGAGGCGGGCGACAACAGCTTGCGCGTCGTAACCACGATGACGAAGGAAATTTCCGGGTTCACGAATACGATCAAGGATGCCATCAACCGGAAAAACTTCGGCTTCATCTTCTCTTCGGAGAACGCGCAGCTGCAGGACAGCGACATCAAACGGATTACGGTCTACAAAGCCAGAAGCATGGCCATGTCCGAGGACGGTTACGATTCGATCTACAAAACGCTGGTCAGCACCTACATCGAGCGCCTGCTTCGTTTCCAAACCGGTGATTTCAAGCATGAAAACATCGTCAAGTTCTTCAGCAACAATCCGAGCAGCCAGAAGAGCAAATGGCTTGGCAGCCGGGGATCGGTCAATTCGATCATTCAGGAAGGCGACGACATGAGCTATATCATCGACGAGAAGAGCAACATGTGCCACATTGACCTGGTGTTCAACGGCAACGTGAAGAACCTCGAAGTCATGATTACCAAAGGCACCAGCGCCATGAGAGCGTAGTGGGCACCCATTCATTTCGGTTTTAGAGGTCTCGCCTCAGGGCGTACCTTTATAACATATATATTCCGGAATGGTTCCGTTCAACGGGCCAAGGCCGGAGACATTTTATCATTCCAAGGAGGTAACAATTCATGGGTTTTGTATTGAAAGTGGAAGGCGCAGAAACAATCGAGCTGGGAATGGATAACATCCGCACGGTCGCTTACGACACGGATACACCGGATGACTCCAACGCAAGATCCACGGATGTGGGCGCAACATTGCGTATCAGCGGCAAAATCATCACCGCAACGGACGGCGACAATGCCGACGACACGATGAAGCTTGCGCTGTGGTCCCTCGTTCCTGCCGAGAAGGCGGATTGCTACCGCAAAGTGACGCTGGAAGTTATTGCAGCGGATCAAGTGGTACGCAAAATTTACTTCCCGAACGCATTCGTCGTGGATTACAACGAACGTTTCGGTGATACCGAAGGGGTTGGTGAATTCAGCCTGTTCATCAAACAGAAGAAAGACAAAACTGAATTCACCAAAATTGAAGGCGGCTTCCCGGTTTAAGAGGGAGCTTCCGTTCGGGGCCGGCCGTCACCGGCACCGAACGCACCATCAGGTTAAGGGGCACTTGTGCCCCTTAATCTTTATTTTACTCTTACCTCAGAGAGGGAGCAACGAATACGATGAAAAATTATTATGCGGTGCTTGAGGTGGACAAAGGCGCTTCGGCGGAAGAAATCAAAAAAGCGTACCGAAGGCTGGCCAAAAAGTACCATCCTGACGTCAATCAAGGCGACCCCAAAGCAGAGGAACGCTTCAAGCTGGTGCATGAAGCCTATAGCACGCTGGGGAACCCGGAGTTGAGAGCCGCGTATGACAGGCAGCCTGATCCTGCATCGCAAGGTAGCGGTAAAGGTCGTTCGTCAGCGCATGCTGATGCACGGCAGGGTAGCTCGGCCCGAACCCATCAGGACATGAAAGACCCTGGTCAGTTCTGGGGAGACCCGTCACGGATGCAACAACAATTCGAGCAATTTTTCGGCTATCGTTCCAAGGGCAAGGATGCTGCGAACGGGAGTAAAACAGGGGCCAAAGATCCAACGGACATGTCCGCCATGTTTGAGCGTTATTTCGGAGTGCGAAAAAAGTAGGCCGGAAATCCAGCGAATGGGCGCATCCGGTGCACGCGGGGGTTTGAAAGGTGAGACGAGGAAGATCGGTATTAACGATGACGCTGGATGCTTGCGTCGCCGCAATTTCGTTAACCGTGTTATATTACATATTTTTTATCAATCGGGACATGGGTGCCCAGTGGGTAACAGGTGTTATCGTCATTTTGTCCGGAGGAGCGTATTTGCTGCTCAAATATTTGCCTGCATCGCAAGGAAGCAGGGTCAGGAAGAAAACCGCGGTGTCTTCTCGTATCGTGAAGCTGGTGCTTCTCGATGACGATGGAACCAGCGTGAAGGAATGGTATATCCAGGGCGAAACGAGCGTCCTGATCGGCAAAAGCACCAAATCGATCGAAGCGGATATCGATCTGTCCGACACGCCGTATGCTTCCCTGATCAGCCCGCAGCATGCCGTGCTGAACAAGGCATCCGGCCAATGGTACATCGAGGATATCGATTCGACCAGCGGCGTCGGCATACGCAAGGGCAATCAGAGCCGAGCGAACAAATTGGAAATCGAGGAACCCAGCCTGATCGAGGCCGGGGACTTAATTTATATTGCCAACACGCGGATTTTGGTCAAGTAGTTGGCGGGCGACAATAACCAAGCTTACGGGGGAATGAAACGAAATGAGTCTGACGAGATGCGCTAATGGACATATGTTCAGCACGAGAAGGCATGGAAATACGTGCCCATACTGCAATCTGACGGTGGAGTCGCCAGCTGTGCCTAGCGGGGGAACCGCGGCAGCCGTACCGCGTGCACCCCGCACGGCGGAAGACGACAAAACGATGCCTTATTTGGGCGAAACCACGGGCATTGAGCCGGTAACCGGTTGGCTGGTGTGCATTGAAGGCGCGCAGATGGGTCAGGATTACCGCATTATGGCGGAGAAAAATTTCATTGGCCGTTCCGAAGAGATGCATGTACGGATTCTGGGCGACAATACGATCTCCCGCCGCAATCATGCGGTCATCGTGTACGATCCGAAGAAGCGCAATTTTTATCTGCTGCCTGGCGATGCCTCTGGGCTTGCCTACCACAATAACGAGGCCGTTTATTCACCGGTAGAGTTGGCCGCATATGACGTCATTCAGCTCGGACGCAGCAAATTTCTCTTCATTCCATTGTGCGGCGTGCACTTTGAGTGGGAGCAGCAGTGAGTACGTTCATGATCCTGTGGAATGACAAGGAGCTGACCCCGTATTGGGTACTTGCGTGCGGCTGCATGCTGGTCGGGCTGCTCTTGTTCGTCCGAAGCCGAATAAATCCGGTGCGGCAGCGCGACGACGTGCCTTTGGAAGCACAGATCGGAAACGGTCAGACCATCGGGGCACGCAGCGAACAGGACGATTATTTTGCCAGCGCATCCATGCCGTTCGGTTTGCTGGCCGTGCTCGCCGACGGCATCAGCGGTCTGTCAGGGGGCAAGATGGCCAGTACGACGGCCGTAGAGACCTTTATTCGCGAATTCGAGGAGCAGGAGCATTTCCCGGACGTGCAGGAGTTTTATCAAAACACATCCCACATGGCCAATCAAGCCATACTGCGCAAACAGCAGGGCGTGCCGGGAGGGACAACACTGGTAAGCGCGCTGATTCGGGGCCGGAACCTGTACTGGGGAGCGGTCGGAGACAGCATTCTTGCCGTATTTCGCAAGGGCGAGCTCGTTCCGATCAATCACAAGCATACGCTGGAGAGTCAGCTGGAAGAGCAGTACATGTCCGGCGAGATAACGGAACAGGAGGCCCTGGACAATCCGCAGCGCAAAAGGCTGGTCAACTATTTGGGCTACGAGCATTTCAGGCAGATGGAAATCGCGGACGAGCCGTTTGCGCTGCAGCCGGGGGACAAGATCGTCCTGTGCAGCGACGGCGTGTACAACACGCTGACCGAGATGGAGCTGGAAACGCTGCTTGCCCGGGACCAGTCTCCGTACGATACGGCACAGGACATCATCGATTTGATCGAAGAAAAACGACTGGTGCATCAGGATAACGCCACGATCATCATTCTGGAACAGGGATGGTAGAACGTTCGGGACAGCGGGGCACCGACACATGAAATGGGGAGACAGATGAGAAAGGAGAACAGCGACTTCAAGATGGCCTTTGTCTCGGAGGCAGGGTCATTTCTGAAAAACCGGGATTACTATGGCTGCGTGGAGCTTGAGGATTACGCCTGCTATATCATCGCGGACGGACTGGATACGGATGCCGAAGTGAACAGCGCCGAGATGCTGGTACAGGCCTTGTTGGAGTCTTTCATGGACAAACCGACGTTATCGAAACGGCGTCTGACGGAGTATATCAGTATAGCGCATGGATGGCTTCAACACGAGAGCCGCCGGGTCAGATTAAAAGCCGGTTTCGTCATCGTTGTGACGGATTATACCCGCATGGTCTGGGGTTCGGCGGGCCACAGCCGCCTGTACCATCTGCGGGGGAACCGGCTTGTGCTGAAAAGCCGGGATCACAGCATGGCGGCGCAGCTGGCTTCGGACGGACAGATCCCCGAGGACCGGATCGATCAGCATGACGAGCGCGGCAACCTGAATGAATATGCGGGCAAGCCGGGCAAGATCACGCCGTTTGTGTCCGATAAAATCAAACTGGCCGATGGAGACGCATTGGTGCTCTGTACGCCAGGCATCTGGGAAGGCGTGCATGACGCGGAAATGATCGATGCCGCGGAAGCGGCGAACGATCCGCGCACCTTGGTGGATACGCTGGAGGAGGTCATGCTCAGCAAACAGCGAAGCCGGGTAGAGAACTATACGGCTGCCGCAATCTACGTGAACAAAATTTTCCACGAAGAACCGAAAAACCGCAAAAAGTGGATCAAACGCATTGCGATCATGTTGGTCATGCTGCTTATTTTCGGGGGAGCGGGACTGTTCTACAAAATCAAAACGGCGGCAAACAAGGCGGAGTGGGCGACGGAGATGCTGGAATACGAGCAGAGTGCGGACCAGTTCGTGAAGGAGCAGGAATACGCCAAGGCTGTGTCGGATTACAGCTTGGCCCGCAACAACTCGATCAAGATCAAGGACCCGATCCACAAAAAACTGCTTACGGCCAAGATGACGGCGGCTCAGACGCTCGTCGACGGCGAAGCCCATCTCAAAGAAGGCGATATTGCCAAGGCGACAGCCAGTTATACGAAGGCATTGGAGCAATCCGAGCCGTACAGTATGTTCGACCGGGCATCGATTCAGGAGCGTTTGGAGCAAATGACGACCTTCCAGCAGGTGCAGGATTGGGTGACCGAAGGCGATCTCAAGATGCAGAACGGAGATTACAGCGGAGCGATCACCATGTACAAACGAGCGCGTACGGCCGCGACGGAAACGGCGTACAAGGAAGCGCTCAAGGAAATCGCGACCAAGCTGGAGGAAGCGGAGACGAAACGTGCAGACATCAAGCGCCAATCGCGCCAGCTTCAGGCCGATACGCTGGAGCAGAAGGGTGACAGGTACAACGAAGCCGGGGATTACGCGGGTGCGTTGGAAGCTTATGAAAAGGCACAGGGCATTTATCAGGAGATCGACATGCTGGAGCGTGTGCTGGCGATGGAACGCAAAATCAACAAGCTCGATGAAAAGCTGAACCCGCCGGTTCCGGCCACCGATCCGCTGCTGGACGGCGGACTGGATGCAGGTCTTGGCCTGGATTCCGCGGGCCTGTCGTCCAATCTGTCCGGCGCAGCGGAACCAACGGGCACCAGCCCGGCCGGTTCTTCGGGGCCCGCGACGTCTTCAGGCACGACGAGTTCGAACGGAAGCGGCGCGGCGGGTTCGGGCCAGTCAGCGGGTACAGGCGCAACCGGCACCAGCTCGTCCGGCTCCTCTGATCATGAGGGCGAGAGCGATTTACCATCAGAGGTTGGGGAAGCCCGATCGGGAGCGGTCAGCACGAACAAGGAGCAGTAATAATCAATACGATCATTAACCCGGGAGGGGAGAGACAGGATGAAGGACATTATCCGTGACCGGCTGAACAAGATGGAAGACTTGGAGCAGCGCCGAGTGTTGAAAAACCTGATGACCGGCGTGTTCCTGAACCTGGTCGAATACCAGGAAGAGTTGAACCGGCAGATTGAGCAGCGCGTGTTCGACGAGGTGGAGAATCAGGAGGCAAAATATGAACTTCACATCACCTTAATTGACCGGGAAGATTATGACCCCATCCATGAATTTCTTCGACCGATGCTGTACTCGGATTTGAACAACCAGATGCTTGATATCACTGGTGTTGCAGAACTGGTGCGTAACGGGGGAGAGATTCCGTTATTCTCTTTGTTCTTGGAGATGGAAACCAAACAGATTTGGGAATTGATATCAAGCCAGCGAATATTCAAGGGAACCATGGTTACGAATGCAGGCACGTATCCGCTATTTTTTAAATTAAAGCAAAATCTATCCTACGTAAACGAAATAGAGAAGCTTTATCAATCATTTATGCTGAATGGGAAGAATTGGAGAACGGTCAATCTTCCGTACATTTATAAATTTGTAGATTGTGTCCTGGTTGGAGGCGAAGGCGAGCCTGCACTGCATGAAGAGATCAAAGAAATTGTTGTGTCGCTGGAAGAGTATGACGTATTTAAGCGATCAGGCGTTATCCCTTTATGGAACCTGGAACGAATAAGCCAACGAAATACAGGATTCCCGATGCCGGCCATAGACCGAATTAATTTCGAACATACGCTTTCTTTGCGACAAGAAGGCGCTCAACACGGGTATTTGGTCGATGCCAGCGAAGCTGATGTGAGGTACATTTTGCGATCGGAGGATCGTTTAGTGATTGTGACTCCTCGCAATGAATCCGGTGAATGGGGACTTGTGAAAATCATTAAACCTTCGATGACAAACCTGACACATTTCCCATATCCGGTATTTTCCAATCGGCGCAATGAACAATTCACCGTTCGTCTGGCTGAAAATAGGGGGCGGATTATCCGCTCTAAGGCAGAGATTCTACGGATTGTTCATTCGCTTGAAGCCAGCGAAGGCATTGAATTAGTCGACATTGAAATTCGGGAACCTTCAAAAAATAGTGAAATGTTGAGTGCTTCTTCTTCGATGACCTATCCGTTGAATCCATTTGTCAGTGAAGGCATACGGACTAATTATGGGAAACCTGTCATGAATCTGGCCTTTAGATTGGAAACAAACGGGAATAGGAAATTGCCAAAGTTTTTGGAGGCTGACGTGTTAAGTTATATCGTTGCCGAAATACAGACATATTTCCCTGACTACAGATGTGAAGGTGCATACCTGTGAACTATATATGGGATGTCATGTTAAGTTCAAAGTTGAAGGGCATCGACCCGAACGGGATCAGGTTCGTCCCGGCTGAGGACTACTCTCCTTACATGGAGCTCAGTTTGGAAGATTTGAACCAGCGTGAGATCGAACAGATTGTCGAGGTAAATCCGTATTATCGTTTCTACTCCATATTCAAGGAGCTCTTCCTGCCGGATGACGAAGAAGATTACGAGCTAAGGGAGAATCTTTTTGATATCCTTATTCATTTTTTAGGGACGATCGATTTGTATCAGGGAATGAACAAACGAGAGTATTATATTCGCTTTTTGAGCAGAGATATACGTAATGGCGTCTTCGGAGACAGGATCGCCTCCAGTTTCAATGATCTTGACAGACAGGAGCAGGATAAGATCTGCGAAGGGTTGTTGATGGTCTACGAAACGGGAGAATTGATCCATTTTCTGAAGCAGACCATGAGCAAGATCTTCAAAAAATCTATTATTTATGCCAACTGTGAAGAAAAAAACGAATTGCTGATCTACATGGGTCAGGAAAAAACAGAACACGCCAATTCAAAGGTGGAATTGATTTTAGAATTATTTCTCCCACTTCATTTCACGATCGAGATCTATTGGAGTCATCATTTTGGCATTCTAGAAGAGGAAGCTACCATGAGAATGGAAGGAATAGCTCTTTACTAAGTGGGGTGATTACAGGAGTACCCACTGGATGAAAGGAAACGTGAATGATGAACGGACCTTATACGTATAGGTTGCATCAACCGGACACAAATCATGAAGGTAGTCCATTTGGGACCAGATATACAAGAGTGGAGCTTGAACAAATGACCACTTTCCAGTTGAAAGAAATATGTTTCAAGCAGCGCCTTGTGGAAGGTTTGGCCAACCGTCTGGATCGGAATTCGCTCATCAACCTGATTTTAAGATTTAGGAGTGCTGAAGAGCACTTTTTGATTACGCGTTATCAAGAGGGCGGTTTCGAAAGAATCGAAACCATTTTGAGAAAGTATTGGACGAATCAACGGCCAAAGGAAGCAACGATTCGTGTTCCAGCCAGAATTACGTTATATCAAGGCGTCCGAACGGGCCAGAATGATCGTTATCTGATCCAGTCCGATGAATTATGGATCAGCACTTCCAATGTTTTATTGGTAAATGGAAGCGGTCAGTTGTGCGGTATCCTGAATATTCTCAAAGATGAGAATCTTCAGGGATGCTTCTATCTCTCCCGCGACGAAGATACCGATCTAAGAGAAACATCCAACCGAGATTATCGTTTGTTGTTTTTGAGAAAACAGGATTCGGATTATTTCTATCATGCGTATTACAGTGATCGCCCTATGCTTCCATTGAAACTTCAGGCGGCTTGCATACCTGTCTCCGAATTGGTCATCAGGGATACCGAAACGACAGAGGCCGTGTTGGCCATTGATTTTGGAACATCCAACACAACGGCGGGAGCTTATCTGGATCATGAATATGTTACGCGACCGGAAACAGGCCATCATTCTTCGATCCAAATTAATTCGATCAACTATGTTTCGTTCCCTCAGCGCAGAGGGCGGGAATGGGCTGAAGTACTGCCAACAGCAGTTCGTGTTGTAGATTGCTCCACTCCGCAGCACGTTGTTTATGCTTACGGTGAAGAAGCTTTAGGAGATCAAGAATTTGGAGGGACAAGGGCGAGTGTTTTCAGGGGAATCAAGCGGTGGATTAACAACTATGAAATCCAAGAAGAAATCATCGATGCTGAAGGTAACACAGCCGTAGTTGACCGGAGCGAAATACTCGGTGGCTTTCTGCGGTATGTGATCGGCACGGCGGAACAGCAGTTCAAATGTCGGTTCAAGAACCTTCATTTTACGGCTCCGGCCAAACTGCAGACACAATTCATTGAGATGTTCAAACATGTTCTCCCCGAATTTACAATCATTGAAGATCAAATGCTGGATGAAGGCCTGGCTGTTTTGTATAATACGCTGGCTGATCAGATGGATCGAGGCGCCTTCGCAGATGGTGAGGAATATCAGGCACTCGTCATGGATTGTGGGGGAGGAACAACGGACCTTTCTTCATGCCGTTTCCGAATTGAGGATGGGCGCATAGCCTACAAGCTTGATATCCATACGAATTTTGAGAATGGGGATATGAACTTTGGCGGCAATAACCTTACTTACCGCATTATGCAATTCATGAAAGTTGTGTTTGCGGAATATTATGCGACGGGTGGACGGTACTCCGACACGGATATTGATATGTTAATCGGTATACCGGGAGGCGACTTGTATCGGCATGTAGACGAATTCGGCATAGACGCGGTGTACGAGAAATTAGAAAAAAGGTACTTGGAAGCTGGGCAAATTCTGCCGACGGCATTCAAAAACTATGAGAGTGCAACACGCGAAGAGTATCAAAGAGTATTGAATAATTTCCATCTCCTATGGGGAGCTGCCGAAAACATGAAAAAGGAGTTTTTTCATCGAACCGGCATATTGCGCAGCAAATTCGAAACCGAGCGTAGCACGGATACGGAAACGGATTTAAATATTGAAGTCATGGATCGCTGGCTGATATCCGTTGTGGAAAGCGGTCGTTTTAGGGACGAGCACCACCTCCCAGACGTCGTGTTCAATATTAGGGAGATTCATCAGTTGCTGAAAGCGGACATCTATAACATCGTTCGTAAATTCCTGGATGAGTTCTATCACAGCGGACGTCTGCAAGACTATTCCATCATCAAACTTACAGGACAGTCGTGCAGAATCGATCTGTTTCGAGAGGCGCTCAAGGAATTTGTGCCAGGAAAGAGCATTGAATTTAAACAAAAGGCTGAAGTGAACCAGAAAACGCCTGAATTAAAAATGGCTTGCCTTAAGGGAGCCATTCGTTATCTAAATTCGAAGAAGATGGGGATGATCGATCCCCGGATTACGCATCAACCGCCGGTTATACCCTATACGGTCAGTTCATTAACGCATTCAGGGCTCGAAAAAAATCTCATTGAGGGCTTGAACGAACAGAAAAAGACGGGATTCATATCGAGGCCCGCACATGTGACAGAAATCGAATTTTATCTTACTGCTGTCGACGGTAAACAAAAGGGAAGATATATCTATCATAACCGCCCCAATGCATATGAGGCCAAGTCTTATGAAGAGATTTCAGTCGAATTTGGGAGATATATTTTGCAGGACGACACCGACTCGATTCGTAATGGCGAAACCAGATTTTTTGTATTTGCCGGGGAACAACGTTGGGGATTTGCCGTCGTTCCCGTATCGCGACAAGATGAGCAACTCTATTTGGGTCCCAAGAAGTTTTTCCCTTTCGAACAGGAGTCCTCCGAACTCGATTTCTTCGATGGTACGAAATGAATTTTGTTTGATGCAAAGGAAAAAAGGAGGAATGGCCTGTGCTAGTCCACATCGTTCCCCGATTTGAAAAGGGACGCATTCTGCGTACCGAAATGTTGGAGAATCTCAGGGATTTTCCCCGGACATTTCTGGATGTCCGTTTCGAAAAATATTCGGAAGGCATAGTGACTGGACTAAAAGTGCGAGTGGAAGATCAAGCTCTCGTTGTGAGTAAAGGCATTCTCAAACATGCTGGCCGCTTATATTTGCTGGAGGATGACTTTACCGTCCCATATGCGGCGACTGGACGAATGGCCGTACTGAAAATGATTTTTCTTGAGCCGACTCGCAGACCCGATTTTACGGCACATCACGCGGAAATCGTACTAGAGGGCGAAGAGTCACTGGGACTTGATGAGGTGGAGCTGGGACGATTCAAGTTAAAGCCAGGTGCTGTACTTCGGTCCGATTATCAGGATTTTGCGGATATGGCTACGGAATATAATACCTGGTGTGATTTGCAGGCCCCTTACTCTGCCATTTCGGCCTCAACGCTTAGGCCGGATATTATGCATTTTTTTGCTCGTGAGATGTTGCGATTTCGTTCGGGAGACATGCTGGATCATGCTTTTTCGTTCACATGTTTAAATTCGGAAAGGATTTCACGTGAGGCCATTGAGCAGTATATCCATCTCAAAACCGGAATAAATTGCACGAATGTTTCGAATGTTCAGCTGCACAGACAACTTTCCGACATTTTGGAAGAAGCAGGTCGAAGTACGAAAACGGCAGCTCCATGGGCTAATAGTCGTAAAGGAAGAATGATCGTGGACTGATTTTGGAAGGGAGGCGACAAATTTGTCTTATTTGGACGAGGAAATAGCCAAGCTTGAAAAGCAGCGAAGACAAGAAGCGCGAGAGAAACAGGAAGGTAAGTCGTTCCATCAGAATTTGAGGCAGGAATCAGAAGTTGAAGGAGGTCCTTCCCTGCAAGAAATTATGGAAGGACTTGCCAAAGGTGTGCTTGCCATTGAAGGCACGGAAGTAGCTTTTGAAAAAACAAACATTATGGAAACGGGCATTCGCATGTTTTTGCCCCGAGATTTTGTAATGACCTTGGAAACTTCAGAACATCTGGTATATAGCCATGAGAAGCTGGAATTGAATTTGATCATGCAATGGATCAAGCCGGTGCAAGCGATGTCAATCGCACAATTCAAGGAGATCATGCAGCAGCAGTTTCGGACTATGGAACTGGGTATGAGTTGGATTGAAGATGGAGTGGTTGTCCCGTGCAGTTTACAAACCAGATACTGTGTTTTTAGCAGTTCCGTCGCCAATGGACAGGTGTTCAACTACCAGGCTTTCATAGATAAAGAGGATTATCAGCTCATCTTTAATGTGAACGGTAATCTGAAACGATGGGACCACTGGAAACCGGTTATTACCGGAATGATATCTTCGCTGGAGGTGACAGCTTCATGAGCGCAGAAGCTTTGACTTACGAGAACATAAAAATCACCCCGTTTGATCAAATGAGGCTGGAACAGTTTTCGATCGAGCAGATGGTAAACGAGCATGGCAAACTGTCACTGTCCGGAACGATCACTAAAGAGCAGCACGATGAGTACATGCAGTCCGTCCAATCGCTAACCCCTGTCAATGTATTGCAAATTACGGAAAATGGGAATCCCAAAAAGTTGTTCTGCGGATTGATTACCATGTTAGAAATGCGCAAGGTACAGGACGTCTATTATTTGCAGGCTGAAGCTCATACGTATTCATATATGCTGGATCTCAAACGCAACACCCGCTCATTTCAGAATCCCTCGCTCAATTATAATGCATTGGCCAAAGAGGTTGGCAAAGCTTATAAGGGATATGATGTGATTTATGCTGTCGGGCATGACAGCAGCATCGGTAAGTTTGTCCTTCAATATTATGAATCGGACTGGACCTTCTTGAAACGAATGGCGGCCCGTATGAATACAGTCATCCTGCCAGCAGCGCATCAAGACAGTGTGAAGATCTACTTTGGCGTGCCCGATGACGATACGGACGAGCAGCTAGAGAATTACAACTATGTCGTCAAAAAAGATCTATCCTCCTTTCTCTATCAATCCCGCAACAGTCAGTCCCCAGTTCATGAATCCGATTTTGTAAGTTATGAAGTGACAACGCATCGTGTTTTGAATCTGGGAGACGTCATCCGGTTCAAAGGACGGCCCTATTGCATTCAAAGGTGCATATCCACCATGGAAAAAGGCCTTCTGGTACATCGTTATACGGTGACAAGCCGTAAAGGAATGAACAAGGCGCCTCGTTACAACGACAGCATTCGCGGTGCTTCCGTAGGGGGACGTGTTCTGGCCATTCAACGTGATACCGTTAAGGTTCATCTTGAAATTGATGAACAAAGCCAAGAGGGCACAGCCTACTCTTTTCCGTATTCGACCTCTTATGCTTCCGAAGACGGAAGCGGATGGTATTGTATGCCGGAAAAAGGGGACAGCGTTCGCGTCCATTTCCCAAGTTCTCGGGAAGAGGAGGCCTATGCAATCAGTTCCGTCAATACCTATTCGGAGGAAGCCGCGTTAACCCAGTCGGCGTCATCCAGCAGCGGGCAGCAAGGCGGGATGATGATTGCTGCAGGGAGCGGAGGTGGATCAGGGGCATCCTCTTCGGGAGACCGGATGTCCGATCCAAACGTGAGGTATTTTCGGAATCCTGCGGGCATGGAAGTCAAGCTGACGCCAGAAAATGTCCAGATATCTGCTAACAACGGACAATCCATCATTTTACTGGAGGCTAGCGGTGCCGTAACCATTATGGGGCAAAAGGAAGTGTCGCTCCACTCCCAGGAAAATGTTCGTATCCGGGCCGAAAAGACGCTGTTATTGACGGCTCAGGAACAGGTTGTCATTAGCAGCGATAAAGGCGGGAAAATCACGCTGGATGAGTCTGGAAATGCCACAGTGGCGGGTACAGAGGTGTTCACCAATAGTTAGTGATGGAATTTCAGACCTTATGCTATATAAGGAGTTGTTGCACCATGAAGAGGATCGCAGCATTAAACGAGCTTCGCGAGCAATGGATTCCGCAGCAAAGAGCCGTTTGTGTCGGAGAGCTGCACGATAGTTTGGGAATGCATTTGCAGGATTTGCAAAAACAGGCACTGCGTACGTTTACGGATGGATGCGCCAAGGCATTGAAGATGCAGAAGATGGGCCGAAAAGGAAAGATTGGACATATTCATATTACCTTTTTCAGAAACCGCCTTATTCGAAAAGATTTTCGATGCCGCATTTACTGGTATGGACAAGATTTCTATGCCGATCCAGCAGAGTGCTATGTGGAATATGATGCTGGCTGGGCGTTTCAGTACCTCATGAAATTCAGTGAGTCGGCTTTGCTGGAGAGCAAAAAGTATATCGGAAAAATATTGGACGCAGACTTGCAGCTCATCATGAGACAGGAAGCTTCGTTCTATATGCACTATATCACCAATCTGTTCAGGCATGTCATGAAGGTTGCTGTGGAGCAAGAGGCATTTAAGCAGTTGGAAAAGGAAGAGGAGCTGTATGTCCGGTCAGGCGAACATAAGGATTTCAATGAATTGATCTACAAGTATGACTCCCGGATTCTGAATACGGAGGATATAAGGCAAAAACTTATCCCAAACGAGCATGACGAATATGTGCATGGCAACTTCAGTCATGTGGATTTGAGCGGCATGTACTTCAAACTTGTAAATCTATGTTATGCCTACTTTACGGGTACGAACTTAACGGGCAGCTTACTCGTCGGCTGCCCGCTGATTGGAGCGGATTTTCGGAACGCGATCCTGCCGCAAGCCAATTTCGGTCACAGTCTCATTCACGGTGCAGATTTTGGCGGGGCCGACTTATCGGGAGCGCAGTTCGAGGAAGTTCAGGCAAGCTATGTCGCACCAACGAATGAACAATTTCATATTCCTCCGTTCATGCCTACCCGTTTTGAAGGCGCTAATCTAAGCGGAGCGGTCTTTGCGAACGCGGATCTTAGGGGGAGTGATTTCAGAGGGGCTGTATTCGATGGTACAACCTTTGAGCAGAGCCGCCTGGATGGAGCTCACTTCTATGAAAAGGATCTTTCAACATTGCAATTGAGTTCAGCACAGCGAGAAAGCCTGAAGATATACTCCTAAACGAGAATGGTTGTTTAATTTGCGAGTGGGGGGCATATATGGATTATTTTATCATGACGCAGGATCGACTTCTTGATGAACATATGATCACGTTTGATGGGTTAAGATCTGCCTACAGAACGTTGGAGGTTTCGAGAGACCGAGACCAGGAGATCAAAGATTTCACCGTTGTATATGTCGAAGGAAAGGAAAAGGTGATCCCGGATTTGATTGACCGTCCGGTCGTTCTCATGTCCGATCCTTTAAAAAAGGTCATTGAAATGTACGATGACGAAGCGCTTTTTAAATGCACGGTGCTTGCCCATCCTGCGGAAGAAATGCAGCAGACCTACTGGTTGCTGCTGGTGGATCGCCTGGATTGTCTGTCAGACCTCACGGAATATGACCCTTGGGGAAGACCGAGCCGAATCGTCCTTGATCGGAACAAGGCCAAGGGACACGCCATATTCCGCATCGCGGGCATCGATGATCCTCGGCTCGTTATCAATTTGGACGTCGCCGAGAGCATCCTGAGGCGGGATTTGTGGGGAATCGTTCTGGAACCGCTGGAGACGAAGGAGGAAGAAAAACATGAGTGATGGCAAAAGTTTTGTGGTCCACGGAGCGTATGCTCAATGTACATATGGGACACGGCCTGCGAGACTGGTCATCCCGGCGAGCCACGGGGAATACATTCATGAACAACCGCAATTAAACGTGAACGACTTTTTGTCGATGGCCAATGTTCGACCGTTCGGATTGTGCACCAGTCTGAATAATCCGGCGGTGCAGGCTGAAATGAAGGCCATCGAGGAAGCTGCTCCACCTCCAAAACAAGATATTGGCTGGTTTAATTCGCTCTTCACGAAGGAAGAGGATATTCCGCTGGAAGAGCTGCCACCACCCGAGTGCGTGGCTATGTGCACACCTCAGATCATTGCTCCGTGGTTGGACGGCAAAGATGACGTAAAGGTGAGTTCGGGAGATGCCTTGCTTAACACATGCAACAATTTTTGTATATGCGGTCGTGGGGATATCACCATTGTTCATAACGGTCAGAGAGAATAGTCGGATTACGTGATGGTCATGGGAAGGAGGAGAAACCATCTTGGAAATGGCTTATGCAGGATTAATTATGGATGTGCCGTGCAATCTGGTCCGTATTGAGGATTTGCAGATCATGCATCGAATGAATGAGCATTCTTCCATACGAATCAGGGCTGTCATTCATGAGAAGGGTGTCGATGGGGCACAAGAGCTTACCACAAACGACAAGGTCAAGGTATACATCGCATCCGAAGATGGTCTGGAAAAGGAAACCTGCTTGTTTGCCGGGATCGTTCTGCAAGCAACTGTTGAGCACGTTCAGGGCATTTTTTATGTGGACATGGTAGCCGTATCACATACGTATAAGCTGGACACTGAATGGAGAAAGCGCTCATATCAAAATCAGCAGAAGACGTATGCAGAGGTCATTCGTAAGGTGCTGGAACCTTATGCAGGTGCCTCATTAACCAATGCGATGCCGGATACCACGACAGGACAAATGTTGCTGCAATATCAGGAAACCGACTGGGAATTCATTCTACGCCTTGCTTCCCGCCTCGGTACGGTAATCGTACCCATTGTCGATGATGCACCTGCCATAGCCTTGGGAATTCCACAGGAAATGGCAAAGAATGAACTGGCCTTTGAGTCGTATACGATGCAAACTCGTTATGTTCCTCAGCGGGAAACACAGGAAATTCGCTATCAGATTCAGAGCAGACGGGTCTATCGGCTTGGAAATCAAATGGAGATTCAACGTCGTCCTTTTGTGATCTATGAGATGGAGTCGCGCGTCGTCCATGGGGAATTGCTTCATTCGTATACGCTGCTATCCAAGTCTGAAGCAAAATTAACTAAAATTTTGCCTTATGGCATACAAGGATTGTCCCTTGAAGGTAAAATCACGAAAATATCCCGCAACAAAGTCCAATTGCATCTGGATATCGATAAAGAAGCCGAACCGGATAACGCCTGTTGGTTCCCATTCTCGACAGGGATGGATAACCAGAGTGCGTACATGATGCCCAAGCCCGGCTCGCCGGTGAAATTGCACTTTCCCAAACCATCCGAGAAAAGCGCCATTGCGACGAGCTCGGTTCGTCGGGGGGCTGAACAGAGCAAATACAGCCAGAAATCGGCGAATCCTGCGATCAAGTCGCTGACGAACGATTCAGACCAGGAGATGAAACTGACGGGCGAGGATATCGTGTTTGCCGCGGATGCGGCAGAAACCGTCAAACTACAATTGGCCGGGGACGGTTCGATCAAGATTTTGGCAAATACGGATATTTCCATTGCCGCTCTGGAGGATTTCCTCATCGACGTTAAGGGGGATATGCCTGCCCCCAAAATGATTGAAATGACTGCCGGTGAGATGGTGGCCATTTCAAGAAGCCCGATGGAAGGCATCAATCCGGATCATTACATTTACATTGCCGATCTTACGGATGTCCAGGCAGCCACCATTTATTATGAAGGGACTCCGGGCAAGCCGCCTGCAGATCCCTTTGACGATTCCGAACTCCTTGCCCAAGATGCTGCCGCGATGGCAGAGATCAATGGGAATGCTCTTCTATATCGACAGGCTCTGGTTAGCAAAATGGAAGCGGGAAAAAGCAAAATCGGATTTGGTAAAATTGCCATGCTGATCGGCGCTGCCGCTGTGGGTGTCGCTGCAGTCGTTCTTACGGGAGGGGCGGCAGCGCCCTTGGTTATTGCGGCAGGCACAACATTGGTCGCAGGTGCCACTACAATGGTTGTGGCAGGCAGTGAGATGTATGAGGGCAGCGAGGATATAGCCAAGGCACGGAAAGGCGATTTGTCCGAGTCATACAATTTTATGCGGGATACGGTGCTTCAGGGAAATGCCGAACTATATGATACGGTAAAATATGGGTCTGTTATCGTCTCGGTTGGGGGGATTTCCGTATTAACGGGCGGCGGAGCCTCAGCCTTAATCCTTCCTTCCATCGGTGGCGGGGTGAACGTTGCCATCACCGCGATTTTTGATCCTGTGGTACAACCTGGTGAAACGTTAATCGGCCACTATTTAAAAAGCTTCCAGAACGGATTTTTAAGTGGTGCCATGATGGGGAAATTCATGTCGGGCATCAAATGTGGTACTGGCTTTAGCAACTTCGCCAATATTTATGGCCGCTCGGTAGCAGGCGGCACCATAAGCGGCATGACGCAGGACATGATGAACACAGGCAGCACAAGTTTAACCTCGAATCTGGCAGCCAATGTAGTGGGAGGACTCTTTGCGTTTACCGGCAAAAACAGACTCACTGATTATGCTTCCTCCGTGGCGGGCGGTATGGGAGGAGCTATGGCAGAGGACCTCTGGAGGAACGGAAATGTCAACCAGTCTCTGACATGGGATACCTTGAAGAAAGTGGCGGTTGCCAGCCTTGCTACCATGGTTAAGACCGGCGACCCCGTGGATGTCACGAGAGGCGGCTTTCATTATTTTGCGAAAGACATGATCTTGCTCGATATCGGTTCTCCGATTGAGATGGTACGGAACTATAATTCACTTTATCCGGTCAGGGGACTGACGGGGCGAGGGTTTATTTTTACGTATGAATCCTACCTCAAGCGGGAGGGCAATCGGATTTACATCATTTGTCCGGACAGCCATTACGAGAGATTTACGTTACGTGAAGGACATTGGGTCAATGAGATCGGGGGCAAGCAGGACTATCGTTTAATCGAACGTGAGGATTCTGCAGGGTATGTGCTTATTGGACCGGACCGGACAACGTGTGAGTATGATGATACGGGACGTCTGCGGAGTATTGCTGATCCGTCCGGAAACCGGACGCAGCTGGATTACAACGACAACGGTATTTGTCGTCTGACCGCACCGGGCGGGAAGTCAGTCTCAATGGAGTGCCGGGATGGTTTGTTAATGCGGATGACCGACAATATCGGTCGAACCGTAGTGTACGAATACGATGGCGATCTCCTTGTTCGCGTAACCTACCCCAACCAGGGAATGATTCATTATACGTATACAGAGCAAGGTTATCTTCAGAGCATAACCGACCAGAACGGGAACACCTATGTAACCAATACGTATGATGCCAGGGGTAGAGTCGTTCAGCAACGGGACGCTTACGGTCAAATTACGGATATCGAATATAATGACGTCGGGAAAGAGACGATCTTTATGTTCCGGGCCAATGATATCGTGGAGAAGTATCGTTATAATGACGATGATCTCGTAACGGAAATCGTTTATCAGGATGGGACATGGGAGTCTTTCGAGTATGATGCCTATCAATTCAAGTGTGCTCATACCGATACGGGGGGCCGGACCACTCGCTGGGAGTATGGTATCCATGGGCAGCTGTTGACGGAGATCGCAGCGGATGGTACAAGGCATAGCCATGTCTACGATGAGCACCTCAATCGCATCTCTGTATCGGTGAATCATGTTGTGGAAAAGACGTATGCCTATGACAGGTTCGGACGCGTACTGGAAGAGTCGGCAGCCATCGATGCCGAACGCCAAGCGATCACGGCCTATACGTATGACGCACAGGGAAGGGTCCTTACCCGTCGGGATGCGCTTGGTTATGTAACCACATACGCCTATGAAGTTTTTCATTCGAATTCACCATCGTATGTCAAGGATGCCGAAGGCCAGGAATACCGTTACGCATTCGATGATGCGGCTCGGGTCACCAGCATAACGACGGCCTATGGATCCGTTGAATTCGAGTATAACGATCTCAACAAAAGAACCCGGATCGTGGATGCGGAAGGCAATACCACGCTGATGTTTTACGACAAGATGGGCAACATGATCAAGCGGGTGCAGCCGAATGATTACGTGGAGCGAATCGATAACGGAAAAGGAACGGAGTATCGCTATGATGCATTGGATCACCTGATCCGCATCACCGATCCGCTTCATCAAACTCAAAGATACCACTATGACATGTATGACCATCTGCTCAAAGAGGTGGAACCGAATCAATACGATCCGGTACTGGATGATGGTCCGGGAACGGAGCATGTCTACGATCATCGCGGCAATCGGATACGGACGATGTTCCCGGATGGAGGGATTCAGCGTTTCAAATATGATGCGGCCGGGAATCTCGTGAAGTCCATTCGTCCCGGGCAATACGATCCGGCAACCGACGACGGTCCGGGAACAGAATATGCCTATGATGCTATGGATCGTCTCGTGCAGATCACCAATGCCGAAGGGTACATCGAACGGCGGTACGTGTATGATTCCGCAGGACGAATCGTCAAAGAAATGGACGGCAAAGCGGTAGATCGTGCGAACCATGATGATGAACGATTTGGGACGTTGTATGTATACAACAAGGCAGGATGGTTAGTCGAGAAACGAGAACCTGTTCAGGAAGAAGTTTCTTCTGAAAGGGAGCGTGTGTTGTACCGTTTGTCCCGTTATGAATATGACCTTGCCGGAAACCTGGTGAGGGAACAACGAACGTCGGAGTTGGTTGCACGGGAAGGGAGCCCGGCGACGTATCATGGCATCACGTACGCCTATGATCGTAATCACCGTGTCATACGCATCACCGACGATACGGGAGCAGATATTCGATACACGTATGATTGCCTGAACCAGCGGACATCCGAACGTTACAAGCTGAACGAAGGCAAGGAGCGGCATATCCGTTACGAATATGACAAGGCGGGCAGGCTGGTGCGCCAGCTAGACGTCATTGACGGAGAAGACCTGCGCGATGAAGGGCGGAAGACGGTCACGGCAGAGACGAGATATCGGTATGACCGTAATGGCAATATCACCTATATCCGTTCGCCTGAAGGATACGAGACCGAAATCAGCTACGATGGCGCAGACCGGATCGTACAGATCAGTCGCCGGGAGCATGCGGGAGCGAAGGCCAGCTCCATGTACCTGAAGTATGACCGCAGCGGCAATGTGATCGAAGAAACGGATACGATGGGGCACCGGGTGCATTATGCCTACGATGTAAGGAACCGTCCGATCCGATCTGTGGGCAAGCGTGGGGGAGTTACAAGGCTGTTCTACAATACCGAAGGGAAACTGGCGAAGAAGGTCACCCCGGGATTGTACGATGCAGCGAGCGATGATGGGATCGGAACCGAATACACGTATGACGTGTTGAACCGCTTGACCCACATTCGCAACCCGCTGGGGGAGATCATTCAGCAGCATGCTTTTAACCGGTACGGGGAGCAGGAAGCTGTCACGGAAAACGGCGTCGAGACGAGATATACCTATACCTTGGCTGGCCAAGTGCGTCAAGTATGGGGCAACGGTCCGGAATGCACGCCGATGTTGCGGCAGGAATACGAGTATGATGCCGCGGGACACATCGTGGGCATTCGAGATGGAGAAGGCCGGGTAACGCGCCATACGTTGGACGGATGGGGGAACATCACGGCGCTGACGCGGCCGGACGCCACGACGGAGCAGTACGATTATGACGTGGCGGGCCATCTGATTCGTTCCACGGATGCGAAGGGACATGCGACACAGTATACGTATAATTCCCTGGGGCAAGTGTCTGCGATTACGGGCCCCGACGGACTGCCGATCACGTACCAATATGACCGCGAAGGCCGCCTGGCCCGGCAGCAGGACCGGAACCAGCGGGTACTGGACCTGGCGTACAATTTCAATGATCAGCTCGTTCGCAGACGGGAGCTGTCCAGCGGCGAGGAAGAGACGTACACCTACCGCGAAGACGGCCTGTTGACTTCGTCCGCGAATAACGAAGTGCGTTACGACTATGACTATAACGAAGAGGGTCTGCTCACGGCCAAATATCAGAGCAGATTTGGCGAACGGACAACGGATGCAGCGCCACGTCCCGTACTGCGCTACGAGTATGATGTTGAAGGGCGGACGGTAGCCCGCACGGATGCTGGCGGAACACGCGTCGAGTATGCGCATGATCCGTTGGGCCGGGTGGTTGCCATTCGGCAGGGCGAGAACGAATTGGCCCGGTACACCTATGCAGCGGGCAACCGAATCGCGTCCATGCTGTACGGCAACGGCGTGCAAACGGCGTATGAATACACGCCTGAAGGGCAGGTATCGCGGCTCTACACCCGGGCAGCCGATGGAACGGTCCTGCTGGACAACCGCTATACCTATGACCGGAGCGGGAATACGATCGGCTGTTATGGCACACAGGATCAGGCCGAGTATCGATACGATGCACTGGATCGGTTGGTGGAAGCCCGGTATGCCGGATATGGCACGGAGCAACTGGCGTATGACGCGGCAGGCAACCGAATTTCCCGTGTCTGGAACGGACAACGGACAAGCTATACGTATGATACAAGGAACCGTCTGCTCAGCCTGATTGAGGAAGCATTGCAGGAAGAGAGTGGGGAGCAGAGCAAATCGAATGGGCAAGCAAGCGGGAAACACATCCATTACACTTACGATGCACAAGGTAATCTAATCCAAGAGCATCAAGGGGAGCAGACGACAAGCTATGCTTATGATGCATTCAACCGTACCATTCGAGTCGAACAAGCGGATGGACGAATCGTGCAGCACGGCTACGACCCGGAGGGTTTGCGAAGCAGGCTGGACACAGACGGAACCGTACGCCATTTTGTGCATGATAGCTGGCATGTCGTCAACGAGTTGGATGAAACAGAGCGGGTACAGGCTTCCTATATCCGTGGTCATGAATGGCTAACGCAACTGGACGATCAGGGCGATGTGGCTTATTATGTAAATAATATCCACGGTGATGTGACTCACCTGACCGGATCACAGGGCCAGATCCTGAACGCGTACACGTATGATGCCTTCGGAAACATGCTGTCCTCGAGAGAACAGCGTGTGAATCCGTTCCGTTATGCGGGAGAAATGCAAGATGCGTTGACAGGACATTACTATCTGCGCGCCCGGTTTTACAATCCGATCATCGCGCGATTTACACAGGAAGACACGTACCGTGGAGACGGTCTGAACCTGTACGCCTATGTTGCCAACAACCCGATCCGATATGTGGACCCGAGTGGGTATGCGAAAGCGGCAAGCGGAGGAACCCCGGCTTCTTGTGTGAATAAAGGTGAGACTTGGAATCCAAACAACACTGGCGATTTTACCGAGATAACAATAACATATAAACAGGGGATGCCCAAGTATCAGTTTAAAAGAAAGGCTGAAGCCCTCCAACAACTAGGTGAATTGGGGGTTTTGGTTAAAGCTGCTAATCCAGTCAAAAGGGATAGGTCAGTGACAAAAGCATATCGTCAAGATTTAATTCAGCGAATTTGGAGCCAATATGGACAAACAAATAAAGATTTCGCAAATAAATTAATTGATCAAATTACTGATCACAGAAAAATGCAACCTGATCATGTATGGGAACTGCAGTTGAGTGGTCCTGATGTTCCTAGTAATTTGAAATTTTTAGATTCATTCACAAATGAAGATATTGGAATGAGGCAGATCTGGCCTCAAATAAAAGGGTTACCAGTTGGAACGAAAATAAAAATAAAAATAGAATATTAGGGAGTGAAACTTTTTGATTGATAAGCTATACAATAAAATACAAAAGATGAGGTCTGTTTTGGAAAACAATCCGGATGGTCCGGTTATCGGAAAGTTAAGAAGTGGAAAAGCCATAAATTTGCAAAGATTAGAAAATGGGGTTACTGAATACTATAGTTTTTTAGTTATAAGCAACGGGGCAAGATGTGGCGCGATAGATATATTCTCCTATGAGACGATGCTAGAAAGTCAATATTACTTAGAATTTTTGGATGAAGGACAATATGATGTACGTGATTGGGTTTATGTAGGTCAATGTTTATATGACCCAATAATCTTGAATAAAATAAGTGGATTAGTTTATCAATTTTATGAAGGAACTCCTCTAGAGCAAGGGGAGTGCTATGGTTCTTTTAATGTCTTTTTAAATGAGTATGTTTTTGGAGAAAAATATGAGACTATCATTCCAGATGTTGATGATGACAAGTGGTATCAGATACTGAAAGAGTTGTGAAAATTTTGAATTTCCTCTCAATTGGCCCGAAAATTATCCATAATATGTGGGATTTCAAAGTGCGACAACTAATAGAATGTTGACAGTCCAGTATACACATGATTTAGGTCTATTCCTATTTGGGAATAGGCCTGTTTTGATGATGGAACCGTACGCCATTTTGTGCATGATGGCTGGCATGTCGTCAACGAACTGGATGAAACAGAGCGGGTACAGGCTTCCTATATCCGTGGTCATGAATGGCTTTCGCAACTGGACGATTAGGGCAATGTGGCTTATTATGTAAATAATATCCATGGTGTTGTGACTTACCTGACCGGACCACAGGGCCAGATCCTGAATGCGTACACGTATGATGCCTTCGGAAACATGCTATCCTCGAAAGAACAGCGTGTGAATCCGTTCCGTTATACGGGAGAAATGCAAGATGCGTTGACAGGACATTACTACCTGCGCGCCCGGTTTTACAATCCGATCATCGCGCGATTTACGCAAGAAGACACGTACCGTGGAGACGGTCTGAACCTGTATGCCTATGTTGCCAACAACCCGATCCGATATGTAGACCCGAGTGGGTATATGTGTGAGGATAAGGGGAATGTATATAAATCTCCTGGCGAAATCTTAAGAGATAAGTACAAGCATTTATCGCCAAGTAAGCGTACTGCAAGTATGAATGCACTCGCAGAGGATAATGCATATCGTATTCTGTTACAAATGGAAAATTCAATACCAGGAGCACATTTTGTTGAGAAGCATGGTGCCCAAACGACGTTGCAAGCTCAATTGAATCGAGCGGATCAGGGAATATATCCGACCACGGGTGTAATCGAAACAAGACGAGGAAGAGTAGTGTTACTTGCGGCGGCAACAAGATTCCTCTCTCATAGGGACCAACTGACGACTATACAACGGTCTCAGCATATCTTTGAAACAACTGGAAATGTAACATGGGCCCAAAATCCAATAGAGTTTAAATATCCAATAGGGGAAGGCTTCCAACGTAGGTCATTAGAATATGGGGTTTCAAAAACTGGTCAAGTATATTTAAATCGTAATAACCAGCCAACTACCTCATTCCCAATTTGGGGAAGATAAACCACGGAAAACTTCAAGAGGAGAAAAAGTTTGTGAAAAAATTTGATCCAGAGTTTAAATATATGGGGAGTCTATTAAAGTTTATTGATACCGAATATATGACAAAAGAAGACTATGATAAAATTGAAGACTTCGATTATAATATTGAAGAAGATCAAATAGAAATCATAAGAAGATTGATCGTCATAGGAATCAATGCTCAGTACAATGATTTTGAGCTTGACAAGTTTAGACACGTACTCGGAATGTGCATGGATTTGAGCGAAAAAGAAATAGAAGAACTATTTCAAATGTACTCACCGTGTGATGATATATTAGACAAAAAAGGTTTTATAAATAATATTTATAAAGAATTGTTTGAACCTTTATAATTTTTGAGTAAAGAGTTTGGGCCTTGATTGAATTTTAATCAAGGCTTTTTTGCGTGCAGACTTCGTATGAAGCTTTTCAGGTGGTCAATTTATCAATTATATCCGGATTATTACAAAATCTAATTGGAATAGCCGATATATATGGGAGCTAGGTTTTGGATTTTATTTGTAAAAGTAGATCTGTTTCATGACATTTGGAAAAACGGCCTTAGATCAAATATATGGAGGTGTGATATGGAAAAAGATATACCAATACAAATAGATGGCATCGGAATCATTCTTTATTCACCTTTTGCAGTGGCCCATATAGATGAAGATGAGGACTATCTAACGCAAAAATATATGACCGCGCAACAAGTCGCAGATCATGTCAACCGAGGAACGATTGTTGGGCTTTCAACAGGGTCATCCGGAAAATACATCCTTAAAATCAGGGATGGTTATCCTGATGAGCACATTCTTGATCGTTCTGACTTTGTTTTGAGGCTGGCAGTGGAAGTTCGGGATCGTCAATTATGCATTCGAGACTTGTATGATTTGATGGAATGGACCTCCGAATTACCAGTCGAACAAATTGTTGTACTTGATAATGGTTACTATCATATTACTGTATTCAGTAATCTACCGAAATCACGAATCCGTGGTGATCGTCAGGAAATTCATTTATATTTTCATCCGTTAATTGAAATGCCGAAAATAAAGCATTTAGGCGTACCGACATTGGAGTAGGTGAATCTATTGAAAGAAATTCGGGAATCGATGAATCATTATTTTGAACACAGACTTCAGTGTTTTAATGAAGGAGTTCTTTTTCTATTTACAACCGAGTATGATAACAACGTTCTTTCGATGCTTTATCAAGGTAAACCTAATGATGATGGGGAAATTGGCTAGGAAAAGATTGTCCTGCTTATTTTGATACGCTAATGGATGATCAGAAGATAAATGAACTTTTCGAATATATTAAACTTATCGCAGTGACGAGAGATGAGGGTGGTCATGAATAACTATAGGATGTCTTTTGTCAAAAAGTTTGATCATTATTTCGGTCATAAAGAAGTTTCGAATATTATTTATTTGCATGATGAGGCAGATGATGAGCGATTAGATCATGTCCTTTTTCTTGAAGAAGCAAATGGGGATGTTGTAGGTCTATACATACGTGGTATGAATCCATTGATTTCAGGTCATAGAATTGACGATTTAGATGATTTCAATTTATATGCCAGTTATGAAGAAGGCCTCATTGAACGCAAAGAAAAATTTGAAATTAGAGTACAGCTTGTATTTCTATTTTTTGCCACCGATTACAATGAATTATTGGGCTTCTATTTGGCGAATGACAGTGCTTCTCGGTCTTTACTGGTGTTATTTTTACAAGATAAAATGGTTATCGAAAAGAATTGTAGTGAATATGAGGCAGGGAGAGTGCTTGAAAGAAAGCATGCGACCACAAGTTATATAACATACAAAAAAAGATATAAATAACGGAAAACCTTAACACAATCACAATATACCAGAAAACCGATCGGTGAGGGAAAATGAGAGAACAGGTAATGATGAAATTAAAACAAGTTCAATTGATGTTGGCCAATGATCCGTTAAGTTTTACTTTTGCTGAAATTGTTCAGAAAACTCCTGAGCAAACCGTGAAACATGATGATCCAATATTGGAAGACTGGTGGCACATACTTAATCAATTTGAAATATTGAATGGAGGAGTAGTGACCGTTTTTGGACCTCGAAATGCGAGTACGATACAATCTCAGGTCCATGAAATGACTGACTTTGACGGGGAATGGATATGTATTGGAAAAATCGAAAAATATCCGTTATTCATTAACAGGTTCGATGGGAGTATTAGTGGTCTGTATGGAGAGCCGTTAGAGCAAAGTTATGTTCTTGAGACGTATGGCGATATCAACACCTTTTTATTGAATTATTTCATGGGGAGACGTTACACAGAGCTTGGGTTAAAATTTGTTGAATCCGGACAAAGCAAAAACACACTTGGATCAACAGAAGATGAATGGTTTCGATTTTTGGAAAATCATCAATTACTTTTTTAATGACACCAAATACACAAATCGATGATCAATAATTTTATAAGAGGGGGATTCTGATGGACACCCTTGGGGATTTGTTTCAGATGTAGGTTAAAGATCGAAACTGACTAGAACGGGGGATTTTCAAATGGAAGTTGCGGAAGCGTTAGAGAACTATTTTGATAAACTTTTGGTTTTTTGGGAGGCACAATATTCAACTTTTCCTACGATCTCTTTTGAAGAAGATATCGAAAACTGGATGTATATTGGGGTGCCTGATGAGGAAGAACGTGTGCAATGGGAGCCAAAACTGAAAACATCCAAAGAAGGTTTTCTATCGATAGAACAAGAGATCGGGATGAAATTGCACAACTCCATGAAAGCGTATTTTGATTCTTATTGGTTTTTAAGTCTGGAAGGCTTTTACGGACCACATCGAATCACATTAGAAGAAGTAGCTCCAAACAAAGACATTCGTGCATTCTTTACGAATCAAAAGAGTTTTATAGAAAGCACAGGAGAAGAACTGAATTATTTTCTTATAGGGTATTTCTCTCCCGATGATCAAGCTTTGTTATTGGATAATAGAACTGGTGAAATCTTCAAAGAAGATTATGAGACGGATGAACGGATGTTTGTTTCTTCCTCCCTGGCAGCGTTGATCGACAGTCTTCGTATTATGGAGTAATTATTCCACAGGAGAATGGATTTATAAACCTTCAAATTATCGAACTTTGGTGAGGAAAATGAGTGATCCAACGAAACTTTCCCGGCTATTCCGGGAAAGAGCCAGAAATGCCGAGAAAGAAAAATTAAAAGAACTTTATAAGGAACTATACCAAATTCAAATCGTGGACAGCATGTTTTTGAACGAAATGGAGTCCATCCGATTAAAGAAAGCAGGATATGAAAAAGTATTTAAACAGGAGGGTACAGTCGTCACAGATTTCAGCCAGGTGAAAAGCATGTTTGAGGTCTATTGTTCAAATCTGACAGACAAAAATGTAGTGCTATTTCATTTGGAGCAGTTGAATTGTGGTGTCAAGGTACCCTTTCGAATTATCCACCAAATCATGGTAGGTTCAAAACAGCTATTATCTGATGTATTAATAGTATCTGATTATTTAAATCATTGTATTTGTATTGAAGTTGAAGAACATAGCTATATCGTCACTCATTGGTAGGTAAAGGGCGACATACCTGAAAGACAAAATTCAAAATTATGTTAGGAATCTAAAATGGACGATGCCATGAGTGAGAATAGTATCATTAAGCCAATCATAAATAAATATGCACCTTTAATTAAGATGGCAGTAGAACAAAGACGTTATATCGATATTGGGAACTACTATCGAGATTATAACCAAGAAATTAGAGATGTTAACCATTGCGAAAACGAACTATTAGCTTATCTTAAGTCTAATTTGGAGAGTTCCGAATGGGATAGAGAGTCTCTTTGGTTTATTGCAATATATGAGCATCCTTCAATGGAATTTATACCTTACTTTATAAAAATATTGAAAAGTAAGCTCTCAAAAAGCGTGATTTATTATCATGTATTGGATGTTTTGTCTTACATGCCCGATGAAATCTCTGAAATGGCTTTACCTGAAGTGTACTTAATGGTTGATGAAATTAATCCGTACTGGACGCGAGAGATTATTGAAAAGTGTTTTTGAGGCAATAATCATGATCAATAGTTCAGAACCAATGGATATATTGTTGAAGGGCTGTAAATTCTGATAATTTAACACTTTCGTTCTATGCTGAGTATTGGATTCAAAGGTTGATTGAAGAACCAGAGGAGCCTGAAACGTAATGTGATCGTTATACTGGCCAAAATTAATCAATGTAGAGGGTGAAACATGATAAAGAAATCCATGGAACAATATTTTGAAAGATTCATTTCTATGTGGAAAGAATTTAACGGCACATTGCCCCGAATTTCTTGGTTTGGTGAGGATGGTCTGCGACTGTATGTTGGTGAAAAAGACAACGAAGGGTATATTGAGTGGTTACCGACAATGAAGAATGATATTACAAATTTCGATGCCGTTGAAGAATTATTCACAATGAAACTGCATGAGGACATTAAGCAGTACTACAATGCCTATTATTTTTTTCAAATCGCAGGATGGGTTGAGGGGTATAATATAAATCTAAATCCTGTACTTCCCAATGTAGAGCCAGAGACATTTGTCGAGAGATTTAGTAACTATATAACAGCACATGATGGCCGTACTACTTATGTTCCAATTGGAATGGAATCCAACGGACTTATCGTTGTGTTGGATAACATGTCTGGAGAGGTGTATCTGGAAGACTATGAAGTCGAGAAATTTATACCGTTGAAATGTAGCTTAGAAGAAATGATTCAACATTTGAGTTTTCGTAACTAGAGTGTATTGTTAGGAACATTAAGCTACCTCGTCAGACATCGAATTGGCCCAAAGGTGAATTGGTGGGAATCAAAGGCGCTCGATCAGTATTTGAAAAATGAGGGATCTGAAGAATGTAGCCAACACGATTGAGAAGGGATTAAAGCCTATTTTTCTCTTCATTTGAAGTCGATATATATTATGTGAAAGAATGGGTGAAGAGGGTTAAGAAGAACCAAGGAAAATGGGGGCAGATGTCTTAGAATTATCGCTTTTAACGTTGGAGTCTGATGAAGGAATAATATTCATGAGTAGATGGAAATCGTACATACAAGGCATTTTTAAAGGAACAAAGAATAATGAAGCCAATATAGAGCCAACTTTGAAGGAAAACAATCTTTCCGTACAAGAAAAAGATCTGGTTCCTTTAATTTTTAAAGATCCTGCGGATGCAGAGCAAATTCTGAATGATCCGGATGAGCCTATTGCATTTTTCAGCATGCTGAAATACGGAACTTCAACAGAGAAATTTTTGGTTCTGGATTGGAAGGGTGAATTTTCCTGCGAAATCACGGATTACATGATGGATTACGAATCGAAATATGATGTTGAACTGGCTTTGGAGGATGAGTTGGAGAGTGACACCTACTCTTTGTTCATCACTGAGGAAGCCTTGACTCAAGTAGATCTATTGGGAGATGAAGACAGTCCTGATGAGGCGCGCTATATTCAGTATTATGTCTGAGAGATGAAAGCTGAAAACAAAGATGGAGAAAAAAAGAGGTGCAAAATGAAGGCAGAGGAATTCAAGAGGGTATGGGATATCGAGCATTATGGTCCTTTAATTACTTTTAACCGGGGCGATTTGGAAAATATAAACATACAAGAAAGTGATAGAGAATGGCTGGTAAATGTGGGGTTACCGGAGACGCCAGCTCCTTATCTTGAATTTGTTTCTTCTAAAGGAAGACTAGTATCGTTATCCACCAAATTAAATATGTCTAATTGCTATGTTGATTATACGTATTTGGGATCAACCGCTTCAGGCGAACCAGTTTGCATAAAGAATGGTACTGAAGTAGTGCTGATCTCTGAAATGAATTCTTGCAAAGAAGTATTTGTGAACTCATCTGTAACCCAGCTTGCCTCATGTTTGTTGTTCTTTTCCGAAATGATCTCTGAAGCGATCAAAATAAATGGTGAAGATGCATTCATTGATAATGCCATTCCATCTCATTTGATGTCTATAACCATGAAAAAAATGAAAGAAATAGATGGCGCGGCTTTTGCCGACTCCTCTTTTTGGAAGACGGAATTTGAAACATTGGTTGAATGAGGAGTAGAAACTATAAACTCAAATGATTACGAATTATCAGAGAAACTTTCATACCGACTTCATATAGACTTTACATAGAAAACTAGAAAGGGCGTGTCTCACAGTATGGAATTTGAATTTCACGTAACGGTAGAGGATTTGAAGCTGGAGGAGAAGCAGGCGTTCATCCGGACATGCGAGGAACAGAAGGTCAAACCGGTGATGATTGTGCTCGATCAAGGGGAGTATGTGCATCAGCCGATGTTTACGGGGATCGTACATAGCGACCGTTATGAAGAAGTGAAACAAGGCATGGATGCGCTGGCTGCGATTTTCGGGAAACAAGGGTTTAACGTGGTGCGTACCAAAATCGAAATTCCCGCCCGGGAAGAACGTTATTTTCACGAACCGATGGTTGCAGGCTCGAAGCCGTATTTTGAATGGCATGGCAAGGTGGAAGTCGGCGATATCGCAGACTTGAAAAAGCAGTGCGAGCCCTATGGCGGGCATATCTCGCGCAATTCATTGAATGCCAATGGTAAAGTAAGGTTCATTACGGTGCGGGAATACGGCTCTGCCGCTCGTTTCTATGAACGGATCGCCGGCATTGAAGAGGTATTGCGTCTGAACGGGATCAAGCTGCTGAAGCAGCAGCACGAATTGTGCGTACACGATAGCCGGGAAGAGCTGGATAAAGGTTGGGTATCGCAGCATAGTCATTGTTAGGATACTCACATGTAAACAAAAGGAGGACACGAAATGGCTGGCATTATGAATTTGGATCAGATGAGTTACGAGGAACGATTGTTAATCGGTCTGGAAGCGTTGTTGCGAAGGGCGGCATTGGTGAATGGGCCGTTTGCCTTGAAGGGCAGCCTGTTGACGAGGCAGTATCTGGCGGACCGGAGCGTGCGCGATGCGGACGACATCGATTTTTTGTGCCTGGAGACGATTCGGGACGAGAACGAGGCCAGACGTATGTTCACGGATTGGATGATCGAGGTGACCGAAATGGACCTGAACGACGGCGTTCAGTTCCGCAGCTTCCGGGAAAATGAGTTCTGGAGATGCATCGACTACGCGATGGCGGACGACTTCCCGACGGTGAACACCGATTTGGCGTATCGTTTCTACCGGACTTCCACTAGCGAGAGCATGTATGCGGATGAGATGTATCTCGACATCTCGTTTAATTTGCCTTTGGAAAACGAACCCGTGCCGCTGACCTATCAACCGTCGGTTGGGGAAGTATTCGTTGTTCCGCATACCGTCCCGCTGTCTACGCAGGTTGCCTGGAAATTGCATCAGACGATCGTCAGACCGAGATTCAAAGATCTGTACGACTTGACATTTTTGCTGGCCCATCCGTCTTACGATGAGCAGGCATTGCGGGGAACCTTGCAGACGCTTGTGAATGAGTGCGCCATGGACCCGTCGATTACGAGCGAGGCGATCCGCAAGGTGCTTGTGGACGACCTGCATGATCTGTATCCACAGATGGAGAGAGATTATGACTTGAGAGATTACGCGGGAGAGCGCGTGCCAGCCGTTTATTTTGCAGAAGTGGCCGCGGGGCTGCGGAACATGATGAACCAGCGTGGTTTTACTGAACAGGCGTATGAGCAACGGCCAGGACCGACGACGAATAGCTCTAAATAGCGCGATGAAGCTGTTCTTACGGACAACCAGCGTATTGAAGGCGCCCCCTCGCCTAACAAAAGCGATTTGAATTTGCGTCCCCAACTCGCTACAATGGTTCCATGGATTTGGCACATTCAGCGTGCCATAGTGGGAAGGAAGGATGACATAATAATGACAGACGATATGAATTTCGGCGACTTGAGCGATGCCATTCTGGCTGCGGCGGCGACGGAGCTCGAACAGATGGTACATAAAATATGCGAATTGATCGGGATACCCTTGGAACGGACGACCGAGCTGCAGCGCCAGGTTATTGCCGCTTTTGGTTTCGGAGCCGTTTACGGCATTACGCACCGGGATCGGTTGGCTGAGCATCAGGCCCATGCCCTGAGCATTCGCATGCTGATTCAGCCGTTTGGTTACAGCGAACAGCAGGCGGTTGATTTCGCGGACGACCTGATCAAGGTTGCGTCCAACCGTGATGCCCACCCTGTCATGAATACGATTATTCACCGGGGCATAGATGGATATGCGCAGTTCACCCAGAACGATGACGAAGGATTGGGGCGGAACATGCAGGAGATTTTGGCGGCAGTGCAGTCTGCCAGCTAACGTAATAAGAGCTTAGAACAATAGCAGCAGCGAATGGAAAAGGGGGGGAGTCCAATGGATTTGATGAAATTAAGCAAGGAGCTGTCTTACGCGCTGCGGCACGCGCCTTGGGAGTATGAACTGGAGCTGGACGACGAAGGCTGGGTCGAGATCAGCCAGCTGCTGGCGGCTTTGCATGAGAGCAGGAAATGGACGGCCGTCACGGAAGCGGACCTGCATCGCATGATTCAGGCCTCGGACAAGCAGCGCCACGAGATCGCGGGCGGCCGCATACGGGCATTATATGGACACTCGACGCCGCAAAAAATAAGCCGGACCCCTGCGCAGCCGCCGCAATGGTTGTATCACGGAACGCCGACGCGCGCGGTGGACTCGATCATGGCACAGGGATTGCAGCCGCGGCAGCGCCAATACGTGCATCTGTCTGCCGACGTCGAGACGGCTTCGCTGGTGGGCAGCCGGCGTGACCCGAAGCCGGTCATCCTGCGCATCGATGCACAGGCGGCTGCAGCGGATGGCCTTTCCTTTTATCATGGCAACGAGAACATCTGGTTGGCCGACCACGTTCCCGTGAAATACATTCACCGGGATTAGGCCGAATGTCGACACGAATACAAACGCAATATGCAAAGGAGCACCTCCAGCGAAGATGATTCGCCTTGGGTGCTCCTTTTGTGCTTGCCATGCTTTTGTAAGCGGTCGTACACGTTTTCCTTTGGCTTAACCGAGAAGCGCTTTGATGCCTTCGCTCAGCGGTTGCGCCGGACGGCCCAGCAGCTGTTCCAGCGTATTGCTTTCGACATCCAGTGCGCCCTGAGCAATTGCACTTTGCATATCCACCAGCATGGAGACGACGAAGTCCGGCAAGCCAGCGCCTTTCATGATTTCCGCGTACGCGGCACTGTCCACGTTTTGCACCGGAATGTCCTTGTCAAGCACCTCGCCAGCGATGGCAGCAAGCTCGGCTTGCGTGATTGGTTTGCCGGAAAGCTCGTATACGGTGTTGTCGTGCCCTTCGCCCGCCAGTACCGCCGCCGCCGCGTAAGCATAATCGCTGCGCGTAGCCCAGCCTACTTTGGCCGAACCTGCTGCATGCACCCAAGGCGCGCCTTGTGTCGCGGCTTGAACGCTGCCGCCTTCGTTTTCGAGGTACCAGTTGTTGCGCAGCAGGGAGTATGCAATGCCGGAATCGCGAATGGCTTTCTCGGTTGCGCGATGGACTTCGGCGAGTCCGAGCGTGCTCTCGTCGGCTTTGGCCACGCTGGTATAGGCGATGAATTGCACCCCGGCGTTTTTGGCAGCCTGTACGGCTGTTTCATGCTGGCGAATGCGTGTTTCATTATCGCCGTCCGCGGAGATGAGCAGCAGGCGCTCCACGCCCGCGAATGCCGCAGCCAGCGACTCCGGCTGGTCGAAATCGCCGTGGCGGACCTCTACGCCCTGAGCGCTCAAATGCTGTGCCTTTTCCGGATTGCGCACGCTGACAGCGAGCTCGGAGGCCGGCACTTTTTTCAGCAAAGCCTCCACGACGAATGAACCCAAATGACCTGTAGCACCAGTAACGAGATATTTCATAATAAATGTCCCTCCAAAAAGTAGTTTGTATGGTTTTGCTTGTTGTTATCAATATAGTTATAACAGAAGTGATTACAACGAAGGGGGAAGAAAAAGCTCCTGAGGAGCTTTTAATCCGAGACGTCGACCTGATCCATCATCTGCTGCAAAGTTACGCTATTCAAACGCCGTTCCATCGCTTTCTGGGCTTCGTCAAGCTCGGCCCGCAAAGAATGCTCGATCATTCGTCCGACCGGGCATGCCGGGTTCGGATTTTTGTGGAAGTTGAACAGCTGTCCGTTCTCCACGACATCGAGGGCGCGATACACGTCCAGCAGCGTAACCTCTGCCGGGTCCCGCAGCAGGGAAGCACCGCCCACGCCTGGCCTTACGTCGATCAGGCCCGCCTTCTTCAGGCTCGACATGATCCGGCGAATGATGACGGGATTAGTGTTCACGCTCTGCGCGATCAGGTCTCCCGTGCATTCATTCGGCATCGTTGCGATCAGGGATAGGGTGTGCACCGCGATGGAAAAGCGACTGCTGATCTGTTTCATCGATCATCACCACCGTTGTAACCATAATAGTTACAAAATGAATAAAAGTCAATTCCTTTTTCGTCAAATGAACATCCGAGACGTTGCGAATCGGTCTCCGGGCGGAGCATGAATCCGAACCCAAGGCCGATTTGTCTTACTGTCATCCTTGCTATAATCCATTTAATTCATACATATATATCCAATTATTGATGGGCATGGGCTTTCCGACTTTGGCAAATCAGCGCTTTCGTACAACATCAGCGGGATGGATGACATCAGTTTTCATGATGTGGAGGTAGCGGCAAGGTCGGGGCGTAAGCCTGTATATGATGGAAGAGAGAGGGCGATTGTTGCAATGGCAGGCAGAGATGGGGTTCTAAAAGGGCGCTCTGATGACTAGAATAGACCGACAGTCGGTCGAGTGGATTGGAGGATCGCATGAGAGTCGTCGAACACCCGGAAGAACGGCGGCGTTTTAATGACATTCTCGATGCAGAAGACACGCGCTTCATCGTCCGGAAATACGGCAAAACAGCGGTAAACGATATTTTACGCGCATGCGAGGTTGCCAAACCAAAGGTACCTTCGACGTGTGCTTGGTGCGGAGAAGGGCAGCTTTGCCTATATGAGCCAACGGTATCTGTCCCATTAACCTGAAGCGTTATTCTGAAAGGAGTCGGAACAATGGAACCAAACGTGCAAAAATCGTTTCACAAATTTCTGTTGGTATGGTTCGGCCAACTGATTTCGATGATCGGCATCGGGCTGACGGCGTTTTCGCTCGGCGTGTATGCCTTCGAGAAAACCAATACCGCCACAAGCGTGGCGCTGATCACCCTCTTTACCTTCCTGCCGAACATTCTGCTGCGGCCGATTGGAGGCGTTATGGCCGACCGGTTCGACCGACGCCTGATGATGATCATTGGCGATCTCGGTTCGGCTGCCGGGCTGGTCTTCATCTTGTCGTTCATGCTGACTGGAGATATCCAGCTATGGCATATCTATGCAGGGGCAGCGTTCAGCTCCGTATTCTCAGCCCTGCAAAGCCCGGCTTACAAGGCTTCGGCAACCGATCTGCTGACTGAAGAGCAATTCTCCAAAGGAAGCGGCCTCGTACAGCTCGCGGAATCCTCCAAGTTTCTGTTTTCGCCGATTATCGCAGGCATGCTTCTGAGCATAACGACCATTGAAACGATTTTGGTTGTCAACATATTGACCTACGTGGTGGCGATTCTGGCCGTGCTGGTTATCCGCAAAAGCTTGAAGGTGGAACGCATGGAGGAGGAAAGAAACCGTCATTGGCTGACGGATCTTCGGGAAGGCTGGACGGAAGTGGTCACCAATAAAGGCGTGCTGCTGCTGGTCATGATTATTTCGCTGATTACCTTTTACATCGGATTTCTGGAGACGCTCATCGGTCCGATGATCCTCGCCTTTGCTGATGCAAAAACGCTCGGGACATTTCAGTCGGTAAGCGCCGTCGGCATGCTGATCAGCAGCCTGTGCATTGGCGTGTTTAGGATGTCCAAGAAATATGCAAGCGTGCTGGTTACCGGATTGGTGATGTGCGGTCTGTCATTCTCGCTGATCGGTGTATCTACAAACATGTATTTGATGATCTCCGCAGGCTTCCTGTTCCTGGCTTCGCTGCCGTTCGTCAACATGAGCGCCGACGTGCTGGTGCGCAGCAATATTTCCAACGAAAAACAGGGCAGGGTATGGGGCATCATCGGCATCCTGTCGCAGCTTGGCTTTATCATTGCCTACAGCCTGGCTGGTTTCCTGGCAGATCATGTGTTCAATCCGCTGCTGGTGGAGGGTGGCCCGTTGGCATCCACGGTGGGTCAGGTGACGGGTACGGGAGAAGGAAGGGGCATCGCTCTGCTGTTTATCATTGCCGGCCTGTTTGTTGTGATCATCGCAGGCATCACGTCCCGTCTGAAAACGATCAAAGCGCTGGAACAATGATTCGCATATAAGTTGTTCGGGCGAAACAGACTTGGCGCATGATTAAGGCGAGAAACGCATTAAAAAGCGGCCCCTTGGAAGCCATTACGTTTGGCTAAATGGGGGCAGCTTTTTGCGGTCAGTCGTCATTAAAACGTATTGCACTTTATAAGTTGAACTAGACCGTTACACAAAAACGAAGGGGGCAGAAAGAATCCGGAGAAGCGGAGCTAAAAGCTTTCTGTAAGAAAGCTCTATCGGAAGCATACACCTCGTGTTTATCACCTGATTTTCCCTTTGAAAAGGGATCAAAAAAATCTGGGGATAATGACGATCGGAAGATGGTTCTGCCCCCGTAGTGACTTCGTGTAAGAATTATGGGTTCAACTTATATAGGCATTCAAGCCTCTAGAAAAGGTAGAGCGCACATCGCTTTCATCAGACCTGCGACTTACCCTTTCACCGCGCCGGACGTCAGGCCGCCGACGATGTATTTTTGCCCGATCAGAAACACGATCAACACCGGCAGCGACGTGAGCACGATATCGGCGCTGACGAGATTCCACTGGGCGCTGAATTGCCCGAAGAAATTGTACACGGCCAGCGTCATCGGCCACATTTCCACCGTGTTCAGCATGTAGAGGGGAGCGGTAAATTCATTCCACACGCTTAGGAAATTAAGCACGAATACCGTGACGAGCACGGAAGTCAGCAGCGGCATGATTACTTTCAGGAACAGCTTGATGGCATTGCAGCCGTCCATGATGGCCGCTTCGTCCAGCTCCTTCGGGATCCCCGAAACGAATGCGTACGTGATGAACAGCGAGATCGGAATGCCCATGGCGGTGTATAACAGGATCATGCCGATATGGGAATTGATCATGCCCAGCGTTTTCATCACTTCCATCAGCGGAATGTAGTTGAGCGGCAGCGTAATGCCGAGAATGAGAAAGAAGTACAGGAAACCGCTCAGCTTCGAATGATTGCGCGACAGCGTAAAGGCCGAGAAGGCCACAACGACGACCAGCAGCAGGGAAGAGGCCGTGGAATGCAGCAGGCTGTTGAAGAATGAGCCGCCGAGATGCCCTTGTTCATAGACGATGCGGTAGTTGTCGAAAATGAAGGTTTCGGGCAGCGTCAGCTTCAGTACCTTGGCCTCCGCGTCCGACTTGAATGAGTTCAGCACGATGACCACGAACGGAATCAGCACGATCAGGCTGAGTATCCACGCGACCACGTTGAGGCCGATGGACACGAGTCTTTTTTTCAGTTGCATCTACAGTTCCACCTTTCGGCTCATCAAGCGGATGATAAAGAACGAAATGATCGCCATAATGACGAACAGAATCGTGGACAGCGCGCTGCCAAGGCCCCAGTATCCCTTCGCGAACGAGGAATATACAGCTGTGTTGATGACATCGGTGGCGTTGCCGGGTCCACCGTTGGTCAGTACGTAAACCGCATCGAACACGCGCAGCCCGTAGGTAATGTTCAGCACGGTGGCAATCGTGATGGTTGGCATCAGCATCGGGATCGTAATCTTGAATAAACGCTGCCAGAACCCGGCTCCATCAATGGCGGCAGCTTCGTAATAATCGCGCGGGATGGAGAGCAGACCGGCGATGAACAATACCATGATGTACCCCATGCCTTTCCACGTATCGACCGCCATAATGGATGGCATGGCCCAGGTAAGCGAACCGAGCCAGTTTTGGGCCAATGCGTCCAGTCCAAGCGAACGCAGCGTCACATTGACGAAGCCGTTGTTCGGATCAAGCAAGCTTTTGAACACCAGGCCGATGATCAGGAACGACAGCACTTGCGGCGAAAAAATGATCATGCGGTGCAGGTTGGCCATCTTCACCCCGCTGACGAGCAGCAGGGCGAGGAACAGGCCCATGACCGTTTTGGCCACGGCGGTCACGATCGTGAAGATCACCGTGTTTTTGATGAACAGCAGGTATGTCGGGTCTCCCGCCAGAATGGTGCGGAAATGTTCGAACCCGATAAAGTTTTTCTCCGGGCTATAGCTGTTCCAGTCGGTAAAGGAATAGTAGATGCCCAGCACCGCGGGAGCGACGATAAAGAGAACGTACAGCACGATCGCGCCAGAGGAGAAATACCATGGGTAAATTTTGTTTGCATTCATGTCAAGCAACACCTTTCCTTCCTGCCGCGCGCTTTGCGTGCATTCGCGCGCGGCGATGCCGGACGCGGCTTATTGCCACGCCTCATCCTTCAATACCTTGGCTTGTTCGGCCCGGCGCTTATCGATGTTCTGCAGAATCTGGTCCGGCGTCATTGCTCCGGCGAACATGCCGGAGATGTCTTTACCGATATCCATCCACTGCGGATCGATATATTTGACTGCGGCTTGCATCACCGTGCCCTTTTCGTGCGCTTTCTCGTAATCGATGTAATCCTGGGTCAGCTTCGGCTCGATTTCCGGCCAGCAGATGGTCAGATTGCCTTCGCCGCCGTCAAATACTTTTTGCAGGTTCTCGTGTTTGGTGATCCAACGGAAAAACTTCAACACTTCTTCCGGATGTTTGCTGTTTTTGTTGCCGAACATGGCCGCCGAACCGCCCGGGTTCACGCCGATCGTCTGGTTGTCGCCCCATGGCATCACGAAGAATCCCATGTTGTCCTTCATGGCCGGATAGGCCTCGGCGACTTCCTTCTCCGTGCCCGGAACGCGAAGCAGCATGGCTGCCTTTTCCTGGCCGAAGGCTTCGATGCCCGCCTCAACCGTGTTGGACAGGAAGTCTTTACCGAAGTAACCCAGCTCGGCAAATTCGTTCAACTGCTCCAATACCGTTCTGAGCTGCGTCAGGTCGGCGACCTTCATTTCGTTGCTGTTCAGCTTGTCGTAGGTGCCAGGCGTGCTTTTCTCGTAGTTTGGTCCGGTTTCGAACAGAGGCAGCACCTGGTACCAGCCGCTTGCCGCAGCCTGATAGAACGGAATGATGTCTTTCTCTTTGATCTTTTGGCTGATTTCCTTAAATTCCGCGTACGTGGTCGGCGGTTCGATGCCGAGCTCGTTAAAGATGCGTTTGTTGTAATACACGTACCATATTTTCGTCGGGGCAAAGGAAACCCCGTACACTTTGTCGTTGTGGCTGACCGTTGGCAAAATCTCTTCCGACATGCGGCCGGTGAACTCCTCGCCCGTCAGGTCGATCGCATTTTCTTCCGGTCTTACGTTCGCCGGCATGCTGAGCGGGTCCACGTCCACGTTGAAAATGTCGGGCGCTTCTCCCGAAGCCAGCTTGACTTTGATCAGATCGCGCCACTGGGCATCCGGAACGACCTGGAAGTCGATTTTGACGCCGGTTTCCTTCTCGTATTCCTTGGCCATTTCTTGCATGATGCCTGTGCGCGGAATGCCCGTCTGGCTTGTGCCAAAGGTCAGCGTTACCTTGCCCGAACCTTCGGATTTGTCCCCCGAGCCGCATGCGGCAAGCAGCAGGCCGGACAGAAGCAGCAAGCCTGCGAGCGTAGCTAGAAATTTCGTTTTCATCATTGAACCTCCCGATGGAATAAGATATGATGTCTTGCATAACGCTTAATGTAAGCGTATTCTTTATGTGCATAACTTTACTGTGAACGGGAACATCGCTCAATAGACAAAAGCGTTCTGTTGAGGTGGACATTTTCGCCGGGCGCCAGACATGATCATTTTGACGGGGTGGATAAACCATGGTCCGATATCGTTTTAGAACATTGCAGCAAAGCCTGTTTACGTATTACTCCGCCGTGTTCATCGTGTTTGCGCTGCTGGTGGCCAGCTTGCTGTACATGTTTCTCGCAAACGACATCCGCAGCCGCAGCGCTGACCAGCAAAGACAGCTAAGCATGTCGATCGTGAGCAATCTGGATCAGGAAATCATCAAAATGAACAATTTTTCGATGAGCATCGTCTACTCGAACCTGGTCAAGGAGCATTTCAGCCATTACTTGTCCCCTGCGGAGGAAGATCCTCAGCGGCCCATTGCGGACTCGGCATTTTACAAGGATACGACCACGCTCATCGATGTCATTCTTGCCGTCATCAGCAGCTCGAATACGGCGCAGCAGGCGAACATTTATGACGTAAACGGCAAAATGATCGGCGCCGGGGCGTTCAACGGGCAGCTGTCCGTCGACATGACCAAACGTCCGTGGTACGAAGAAACGTGGGAGCGAAACGGATGGCGCGTCCTGCAGCTTCTGGAGGGCGGTTCCTTACCCATGCCGACCGGGCAGGGACGACCGACGAGCCAGTACCTTTCGTTAACACGGGTGTATAAAGACGGCAATTATGTCAGTCAGGGCATCGTCGAAATATTGCAGGATGCACACAACGTATTTGGTTCGCTGGACGAATTGCAGGCAAGCAACAAGGAGCTGCATATCTACGTGTTGGATGACCAAAGCCGACGGTTGTATCCGTTCTCCGCGGACGGAGATGGTTCCTCGGCGGCGGTAGCCAATTATTACGAAGAAATGATTCGCAGTGGCGGTTATGCACCCGAAACGATGCAGGAAGTAGCCGCATTTGACGGAGGGGCGAAGCAGATGATGACTTACGCGATGTCCGGGGAGACGGGATGGACGGTCATTTTGACGCAATCGAAATCATCGCTGTTTGCCGGCCTGAACCGGATGGCGCTGTTGATCATCGGGGTGACCGTGGGCACGCTTATGCTAATTCTTCTTTTATCCTATCTGATCTCGAAGAGGGTCACTTTGCCGCTGCATCGCCTGCAGCGCATCATTCAGAAAACGGGCGTTCAGCAGCTCGAAACGGGACAGGACCCTGCGCAAATGTTCAAGCTGGAGCACCCAGGCTCCATTCGGGAGATGGATGAATTGAACGATACGTTCATTCGGCTGAACCAGCAGCTGGTACAGTCCTTCCAGGACATGCTGGCGCTCAAGTCGGAAGAAACGCAGGCTCGCCTGCTGGCGCTGCAATCGCAGATGAATCCTCATTTTCTATACAACAACATCACGAACATCAGCATTATGGCCGAGGAAGGCATGAACGAAGAAATTGTTGCTTTTTGCGGCCACATCGCTTCGATGCTGCGTTATATATCGGCTTCCGGCAGAAACGGCGTTACGTTGGCGGAAGAGCTGGAGTACTGCGAACGTTATCTCGAATGCATGAAAATCCGGTTTGAGGATGATCTGCAGTATGAGTTCGATATTCCAGAAGACATGAAAGGACAGGTCGTTCCAATGCTGCTCATTCAGCCTTTGCTGGAAAACGTAATGAAATACGGGCTGAGCGACGTCCCGCCATGGAAATTGCGAATTACGGGGGAGCAGGATGAGGAACAGGGGACATGGAGCATGACAGTGGAAGACAACGGCCCAGGCATGGAGCCGGAGACGCTCGCGGCGATGGAACAGTACATCGAATCCTCGCACGATTGGGAGCGGATGCCCGACATGCAGATCAACGGCATGGGGCTCAAAAACAGTTGGATCAGGCTGAAATTATGGTATGGTGACGCGGCCTGCATGCACATCGTGAATCTGCCGTCCGGCGGGATGCGCATCACGATCGGCGGTTCCATTCGAAAGGAGAAGGGATAACGATGGCAATGACTTATCGAACGATCATCGTAGAAGACGAGGCGTTGATTCGTCGCAATGTGTCGCGCAAATTTCGGGAGCTGGATTCCCGGTTCGAAGTCATCGGAGAGGCGCGGAACGGCCGTGAAGCGCTGCAATTGATGGAGCAAACGGTCCCCGATCTCGTGGTGACGGACATTCAGATGCCGGTGATGAACGGGTTAGAGTTGGCCAAACATCTATATTTCGCCTACCCGCATGTGAAGATCGTCATTTTGAGCGGCCATCATGAATTCGAGTACGCGCGGCAGGCGATCAGCTATAAAGTGGAGGATTATCTGCTCAAGCCGCTAAGGGAAGATCAGCTGCGAGCGCTGCTGGATGCGATGGAAATCAAGCTGGGCCATGCTGCGGATTCGCTTACCCATGTCAGCGCCGTGACGGAGGAGCAGGCGCAGCCGGAGGATATCGCCGATGCGGTGAAGCTTTACCTGAAACAAAATTACATGCATGAGATCACGCTGCAGGACATGGCGGGGCAGCTGCATTTCAGCGTCGATTATTTGGGGAAATGCTTCAAAAAGGTCACCGGGGAAACGCCGCTCAAATATTTGACCGGGCTGCGGCTGAACGAGGCCAAGCGGATGCTGGCTGCCCATGAAGACATGGATATCAAGAGCGTGGGCAGAGCGGTAGGGTACGGAGACTCCCACTATTTCAGCCGGATTTTCAAAAACAAAACGGGACTGTACCCCAGCGATTACCGGCAGCAGTGCGCGCAACGAAAAAAAGCCCAGTCTGCGCATCAGGGTGACGTGAGCTGATCGGCAGGGCTATTACTGGGCCATCGCTTCTTCGGTAATTTTGCGGATGTCGATCGGGGAGAGAAGTCCTTCCTGCACGATATCGGGGAGAATGTGATCGAGGAAATAACGCACGCAGTGCAGGTCGATGTTTTTGATCTTGATCAGGGCGTAGCGGTACATGACGATAAACTCTTTCTCGGTATTGCCGCGCTGCATTTCAGCGAATGCTTCGTACACCTGGTCCATCTTGTCGGCAACTTCAAGGATCAAACCTTCGACGCTGTGATCCTTGCCTTCGCGCAGTTGTCTGCGGAAGATGGGTTGGAATTGCTCGGGGATGTTCTCGTCGATGAAATGGGCCACCATGCCTTCTTCGACTTGCTGCAGCATGGAGCGAAGTTCAAGGGAATAATGTTTGACCGGGGTTTTGATGTCGCCGATGAAAATTTCGCCATAATCATGGCTGCTCGTAATCTCGTAGAGCTTCTTCCAATCAATGGCGACGCCATTCAATTCCTCGATATCGGCCAGCGTTTTGGCGTACTGCACGACTTTCCAGGAATGCGCCGAGACGCTGTGCTCCTCGAATTTGAACTTGCCCGGAGTACGGATAATGCGTTCCAGATCGTTCAGCGATCGAAAGTACGTATGAATGCCCATGGAGTGATCATCCTTTGCTGTAGTATGAACCGACTATACTCCAGATCTGTCAACGCAGTATTAACGAACGTAGACGATTCGGTAATAACGGGACCAGCGTCTTCCTGGAAACACAAAAACCACAGAGTTCTCTTCCGCTCCATATGTGAGCGGTTGCTGAGTTCCGTGGTTTTATTATGCCTCTGTAATGAGAAGGCATTCGGGGAGAGCAACATTCCCAGGGTTGCCTTTTTCTTGTGTTAGCTTTTACGGCCTTGCTTTTTTGCGTACAGGGGACACGTACCAATACGCCATGCCGACAAAAAGCGCTCCGCCGACGATATTGCCCAGCGTAACCGGAATCATGTTATGGAACCAGCCTGCGAGCGTAATCGTATCCGGATGGTTCGGAAGAAGCCAGGACAGGGAAAGCAGCGTCATATTGGCCACGCTATGCTCGTATCCGCTGGCGATAAAGGCGTACAGGCACCACCAGATCAGCACCAGCTTGGCGATGTCTTCCTTGGAGCGGGCGGACATCCAGATGGCGAGACAGACAAGCCAGTTACACAGGATGCCGCGAAAGAACAACTCGGTGACGGGGGCGGCCATTTTTTTGGCCGATACGGCAAAAATAATATGCTCCGGGGCCGCGCTTTTGAATAGACCGCTGCCCAATATCAGCAGGCAGAGCAGCACGGCGCCGATCAGGTTGCCAAGGAAGACGAGGCCCCAGTTTTTCAGCGTATCTTTCACCGTGGTGCGCCCGGCGAGCGTGCTCATCGTAAAAAACATATTATTGCCCGTAAACAGCTCGGAACCGGCAAAAATGACCAGTGTGAGCGCAAGTCCGAAGGACATGCCCATCAGCATCATTTGCAGGGGCGATTTGGCCGCGAGCAGCGGGGCGCCGATGCTGAAAATGAGAATGATGCCCAGACCCACGTAAGCGCCCGCCATCAGGGCGGATACCATATAGCGCGGCAGGCTGTTGTTCATCGCGTCCCGCTTTTTGACGGCGGCTTCAATAATGCCTTCAACATTAGGTGTGTACATGTCGTTTTCCCCCATTAAGGAACTCAAATAAAAGGTGTGCGATACAGAAGTGGCGGCGCTGGCGAGTTATATGGAGATCCAGACTCTGCCATCCTCGATTTTTACCGGATACATGCGGACTTGACCCTCATCGGGAGCTTGCACCAAGCCTGTGCTGAGGTCGATTTTCCAATCGTAGAGCGGGTCGTACAAATAATGTCCTGACACGATGCCTTCCGCCAGCGGTCCGCCTTTAGGGTGAGGATTGCTGTTGTCCACAGCGAATACAGTCCCGTCGGAAGCACGGAAAACGGCCAGCTCATGGCCCTCAATATCAACCACTCTTCCGATGCGCGGCAGAAATTCCTCAATCTCTCCCGCTGCGAAATACGTTCCCGTTTGCTTGGTCGTCATATGAATCTCTCCTTTGTCTGTAATGATCATCTATGAAAACCCCGACCGAGGCCGGGGCGGAAGGTGCCTGGGTTTATGGACGAGCTGCCACCTCGATGCCTTGAAAGAGCTTGCTTTGTCCTTGTTCGTTCCGCAATGCTTTTTTCCAAGGGTCCTCGACTTGCTGTAAGGCGAACTCGATTCGGGCCATCAATGCTTTGCGTTCCTCGATATTGTCTACCACGACCGACCGGATCTGCTCTAGTCCGATGCGCTCTACCCACTCCGACGTCCGCTCCAGATAATTGCCTGTTTCGCGGTAATATTGGATGATCGCACCGCACAGCTCGATCAGCTCCTCGTCGGTTTTCACTTTGCAGAGCGAGTCGGCCAAGCGGGCTTTGATGCCGCCATTGCCGCCGATGAACAGCTCCCAGCCGCCATCGTTGCCCACGATCCCGATATCCTTCGTGCACGATTCCGCGCAGTTCCGCGGGCAGCCGTTCACGGCCATCTTGAATTTGGCAGGCAGATCAAGGCGTTCGAACTTGCGCTCCAGCAGCGCGCCCATGGCCATCGAATCCTGCGTACCGAAGCGGCAGAATTGCGATCCAACACATGTTTTGACCGTGCGCAGCGATTTGGCGTACGCGTAACCTGAAGGCATATCCAGTTCGGCCCATACTTGTGGCAGGTCTTCTTTCTTAACCCCGATCAGGTCGAGTCGCTGCCCGCCCGTTACTTTCACGGCTTTGACGTCGTATTTCACCGAAATGTCGGCAATGCGTTTCAGTTCCTCCGGCGTAGTTACCCCGCCATACATGCGCGGTACAACGGTATACGTACCGTCTTTTTGAATGTTGGCGTTCATGCGTTCGTTCACGAAACGAGATTCTTTCTCGTCCTCATGCGTGTCAGGGTAAATCATGCCCAGGTAATAGTTGATGGCTGGACGGCATTTCGAGCATCCCTCAGGCTGGGTCCAACCAAGCACGTTCATGACTTCTTTGCTTGTTTGCAGTCCTTTTTCCCGGATTTCGGCCACGATTTCGTCCCGGCTTAATGAGGTACAGCTGCAGATGCCTTGTTTGGCTCCGCTTGTGAAGCCGTCTCCAAGTACATATTGCAAAATCTGTTCCACGACCGGTTTACAGCCGCCGCAAGAACGGGTTGCACCCGTGCAGGCTTTGATCTCGTCCACGCTGCTCAGCCCTTGATTGGTAATGGCATCCACGATGGCCCCTTTGGTAACGCCGTTACAGCCGCAAACGATCTCGTCTTCAGGCATCGTTTCCACGGAGGTAGCCTTTTTGTGGCCGCCGCAGCCGGTACCCATGAGTGCAGCGTACAGGTCATCGGTCATTACCGCCTGTTGTTTGATTAATTTTTGCAGCTCGGCTGAATCGGTGATGTCCCCGAACAGCACGGCCCCGACCATGATGTTGTCGCGCAGCAATATTTTTTTGTACGTGCGTTTCCAGTCGTCTTTGTGCGAAATGATCGTATGTTCGGGACTGTCCAGGAATTCGCCTGTCGAGAACACGTCGACGCCCGATATTTTCAGTTTCGTGGATACCACCGAGCCTTCATACGGAGCCGTTTCCACGCCGCAAATATGTTTCGCCAGAACCATGCCCTGTTCGAACAATGGGGCAACGAGGCCGTAACAGGTGCCGCGATGCTCGGTACACTCGCCGACAGAATAGACGTTTTCCATCGAGGTTTGCAAATAATCGTTGACCACGATCCCGCGGTTCACTTCGATGCCGCTCTCGCGGGCCACGCTTGTGTTTGGCTTGATGCCGACCGCCATCACGACGAAATCCGCATCCAGCACCGAATCGTCGGCGAATCGAAGGCCCTGCACGCGCTCGCCGCCGATCAACTCCTTCGTTTCCGCGCCCATTTTGAATTTGATGCCTTGTCGCTCCAGTTCCGCCTTCAGCATGGCTGCGGCTTGCGGATCAAGCTGACGTTCCATCAAGTCCTGCATCAAGTGCACCACGCTAACGTCCATGCCGAGCTGTACGAGACCTTTAGCCGCTTCGAGGCCGAGGAGTCCGCCGCCGATGACCGCCGCTTTTTTGTATTGCTTGGCCGCTTCGAGCATTTCGTTGCAATCCGCGATGTCCCGGAAACCGACGACGCCCTGTTTGTCATGTCCCGGAACCGGAAGGATAAACGAACTGGAGCCTGTGGCGATGATCACTTTGTCATAAGGAATTGTTGTGCCCGCGTCGGTTACGACTTCGCGTGTTTCCGCGTCAATGCGTGTAGCGGTTGTGCCTGTATGCAGGGTAATGCCGTAGTCCTCATACCAGTGCAGATCGTTCAGCACGATGTCGTCGATCGTTTTGCTGCCTTCCAGCACATAAGAAAGCATGATGCGATTGTAGTTGGGATAAGGTTCTGTTCCAATGACGGTAATGTCAAAGCGGGAGCTGAGTTTCAGAATTTGCTCCACCGTGCTGATTCCTGCCATGCCGTTTCCGATAATAACTAACTTTTCTCTATTCCCGTTCATGTGTATATGCCTCCTTGGATGTACACTGTGCGTTACCACGAATTTTAGTGGTCCATATTTGAATCATACATGACATAGCCGACATATTATGTGATATTTTTCACTAATAACGATAAAACGATCACTAATTTAAAAGTGTGACGGGGCTCACGAAAACGAAAATTTATTATTTGTGTTTTTCATGTATGAATGGGATATACGCGCTACTACCACAAAATGGAGGATCAAGGCAAATGATAAATGCGAACTATTGTTCTTATTTCGCTTTCATTGTATGATAAAAGGCGGACCGTCCCTGTCCCCTATTTCTGTGAAAGGATGTTATGGCATCATGATGGGAAGATCCCACCTCATTATCGGGACAGGCGTTTCTCTTTCTGTCCTTCAATTTGCGGGCGTGCCTGTAACCGTTCCTGCCGTTGCCGCGGCGTTAATCGGTTCGCTGCTGCCGGACATCGACGAACCGAATTCCTTGCTGGTGTCCAAGGCGCTGCCAAACGGCTTGCTTCGGCTGCTTCAAACGATTCTGCTTCCTGCGGCCGTGTTCGTTTATTTTGTCGTTCCGGCCAAACCGTGGAATTTGCTGCTTGCCGCGCTGATCGCGCTCGTTTCTTTTTTGCCGTCCAGGTCGCTGCGCAAGGTGTTGATGTTTGCGATCGGGCTTGGCCTTGTGTTTTATGGCCATTCGCTTGCACCCTGGAACTTGATCGGGGGAAGCTTGCTCATGCTCTGCACCACGCTCACGCATCGGGGACTTACGCATACGCTGTATGGAACCGCCGTATGGACGGGGCTGTTGTATGCGACAACCCAGCAGCAGCAGGGGGATGCCATCTGGCTGGCCGGAGGTTCGGCTTATGCCATGCATCTTCTTGCCGATTCGCTGACGAATCGCGGCATCAAGCCGTTGCCGCCATTGAAGTGGCGGATCCGCGCCAACTTGATGAGCACCGGATCAAGGCATGGGGCCGTGGTTGAAAACGTATGTATCGTGTTGACGCTGATTTTGGCCTGGATCGCCTTTTCGCCGATGTTTTTATGAATGGCCGGCCAGGCAACCGCAAATGACGTTCGAACCAAAAATGCCAGTTCCGATGATGCGGGACTGGCGTTTTTTTAACTATGCGCAGCCATAGAGCAAATCCGCTTCGCATGTTGAATGGTTTAGCCGCTGGTGGGTGCACCGGACAGAGTTTCGATGTCCGTTGATCCGAACACGAACAGCATAATAAGAATGAAAGCAATCAGCAATTCGGCAAAGCCGACGCCATCGAAAGCGGATGATTCCACAACAATCCCTCACCTTCCGCATCCTGCATCAGGAATTCATTCGCTGCTGGAAAACCTGAATGATGTCATTGATGGTCATATCTCCATTCTGATCCAGAAAATCCTTCAATTGATCCGCATTGCTCGGTTGAAAATCCTTCAACGTTTTATATCGTCCCGTCAAGGTAACCAGCAAGGTTGCTCCCCGGAATAGCGTAACGGCGTCAACTCTTAATTTGCCGCTAACAAGCAAAGCCGCGACGATGAAAGCCAGTTTTTTGCTTGAAAGGCTTCCGTTCAGCAGATCGTTGGCTACGTTCGTTTTATTTGAATTTTTATTGGATGATCTGGTTGTTTTCCCTTTCCTTCCGGTTGCCATCACGGATCACCTGCTGTTTTCTCGGTTTGGAACTTGCTTATGTATTCTATCTTATGAAATCTTCGGATGAAAGGTTCTCGACCTGAAAAGAAATAGGGGCTGACCCTCGTCATTTTCATGACCTACGGGACAGCCCCAATCTGTTATTACGATCGCTCAGGCGTTATCAATAATGGTATTCAGCGTGGTCCGGTCCAGACCTTTGACCAGCTTCACGAGCAGCTCTTTCGCCGCATCGTAATCATCCGTATGGATAATGGAAGAAGACGTATGGATGTAGCGCGCGCAAATGCCGATGACCGTAGAAGGCACTCCGATGCCGCTCAGATGAACCTGTCCGGCGTCCGTGCCGCCCGGAGAGATGAAATACTGCATTTTGATCTGATTCGTGGAAGCCGTATCCTGCACGTATTCCACAATGCCGCGGTGGGTGAACATGGTCGGGTCGAAGATTCGCAGCAGGGCGCCTTGGCCGATATGTCCGAACGATTGTTTGTCGCCGGTCATGTCATTGGCTGCACTGCAATCGAGTGCAAAGAAAATGTCAGGCTGAATGAGGCTCGCTGCCGTACGAGCACCGCGTAGACCCAGTTCTTCCTGAACGGTTGCGCCGCTGTAGAGCGTGTTCGGCAGCTGCTCCTTGTGCAGTTCCTCCAAAAGTTCCAGCGCCAAGCCAACCCCGTAACGGTTATCCCAAGCTTTCGCCATGATTTTTTTCGGATTGGCGAGCGGTGTGAACTCGCAGATCGGCACGATTTGCATGCCTGGATGGATGCCCCATGATTCGGCTTCTTCCCGGTTATCCGCTCCGATGTCCAGATACATGTGGTTCAGATCGACGGGTTTGCTGCGTTGGGATTCGTCCAGCAAATGGGTAGGTGTCGATCCGACTACGCCTGTAATCCGGCGATCGGGCGTAATGATCTGCAATCGCTGCGACAGCACGGCCTGGCTCCACCATCCGCCGAGTGGACGGAACTTGATCATGCCGGTCTCCGTAATGCCTGTCGTCATAAAGCCCACTTCGTCAAAATGACCGGCTACCATGACTTTCGGTCCGGTTTCTTCCCCGCGCAGTACGCCGAAAAGACTTCCCAATCGGTCCTGAACGAATTCTTGCGTGTAAGCCGACATTTGTTCTTTCATCCAAGCGCGCAGTTCGCGCTCAAAACCCGAAACGGACGGAAATTCGGTCAATGTGCGAAACATGTCCAGCGTTTTTTGATTCATGCATAACCAACTCCTCTGTTTGTATGTAAGGTAAACGAAGTCGCGGCAGAACGGCTGCCGGACGGATGGCTTTCCGGAAAAGGAAAGACAAATTAACCACTGGTCACATCATAGTATGAACGTTGTTATCCCAAATGTCCATGTTTGCGTCATGTATAGGAAAGGTGGAATAACCCACAGCCGCGTAGAAGGTCTGCAAATCTCCGCACATGCCCCTGTCTGGCAGCATGGTTTGTGAATATGCATAACTGGAACGGACTCGGACCCCTGAAGGAGATGGAGACAACGATGAAGCCGGATTACCAGAGAAAAGAAGAGATCATCATCATCGTACTGTTTATGCTGCTCGTGATCGTCCTGATTTATTTGTGACGCTAGGGTATTGAAACCTCCGACATCCGGTTGCGGGCTTGAGCTGCTTTGGAAATAAATGCCTCGATTTGCCGGATACATAACCTTGGGAGCAATAACAAACAATGTAGAGAGGAATTGACTCCAACATGCTGTGAGCAGCGTGATTCCATTTCGAAGGAGGTCTTCACCTTGCCAACTCAAACGAAGGGATTCGGCAGTGGGAAAAAAGCATCGTCCATATCCATCAGCGAGCAGGAGTACAAGAAGGTTGCCAAAAAACATGAACCGGCACGGCCGATCTGGGGCAATTGCGTTAAGGCCTTTTTTGTGGGCGGCACGATCTGCCTGATCGGACAAGCGATCCAACAGGCTTTTATGGCAGGCTTTGACATGACGTCCAAGCAAGCGTCAAGTCCTACCGTGGCGGTCATGATTTTGATTTCGGTCATTTTGACGTGTTTGGGCGTTTACGACAAAATCGCCCAATGGGCCGGAGCGGGAACGGCCGTGCCTGTAACCGGGTTCGCCAACTCCATGTGTTCCGCCGCGCTTGAGCATCGGGCGGAGGGCCTTGTCCTCGGCGTCGGTGCGAACATGTTCAAGCTGGCCGGCTCGGTCATCGTCTTTGGCGTCGTCGCCGCGTTTATTATCGGCGTCGTGTATGCCTTTCTCGGATTCGGGGGTGGGCATTTATGAAAAGGGTCGGCCGTCAGACCTGGCAGTTCGACAGCCGTCCCCGTCTCATCGGCCGAGCGACGGTCGTAGGGCCGGACGAGGGGCAGGGACCGCTCGCTTCCGATTTCGACTATGTATACGACACGCTTGAAATGGGCGAGAAGACGTGGGAGAAAGCGGAGCGCAAACTGCTGGAAAAAGCGACTCAACTGGCGCTGATCAATGCCAATATCACCAAGGAGGAGCTTCATTTCTTCGTTGGCGGTGACCTGATGAACCAGATCATTAGCAGCTCCTTTTCCGCAAGGCAGCTGGGAGCGCCTTATTTGGGCGTGTTCGGGGCGTGCTCCACATCGATGGAAACGCTGGCGCTGGCCTCCATGATCGTCGATTCCGGAGCCGGAGATTACGTGTTGGCCGGTACGGTGAGCCACAATTGCACGGTGGAGAAGCAGTTCCGCTATCCGACGGAATACGGCTCGCAGAAGCCGCCGTATGCCCAATATACCGTTACCGGTTCAGGCTGCAGCGTCGTGGCTCGTACCGGAGAAGGCCCTGCCGTTACAAGGGCAACCATCGGAAGAGTCATGGACATGGGCATTAAGGATCCGTTCAACATGGGCGCTGCGATGGCTCCCGCAGCAGCCGATACCATCGTCTCCCACTTCCGGGATACCCAGCTTGACCCCAGTTATTACGACCTGATCGTCACCGGCGATCTGGCTTCCGTGGGACTGCCGATCACAAAGGAATTGCTTCAGAAGGAAGGTATCTCTATGGAGCAGACGACGTTCAACGATTGCGGTTTGATGATCTATGATCGGGACAAGCAGCCCCAAGTCGTTGCAGGAGGCAGCGGCTGCGGTTGTTCGGCGACTGTAACGTATGGCCACATATTGAACCGAATGCAGGAAGGCGAACTGAAGCGGGTGCTCGTCGTTGCTACAGGGGCTTTGCTGTCCCCGCTATCGTACCAACAGGGTGAAAGCATTCCATGCATCGCGCATGCGGTCGCCATTGAAAAGGAGGATTAAACGATGCAGTTTTTGTGGGCTTTTATCATCGGGGGCCTCATCTGCGTGATTGGGCAAATTTTGATGGACGGCGTCAAGCTGACCCCTGCGCATACGATGAGTACGCTGGTCGTGGCTGGTGCGTTGGCTGATGCGTTCGGATGGTACGATCCGCTTGTCAAGTTCGCTGGCGCGGGGGCATCCATTCCGATTACGAGCTTTGGCAACTCGTTGGTTCATGGGGCGCTGACCGAATTGGAACGCGATGGATGGCTCGGTGTCATTACGGGCATCTTTGACGTGACCGCGGCGGGCATTTCCTCGGCGATTATTTTTTCCTTTCTGGCGGCATTGGTCGTCCGTCCCAAAGGATAATCGCCGGGCGTTCAGCGGCAAAAAGCAAAATGGCAATGGCCCGGTAATCTCCGGGCTTTTTTGTCGTAAATGGACAAACTTTGCGGCAGAGGCGGCCGCTGGAAACAAATTGCGATTTCCTTCGAGTGTACTCAGGACCTACAATCATGTACAATAAAAGGAAATCTGTTTGCTTTTTTAGGAGGTTTAGACCAAATGCCTGTGCGCAAAGAATCGATCCAAATCATTTCGGCAGTCCGTTCCAATCTGGAATCGTGCATTATGGGGAAATCCTTTGAAATCCAGCTTTTGCTCACAGCATTGCTTGCAGGTGGACACGTGTTGATCGAAGACGTACCCGGAACCGGCAAGACGCAGCTGATCAAGGCCTTATCCAAATCGATGCGCGGCGAATACCGCCGCATTCAATGTAATCCTGATATATTGCCAAGCGACATTACTGGAGTATCGGTATTCCATCCGCGCGACGAGCGCTTTTATTTCCGTCCGGGCCCTGTCATGACCAACATTCTGCTCGCGGACGAAATCAACAGGGCGACCACCAAAACCCAATCCGCTCTGCTGGAAGTCATGGAGGAGCGCAGCGTGACCGTGGACGGCGATACGTACGATTTGCCACATCCGTTCATGCTTTGCGCCACGCAAAATCCCATCGACTTTGAAGGGACGTATACGCTTCCCGAGGCGCAGCTGGACCGTTTTATGCTGAAGATCAGTCTGGGTTATCCGGACAAGGATATTGAAAAAACGCTGCTGAAGCAGCACCAGTCGGGACAGCCCGTCGACCGGCTCGAGTCGGTGACCAACATGGAACAGATCTCGGTGATCCAGCAGGAAATCAAGGATGTGTTCCTTGGCGAGCCGGTCATGGACTATCTGCTCGACATCGTTCGCAGCACGCGCTCCCACCCGTCGGTATTGCTGGGTGCCAGCCCGCGGGCAGCTATCTCGTTTATGATGGCCGTGAAAGCTTTCGCGTTTTTGCAGGAACGCGATTACGTGCTTCCGGACGACGTGAAAACGATGGCTCCTTACGCTCTAGCGCATCGAATCGTGCTCCGTCCGGAAGCACGGCTGGACAGCATGAGTTCAGGAGCCGCGCTTGCTTCCATCCTGCATCAGGTCCGCGTGCCTGTCACGATGGGGCAATAAAATCATGAAACAGATCATGGGTTCGGTCAGAAAAAAGCTACGCCATCCCCGCGCGTGGAGCATCGCGGCAGTGTGGCTGTGCTGTCTGGCTTACGTTTTGTTTCAGGGAGGCAAAACGTCCATTATGCTGTTGTCGATGGTAACCTTGTTGTGCGTGTATCTCGTCATTGCGGGTTTGGGCGGGGTTAGGCGCGCCAGAGGGGAACGTTTCCTTTCGTCGGGTCAGGATCACGAGGAGCTTCTGCACGCGGGAGACCAGGTCCAGGTTCGGTTGCGATTGAGCATTCCAGGATTTCTGCCTCTTCCTTATGTCGTCGTAAAGGAAATGCTGCGACGCCATAACGGCGAATCCTGGTCTTTCCGGGAAAGCCTGCTGCCGAATATGCGGGGGACGGGGGAACTGACCTTTCAGACGCCTCCGTTGGAAAGAGGGAAATATGCGTTTCTGGATACCGAGTGCACCAGCGAGGATATATTCGGTCTCGTTCAGCACAAAGGCACCTTCAAGGCGCATAGCGAATTCAGGGTTCTCCCCCGAACCGTGTTCATTCCGTTTTGGCAGCTGTATGACCGCAAGTCGAGATTGGCAGGGCCGCAGACGGCGATGACGCGTTCGCGGCGCGAAACGACCCAAATCAACGGGGTGCGGGATTACGTATACGGTGACCGGTTATCCCGAATCCATTGGAACGCAACCGCAAGGACGGGAACGTGGAAATCGAAGGAGTTCGAACACGAATCCATTCCCAAAACGGTGCTTGTACTCGATGCGCTTGCCGCCAGCTACGCGGGATCGGAGGCGTTTGAACTGGCCGTATCCACCGTAGCCTCGCTGCTGGAGTATGGCACGCGGGAGAGAATGGGGATGGGACTCATGACGCTGTCGGACGAGCCTTCCCTGATTCCGCCCAGCGAGAGCTTGCTGGATCGGCAAAGGATGATTCATCATCTGGTGGACGTTCAACATGACGGTCGGGATGCACGCTTGCTGCCTGGTGTGGAAAGATTGGCACGCCAGCTGCCGCAAGGAGCCTATTTTGTCGTCGTTTCTCCCCAGAAGGATGAGAAGGTGCTTGAATTGCTGCGTTGGGCAGATCAGCGCGGCATGACGCCGTGCCACATTTTAGTAGATATCAAGGAAGAGCGGCAAAGCGCAGAATGGACTGCCCTGCTGCGAAGCCGGGGAACGAGGGCGTTTACGGTTTCCAGCCTGCAGGAGCTTCCGACCGTGATGGGAGGAGGAGCCGCATGAGCGCACCTATAGATTTGTCGAGAGGCAAACGGTCCTGGTACCATGCGGCATCCCTGCTTTGGATTTTCCTGATCGGGCTGCAGTGGATCTCGTTTACCGAGGAATCCTGGTACACCGAGACGACGTCGCTGGTGCTTTGGACGATGGCGGCGGTATGCGTTTTGGAGATTATATTGCCGCTTAAACTGTTGTATCGAACGGTCATCAAAGTCATCGCTATCTTTTTTATTTTGCATAAAACCTTAGTGGATTACTCCGTATATATCCCTTACGGAACGTTTACGGAGCGAACGGAGCAATTTCTGCTGCACATGGTTCCTTATGTCTGGTTTTCGCTGTGTGCATGGGCCATGCTGGAGGCGGCGCACCGGCTGGTGACAACGAAACGGCGCATTCTTGTCTTTTTAGGGATCAACATCGTGTCCATGGGCATTTTGGATTCGTTCACCCGAATTCCGCTCTGGACCGAAGTGGCTTGGGTCATGTTTGCGGGGATGGGGTGGCTGGTATGCCAGCATTTCCGCAGCTTCCAATTGCAATATCCGCAAGGGTGGAAACGGCTGATTCGGTATCCGTACAAAATTATCGCCAACATTGCCATCATTTTTTCATTGATCATCGTGGCGAGCGTAAATATGCCCGAGGTTCCGCCAACCCTGACGGACCCGTATACGGCATGGCGGAACTATACCGGAAGCGGTTCGATCGAGGCGGGAAACGGTACGCTGGACATCCCAACCTCCACCGAGTCCGGGTACAGCCGGGAAGACAACCAGTTGGGCGGAGGATTCAATTTTGACTATACTCCCGTCATGTCGGTCACGACCAGTGAGCGCAGTTATTGGCGCGGGGAAACGCGGGAAGAATATACCGGTACGGGCTGGGACGACAACCGCAGAGTATCGGCCGAGGCCGTGCAGCCTGGCGAGGCATTGGAGAACAACGATGCGGGCAGCGGGAAAACGAAGCAGGTTACGCAGAAAGTCACGATGCTGAACGACAACGTTTATCCCATTTTGTTCGGTGCCTATTCGATCTCCGAGGTAAGCTCGGTGGAAGGCGAGCAGCAGTCGAACCGCATGCTTTGGAACGCCGACCAGGCCGAACTGCATGTGGTGACGAACCGCAATCAGCCCCAATATCCCAAAACATATACAGTGGTATCCGAGGCCCCGGTCATCGTGGTGGATGAGCTACGAACCAAAACGTACGACGATTTGTACGATAGTCATCCGGCCGACGACATGTATTTGCAGATGCCTTCCAAATTTCCGCAGCGGGTTAAAGATCTCGCCAGCGAAATTACGGGGGCCGCAAGCACGCCGTATGAAAAGGTGGCATTACTGCAAAACTATTTGCAGCAAAACTTTAGTTACACGAACAACCCGGACTTGTCCCGGAAAGTCAGCGATGACTTTGTCGATGGTTTTTTGTTCGAAGTGATGGAGGGCTATTGCGACTATTTCTCTACGGCGCTTGTCATGATGGCCCGTTCCGAGGGCATTCCGGCACGCTGGGTTAAAGGATATGCTCCCGGGCAGCTGTCCCTGAACTCGGACATGCAGGCTCCGCGCCAGCCGGGTGCCGATATCGAAACGACGTATACCGTAACGAATGCGGATGCCCACTCCTGGGCCGAAATCTACTTCGGCGAATACGGATGGATTCCGGTTGAAGCGACGCCGGGCTTTGACATGCCGCTGTTGACCGAATTGCCGGAGGTGCAGCCTGCGGACGAGCCGGAAGAGCAACCGGAAGAAGAGCAGGTGCAGGAAGAAGAGGAGCAGGCAGCGGCACCGGAGCAGGCCAAGTCTGCGCTTCCGTCTTTCGTGATCTGGGTAGCCAGTGCAATCCTTGTGCTGTGGATCGGATATATGTTTTGGCGCAGCCGGTTGTCGCTTCGTTTCCTGCTGCTCCGGCTTCGGAGCGGCGGCCCGCTGACGCCAGAGCAAAAAGTGATTGCGGAAACGGAGCGCTGGCTTCGTTACGCGCAGCGAAAAGGGCTGAAGCGGAGCGGCGACGAAACGCTGCGGGAATCGGTGGTTCGTTGGAGCCAGGCGAAACCGGCGGCGGCGGGGACCTTCGGGGAGCTGCTCCGCACGTTCGAGCAGGCCAGATATAGTCCGGCGACCGTTCATGCCGATGACTGGAAGAAGGTTTATGAGACAGCCCAGAGGCTGCGCAAGGAACTGAAAGCGGAACAGGCCTGAGCCTCGGCCTGTCCCGTTTTTTCCTTTTTCTTGTCCGGCAGGGCTGGATGCATTTTCAGGGAAGATGGATTTGTGATATAGTGTGTCGTATGAAACTGAGGTGACTTTTTTTGTTTAAAATGCTGATGCCCAAACTTCGGGTGGACACGGTTTATGATATTGATTTGGAAGGACTGTATGCCCAAGGCTATCGCGGGATTATTACGGACCTGGACAATACGCTCGTCGGAGCCAAAGCGCCCGACGCCACGCCGGAGCTGATCGAATGGTTTGCGCGCGTGAAAGAGGTCGGCTTCAAGCTGATCATCGTATCCAATAACAATTTGAACCGCGTATCGGTATTTGCGACGCCGCTGGACATCCAGTACGTGCACAGCGCGCGCAAACCGTCGAACGTGCCGTTCCGCAAAGCGATGAACATGATGGGCCTGACGCCGGAACAAACGATGGTCGTTGGCGATCAGATGCTTACGGATGTGTTTGGCGGCAACCGCCTCGGACTGTACACGGTGCTGGTGTTGCCCATCTCCATCGATGACGAAGGCTTCATGACCCGGTTCAATCGGCGCGTGGAGCGAATAGCCGTTACCCGTTTGAGCAAGAAAGGCTTATGGCTTGAGGAGGATAAAAAGAAATGACAGAAACGCATAACGGCCAACTTGCCGTGAAATGCAGCGGATGCGGTGCGCATCTGCAGACGGAAAATACGGAAAAACCCGGCTTCATCCCCGAGAAAGCGCTGGATCGCGAACCGGTCATTTGCCAGCGCTGTTTTCGCATTAAAAACTATAACGAATCCTCTTCCGTTACGGTAGACCAGGACGAATTCCTGGCGCTGCTCAGCAAAATCGGGAATAAGGACGCGCTCGTCATCCATATCGTGGATCTGTTCGACTTTGACGGCAGCATCATTTCCGGACTGCAGCGCTTCGTCGGCAACAATCCGGTGCTGCTGGTCGTCAACAAAACGGACCTTCTGCCCAAAGTAACGAATTGGAACAAAGTCCGCAATTGGGTGCAGAAACAGGCCAAGGAGCAAGGGCTGCGCACCGTGGACGTGGTGCTGTGCAGCGCCAAGCAGAATCAGGGCTTCGATCGTTTGCTTGAACTGGTGTCCGAGTACCGCGGGGACCGCGACGTATATGTCGTGGGCGGAACCAATGTCGGCAAATCGACCCTGATCAACCGGCTGATCCGCGACTACAGCGACCTGGAGCAGGAACTGACCACATCCCGTTATCCGGGAACGACGCTGGACATGGTGAACATTCCGCTGGACGATGGCAAACATATCATCGATACGCCCGGAATCATGTATCCATGGCGATTCAGCGAGATCGTGTCCCGCAAGGATCTGGGCGCGATCATGCCGGAAAAGCCGCTTAAACCGGCGGTATACCAATTGAATGCAGGCCAGACGTTGTTCTTTGGCGGCATGGCTCGCTTCGATTTCATCGAGGGAGACCGCCAATCCTTTACGTGTTATATCAGCAACGCATTAGGCATTCACCGCACGAAGCTGGAGCGTGCAGACGAATTGTACCGCGACCATGCCGGGGAGCTGCTGTCGCCGCCGACGCGCGAGAACGCGGCGGACATGCCTGAATGGACCCGGCACGAGTTCCGCATCAAACGCGGCAGCCAGTCCGACATTTTTATTTCCGGTCTGGGCTGGATCAAGGCGAACGGAGAGAACGGGGCACTGGTCGCGGTGCATGCGCCAAAAGGCATCCGCGTGCTTCTCCGCCCATCCTTGATTTAAAATGACGGTTGCGGCGAGCATCCCGGCCGATCGGAGGCGAATCGAATGACGGAATCGAAGAAAGAGCATGCTGCGCTTCCTGTCCTGCTTGGGGTAATGGGCGATCCTATCGCGCACTCCAAATCCCCGGCCATGCATAATGCGGCCCTGCAGGCGGCAGGCGTGAGCGGCATGTACATGCCGCTGCATGTACTGCCAGGGCAGCTGGAGGCGGCTGTTCGAGGCATTGCTGCCCTTGGTTATCTTGGCGTTAACGTCACCATTCCGCACAAGGAACAGGTTATGCAGTATCTCGACCATATCGACGAGAGCGCGCGGCTCATCGGGGCCGTGAACACCATCGTCAATAGAAACGGCAGGCTGACGGGCTACAACACGGACGGGATCGGATATGTCCGGTCCCTTAAGGAAGAAGCTGTGCCTGATCTCAAAGGCAAGAACATCGCCGTTCTTGGTGCCGGAGGAGCGGCCAGGGGCGTCATTTACGCTTTGGCACTCGAAATGCCCGAACGGATCAGCATTTTGAACCGCACTGCGGCCCGGGCTGTTGCATTGGCTGCGGATCTGAGCAGCCATGGTCTCGGACAAATCGTGGGCAGCGGCATGGAACAAGCCGAATCGATATTGGCCGAAGCGGATATCGTCATCAACACAACGTCCGCGGGCATGCATCCCTATGTGGACGATGTTCCCGTAGATCCTGCATTTATTCGGGAGGGGGCGGCCGTAAGCGACCTGATCTATAACCCGCTGGAAACCCGCCTGCTGCAGGAAGCGAAGAAGCGCGGCTGCATCGTGCACGGCGGCTTGGGCATGTTTGTGTATCAAGGAGCGGTGGCTTTCGAGCACTGGCTCGGCGTACCTGCGCCGGTAGAAACGATGCGGCGCGCGGTATTGAACAGTTTTAACCTGTTAAAAATATAATTGAACGCTCAGGTTCGGAAATGACATTGAACGAGGTTATTTTTGTTTTTTCCGTGACCTGCTCGCATAAGGAGTTATGAAGGATTTATGTTAACCGGAAAACAAAAGCGCTTTTTGCGCTCGCAAGCACATCATTTGACCCCTGTATTCCAAATCGGCAAAGGAGGAACCAACGAGCATTTGTTCCGTCACATCGAGGAAGCGATCGAGAAACGTGAATTGATGAAAGTGCAGGTGCTCAACAACTGCCTGGACGACAAAAACGAAATCGCCGCAGAGCTGGCGCGCGAGACGGGCAGCGAACTCGTTCAGGTGATCGGCAGCACGATCGTTCTGTACAAGGAATCGCGCGACAACAAGCAAATTGAACTCCCTTAGGCGGTGAAGCGGGTGAAGATCGGCATCATGGGTGGAACGTTCGACCCGATCCATATGGGGCATCTGCTCGCGGCCGAGGCGGCCCGGGATTCGCATGCGCTCGACGAAGTCTGGTTCATGCCATCGCATGTGCCGCCGCACAAACGCGGGGCTGGAGCTTCGGGCCGGCAGCGACTGGACATGACGACGGCTGCCGTGAAGGATGTGCAGCAGTACGAAGTGCTGGATATCGAAATGGAGCTGGGCGGTGTCTCGTATACGATCGATACGATGCGAGAGCTCTGGAGACGCTACCCGGAGCATGATTTTTATTTCATTATCGGAGCGGACATGGTGAACTATTTGCCCAAATGGGAACAGATCGAAGAGCTGGCAGCCCGTCTTACTTTCATCGGCGTAGGGCGACCCGGATTCCAGCTGCATCTGGATGATCTTCCTGACGAGCTGCAAGGCCGAGTGCTGCTGGCCGAGATGCCGCTGGTGGACATCTCCTCGACAGCCATACGCAGACGATTGGCAAGCGGCCATTCCGTCCGCTTCATGGTTCCCGATTCGGTTTACGAATACATTGTAAGGAGCGGTTTATATGGAGCTAAGCCGTGATGAATTAATCCGCGCCGTTTCCGGACAGATGCCCGAAAAGCGATGGAAGCATACGCAAGGCGTCATGGATTCGGCCGTGCGCCTTGCCGAAAAGTATGGCGCTGATCCGGTAAAAGCCGACTTGGCGGCGATTCTGCACGATGTGGCCAAATATTGGCCCGTCTCGGAGATGGAGGCCGTCATTCGCAATAACGGATTGAACGAGGAACTGCTGCGGCATGACAAACAATTGTGGCACTCCGAGGTCGGCGCATTCGTTGCCCGGCGCGATTACGGCATTGACGACCCCGAAATCCTTAATGCCATTCAGTGGCATACCTCAGGGAGAGTGGGGATGAGCCTGCTTGATAAAGTGGTATGTCTTGCCGACTATATTGAACCGGGCAGGGATTTTCCCGGCGTGGATCTGATCCGCGAACAGGCCGAGAAAAGCCTGGAGGCGGGGCTCATTGCCGGTTTTGATTCGACGATCAGCCTGCTGATTTCCCAGCGGCGCGTCATTTATCCGCTGACGATGTTGGCCCGGAATGATTTGATTTTACAACTATCGAACATGGAGGTTGGTTCATGACAATATCATCGAAAGAACTTATGAATATGGCGGTTACTGCCGCCGACGATAAAAAAGCGTCCAACATCGTTGCCTTGGATCTGAAAGGCATTTCCCTTGTAGCGGATTACTTCGTGATCTGTCACGGGAATTCCGATACGCAGGTGCAGTCGATCGCCACGGAAATTCGCAAACAGGCACACGCTGCCGGCGTCAATATCCGCGGCATCGAAGGCATGGATTCGGCGCGTTGGGTACTGATGGACCTTGGAGACGTGGTCGTTCACGTATTCCATCGGGATGAACGCGAATACTACAACATCGAGCGTCTGTGGTCTGACGCCAAAGTGGTGGAGACGGTATGAGTTTGATTGCGGGTACGATCGTTTCTTTGCCCGTTGCACGCGAAGTGTCGCCGTACGGCTACTTCCTGACGACAGGCACGGAGGATGTATTGCTCCATTACACGGAACTGACTAGAGAAATCAAGATTGGCGAAACGTTGGAAGTATTTCTGTTTTTTGATACCGAGGACCGTCTCGCGGCTACGATGAAAAAGCCGCTGCTGACGCTGGGGGAAATGGGCCGCCTCGTCGTGGCTGATGTTCATCCTCGTTTAGGCTGTTTCCTCGAGATGGGACTTGGACGGCAGCTGCTGCTCCCGATTCGCGAATTGCCCGAGCTGCCTGAGCTTCACCCGCAGGTTGGCGATGAAGTGTTCGTGATCATGGAGCATGATAAGCAAGGGCGTTTGCGGGCCAAGCTGGCTGGCGAACGGGAGCTTGCTCCGCTGGCGTTCCATGTACCGACGACCTGGCTGAATCAATGGGTCGACGTCCTTGTGTACAAGCCGCTGCAAATGGGTACATTCGTGCTCGTCGAAGGCGGAGTGCTCGGTTTCGGGGCCATCGGCATGATTCATTCTTCCGAACGGAACCGGATGCTGCGCCTTGGCGAAAAGGTGAAATGCCGGGTAACGCTCGTTCGCGAGGATGGACGCGTAAATCTTGCGATGTCGCCTCGCAAGGAAGTTGGACGCAATGAGGACGCGGACATGCTGCTTGCGTTCCTCAAGGAACGTCCGACAGGCGGCATGCCCTATTCCGATAGCACGCCGCCGGACATCATCAAGAAACGGTTCGGCATCAGCAAATCCGCGTTTAAGAGGGGCCTTGGCAAACTGATGAAAGAAGGGCTCGTGAAGCAAAAAGAAAGCTGGACATATCTCGCGGACGCGGTTCCTGCGGACGACGATCAACCTAAATAGGCGCTTCGCTTCCATTCCTTGACGGGCTTGCGACAGGATATATGCAGATCAGCACCCTACGGGCTTGGGTCTGGCTCGATCCGACGGCTGGCCACCTCTCGGAATAAAGCTGAATGCCGAATAAAGATGGCAGGGTAAACTGGACGAAAGCCGGATGCCCTGCTTTCTTTTTGGAAAAGCTTTAAATTGAATTCGAAAGTGCGGTGTCTGACATGTCTTACCGTAGATTTGCCTACGTATACGATGAATTAATGGAGGATATGCCCTATCCCGATTGGATCCGATTTGCGCGGACGGCCTGGGAACGGCACGGCATGCCGAAAAGCGTGGTCGAGTTGGGCTGCGGGACGGGCTCCATCACGATTCCTTTGGTCAATTCGGGTTTTGAAGTGATCGGGATCGATTTGTCAGCGGACATGCTGTCCGTGGCAAGAAACAAAATGGATGCCACGCCGCAGGGCCATCGCATGTACCGTGGAGGCAGCGTGCGGTGGGTGCAGCAGGACATGCGGGACTGGAGCGTTCCCGAGCCGGTAGATTCGGTCATTTCGTTCTGCGACTGCATCAATTATTTGCTCGAAAAAGAGGATGTCGTTCGCACGTTCCAGCGGACGTACGCGATGCTGAAGGAGGAAGGCACGTTTATGTTCGACGTGCATCATCCGAATACCCTGATTCGATATGATGACGAACAGCCTTTTGTATTGGACGAACGCGCCGTGTCCTATATCTGGACATGCGACATGGACCGGGAGCGGTGCGAAATCGAACATCATTTGAGCATCTTTGCACGCATGAAGGAAGCCGGCAAGGACATGTATCAGCGCTTCGAGGAAGTGCACGTACAGCGGGCCTACGATCCGGAATGGATGAAGCTTGAGCTGCTTAAGGCAGGATTCAGGGAAGTCGGTGTCTATGCAGACTTTGAGTGGGATGAAGCCGGGCCGGAGGCGCAGCGCCTGTTCTACGTTGCTGTAAAATAAAGTGAGTAAAAGAGCTGCCTGCATGTTATGCAATGGCAGCTCTTTTTTTAATCCCGATTGTATTGGATTTTGGACAACCAGTACGTTGATGGCAGAGCAGAGGCAATGCCTATAATGGGACTGATCGCCAGGATGATGAATATCATTCCGTATGGAGCAGGGCTTTGGGCATCGAGAGCACTCAAAAATTGATAACGTAACAGTACGCCAGCAATGAGTCCCATGACAGTCCCGGATACCGCTATCATTATTCCTTCGAACCAGGCTAAACGGATGACCTGCCAGGGTTTGCTTCCGATGGAGCGCATCGTGGCAAACTCTTTTTGACTTTCTCTTAGATTGCTGGACATAATGTTCATTAGTCCGGCAAGGATAATAAGCGTCAAAAGCAGTATGGAGGCCGTTAAAAAAGCCGTACGCTGTTTGTATTGCTGATAGAACGTCTCCAGTTCCGCCATGCGGTCATAAAATACAGTATTTTGATATTCGGGCTGTTCAAGTAGGGACTGAACCTGTGCTTTTATGGCTTCCTGCTGATTCTTGTCCGTGATATTGAACAGAATTTGTTCCACCTTGGCTTCCCGGTAGCTGTTAACGGCGTCAACGGAAGTATACATGGTCATTTCGTCTCCCGGAAACAATGGATTTTGATCGATAACACCCACAATATTCATCTGTAAGGGAGCAGCGCCAGCTGCCTCGCTGACTTCATCCATCTTTAGTTCCAGTGTATCCCCAATAGAGTACCCGAAGTAACGACAGAAATCCTTCGTGACTACAATCTGGTTCTTTTGCAGATCCTGAATCTTACCCTCAACGACCTGATAAGAAGAAAACTGCTGAGCTTTGATCAAATCCATCGATTGCAGGCTTGCCAACACGTGATCCTTGTTATCAATTTTAAACACAGAACCGTTCCAATCCGGTGACATTTGATTAACCGGGATATCTACGAGGAGACTTGAACTTATTGTAATACTGTCTATTCCTTTCAGGCGGTTCAGCTGATTGCTCAGTTCGGGTGAGAATCCAGGTTCATATGAAGCTTCGGCAGACTGGATAATATAATCCAGGGGGAATTGATTGGCCATATTTTTTTCTGTTTCCTTCACTATGCTATCAAGAACGCTGAACCCTACGAATCCGACAATAACGGAGAGCATGATTACCCGGGTGATTTGTTTGCTTCGTCCGATGCGGCTAAGTGCATTTCTGCCAGCGATGGTCCCTTCCATGGCATATAAAGGCTTCAGGCACAGTGCAATCCCTTTGATTAATGGCTTAAGCAGGAAGGAAATGCACAAAAAACATAGGAGAACAAACAGTACACCGACGATAATGACCGCGGTTTTGGACGTTTCCTTGCCCCCAGGGATCAGAATGGAAAGTGCAATAAGTCCAACAAATAGGGAATACACGACGATATGCTTCCACAAAGAGTGCTGTGTAAGACGTGCCGGCTGTTGACGGTGGGCAGCAAGTGGAGACATTCTGCTGGAGGAATAAGCCGGGATGAAGGAAGCAAACAGTGTAACGAGAATACTTCCGAGCATGACAGCGGCAATCACCGGATAGGATACCACAACTGAATCCACACGATATCCCATCCATTTTTCAAGCAACCCAGAAGTAGCATAACACAGCATAATCCCCCCCGCGGATCCTATGAATGAGGACAGAATACTGATCCACAAGGCTTCCCAAATGACCATCTCGAACAATTGTCTCCGTGTGCCTCCCAAAAGCCGGAGAACCGCCAGTTCCTTCTGTCTCTCTTGGACGGACATTTGCAAAGTACTAATGACGATCAAAATACTCCCAAGCAGAACAATAACGGACAGTCCGGTTACTAGCGGCCGAAGCCCACCCAAATTTTTTTGTTCCTCTTCCTTTGCGCTGCGGCGATCAATAGTAAGTCCGTCGAAATGGTCATTCAATTGCTCGATGACCTCACTCTTTACATTCCCGTTATCCAGCTTCAGGATCAGCGCACTAGCCTGTCCGGTATGATCTGTCAGCTTGCTGATCCAATCATAATTGAAAATAAAAAGACGGGACAAGCTTTCGCTTTCTTTTAGAATTCCCGAGACCGTTACGGTCTGATCTTCGGCGGGCGGGAAAGGCAATGTCAAGGTCGAACCGATCCCCAGCCCCGCCTCCTTGGCATATTTGGAGGAAATCAGTACTTGCGCATCTTCAGGAAATGATCCCGTTTGCAGAGAAAGCAGTTCATGCTCAGCGGCCAGACGGTCTGCTTTGAAGCTGTAATAAAAGGGTTGAACAGCAACATTTTCGGGCATGTGTCCTGCTGTGTAGGGCAGCAAGATCGGAGTGGTCTCCTGCACCCCTTCGAGGTTGTTAATCCATGTTATATCTTTGGAAGAAAGCAGCCTTTGCCCTTCGTTATATCCTGCTATCAGATCAAAATCACCGAACCTCTCCCGCGCTGAAACTTCAGTGGAATGCTGCAAAGTGCTCATCATCGTCTGAGACGATACAAGAAGAAGAACTCCCAGGCTTATTCCCATTATGGCAAAGAAGGCTCTTATTTTACGTGCAATCAAGAAACGCCAAGCCAGACGGGCTAACATCCACTTCATATCAGCATTCCCTCAATTCTGGATGTGATCTGACTCAGGTTCACTTTTGGGTCCTGCTGCAGGTTCAGGTTTTCTACCAATTTCCCATCTTTCATAAAAAGAACTCTGTGCGCATAAGAGGCGACGCTTGCATCATGGGTCACCATAACCAGGCAATGATTGCCTGTATCACAGAAGCTTCGCAAAACCGTCAGAATGTCTTTCCCTGTTTTGGAGTCCAGACTGCCCGTAGGTTCATCGGCCATCATGATGCGGGGTTGTGTAATCAATGCTCTGGCGATGGCTACCCGTTGCTGCTGTCCACCTGACATCTGGGATGGATATGAAGCTGCCAGATGCCCAATGCCTACTTTTTTGAGCATATCCAACGCCATGCTATTAACTTTACTGTCAGTCTTGCCAGCAAGCAGAAATGGCAAAGCTACATTCTCCTGAGCCGTTAGTACCTGAATCAGGTTGAACATCTGAAAAATAAAACCGATCTTGTCTCTGCGGGTGAGTGTGATTGCGGATTCCGTGCCGGCGTATAAATCTTGTCCGTCCAGCATGACTTTACCACGGGTCGGCCTGTCCAAACCTGATAACAGATGAAGCAATGTGGACTTGCCGGAACCACTGGGTCCCATGATGGCAACAAACTCTCCTTGATGGATCGCCAGGTCAACAGCATCGAGGGCAGGAACACTTTGATTGCCTTCCCCGTAGACTTTGCTTAGATTGTGGGTTTGTAAAACGGGTTTACTCATTTCTCTTTTCTCCTTTTCACGGAAATCTGCTGAATCGCTTTGATCGATATCATTATGCAGAAGATGTCTCACCTTTTTGTGGGAAAAAGATCAATAATGTATCAATAAAATATAGTACTTTTATCTAATCGCTGTTTAGGAGGTTCCATCAACAACAGGAATGCTCCATAATAATGGGACAGCAGATGAGAAAGGGAGATACAGTATGCAGGAAGTAATCTTGATTGTGGATGATGACATTGAAATTATAGAGCTTATGCGTGATTTTCTCGAAATGGAGGGGTATGCTGTCCTTACTGCGGAGAACGGGGAAGCGGCCATGCGGATCATGAATCAAAATCGGGTGGATTGTGTGCTGCTCGATGTGATGATGCCCGGCGAGTCGGGTTTTACAATCTGCCGTGCCATTCGGGAATATTCGGATGTTCCCGTCTTGTTTCTGAGTGCCAGGGAGGAATCTACCGATAAAATCAGAGGATTGGGCGTCGGAGGGGATGACTACATCGTTAAGTCCGCCACACCGGGAGAGATTATTGCCAGAATCAAAGCGGTGAGGCGGCGGTTTGGCAAAGAGGAATCCACTTCGTTGGCAATCGGCTTATTCAAAGGTTTGAGCATTGATTACTCCGCACGTGAGGTCGAGGTGAATGGTGAAAAGGTTACGCTCACAACCAAGGAATTTGACTTGCTGGCTTTGCTGGCCAAACATCGCAATCAGGTGTTTACGCATGATCAGATCATCGACCGAATCTGGGGAGAACACTACGGAGATCAGCATTCGGTAAGAGTGTTTATAGCCCGGATCAGGGACAAGATTGAGAGGGGAAGTACGGGAAACGAATACATACAGACCGTATGGGGAACGGGATATAAATTTACGGGAGAGCCGTTGTCATGAAGGGGTTCCAATCTTTAATGAAAAGCCGGTTATCATTAAAACAGTGGCTGTTGATTATCATCTTGTGTACAGTGCTTGTTCCAATTTCGGTTGTGAAATTAACAGGGAATTGGTATTCAAATATGGCAACGACCGACGATGGATACAGCATTGAATGGGTGCAGCAGAGAATTTTGGCTCAGCGGGATCAGTGGGAAAGCGAAGAGTGGCAAATCAAGCTGGAGCAGGATTCCAAAAAAATGAATGTTGGGATACGGCTGCTGGACAGAGAACGTCGGGAGATTTTCTCGAACATATATGATGAAGGAGGATATATTCTTGAAGAAGGGGGAGACATAACGCCCAAGGAGAATGTCGGTGACTTTTCGGAGTGGAACGTATTAAATGAGTTTTATGTATATTCATCGACGAACACGCTGACCGGAATGGTTTATATTCAGGATCAGGGTCCGGTATTGCGGAGCTATGGCAGCTTGGCTGAAAAAATGATTATGGAATACGGCGGATTTGTGATTTGGGGATGTTTGCTTGCCATCATTTTGCTTACAGGTGCCTGGTTCCTGAACAAGCAGGTGCTGAAACCATTGAAGAAACTGGGACAGGCAGCACAGGGGATTTCCAGAAGTGAATTTTGTGTGGATCTTCCGTCTTCCCGAGTGAAAGAAGTACATGAGGTTTCGGCAGGCTTCAAAAAAATGCGGGCCGAACTGGAACATTCCCTAATTCGGCAGCAGGCCATGGAAGAAGAGCGGCGGCTGTTCATCGCTTCCATCGTCCATGATATAAGAACACCCGTTTTTGCCATCCGTGGTTATCTGGAAGGGCTGGAGAATGGCGTTGCCTTCACTCCCGAAAAAACTCAAAGGTATATCCGAAATTGCCGTATTAAAGCAGATGTTCTGAATCACTTGGTCACCGACCTGCTTACATATACCAAGCTCGACTGGTTTGAAGACAAACCAACGCTTGCAAGCACACGAATGGACGGATTACTGAACGAGTTGATCCTGGGGTATCAGGAAGAAGCGAATCGCAAACAGATCCGTCTTGCGCTGTCATTGCCGGAGCAGGGAGCTGAAATCATGACGGATCCATATCTGCTGCAAAGGGCGTTCGGAAATCTTCTGGATAATGCCTTGCGTTATACTCCAGAAGGCGGAAGCATTGAAGTGAAGGCAACGTGTGATAACGGCATATGGGCCATAGCTGTTCAAGATACAGGCCCTGGAATTGCCAGTTCTGACCTGCAGCATTTGTTCAAGCCGTTGTACAGAGGCGAGCAATCCAGAAACCGCAAAACGGGTGGTGCTGGCCTGGGTCTGTCCATTGTATGGAAAATTACTGAGATTCTGGGAGGAAGGGTCCAGGCCGGGAACAGACCAGAAGGAGGCTCTGTTTTTACGGTGAGTTTGCCTTTAAATGTTGGAAGGTGATCAAAGGTCTTGCAAGCGTAGAGAGGGCCGGACATAATGGGTATGGAAATATTTCTTTACATTGTCATCCCCTTAACGAATAAGGTAAATGAGGTGCAAAGTGGAAAGTAATTATAAAACGAGGCTGACTTCAGAACAGTTGAACCGGATTACTCAACATCATTTCAGGACAGGTGTCAGAGAATACAAGGAGATGACGGATGGATGGGCGAACCATGCCTATTGTATTACGTTGGATGACGGACAGAAAGTTGTACTCAAAATTGCACCTTCCTCCGGAATTAAACGAATGCGCTGTGAACAGGATGTGATGGTTGCGGAGGTGCAGGCACTTCGTCTCGCCGCGGATCTCCAGGATGTTCCCGTTCCCCGTGTGCTCGCCCATGATCTTTCGCGGAGCTTTGTCCCTGCAGAGTATTTTATTATGGAATACATGCCAGGCAAGCCTTATAACAAGGTCAAAGACCAATACAGTGTGGAAGAGCAGCAAGCCATCGAACAGCAGCTGGGCGCTTACAATCGGAGAATCAATGAAATCAAGGGCGAAAAATTCGGCTACTTTTCCGAGCGAAAAACACAATATGCTACCTGGAAAGAAGCTTTCCTGAACCTGATGGATGATATGCTCGCAGATGGGAAAGAGGCTGAAGTGGAATTTTCGATCGGTTATGAAGAGCTCGAACGTTTAATTCGAGAGAAATCGGATGTCCTAGTTGATGTAAAAGAACCTGTACTGGTCCACTGGGATTTGTGGGATGGCAATGTTTTTGTGGAACAGGGCAAAATTACGGCCATCATTGATTTTGAGCGTTCGCTATGGGCTGACCCTTTGATGGAGCACTATTTCAGTCATTTTAACAATACGCCCGGATTTGTCAAAGGTTATGGAAGAGCGGCTGCAACGGCCAGCGAACGGCAGAGAAGGAGCCTTTACGACCTGTATTTTGATCTGGTGCTCCGGATAGAATGTGTGTATCGGCAGTTCGATAACAAGGAACACGTGGCATGGGCGACCCGCAATCTTGAGGAGGGCATCGAGCGTTTTCGGTTATCCTGATTCGTGTACACACAAGGGCAGTAATATTGACTTTAATGCCGCTTTTTAATATAATGTTTCCGATCAAAGCGAATACATATTTCGATGATAAGGATCAGTAGCGAGTCCTGCACATGACAGAGAGTCGGCGGTTGGTGCAAGCCGATTGGCAGTATATCGCGAACTCACCTTGGAGAAATGCGGTGATTACACCATTTTGATGCCTGTAAGGATCTTGCCCTTCGGGGAATGGAAAATCCGCATCGGTTCACCGCCGTTACAGGTCCAAAGGGAGTGGACAACGAAGCACGTTCGTCCGCTAACTAGGGTGGTACCACGGGAAAACAACCTCTCGTCCCTAGCGCTGCAAACGCTACGGGATGCTGAGGTTTTTTTGTTGCAATAGATGGAATGATCAGAGGAGGAAATACAGATGAGTGAACATCATCAGCCAAAGCATGGCTATCAGCCGCAAACCATGGAGAAAAAGTGGCAGCAGTTCTGGGATGAAAACAAAACGTTTAAGACGGGGGAGGACCCGTCCAAGCCTAAATTTTATGCATTGGATATGTTCCCGTATCCATCCGGTTCCGGTCTTCACGTAGGCCATCCGGAAGGATATACGGCAACGGATATCGTTTCCCGCTACAAGCGCATGCGCGGTTATAACGTATTGCATCCGATGGGATGGGACGCTTTCGGCCTTCCGGCAGAGCAGCACGCCTTGGATACGGGCGAACATCCACGGGACATCACGTTCCGCAACATCGACAATTTCCGCCGCCAGATCAAGTCGCTCGGTTTTTCCTATGACTGGGACCGCGAGATCAGCACGACAGACCCTGAATATTACAAATGGACGCAATGGATCTTCATCCAGTTGTACAAAAAAGGACTGGCATATGTAGACGAAGTGCCGGTTAACTGGTGTGAAGCATTGGGCACGGTGCTTGCCAACGAAGAGGTCATCGACGGCAAGAGCGAGCGCGGCGGGCATCCGGTCGTGCGCAAACCGATGCGCCAGTGGGTACTGAAGATCACGGAATACGCCGAGCGTTTGCTTGAGGACCTGGAGGAGCTGGATTGGTCCGAGAGCATCAAGGATATGCAGCGCAACTGGATCGGCAAATCGACGGGCGCGGAAGTGACTTTTGCCATCGAAGGACGCGAGGAAGTCATCAAAGTGTTCACGACTCGTCCGGATACGCTGTTTGGCGCGAGTTATGCGGTGCTGGCACCGGAGCATGAATTGGTGGATGCCATCACGACGGCCGACCAACGCGAAGCGGTCGCAGCCTACCAGGAACAGGCGGCTCGCAAGAGCGACCTGGAGCGCACGGATTTGGCGAAAGACAAAACGGGCGTATTCACGGGTGCTTATGCCATCAATCCGGTAAACGGCGCTAAAGTGCCTGTGTGGATTGCCGATTATGTGCTTGCCGGTTATGGAACGGGAGCCATTATGGCCGTGCCGGGACATGATGCCCGCGACTGGGAATTTGCCAAACAATTCGGCCTGAATATCATTGAAGTTGTTGAGGGCGGAAACGTGGAGGAAGAGGCGTACAGCGGAGATGGAGCCCATGTGAACTCCGAATTCCTGAATGGCCTGAACAACGAAGAAGCGATCGCCAAAATGATCGCCTGGTTGGAAGAGAACGGCAAAGGGCAAGGCAAAACGACATATCGTCTGCGCGACTGGTTGTTCAGCCGTCAACGCTATTGGGGTGAGCCGATTCCGATTCTCCATCTGGAGGACGGAACGATGAAAACCGTGCCGGAAGAGGAGCTGCCGCTGCTGCTGCCGGATATCGACCAGATCAAACCATCGGGCACGGGCGAGTCTCCGCTGGCCAATGTGACGGAATGGGTCAACACGGTAGATCCGGAAACTGGCATGAAAGCGCGTCGCGAGACCAACACGATGCCTCAATGGGCGGGAAGCTGCTGGTACTACCTGCGTTTCATCGATCCGCACAACGACAAGGAACTGATTTCGCAAGAAAAACAACAACAGTGGCTGCCGGTTGACTTGTACATCGGCGGCGCCGAGCATGCGGTCCTTCACTTGCTGTATGCGCGTTTCTGGCACAAGGTTCTTTACGACCTGGGCGTGGTCAGCACGAAGGAACCGTTCCACAAGCTGGTGAACCAAGGCATGATTCTCGGGACGAACAACGAAAAAATGAGTAAATCCCGCGGCAATGTCATTAACCCGGACGAAATCGTGGGCGAGTTCGGTGCGGATACGTTGCGCCTGTACGAAATGTTCATGGGGCCTTTGGAAGCAACCAAACCATGGAACACAAGCGGCGTTGAGGGAATGCACCGCTTCCTGTCCCGTGTATGGCGTTTGTTCATCAACGAGGATACCGGTGCCATCAACGATAAAATTACGGTTGACGGCGGAACGGAAGAGTTCAAGCGCACAACGCACAAAACGATCAAGAAAGTGACGGACGATCTGGAGAACCTGCGTTTCAACACGGCGATCAGCCAGCTGATGATCTTTATCAACGATGCTTACAAAGCCGAGAGCCTGCCGCTGGCTTCGATGGAGAACTTCGTGCAGCTGCTGTCACCGCTCGCACCGCATATGGCAGAGGAGCTGTGGAGCCGTCTCGGACATGAAGGCGGAATTAGTTATGTAGCTTGGCCTGTATATGACGAAGCGATGACGGTCGATGCCGAGGTTGAAATCGTCGTTCAGATCAACGGCAAAATCGTAACTCGCGCAACGGTTGCGAAAGATCTTGACGCACAGGGGCTGCAGGACCTGACCTTGGAAATGGACGCTGTCAAACAGGCGCTGGAAGGCAAGACCGTTCGCAAGGTCATTGCCGTTCCAGGCAAGCTGGTCAATATTGTTGCCGGTTAATCTCATTGGCTCTGAACAGTTCATCCAGCTTGATCAAATCTTCCTCGTATTTGTCGTGGGTGGTTTGAATGAGGCTGTCGAAAACACCATCCAGATTGGCTTTCAATAGCGCAAGTGCCTGTGCGGTAATACCGCCGGGCACGGCAACGCGTGCCTGAAGCTCCTGCGGCGTGTAACCTCCTTCGGTGAGCAGCTTGCCTGTTCCTAGGAGCATTTCGCCGGCAAGGGCGCAGGCATCCGCGTGTTTGATCCCTGTAAGCTTGACTGCGCTGTCGATCCACTGCTCCAGGAAAAACGAGATGAAGGCAGGTCCGCAGCTGGTAAAATCGGAAGTGATTCGGGTGCATTGCTCGTCGACCTGGTAGGGTCTGCTGAAATGGCTGAGCAAGCCTTCCAGCACGGCACGGTCCTCCTCTGTCATTCGTTCGCCATGAATGCAGAGGGAGGCACCGCTGCCGACCTGGTGGGTCACGCTGGGAATCACTTTGGACACCTTGCAAGGAAGCGATGCTTCCAGATGGCGTAATTGCACTGGGCTCGTGATGGAGACGATAATCTGCTCGGGTTGCAGAACAGGCAAAATTTCATCGATGACATGCTTGAATTCAAGCGGTTTGACGCACAGAAATACGATCTTGCTTCGAATGACCGTTTCTCGATTGCTCTGGGACTCATGCAGGCCGGGATAACGGAGGGTTAACTGACGTACTTTGGAAGGGGTCCGATTGCTCGCGGCGATCTGCCTGGGCTCCAATGCTCCGGATTGGATCATGGCATAGATCAGCAGGCTGCCCATGCTGCCGGTTCCGATAAATCCAACCTTCATTGTTTCAGGCCTCCTTTCATGCTTTACGGTACTGGCGCGCAGTATGTTCCTTCTAGTCTATGCGTCATGCCCTTGCCGGCATGACATGAAAATCAATCATTTTGGACGCAACGTCCGGTTTACGGTTCGGAAGCACCGCCCGTGTTCATTAATCCAATGGGAGACGGGAGTGTGTGAAAGAATGAAGTGGAAACAAGGATTGATTATTGCTGCGGCAGTGATGGGAAGCATACTGATATTGTGGTCGGGCAAAAGCGAGCAGCCGCCTTCGGGATGGACTGCCGTTCAGCCCGGTACTGAAATGCCGACGACGGCTCAGGAAACTGCTGCCGTTCCGTCGGCTGTTTCGGGTCCAGCCGATGCGAATCAAGTGCCGGCTTCCGTTCCGGAAACCAGGCAGGGTGCGGCAATGGCTGGAAATCAGGATGAAGCTAAGGTGGAGAGCGGACATGACACCGCCGGAACGACAACGGAACAGCAGGCGTTCATCCATTCTGCCCAGCCAGATCCCGCTAACGTTGGCCATGCTGAAGAGGTGCAGGATCATCTTGCGGCAACGCAGGAGCCGGACAACGGGAAAATCGACGTCAATACTGCGCCGCTGGCCAAGCTTATGGAGCTGCCGGGCATCGGGGAGAAGAAAGCTCAAGCCATCATCGATTATCGGAATAACCACGGTCCGTTTGGCAAAGTCAGCGATTTGACGAAAGTCAAAGGCATAGGTATGAAAATGTTGGAGAAGATGGCACCTTATGTGCAGATCCGCTAATGCACTATTTTCGATAATATGACAACGGAAGGGGAAACGGCATGAGCGCAACAGATGCACGCAAAGACTGGGACACATACTTTATGGATATTGCTTACATGGTATCCACTCGTTCGCGTTGTCCTAGGCGCCATGTGGGTGCAGTGCTTGTTCAAGGCAAAAAATTGCTGGGAACGGCATATAACGGAGCACCGATGGGGGTTCCCGATTGTTCTGAAGCAGGTTGCATGATCTCGGAAGAATATGAGTTGGTCATTACCGACGGCCGGGAAGAGATGGTCAAAAAACAGCGCTGCATCCGTACGATCCATGCGGAGCAGAATTTGCTTTTGTTTACGGATCGGATCGACCGGGAAGGCTCTTCCGTATATGTCACGGATGAGCCGTGTTGGACATGTGCCAACATGCTCGCCAACAGCGGGATTACCGAAATCGTGTTCCATCGCCCATATCCGAAAGATACGGGCAAAGTCAGACGAATGATGGAGCAGCAGGGGATTACGTTTCGCAAGTTGGAGCAGTATCAACCGCCGCGCGAGACAATAATGACCGTGAGTGATTGAATTTTGCATGCTGCATGTACAAAGATTCATACAGAAAGAACGATCCATGAGGAAAAACCTCTGGTTGCCGTAACGGCTGCCAGAGGTTTTTTTGCGTTCTGGCTACGGGATTAGGAGGGGGAAGGATGAAGGGCAGGCCACTGCTTGGTTTTACCGTTTGTTGGCTATGCGGCAGCGGAATGGCGGTTGCGTTAAGCGGCTGGAATTTGTTATGGGGAATGGTTGGGGTTCTTGCTTGTGCCCCGCTATGGCTGCGATGGCTGGGCCTGCGCGGGTGGATCGTTATTTTGTTTGCAGCAGCTTTTGCCTCCGGAGCCGTTCATTGGGAATGGAACGATACGAGGAATGTCAGCCATCTGGCCGAACTGACGGGTATGGCAAGCGACGAACTTGACGGAGTGGAGGCCACGGTTCAAGGCAGGTTGGACTCCGAAGTACGCATTGACGGGGACCGGGCCGATTTTGAGCTGCAGGTTAGTTCCGTTCAAATTGATCCTGGTGCTTCGGCCAACGGTGGCTTCCAACCTCTGACTCTGGATCACCGGAAAGAGAAGTTCATGGTGCAGGTCAGGCTGGCCAAAGAGGAAGAGCTGCAGACGGCGGCGGCTTGGCAGAGGGGCGATACCGTTACGCTCGAAGGCACGCTGGCCCTGCCTGGTGAAGCACGGAACTATGATGGCTTTGATTACAGGGCGTACCTCCGGACGCTTGAAATACACTGGCTGTTCAAAGTGAAGGGGGCCATCGCGGTAGAAGCCGTTCCGGCCGAGGGTTGGAAGGCTTTCAACCTATTTCGCCTAAACGACCAGGCAAGGAGCAAGCTGGGGGCAGCTGTCGATCGGCTGTTTCCGGAGCCGCACGGCGGATATATGAAAGGGTTAATCATCGGCATGGCCAAAGATATTGATCCGGATACGTACGGCGGGTTTTCGCAGCTGGGTCTGACGCATATTTTGGCCATATCGGGTACGCATGTTGCCGTTTATGTGTCTTCCCTGCTGCTGCTGATGTCCTTGCTGCGATTGACACGGGAAACGTCATTGACGATCGTTCTGCTGCTGGTGCCCTTCTATGTCATGTTATCCGGGGGCTCCCCATCCGTCGTCAGGGCGGGAATCATGTCCATGATCGGTTTAACGATGGCAAGGAAAGGATTGCCGAGGGATGGTCTGCATATCATCAGCGCCGCGGCTTTGCTCATGATGTGGTGGAATCCCTACTTCATGGTAAACGTAAGTTTCCAACTATCTTTTCTGGTTACGGCCGGGCTGATGATTTATATGCCGCTGATTCATCGTCTGTTTGATCGCTGGCCCAAGGCGCTTGCAGCCACGGCTTCAGTAACGGTGACGGCTCAACTGATTTCTTTTCCGGTAACCATTCTTTATTTCAACCAGTTTTCGATCTTGTCGTTCGTCGCCAACTTTTTGCTGGTTTCCTTCATCAGCGTGATTGTGCTTCCGCTTGGAACGGTTGCGCTGATCATCGGATTTGTGTGGTTTCCCGCAGCCAAACTATTGGCTTGGATCACGATTGTGCTGAATGATTTGACTTTTGCGACCGTGGAATGGATGAACCGTTTCCCCGGTTTTGTATTGATTTGGCCAACGCCGCCCATCTGGTGGATTGCGGCCTACTATATTGGACTTTATAGTTTGCTGAGGCTCCTGCAGAAGGGAAACTTAGGGAAAAAAGCGTTGCCGTTCCCGCAGCTGCAGGACGATACGGCCCCGCTCTCACGACGCCCTGGCGTTATTCTATCAAGTGCGGACAGGACTTCGTATGATGTGGGCCGCATGCCGCAGCCTGGGTATTCGGATCAAGTCCCTTGCGTTTCCGATGTGTCGGGGCAGTCCGTAGCTTTGCTTTCTGCGAGTATTGCATGGCCTGAATATTCGGGAGCTTTCACTTCGCGCGGTGCCGGATTTTATGATGGCGAGAAAAGGTCTCCTTATCACGGCTGGATATGTGGTTTGATTGCGATTTCGCTTATCGCTGGCTTATGGTGGGGATATCAGTCACCGTATCCTTCCGGCACGGGAGTGGTACAATTTCTGGATGTGGGGCAAGGAGATAGCGCGTTGATATCAACGCCCGGCGGCAAGCACATATTAGTGGATGGAGGGGGGACGGTCAGTTTCGCCAAGCCGGACGAGGGCTGGAGGGTTCGCAGAGATCCTTACGAGGTTGGTGCAAAGGTCGTTGTTCCCCTCTTGAAAAAACGGGGGATTCATGAGCTGGATGCCATTATTGTTACTCATGCCGATCAGGATCATGCCGGCGGGCTTCAGGCTGTACTGGAACAAATCCCGGTAAAACGTCTGATTTTTAACGGTACGACCAGCGGCAAGGACAATTTTGACAAACTGCTCCAGACTGCTGCGGACAGGCAAATCCCGCTGTATGCCGTCAGGCAGGGCATGACATATAAGGCTGATGACCAAACGAAATTGTATTTTCTTTCGCCGGATCTGAGTCTCTCTACCGATCGTTTGGGCGGCATGCCTGTGGACGAGGAGCAAAATCATCATTCGGTCGTCTTTTTGCTGGAGATGGCAGGGGCTTCTCTGCTCTTTACGGGGGACATGGACGCGGCGGCGGAACAGGATGTATTATTTCGTATTCAAGACGGCTCGCTTGCGGAGGCGTTTGCCCAAGAGGCACTGCGGGGAAATGAGAAACCGAGTGCAGCTCTCCAAGCACAGCTTCCGCTATTTCTTCGGTCTGAACAGGCAACCCAGAATCCCGGAGTGGACGATGCCGTCGACAACATGACGATGAGTATGATGAATCACCGGGTGGATGTCTTGAAAGTCGCGCATCACGGAAGCAAAACCTCTTCCGCCGAAGGTTGGCTTCACTACTGGAACGCCAGTTCAGCCGTTATTTCCGCCGGGGTCAACAATTTGTATGGGCATCCCAATGCGGGGGTGGTGGAGCGGCTTGAGCAGTCGGGATCGGCCATCTATCGGACGGATCAAATGGGGGAAGTGCAAATGAGGATCAAAGCTGGACACATCGAAATCAGACATAAACTTGAATCAGATTAAGGCTCTCGGTGCCTAATTAGGTTAACTGATAGGTTAGATCAATTAAAACTGCATTTTAATCTATCATTGGAAGGGAATAAAACCAAGTATTATGGTGTATGTGAAGCAGCCCGACGGGCTGCTTTTAATTTAAACAAGCAACATTTCGTTTATGTGAGTATAGAATGTGTTCTCATCATGAAAATGAACATCGGCTTAGCTTATTCATTGATTTTTTCAATATTCACAACCGTCCTAATGGGTGGCAAGGATTCTTGTTGGTTAAAGTCAGCAGTGATATTTACTCTTTGCCCTACATCAATTGATTCATAAGCCTCTTTATCGACAAAATAATACGAGGCTTCCGGTTGGTCTTGTGCTAGTTCTATAAAAAGTTCAAGATTACCTTTCTCTAAATCTTTCTTACTTATATTTTGAAGAACAAGAAATTTGTACTTGTCATCTTCATCTGTTTTAAATACTACAGTTCCCTCGTAAACTGGATAATGCTCTTTCTCATCCTTGTTAAAACAGCCAGGAAGTATAATCATACTGATTAAGATGAACAGCATTACTTTTTTCATAATGAACCTCCTATGTTGTTAAACTGGCAAAAAAAGCGGCGATCCCAACGGAAGGCCACGGAAACTACTGCGCGAGCGACGTATGTTTCCTGAGCGATATCTACGCAATAACAAGGTGAGATGGAGAGATATTTTCAATACGTTGATTTTGCTTGTCCTGAGCTTTAAACTACATAAAGCAACCTTCTGGGTGGGCTTTTTGACGTAATGACCTTATGTGTAACCCCATCGTCTCGAGGCCTCATTATTTATTCAAACCCCCAGTTATATTCGGTTTACAGGATTTCTCACGGGTAACGATATTTCAAAAATATTACGTCCACAGTCGTCCAGAAGTTCGGCTTTCATTCCCATTATGCTAACAATTGGAACTATATAAACTGCAAAAAAAGCGCTCGCAGTGCACTAGTGGGATTTGTTATTGCGGTTTATATGGTTAAACTTGATTAAGGAGGGATTGAGATGACTCATTCATTCCATCCCGTTCATTCTCCCAAATTGCAACCGGAGCTGCAACAGCCATGGTATAATTTCCGGGAATATCCATCTAATCCTCGCTTGGAATCACATGTGGCTTCTTTTTGGACCATGGATTTTCGTCCTGTTCCAGGCAAACCTTCGCATCGAGTTATACCGGATGGCTGTATCGATATTGTCGTGGATCTTCTTTCTCCATCCAGCCGAAAGGCTGCCTATATTGTGGGTCTTACAACTCGATCAGAAGTGCTGCAGTTCTCTGAAGCTCGATCATTATTTGGCATTCGGATATATTCAGAATCAGCTCGTTCTATTCTAAAGATACCTCTTTCGGCGTTTACGGGACAGCGTATCTACTTGGAAGATGTTTTGGGTTTCAAAGAAATGTACTGGGTAGAAGAGATACTATCAGCCACTACGATCTCCGAAATTGTTGCGGTTGCCGAGTATCATTTGGTCCGAATGCTGGCGGATAGCGATATAGCAATGAACCCACTTGTGTATGAAAGCTTGCAGATTATTTATGGCCGAAAAGGGAATTTATCCGTAACGAATTTGGCCAATCAAGTCCACTTTAGTGAACGACATCTTAGAAGGGTATTTAATCAGGAGCTGGGCTTAGGTCCGAAGGAGATGCTTGGGATAATCCGATTTCAAAGCACACTGCAGGATTTTTTTCGGGGGGGTTATTCCAGTTTAGCGGATCTTGCGCTCAAATACGGCTATTACGATGAGTCCCATTTTGCCAACACATTTAAGCAATATTATGGCTTGTCTCTTAGAAGCTTGATAAGTAAGAAACGAAGGAGTCCGATTTTTCCTATTTGACAGTCTATAAGATCAATACAATGGAGGTGAGATTTATCATACCAATGGATAGGAGTTGTGAAGCATGGCAGTGAAGTTAAAAAGATTATCGATTTACGTCAAAGAGATGAAGAAGTCCCTGGATTTTTATCGGGCATTGGGCTTGGAAATACCGGAAAAGGCAAATGAAGAACATCATTTCGAAGTACCATACAACGATATTATTCTTTCCTTTGATACTTGGGAATCGGCGCAGACGATTCTAGGCGACCAGCCGAAGCCGGCCGGTTATCGAATGGAGATCGCTTTTCAGTTTGACAGTAAGGAAGCGCTGGATGAATCGTATAGCCGATTGACAGTACAAGGATATGAAGGGCATTTTGAACCAAACGATACCCCTTGGGGCGAGCGTTATGCGATCATAAAGGACCCTGACGGCAATTTGATCAGTTTGGTCGCTTGATTCTGTTTAAAATTACGGCAGCCGCACACAAAGGTTGGCTGCCGTTTTCTCAGTTAACGGGTAGTTTTGTTCAATAACCAGTTGGGATGAGGAGAATGAATGGTTTCATAGCGATCATAATCCGTTATAATGAAAAAGGAGCTGCTAAGCAGCAACTCCTTAGAAGAAGGGGATAGATCATCCGGGCCAATGGATATGATCTATTCCTTTTTTAATAGGGATTCCTCGGTCACTCTTGCAATACAAACCTTGACACCTTTATTTTCAATTTCTGCGATGGCTTCAATGCTAGCTTCTTCATCCGTTATCAGAAGGTCAATGTCAGTAATTGGACCTTCTTTTGCAAAGAAATCAATTCCCAATTTTTCGTGAGGGGCCAGACAAATCTTTCTCCTGGATATTTCAACAGCTGCTCTACCCAACATTGCTACTTCAGGAGTGGCTGTACTTACACCATTTTTAGAAATTCCACCTCCAGTAACAAAACAAATATCTAAAGTGAATTGTCTCAAAAATTCGTTTGCTAAGGCATCCGTTATGCTGCCGGAACTTTTTACTTTACCGCCGATAAGGTAAACATCTGTTGTTTTACGATCTTTCAATGTATCTGCGACCTTAATTGAATTGGTTACAACGGTAAAAGGGATTTCAGGAAGATACTTGAGCATGCCATAGTGGATCCCAGCACTGCCTATAAAGACGGTATCTTTCTCCTGAATGAAGGATGCGGCCAATTTAGAAATTGCATTTTGATGTGGCGCTCCATCCTGGTAACGTAATTCAGGTGGGAGAGGAGTGCTGCGAACTTTAGAACTTGGAATTGCTCCGCCATGTGTACGTTTTAGAAGACCCTTCTCCTCCATAATTGTAAGATCTCTTCTAATTGAATCGATGGATAATTCAAACATATCAGCCAGTTCCTTGGCAAGAACACGCCCGTTTTTTTGAAGCAGCTCCAGAATTTTGTCCCGACGTTCATCAGAGAACAATAAAATCGCCTCCTAATGGAAATTATCACCAAGTGATGGTTCGATTATATTCATGTTTGTGCTGTTTTGTCAACCATTTGTATTCGTGTTTCTTCCGCTTTGTTCATGTTTCGTGCGCATTTCATTACTTTCTTTTTTGTCAGACATTTAAAGCATACAGGGAGCTTTTGGCTGCTCAAAACATAGAGTTTCCTGAGGCTTATTTCAATACAATGTATGCCATCGCTTCGCGCTATCTCGGACATTTCTTAATGGAAGGAATATATTTCTTCATCATATATTTGTATGTTATGATTCATAGGAAAATAGAACCAGTAGGAGAGTGTTTAAAATGAACAAAAGGGTACTCGTTACTTCCGTATTGTCTCTATTCCTTTTATCCAGTGCAACAAGTGCATTTGCTCATCCCGGGCGAACAGATTCCAATGGAGGTCATACGTGTTGGACAAATTGTGCCAAATGGGGATTGGAGTACGGGGAATATCATTATCATAATGGTGGTAGTTCTTCTTCAAGTACTAAATCATCCAGTGGTTCTTCATCCAGCAGTTCTTCTTCATCTACAAAAAAAACTACACCAACAAAACCGAAAGAAACTAAACCTCAGTATACGCAATCTTCTTTAGTAGTATATGTTAATGATCAAAAAATTAATTTCGCCAATAAGCCGGTAGAATATCAAGGAAGTAATTTGCTTCCATTACGAGACATTGCAGAAGCATTGGATGCAGCGTTTACATACGATCCGGATCGTGCAACGATAGGTCTAACCAAAGATAAATTCAAGGTAACACTCACTCTTGGGAGCAAAACCGTATTTTATAACGGCAAATCTGCTTCATTAAGTGCAGCTCCAAAAGTGATAAACGGAATTACGTACATTCCAGTACAATCCATTAAAGGATTAGGAGCAGCCCTTGAATTAAATTCGAGTAAAAACACATTAAATATTGAAATATAAATTTAATAGAATTAGATATTTGCCGAATGTTTAGAAGGTTTATAACCAGCATGTCTTTCATCACACAGAAGCAGAGGGGATACGAACAATGGATAACGTTCAGGACAAAGAGAGTAGGAGATGGGAAGGGCCCAATGGGTTCAAGATTGGAGAAATAATGCGATATCTTCCGTTATGGTTCATGGTTATTCTGATGGCAAGCATCGTCGTAGTACCTATGAAAGTAAATGCGGCTTCGGGAAACGGAACGAATTCTATTGTCTCTCTTGTTGACCGGAATACCTATCTCATGAATGACGGGACGGTGTGGTCCAAGGATTCAACGGAAGGCATATGGACCCAAACGACGGATGTGGCAGGTGTGTCTGCTGCGCAAGGCAGTCTTTTCGGATGGACGACAGACGGACGCGTTTATTATTGGGAAGGAAACAGGGATGAAAAACCGGTAATCACTCAGTATAACGGACTAGTTAAGGTATACGGCAATGGTGTGGCTTTGTTGAAGGATGGGACACTTCGCGATTATAAGGGGGAGACCATTAAAGGGCTGGAATCCGTCATTGATGTAGGTACATATCTGGGATCCAGCTACCATTCTTACGGCGCTTTAACATCCAATGGTGATGTGTATTACATTGCTGACCAACGGAATATCTCCAGAAAGATGGGGAATGTACCCGGAGGAAAGCAGATTGCGACAAGTAGTGCATATGCGGCCGTACTTAGGGAAGATAATTCGGTCGTTGTGGTCGACATGATGGTCCAGGAACAGCCGATTGAAGTGACGGATCATGTGAAATCTGTGATCTGGTTGAATTCCGGTATGTTTTTGGCAGTCAAAGACGACGGAAGCGTATGGAGCTATGAGCGGGGGCATCGTCGACCTGTTACTTACGAGGGTAAACAGCTCCAGGGATTGAGTGGGGTCGAGAAACTGGAGTATTCCGTTGATCTGGAAGAACTTTATGTACAGCATACTGACGGTTCATGGGGGATTTATAAAGATGGAACACTGCAGCCCTTGAACGGACCGACACTGAAAAAAGTGACGTTGGCAGCTTCGGCCAAAGAGGCGAGCGTTGGGGATATCCTTGCCCTTTCGGTGGAGGAATTATATTCAAACGGGTACAAAACGAAGCGTCAACCCAATAGCGGGGAGATTACGGTAGAAAAACCGCAAGTCGCTGTCTACAAAGGTGAAGGACAGTTGCAAGTCAAGGGGGCTGGAAGTACCCGGATTACATTTAAAAAAGGTGAGCTGGATTCCAGCGTTCAATTGAATGCGGGCATTCAACAAAACTTGATAGGCTCTTCCATGGTCAATGGAAGTATCTATCTACCGGTTCAGTCCGTGTTCAAGGCACTTGGCGCAACGGTGCAAGTAAAGGGAACAAACTTCATGATTCAATGGGGTGATGATGAACTGTTGCTTCAAAAAGGAAGCCAGGATGCAAAATGGAACGGCAAGACCCTCAAACTAAAAGGGAAACTGCAAACCATAAATGGACAAACGGTCTTTCCTGCAGCGCTCCTTTCTCAGATTTCCGGTGTGAAAGTTCAATGGGAAACAGAATTCAAGCGTGCCAAGTTGATCGTGGGAGCCTCCGTGATTAGCGTGGATTCTGCGGAGACAGCCAAATTGGTCAAACAAAAAGAGCTGGGCGGTCTTGCCCGTTTGCTTGGTAAATCATATTGGATTAATTACTATCCAGAACTTGGCCAACGATTCAGTAAAGTAACGATTTCGGATATTCGGATGGAGACGGATCCCTCGGGGATCAAGAATTATACAATCATCTTTAAAAATGCTAAAGGCAAAATGTTATCCGTGTATGGGGGGAACAAAAGCTCAGATGTAACGGATTGGCTGAACGAAGAGGATCTTTTCTTGTCTTATAATCCATATCAAAAATACAAATGGTCCCAAGCTATGTGGAACAACATAATTGCTGGTAAAGTTGCAATCGGCATGAATACAACGCAAGCCCGCCTGGCTTGGGGAGAGCCGCGAAGCATCTCGCAAGAGATGAGTAAACAAGGCAAGATCGAAGTTTGGATGTACATCGACTCGCTTGAGAATATCCGAGCCCTTACGTTTGTTGGAGGCAAGCTCTTTAGTTACTATTAATACCATCCACTAAATCATCTAAAATAGTTGAACATAAAAGAACCGCCTGATGGCTTTTCCGTAAGGAAGCTCCTCAAGCGGTTTTTTTTAGCATTCAAAGAGGAACTAAATCATTATTCAACGCCGTCCTTGAAATGTTTGGTCCAATGTTTATCACCTTTGTGGAGAATGTCTTCCACGGTTTTTTCCAGCGTCTTCAGCAGCTGTTCCCGGACATCGATCACGGTGTCATGATACAGGCGTTCTTCCGACCCGACGATTTTTTCGCCGTATAATGCCTGTGCAGCCGTATATTTACGATGTTCTTCGACCAATGTGTCCAAGGATTGCATCGCATGTTCCACAAAATGGGTGATGCTTTGATACTCCTTAGGGAGCTGTTCTTTTAATAATTGGATTTTTGCTTGAGCAGGCATGCTCATCACCTCGCGTTATGAATGTAAATTTACAATACACTATTTTCATGAAAATTACATTAAAAACGGCTGAAAATTTGTACAATTTTTGACTTTTATATTTTTTGAGCACGGAAAGCATCGCAATTATAATTTATGTTATTGCATTCGAATTAAGTCGTGTAAGTACTGGATATGACTTTTGAAAGCGCTTGGTGACGCATTATGCAATTTCTGTTATTCTAAGATAAGTTTCTGCGGCTTTACGATACATACGCCGTTATTTTGTTGTGGAAGCATGTCTGCATGCATACGAAACGGCTGCTCCCGGCTGGGGTAGAAAGGCGCGAGATCCATCTCGTCATCTTGTACCCGTATCCATTCGGGATCGAATCATGCAGCGTGCGGTTTGCAAAATAAAAAAAATCTTAACTTTGCAACAATTTTATTGATGGTCACGTCTGTAAGGTTGCAGGGAGAGGGGGATCCTTTGTGGTAGAGCCGGAACTCATCAGAGCCGCTCAATCGGGCGATCGCGACGCTCTAATTACCCTATTGCGGAATATTGAACAGCATGTATACCGAACCGCATACTACATTCTAAATAATGAACAGGATGCGATGGATGCCGCACAGGAGGCATTAATCCGAATTTATACCAAAATTAACTCATACGAGGAAAAGGCACAATTCAAAACATGGGTACAACGCATCGTTACGAATATTTGCATCGACAAGTTCCGGAGGGCCAAGCCGTCGGTGTCCATCGAGGAACATGAGATGGTGTTCCAGGACAATCAGAACGTGGAATCGGAAGTCATGTCGACCTATGTGGCCAAGGATATTCAGGATGCGATCAACAAGCTTCCCGAGCATCATCGCACCGTGATCGTTCTAAGATATTTGCAGGACTTGTCATATAACGAAATTGCGGATTGCCTCGACCTTCCGCTCAATACGGTCAAATCCTATTTGTTCCGTGCAAGGCAGCAATTGCAGAATCTATTACAGGAGTATCAGAAGGGTGGTGTGACAGGATGAAATGCGATGAGGTGGTGGAATGGATGCACCGGTATCTGGATCATGATCTGGGAGAGGCGGAAACCGAGCAATTGCTGCAGCATGTAGCCACATGTCCGGATTGCGCCGAAAATTTTAGTTTGCTCAGAGCTCTATCCAGAGAACTGGAGGATTTGCCGCAAGTGACCCCGAAATTCAGCTTGGTGGATGCCATTATGCCACAGCTGGATGCCATTGATGAAGCAAGGAAAGAACAAAGCAGCACGATACAGGAAATGAGTCCTGTCCCTGCTGCAACCGAAAGTCTGCAACGGTCCGGCGAACGCAAGCCGAAGCAGCAATGGTTAAATACCATGGTAGGGCGCATGTCCGTGGGAGCCGCGGCGGCTGTTGTCGTTTTGGGCTTTGCCATCTGGGGATATCAGCCTGAAAAGCTTGAAAATGCCGATGTAATGATGATGAGCAGCGGTGGATCAGCGGAAAGCCAGGCCTCGGATCCAAATGCGCTCAGCACCGACGTCAACGGTAATGATACGTCTGCAGCCAAGCGGCATGAAAGCGATGCTGTAAATTCCGGCGAGACACGGCTGGCCCCTGAAACGTCGGAAAACCCGGAAGCCCAGGACAGTGCCGGGGAGCAGGAGAAACTGCCTGTTTCGGAACCGGATTCGACCGAAGGACCAACGGAGTCGACATCTGAACCAACGACAAGCCAGGATCAAACTTCGAAGGATGCGCCGTCAAGCACGAACCAGGCTGATTCACCCCAAAGCTCGGTCGGCGAAGCCTCTCCCGGCGTAGAGCAGAAAACGGAAAGTTCCGATTCGGCTTTGCCGCCGGCGACTCCGGATGAAACGGAATCGGCTGCGAACAGTGTGGATCCCGAGAACTTTGCGACCGATAGCGAGACGCCTGAGATGAAAGAAGGAGACGTCCAAAAAGGGATCACGGCTCCCGAGGTTCAGGACGGAACCAAAGCGTCCGACGGAGCGATGGGACTGGTTGGACCGAATCAAGGGATTGCTTCCACATCTGTTCCCAAAGAATGGAGTTCCCCGGATGGAGCATACACGGTTATGCAGACTGACAATCAATTGAGCCTGTATGCCCGGTCGGCGGATGATCCGGCCGCATTGAACCTGGTGGAGCAACGGGAGTTGGAAGGCACGCTGACATCAGCGGGCTGGACGTCGGATGGAACAACATTTAATTACTCGACAGAACAGAACGGGACGACCGTCAAGAAATATTTCGCCGTATCCCCCGCATCGGGAGAAACTTCCGCGAAATGAATGGAAGGTGACAAGCCTTTTCTAGCAAAATGGCTGAACGTTTTGAGTCTGCCTGCAGTATACTGAAAGTAACATAACGTCCTAATTCAGTTGACATAACTGACGTCGTATGACCGCTTCGCTGACCGTTTCTAGGACGGTCGTCGTCAGCGTTTATATAGATGTAGGACCAGGGACCTTCATTCGCGCGCGGATGGAGGTCCCTTTGTTGTTCGGTCGATTTTCTGGTAGGATAAAGGGGATGATAAGGAGGCACCGTGAGAATGGATGTAAAGAGTGCGGCGAAAGCCATACGCAATGGGGATACCGCCCCTGTATACGTGCTGTATGGGTCGGAGAAATATCAAATACAGCAATTTGCGGATTTGCTAAAAGAAACGATCATTGAAGAAGAGCATCGCGATTTTGCGGTCGTTCCCTATGACCTTTCCGAAACGCCGATTGAAGTGGTGGTGGAAGAAGCGGAGACGGTACCTTTTCTCGTGCCTCGAAAATTGATTTTTGTACGGGATGCGCATTTGCTTGCGGCCGGCAAGGATTCCAAAATCGAACACCACGTCGATCGTTTGCTGGCATACATGGACAATCCTGCCGAATATAGCACCATCGTGTTTCTCGTTCAGGCAGACAAGTTGGATGAGCGGAAAAAGCTGGTGAAAGCGGCGAAAAAACAGGCGGTCGTGCTTGCTTTTGCCCCGCTTAGCGGAGATGAGCTGCTGAACTGGATTGTGAAGCTGGCGAAGCAGAACGAGGTAGCTTTCGAGCAGGGAGCGGCAGATACGCTTGTAAGTTATGCCGGCACAAGCCTGCAGACCTTATCCGCCGAAGTAGACAAGCTTTGTCTTTTTGCAGGCAAAGGCGGGACGATCACGCGCGCAGACATTGAACGTTTGGTGGCCCGCAGCACGGAACAAAACGTGTTTGCCTTGGTAGAGGAGCTTGCCAACCTGCGTTTGGAAAAGGCGCTGGCGCTATTCTACGAGCTGCTGAAGCAGCGGGAAGAGCCGATCAAAATCGCCGCGCTGATTGCCCGCCAATTTCGGATCATGATCCAAGTCAAGGAGCTTGGGCAGCAAAGCTACTCTCAACAGCAGATTGCGAGCCAGCTCGGCTTGCATCCATATGCTGTCAAAATTGCCGGGGAGCAGGCGCGGAAATTCCAGACCGAGCGTTTGCGGCTTATATTGAGCCACCTCGGGGAACTGGATTATCAGATGAAGACGGGCGCGATTGACAAAGTGCTGGGGCTTGAAATGTTTTTGCTGAGACTTGGGGCGTAGATGCGCCCCTTTTTTCGGTTGAATGCTAAAAAATCCTGAAAGCATAAGCTGTTCAGGATTTTCCAATGCATCGTATAAGTAACGCTTATTACGCTTGTGCGGAAAGAGCGTTCAGTTTTTTAGCCAAGCGGGACTTTTTGCGAGCAGCTGCATTTTTATGAATCAGACCTTTAGTTACAGCCTTATCCAGCTTTTTGGAAGCAGCTTGAATCGCAGCTTTTGCAGTTTCAACTTCTGTGCTTACCAGAGCAGCATCGGCAGCTTTAACAGCTGTACGGAGTGCGGACTTTTGGGAAGCGTTGAGTGCACGGCGCTTGTCGCTAGTTTTTACGCGTTTAACAGCGGATTTGATGTTTGGCATTACATTCACCTCCTGTAAGGCATATCGCATGAATACAAACGTTTCACAACTTAAAATATTCTAGCATGCTAACATGTAAATTGCAACAAATATTCCTTTTTCGTTCCGTGGCATTGCATAAAGCCCTTCTTTTTCCCACACAATATGTTCAAATGCGGTAAGGGAGGCAGGAATACATGACATTGGATTTGCGAAAGTACGCGGTTCGTACCGACCTTGCGATCGAATCGAGGGAGATGGTTCAACATGCCGAGCCAAACACGGGTATTCCCGGTTTGCAAGAAGACGTGGAGGAAAAGGACGGCATCACGATTACGCGGATCGATGTTCTGAACGAAGCGGCATCGCAGAAAATCGGGCGGGTCAAAGGGCATTACGTCACGCTTGAGGTACCGTCGCTGCGCAATGGCGACACCGAATTGCAGGAACGTGTGGCAGCGGCATTCACGCGTGAAATGGAGGATTTCTTGACCAAGGCCGGGATCAACAAAACGTCCAAGGTGTTGGTGGTAGGGCTTGGCAACCTGAACGTAACGCCCGATGCGCTCGGTCCGCTGGTGGTAGAGAACCTGATGGTGACCCGCCAATATTTCGAACTTATGCCGGATCAGGTTGCTCCCGGTTATCGCGAGGTTAGCGCAATCGCTCCCGGCGTGCTGGGCACAACAGGCATCGAGTCGAGCGACATCGTACAGGGTATCGTGGAACGCACAAAGCCGGATGCCATCATCGCGATCGATTCGCTCGCTTCCCGTTCCCTTGAACGCGTCAACACAACGATTCAAGTGGCGGATATCGGCATTCACCCCGGTTCGGGCATCGGCAACAAACGGCGCGGGTTGACGCGTGAAATTTTGGGCGTGCCGTGTATTGCAATCGGCGTTCCCACGGTTTGTTATGCCTCCACCATCGTGAACAACGCCATCGAGATGATGCGCTCCCATTTTCGCCAGGAAACGGAGCAGACGAAACAAATCATGGGAATGCTTGACGAAATCAGCGAGAATGATCGCCTTAGCTTGGTAAAAGAGGTGCTGGAGCCCCTGGGCCATGATTTGATCGTGACGCCGAAGGAAATCGATGAATTTATCGAGGACATCGCGAACATTGTCGCGACGGGCTTGAATGCTGCGCTTCATGAAGCGGTAAAGGCCGAAAATGTAGCAGCATATACGCATTAAGCTTAATTGGTCATATCAAAAAATATGGAATTTCGCAAAGAGAGCATCCGAATCTATCGGGTCTCTCTTTTTTGGCGTTTCTTTTTTTAGCTGCGTGGAGGTTTTGGTCCGTTCGGCTTATCTCACAGAAATTCTGGGGGAAATCTTCTTCTTTTTGTTCTAGCAAACCGGACAGGCTCATAGAGTTGAAATATAAGAGTTGTCCAGCAGGGAAGGAGACAGAAGCGATGAACAAAATCATATCGTGGAATATCGGAAAATGGAAAAAAAGATGCCTGCATGTGCTGGCCATGGGTCGGACATTGCTGCTGCTGATGATCATTTCGGCGTTATTCTTCGTCATTCTTGGACTTGGGGGCATGGCCGAAAAACGATTGAATAATTCTCCGGTGGCTTCGATGAAAGGGTTCGCAAGTGCCGTTTCCAGTCATTTTTTTCTTGATATGTTAGGCATGGAGATGCCCCATTTAAAGGGGGATGACCAGCAGTCCGCGTTTTCAGGCGAAAATTTGACGAACTTTGTGTTTCAAATGTTGACGAACGTAAATCCGCAGGACCCTAAAAGCTTGATCGCCAGGGAAATGCCTGGCATGGGCGCCAATCAGCCTGTACTGCTGAGGCACGGATCGGGAAACGAACGTGCGGAGGCGCCGGAGGATTATCAACCCGATCCGGGCGTTACCGATTCGGCTTCGGCAGATGGCGAGGAACCCGATGCCGGTTTGCACGAGCCGCCGGAACAGGACAATACTTCTCCTTCACAGGAAGCTCCGGGCAAGGGGGAGGCTGGGAACGACCCGCCTGTCAGCGATGGAGGGAAACATAATGGAGGCAAACAGGGAGGCCAAGCATCGAAACCGGAGAAAAAATCCATTCTCGTTTATCACTCTCACCCTCGGGAGGGCTACAATCCGTTGCTTGGCACCAAAAGCGACAATCCTTCTTCGGCGAAGCCGACGGGAAATGTTTTTCAAGTGGGAACCTATTTGGCTGACAGTCTGGAGAAGCTGGGCGTCGGCGTGGAGCATGCTAAGGATGACTACCCTTCTGTCGTAAAGGACTACAACTGGAATTATTCTTATAAATATTCACGGCAGACTGTAAAAGCTGCGCTGGCCCAAAACGATGACTTGACATATCTGATCGACATCCACCGGGACTCGCAGCGCCACAGCAAAACGACGACGACGATTGATGGAGTCGGTTATGCCAAGGTGTATTTCATCATCGGGCACGAAAATCCAAATTGGCGCAAGAACGAAGCCTTTGCGGCCAGAATCCATAAAAAACTGGAGGCGAAGTATCCCGGCGTTTCCCGCGGCGTATGGGGCAAGGATGGCGGCGGTGCCAATAACGGCGAATACAACCAGACGCTGTCTCCCCACAGCATCCTGATCGAGATCGGCGGGATCGACAATACGGCCAAAGAACTGGAGAGCACGTCCAAGGTGCTCGCGGACATGATCGCCGAGGTCTATTGGGAAGACCAACAGGTGGATAAAGCGAGTGCCGGAACCAAATCTAAAGGAAGTTGATGACGCAAGTCTTTAAAATAAGGGGGCGTAGGGTGTGTCCAGATTCGGAAAAAGGTTGCTGTCCATCGTTGTGCTTATGCTGATCGGCATTCTTCTCGGCATGCAGTTAGCCGGGGGAGGGTTGCAGATCAATACGACTCCATCGCAGAACACATCAACGGTCGCCGGCACAGAGCCGGCGGTACCGGCGACTCGACTGGAGCCTGAACAGCCCGCCCAGCCCGAACAACAGGAGGTGAACGAGCGGTCGTTCGTGCCTGTCCAGACGCCAAGTCAGGTTCTGGGTGCAGAACAGGACAAAGCTACGGTGGACGTGCTCGCCGAGAAAACGGCGGGATTGCTGCAGAACTTGTCTCATAGCGGAATCAAGTGGGTCGTTTCCTTGTTCAGCGGTGTAGCCGAATAGAAACCCTTACCCTCATGGGACACTAGGAAGGAACCGGGGGAGCCTCCTAATCATCTCCTGAATGTCAAAGTTGAGGCAAAGCGGGATTGATGCTCCCTTCATCTACTGGTATAATGAAGCGATTGACACTAGGCTGTTTCTGGGGGTAAGGAATGACTGACATTCGGGAAAGACAACGTAAAATTCGCAACTTTTCAATTATTGCACATATAGATCACGGGAAATCGACATTGGCGGACCGGATCTTGGAGTACACGGGTGCTCTCACCTCGCGGGAAATGCAGGAGCAGGTGCTCGACCAGATGGATCTCGAACGTGAACGCGGAATTACGATTAAATTGCAGGCAGTCGCCCTGTCTTACAAGGCAGACGACGGCGAAGAATACCTGCTCAACTTGATCGATACACCGGGACACGTCGATTTCACGTATGAGGTTTCTCGAAGCCTTGCGGCATGCGAAGGCGCATTGCTTGTGGTGGACGCTGCTCAGGGGATTGAAGCGCAGACGCTGGCCAACGTGTACTTGGCCCTCGACAACAATCTGGAGATTTTGCCGGTGATCAACAAAATCGACCTTCCGAGCGCCGATCCCGACCGGGTGAAGCAGGAAGTCGAGGACGTGATCGGCCTTGATGCGAGCGAAGCCGTACTGGCCTCGGCCAAAGCGGGCATCGGCATCAAAGAGATTCTGGAACAGGTCGTGCAGAAGGTTCCCGCGCCGTCAGGCGATCCGGACGAGCCTTTGAAAGCATTGATTTTCGACTCTCACTATGATCCGTACAAAGGCGTTATCGTATATGTGCGCGTCATTGACGGCAAAATCAAATCCGGTTCCAAAATCAAAATGATGGCTACGGGCAAATCCTTTGAGGTTATCGAGGTTGGAGCCTTCAAACCACGCATGACGATCGTCGACGAGCTGAACGTGGGCGACGTTGGCTTCATCGTGGCAGGTATTCGCCATGTCGGCGATACACGCGTCGGTGACACGGTGACGGATGCCAAAAATCCTACGGCCGAACCGCTGCCGGGTTACCGCAAAATCAATCCGATGGTATACTGCGGTCTGTACCCGATCGAAACGTCGGATTACACCGATCTGCGCGAAGCGCTGGAAAAATTGCAGCTGAACGATGCTTCGCTCAGCTTCGAACCGGAAACTTCAAGCGCGCTTGGATTCGGGTTCCGTTGCGGATTCCTTGGATTGCTGCATATGGACGTTATTCAGGAGCGGATTGAACGGGAATTCAACATTCCTTTGATCACAACCGCGCCAAGCGTTATCTATCACGTGACACTAACGAATGGCGAAGTTCTCAAAATCGATAACCCGTCCAACTATCCAGAGGTGGGAAGAATCGATTATGTCGAGGAGCCTTACGTGAAAGCATCCATTATTGTGCCCAACGATTATGTAGGTACAATTATGGAACTGTGCCAAAACAAACGCGGCGAGTACATTAACATGGAATACCTTGACAGCAACCGCGTAACGATTACGTATGACATTCCGTTGTCCGAAATCGTATACGATTTCTTTGATCAATTGAAATCCAGCACCAAAGGATATGCATCCTTCGATTATGAGCTGTCCGGCTACCGCCAGTCCAACCTGGTCAAAATGGACATTCTGCTCAACGGAGAGCAAGTCGATGCATTGTCCTTCATCGTTCACCGCGATCGTGCATACAACCGCGGTCGCATTATCTGCGAGAAGCTGCGCGAGCTGATTCCGCGCCAGATGTTCGAGGTGCCGATCCAGGCATCGGTCGGAACGAAGGTCGTTGCCCGCGAAACGGTGAAGGCGATGCGCAAAAACGTGCTTGCCAAATGTTACGGCGGCGACATCTCGCGGAAACGGAAACTGCTTGAGAAGCAGAAGGAAGGTAAGAAGCGGATGAAGCAGGTGGGTAACGTGGAGGTGCCGCAGGAAGCGTTTATGGCGGTGCTGAAAATCGATGAGTAACACTCTAATTCGGGGTACAGCACGGATGTGTGTACCTGAATTAGATTAGTAACAATTCAATTTTGGGTACAACACGGCTGTGTGTATCCAAATTGAATTAAAGAATTCAGGGTACAACACGGCTGTGTGTATCCGTACGACCAACATTCAGTATGAATATGACTGAGCTGAAGGGGAAGCCGAAAGGCTTTCCTTTTTCAAATAGAGGAGGACTCGCCATGACCTTGGCAGCACATACACGGAACGCAGGCGCGCCTCAAGCGGTATACCTGCATATTCCGTTTTGCACCAACAAATGTTTTTACTGTGATTTCAATTCCTACGTCCTGAAGGACCAGCCCGTCATGGATTATTTGCATGCACTCGAGCGGGAGATGGAATATACCGTCAAAGCCACGCCGCCCGGAGAGATCAAAACGATCTTTGTAGGCGGGGGGACGCCAACCGTGCTCAAGCCGGACGAAATGGCCTTTTTCCTGAAGTCTGTCAAAACGTATTTCCCGAATTGGGCGGAGGACATCGAATTTTCCATGGAGGCCAACCCGGGAACAACGGATGCCGAGAAGCTGGCCGTCATGAAAGAAGGCGGCGTGAATCGCGTCAGCTTTGGCGTTCAAGCGTTCCAGAACGATTTGTTGACAGGCATCGGCCGGATTCACAACACGGATGACGTGTACCGCAGTCTCGAAAACGCGCGCGCCGCAGGGCTGCACAATCTGTCCATCGACCTGATGTTCGGTCTCCCGAACCAGACGGTGGAAATGCTGAACGAGAGCATTGACCGGGCGCTGGAGCTCCATTTGCCGCACTACTCGATCTACAGCCTGAAAGTGGAAGAGAATACGTTGTTCCACACGCTGTATCAAAAAAACCAGCTGCCGCTGCCGCATGAAGATGATGAATTGCAAATGTATCTGTTGTTGATGAAACGGATGAAGGAAGCCGGCTACGTGCAATACGAAATCAGCAACTTTGCGAAACCCGGCTTCGAAAGCCGGCATAACAAAACATACTGGCGCAACGAAGATTATTATGGCCTCGGAGCGGGGGCGCATGGTTACGTTGGCCGTCAGCGTCATATGAATATCAAAGGCATCAACCCGTATGTGGAGGCTGCCAAAACAGGCTTGCCCCGTCTGGATCATGCAGAGATCAGTCGCGAGGAAGCGATGGAGGATTTCCTGATGGTGGGGCTGAGAATGCTGGAAGGGGCGTCTGCATCGCGTTTTCAAGAGCAATTCGGCATACCAATGGAAGAAGTGTTTGCCATACAGTTAACCAAATTGCTGAATGCCGGGCTGCTTGAACGGACGGAAGACGGCTTCCGTCTGAGCGAGCAGGGAATTTTGTTCGGCAACGATGTTTTTGCCGAATTTATAGGCTCGATTTCTCTGAATTCGTAGTTGAAATTGTATACGCTCTGTTGTATATTTATTCATATTGATTTTACAGGGCGTGTAATTTTCGTCATTGACAACTACGGAGTTAGCTTTCATTCGGAAGGCTGCAATAGGAGGAGAGAGCAGGATGTCGGCAGTGTGCAGAAAGGCCGTACCGGAAGACGTTGAGCCATTATATCAAATGATAAAGGGATATGCCGAGCGCGGCATTATGCTGCCGCGCTCGCGCGAAGTGCTGCATAGACAACTGGAACATTTCGTCGTTGCCGAAGTGCATGGCGAGGTTGTTGGTTGTGGTTCCCTTTGCAAATTGGGCGAAGATTTGGTAGAGGTCAGGTCGCTTGGTATATCCGAAGGCCATAAAGGGATGGGGATCGGTTCCCTGCTGCTGGACAGACTGGTCGAAGAGGCTCGCAGACAACGCATTCCGAAAGTCATGGCATTGACGTACGAAGTGTCGTTTTTCGAGAAGAATGGGTTTGTTATCGTGGATAAAGAGATTTTTCCCGAAAAGGTGTGGACGGACTGCATTCATTGCAGCAAACAGGACTGCTGCGACGAGATTGCGGTAGTGAAAGAACTGGATTTCATGTCCGCATAAATAGAAAGATTATGTTTTTTAAGAACATTGCCTTACACAACAATGAAAAGAATCGCATGGCGGGAAACGGTGCATTCCGGATCTGTGCGGTTCTTTTTGTTGCAACGTCTTGCGGCGCTGCGGTCGTTGATGATCGTAAATCAATAATGTGCGCAGCTTTCAGCTCTCGGCAAACGCTTAGTGCCAAGGGAGACTTTATTAAGGGAATAGGACCTGGTGCAGTGAGTTTCTATGTATGGGGGGCGGGGCTTCCTTAGCACTGAGCGATGGAACTGGATGAAGAGCTTGTATTAAGGAATGATGGCAGCACGCCTGTATAAACATGCATAAGAAATAAATGAGGCCATTTTTCATGAATTTCCGACGAGGATATGCCGATATTAAGGATGAACGCATTATTTCGAAATCCTTTGCAGCCGTCAGAGTTTGAAATGCATATCTTGTAAAGATCATGTTCGAGATGGTTATCTTTCGGCAATAATCGTCTACACTATATATAAGGGATGGACATATAAACCGACTTGACAATGCTAACGCCTGTTTGGTATTTTTGTAGTACCGCTTAGCACTCGTCTAACCGGAGTGCTAACGACATGGGACAGTACAGTCAGAAGGAGGGAATACTCACCATGTTAACCGAGCGTCAACGAATGATACTGAACGCCATAGTGGATGATTATATCCGCTCTGCTGAACCCGTAGGGTCCCGCAGCATTTCCAAAAGAGGCGACGTCGGATATAGTCCGGCGACCATCCGCAATGAGATGGCAGACCTTGAAGAAATGGGATTTTTGGAGCAGCCGCATACATCGGCAGGCCGCATTCCTTCACATAAAGGCTATCGATATTACGTCGATCATCTTGTGCCATGGAATCAGGTGAATCCGGGGGAACTGGATGATCTCAAATCGTTTTTCGCGGAAAAGCTGAACGCCATGGAACAGGTCATCCAGCATGCTTCGGTCATTTTGTCTCACATGACGAATTATACGTCGATCATGCTCGGTCCCGAGGTGTTCCATACTTCGCTGCGCCATTTTCAGCTGCTGCCGCTTACTGACAGTACGGCCGTAGCCATTATCGTGACAAACACCGGACAGGTAGAGAACAAAACCGTTCAGATCCCGCCTGAAATTTCGGTGTCCGAAATGGAGAAAGTGGTGAATCTGCTCAACAGCAAGCTGGTCGGCGTGCCGATCTACAAGTTGAAATCCCGACTGTATTCGGAGCTGGGGCAGGAATTGGAACGGCACATTTCAAGATACGAAGAAGTGATGCAGGTACTGAACAGTGCGTTCGACAACGAACATGACAATCGGTTGTTCCTTAGCGGAGCGACCAATATGCTGACTCAGCCTGAGTTCAAGGATGTCGAGAAAGTGAAGGATATTCTTGATCTGCTTGATGAAACGCCGACACTCATGAAGTTGATGATGCCAGTGCCGGGCGGATCGGGGATTCAGGTCCGGATCGGCACCGAAAACGATCATGAGGCATTCGCGAATTGCAGTTTGATTACGGCAAGTTATTGCTTGGACGGAGAAGCATTGGGTTCCATAGGCATATTAGGGCCGACGCGAATGGATTATGCACGCGTCATTCATATATTGCATGCATTATCTACGGATTTGACGGCTATGCTGACGCATCGGTTTAAATAAGGCTGATGCGGCAGCGATGGCTGCGTTCATTATTTTAAGGAGGTGAACATCTTGAAAGAGGAACAATCATTCGCAGCAGAAGAGCAGCAGGAACAAACAGCAACGGTTGAAGAAGAGCAGGAGCTCGTCAATGAAGCAGGCGCTGCTGAAGCGCAGGCAGACGAGATGGCAGAACAGGAGCAAGGTGAGCTTGCCCGTTTGAAAGCGGAAGCCGAAGAAAGCCAGACACGTTTGCTGCGTGCACAGGCTGATTTCGACAACTTCCGTCGCCGTACGCAAAAGGAGAAAGAGGAGCTGGGCAAATACGCTTCGATGAAGCTGGTTACGGAACTGATACCGGTTATCGATAACTTCGAGCGTGCCATGGCGACCGTGCCTGAAGGCCCGGAAACCGAATCTTTTGCCAAAGGCATTCAAATGATCTTCCGCCAGCTCGAAACCGTTCTGGGCAATGAAGGTCTGACTGCGATGGAAACGGTTGGACAACCGTTCAATCCCGAATTCCACCAAGCGATCATGCAGGTGGAGAGCGACGAGCACGAAGAAGGAATCGTTGTCGAGGAAGTCCAAAAAGGGTACATGTTGAAAGATAAGGTTCTTCGTCCGGCCATGGTCAAAGTCAGCTCATAATTCCGGAAGGAACCGAGCAGGCTGATGAAAGAGCAGGTACTCTGGCGAAGCTTCATATAGAATGACATAATACACATAGAGCAGCGGCACGAACCGGATTGTGCCATACAAATGGCAAGTCCATAACCAATGTTGAGGGAGGAAATTTTCCGATGAGCAAAGTAATCGGTATCGACTTAGGAACAACCAACTCTTGCGTAGCGGTAATGGAAGGCGGCGAAGCCGTCGTTATCCCTAACCCGGAAGGCGCGCGCACGACACCATCCGTTGTCGGCTTCAAAAAAGACGGGGAGCGCGTTGTCGGTGAAACGGCAAAACGCCAGGCGATCACCAACCCGGACCGCACGATCATTTCCATTAAACGTCATATGGGTACTTCCCACAAGGAAAACATTGACGGCAAAGACTACTCGCCGCAAGAAATTTCGGCAATCATCCTGCAAAAGCTGAAAGCTGATGCAGAAGCATATCTCGGCCAAAGCGTATCCCAAGCGGTAATTACCGTACCGGCTTACTTCAACGACAGCCAACGTCAAGCAACCAAAGACGCAGGTAAAATCGCCGGCCTTGAAGTGCTGCGGATCGTCAACGAGCCGACGGCTGCTGCATTGGCATACGGTTTGGAAAAAGCCGAAGATCAAACGATCCTCGTTTATGACCTTGGCGGCGGTACATTCGACGTATCCATCCTTGAACTGGGCGACGGATTCTTCGAAGTTAAAGCGACGAGCGGCGACAACCAACTGGGTGGCGACGACTTCGACCAAGTGATCATCGACTATCTCGTGAGCGAGTTCAAAAAAGATCAAGGTATTGACCTGAGCAAAGATAAAGCAGCCGTGCAACGTCTGAAAGACGCTGCGGAGAAAGCGAAAAAAGAGCTTTCCGGCGTATTGACTACAACCATTTCTCTGCCATTCATCACTGTTGCTGACGGCGTTCCTCAGCACTTGGAGCTCAACCTGTCCCGCGCGAAATTCGAAGAATTGTCCGCAGGTTTGGTAGAGCGCACGCTTGGACCAACTCGCCAAGCATTGAGCGATGCAGGCATGACAGCTAACGATATCGACAAAATCGTACTCGTTGGTGGTTCCACGCGTATTCCTGCCGTTCAGGAAGCGATCAAAAAGCTGACAGGCAAAGAGCCGCACAAAGGCGTTAACCCGGATGAGGTTGTAGCGCTGGGTGCTGCCGTTCAAGCCGGCGTATTGACTGGCGACGTAAAAGACGTGGTATTGCTTGACGTGACTCCACTGTCCCTCGGTATCGAGACCGCAGGCGGCGTATTCACAAAAATGATCGAGCGCAACACAACGATCCCTACAAGCAAATCCCAAGTGTTCTCCACATATGCAGACAATCAGCCTAGCGTTGAGATTCACGTCCTGCAAGGTGAGCGCGAAATGGCTGCAGGCAACAAAACGCTGGGACGTTTCATGCTCGGAGACATTCCTCCAGCACCGCGCGGCGTACCGCAAATCGAAGTTACTTTTGACATCGATGCGAACGGGATCGTCAACGTGTCTGCAACAGACAAAGGAACGAACAAAACGCAAAAAATCACCATCACTTCTTCCAGCGGCCTGAGCGATGCCGAAGTGGAACAAATGATGAAGGATGCCGAGCTGCATGCCGAAGAGGACAGAAAACGCAAAGAGCTGGTTGAGGCGAAAAACAACGCGGATCAGCTGATCTACTCTGTGGACAAAACGATCAAAGATCTCGGCGAAAAAGCAGATGCAGGCGAAGTCGAAAAAGCAAATGCCGCGAAAGAAAAACTGCAGGGCGTGCTTGCTTCCGACAACCTGGAAGATATCAAAGCGGCTACCGAGGAATTGACCGAAATCGTGCAGCAACTGTCCGTAAAACTGTATGAGCAGGCCCAAGCTCAAGCTCAGGCAGAACAAGGCGGCGCGGAGCAAGCGGGTTCCGCTAAACGCGACAACGTCGTGGATGCCGATTACGAAGTTGTGGACGAAGACAAAAAATAACACCAATTCACGAATAAGGATTGGACATTGAAACATCGGTGACGTTCGGATCAAAGGGAAAGTCATAGCCGGGGCTCCCGTGCTTTGGCTTTCCTTTTGTCACGATGTACGGTATGGTGTATGACATGGGGGTGGAAGAGTGGCTGAAAAGCGTGATTATTATGAGGTGCTCGGCGTCAGCAAAAACGCAAACGACGACGAGATCAAAAAGGCGTATCGCAAGCTGGCGCGTCAGTATCACCCTGACGTAAACAAAGCGCCGGATGCGGAAGCCAAATTCAAGGAAGTCAAAGAAGCTTACGATGTCATCAGCGATAGTCAGAAGCGTGCCCAATATGACCAATTTGGCCATATAGACCCGAATCAAGGCGGATTTGGCGGAGCCGATTTCGGCGGCGGCGGTTTCGGTGACATCTTTGATATGTTCTTTGGCGGTGGCGGCAGACGCGATCCGAATGCGCCGCAGCGGGGGAACGACCTGCAATACACAATGACGATCGAATTCAAGGAAGCGGTGTTCGGCAAGGAAACCGACATTACCATTCCGCGCACCGAAAGCTGCGATACCTGTCATGGTTCCGGAGCGAAACCTGGAACAAGACCGGAAACGTGTTCCGTCTGCCACGGCAGCGGCCAGCAGGAAGTCGTGCAGAATACGCCGTTTGGGCGCATGGTCAACCGCCGTGCCTGCTCCAACTGCAGCGGTACCGGCCAAATCATCAAGGAAAAATGCTCGACATGCAGCGGCAGCGGCAAAGTCCGCAAGCAGCGCCAAATCCATGTGCGCATTCCGGCGGGTGTGGATGACGGTGCCCAGCTGCGCATGACAGGCGAAGGCGAAGGCGGGTTACGCGGGGGTCCTGCAGGAGATTTGTATATCGTCATTCGCGTGAAATCGCATGACTTCTTCGAGCGCGAAGGTGATGATATTTACTGCGAAGTTCCGCTTACTTTTGCCCAGGCAGCACTGGGAGACGAGATCGAAATCCCTACGCTCACGGAAAAAGTGAAGCTCAAAATACCCGCAGGTACACAAACGGGCACCTATTTCCGCTTGAAAGGAAAAGGGGTTCCGCGCCTTCGCGGCATGGGACAGGGCGACCAGCATGTGAAGGTGGTCGTCGTTACGCCTAGCAAGCTGAGCGAGGAACAGAAAGACCTGCTGCGCCAATTCGGCGCTTTGAGCGGAGAACAGACGCATGAGCATGAGCAATCGTTCTTCGACCGGGTGAAACGGGCGTTCCGCGGCGATTGAGCTGCATGAACGTTTCTGAATCGTCAACATATGATATACAACAGAAGGCATCGCGTCCCAATCGGCGCGGTGCTTTTTTTATGGCCAAAGTTCTGCATATTTACGGGAGGGTTGCGGAAGGATAGCAGACGAGACAAGTTTGACGTGGGGTATCCCTCGCGTAGAGATTTCAGGAAGCAGGTGAAACGGATGACCGAGAAAAACATTTTGGCGTATTTTCACAGCCCCGAACAAGCGGAAGGCGCGGCCAAAAAGCTGCAAGCGCTGCGCGTGGAAGATATGTCCATCGATCGCTTCAGTCGTTACGCCGGCGATGGACCCAGTGGGGCTTCATATACCCCTGGCGTCACTGGCAGTTTTTCATCCTGGGTGCCGGACACGATGGGGACCAATTCCTCATCCGGCATTCTGGCCGCGGCCGACCCATCGGCCAGCGGCATGAGCGATGGCGGTCAGGGCGGTCCGACGGGCAGGGATATCCTGCTTACTGTCGTTGTGGACGAAAATTTGCATCACCGTGCAATGTCCATTATTGAACAAGCGGGCGGAATGATTTGACGCACCAATCCTAATCCGTACATCAAGGAGGCATTTAAACCATGGCAAATCACAGACATTCCAGCGACGTTTTAACCAAGACCGAAAAAATGAAACAGCTCCAGTCGGCCAAAAATGAAGACGTGGAATTCAGTGCAGAGCTTGCCGACCATGACGATGTGGAGGCATTGCGCCGAAGCGAAGCGGCAGACCGCCGTCAGGGACGCGAGCTGAATGACTGAGGATCGTTCGGCGGTCACCGTTGAAGCGGTATTTGGCAGCTGGACGGCTGCCGAATCGGCCCGAAGGTCTTTGGAGCTGTTGAATCCCGGACAATGCCGGCTTGAGAGCCTGAGTGAAGGAACAGCGTTGTCGCAATCGATGGCAGCGGATCGCAACGGCAATGCGCCGACGGTTTGGTTTGGCGGATTCAGCGGTGAATTGAACGTGCTCTCCTTGATCAGCGATGAGCCGGAAATGCTCTCCGGAGGAGAAGTGTTCGATGCGCCTGCCGTTCCCGCAACTTCCGGGCAACGCCAAGGTGTACTGCTGTCCGTTTCCGTATCCGAGCCTTCACTCGCTCAAGCGGAAGAAATGATCATTCGCAACGGCGGAACGATACGTTGAACAGACGTATGAACCCAAGGCGAGAAAAGGTGTACAGGAAGAAGCGGGATATTTACACGCAGGGCGTGGGTATCCTGCTTTTTGCCGTTGTTTTCATACCTCTGCCTTTGTGCTTGGGACGGCATGTGTAGTACAATAGTTGGGATGTGTGAATATGAGGAGGATAAATCAAGTATGTTATGGCATGAATTGACGATACATACCACAGAGGAAGCTGTGGAGATGATTTCGAACTTTTTGCATGAGGCGGGCGCCGGCGGGGTTTCCATCGAAGAGTCCGGCACATTGAATAAAGAGCGTGACACCTCTTACGGCCAATGGTACGAACTGCCGCTTAACGACATTCCCGAAGGCCAGGCCGTGATCAAGGGATACTTCTCGGAAGGTACGGATATGGAAGCCTTGCAATCGGAAATCGCTCCAAGAATCGAACAGCTCTCCGAGTTTGACATCGAAGCAGGAGAGCTTCGATATGAGGTGCGCACGGTCGACGAAGATGACTGGGCGAATGCATGGAAGCAATACTTCAAGCCGGTGCGCGTTTCGGAACGTTTGACGATCAAGCCGACATGGGAAGAGTATACGCCGGAAAGTTCAGATGAAAAAATTATTGAACTCGATCCGGGCATGGCGTTTGGCACGGGCACGCACCCGACGACCTCACTTTGCCTGCGCACGCTGGAAACCGTCATTCAAGGCGGCGAGGAAGTGATTGACGTGGGTACAGGGTCCGGCATTCTCGCCATCGGTGCCGTTCGGCTTGGCGCGAAGCATGTGCTGGCCCTCGACCTCGATCCGGTAGCCGTATCGAGTGCAACCGAGAACGTGCGTCTGAACGGATTGGAGCAGCGCATTACCGTGAAAGAAAGCGATCTGTTGTCCGTGCTCGGCAGCAAGGATCCGGCTCTCGGAGTTGCCCTGCCGGTCAAAGTGATCGTGGCCAACATTTTGGCGGAGATCATTTTGCTGTTCATTGATGATGTCTACAACGCTCTAGAAGCCGATGGTGTATATATCGCATCGGGCATCTGGAAAAACAAGGAGCAGGTCGTGCATGATGCACTCCTGGCGGCCGGTTTTGAAATTGAAGCGGTGCACCGCGACGAGGACTGGCTGGCGTATGTGGCCAGAAAGAGGTAACGCATGGACTTTCTGAATTCGTTTTTTCGTTATCCGCTCGATCAGCTGCCTTTTTTTCTGCTGACGATCATCATCGCGTTCACGGTGCATGAATTTGCCCACGCCTATTTCGCGAACAAATTCGGCGACCCCACGGCCAAACTGCTTGGCCGGGTGACGTTGAATCCGGTCGTGCACTTCGATTTTCTCGGCGTGCTTCTGCTGCTCATTGCAGGCTTCGGCTGGGCTCGTCCCGTGCCTGTCAATCGCGCCAACTTCGCCAAGCCGAGGCTGATGGGCGCCATTGTATCTCTTGCCGGACCGCTCAGCAACCTGCTGCTTGCGATCGTGGGCACGATCATATATGCGGTCCTGGTCGGTTCAGGAACGTTGGGTGGGATCGAAAACGAACGGTTATTGACGGCGGTGCAAATGTTCTTCGTTATGTTTAACCTAACGAACTTTTTCTTGTTCCTGTTTAACTTGATTCCCCTGCCGCCATTGGACGGGTATCGTATTTTGGAAGATGTACTGCCGCCTTCCGTAAGCAGCAAGCTGCGGGGCGTGGAGCAATGGTCCATTTTTATTTTCCTTTTGATTCTGGTCATTCCAGCACTTAGGAACGTCACGATCCAACCGCTCTATGAGCTGGCGCAAAACATGTACGTTGATCTGGCCAAATTGATCCTGTCCTTTTTCTAGAATCGGTACCACTGCACGTTTTTTGGATTGAAATACTGGTCAGAAGGACATAAAAGTTGTATGATCATCTGTGGCGATTGGGTTCATGCCTGCCGGCAGGCGGGATGAATGCCGATCATAACAGGAAAGAATGGTGGATGGACCCATGCAGCGATATTTCGTATCCACGGAACAATTTACCGAGCATTCTGTCGTGATTCAGGGTGACGATGCCCGCCATATCGGCAAAGTGATGCGAGGCAAGCCTGGAGATCAGGTGATCGTCAGTGACGGACAAGCAAGGGAAGCTCTGGTGGAAATTGAAAGCATAGAGGCCGGTCAGGTGACGGCACATATCGTGGAATCCCTGGCCATGGATCACGAGGCGCGTATACGCGTAACGGTGGCCCAAAGCTTGCCGAAGGGCGACAAGATGGAAACAGTCATTCAGAAATGCACCGAGATCGGGGCGGTGGCATTTGTCCCTTTCGAGTCAGAGCGCACGATCGTGCAGTACGACGGCAAAAAAGAGGGCAAACGTCTTGAACGGTGGCGCAAAATCGCCAAGGAAGCCGCCGAGCAGAGCCACCGCAACCGCATTCCATCCATCGAGCAGCCGCTTTCCTGGAAAGGGCTGCTGTCTTCTTTTGAGGGCTATGGTCTGGTATGCTATTGTTATGAGAAAGAAGACGGCTTGCAGCTAAGGGATGCAGTCAAGCCGTTTGTGGAGCAGCTTGCCCCTGAGGCGGCTGCGGACGTGTTGGTAGTCGTTGGGCCGGAAGGCGGCTTCTCCGAAAAGGAGGCGCTGGAGGCCGAGCAGGCGGGAGCCGTATCCGTTGGTCTGGGCAAACGCATTTTGCGTGCCGAGACCGCTGGCATGGCGGCGCTGACCTGCATTTTATATGAATCCGGAGAAATGGGAGGAATGTAATTATGCCATCCGTGGCGTTTTACACCTTGGGATGTAAAGTGAACTTTTACGATACGGAGGCGATCTGGCAGCTGTTCAAAAACGAAGGCTACGACCAGGTCGACTTCGATGAACAGACCGCAGACGTTTATTTGATCAATACATGTACAGTGACGAATACGGGCGACAAAAAAAGCCGCCAGATCATTCGCCGTGCCATCCGCCGCAACCCGGACGCGATCGTGGCAGTAACCGGATGTTATGCACAGACGTCCCCGGCCGAAATCATGGACATTCCGGGCGTCGATCTCGTCATCGGTACGCAGGACCGGGATAAAATCCTGCCTTACGTCAAGGAAATCCAGGAATCCCGTCAGCCGGTGAACGCGGTGCGCAACATTATGAAAACACGCGTGTTCGAAGAAATGGACGTGCCGGATTTCGCGGACCGTACCCGCGCTTTCCTGAAAATCCAGGATGGCTGCAACAACTTCTGCACGTTCTGCATCATTCCGTGGTCGCGCGGATTGTCCCGCAGCCGGGAAGCAAGCAGCATCATCCAGCAGGCGAAACAGCTGGTGCATGCCGGGTACAAGGAAATCGTCCTGACGGGCATCCATACCGGCGGATACGGCGACGACATGGAGAATTACGACCTGACCGACCTGCTGTGGGATCTGGACAAAGTGGAAGGACTGGAACGGATCCGCATCAGTTCCATCGAAGCAAGCCAGATTGACGACCGCATGCTGGACGTGATCAAACGTTCGGACAAACTCGTGCGTCATTTCCACATTCCGCTTCAGGCCGGTGACGACACGGTGCTCAAACGGATGCGCCGCAAGTACACGACCGAAGAATTCTACAACAAAATGCTCCGCATTCGCGAGGCGATGCCGGACGTGGCCATTACGACCGACGTCATTGTTGGTTTCCCGGGCGAAACGGACGAAATGTTCCGCAACGGCTATGAGCTGATGCAAAAAATCGGCTTCTCCGAAATGCATGTGTTCCCTTATTCCAAACGGACCGGAACGCCGGCTGCGCGCATGGAAGACCAGGTGGACGAGGACGTGAAAAATGCCCGCGTGCACGAGCTGATCGATTTATCCGAAAAAATGCAGCTGGAGTATGCGCAAAAATTCGTGGGACAAGTGCTGGAAGTCATTCCTGAAGGCGAAGCGAAAGGCCGCGAAGGCAGCGGCAAGCTGCATGGCTACAGCGACAACTACATTCAGCTTGTCTTTGACGGAACGCCGGACATGATCGGCAAAGTATGCCGCGTCAAATTGACGGAAGCCGGCGTAAACGAGAGCCAAGGGACGCTTGTCCGCGTGCTGGAAGAAAATCTGAAATCCGCAGCGATGTAATCGGGCGGCAGGGATCAAGGATTTCAAGACCCTGGGCACATCCGTGTCCGGGGAAATTGAAATCCTTCTTTTGCTAATACAGGCGGGATCATTATCGTGAACTGGGGGAAATCGGGATGAACAAAAAGGAAATTTCGGCAGGCGGTGTTGTTTATCGCACGGGAGAGGGCGGTCAATTGCAAATTCAGCTGATCGTGGACCGCTATGGAAAAACAACGTTGGCCAAAGGCAAAATGGAGCCGGGCGAAACGGTGGAACAAACCGCGCTGCGCGAAATTTTGGAGGAAACCGGCATGGTGGGCCGCATCGTCGAGCCTGTGGACATTATTGCGTATACGTACCAGCATGCAGAGTTTGGTCCGGTGGACAAAGAGGTACATTATTATTTGGTCGAAGCCGAAAGCGGTGATCTGCAACCCCAGATCGAGGAAATCAAAGGGGTGGATTGGTACACCCCGGAGGAAGCCTGGACGAGACAGCAGCAGAGCGGATACGACAACAATGACAGCATTTTGCGTACGGCACTGAACAAGCTTGGCATTGACGTTTAACCGTAATTGGTGTCAGCCCGGGATGATGTACCAGCAAAGCCGTGTGCAGACATCATATCAGGCCGCAGGTGATTTCGCCGATGGGCGGGACGCCGGTGGCCTTTTGTGCCAGATGGGCAAATAACAGAAGGGCAGGGCAAGCAGGGAACTGATCACGTTAAAAAGGGTCTGGGCATGTGCAATCTGTGCCCCGAGGTCCGCTGATATCCAGGCCGAGGCGGCCTGAAGCAGGCTGATCAGCGGCATGAACAGCAGCGCGCCTGCCACGTTGAGCACAACGTGCGAGGCGGCGACGAACTTGCCGGCCGATGCTCCGCCCGCGGCTGCAATCACGGCGGTGATGCAGGTCCCGACGTTGGACCCGATCACGATGGCGATGCCGATTTCCACGGGCAGAACCCCCGTGGCCGCAAGCGTGATCGCCATGCTGATCACGGCGGCGCTGCTGTGAATGAGCGCCGTCAGACAGGCACCGGCGAGGAACCCCCACCAGAGGCTGTCCGCCGCCCGGTCCAGAAACCACTGGAACACCCCCATGCTGCGCAGTGGAACGGCAATCGATTGCATGACCTGGATGCCGATCATGATCAGTGCGAAACCGGCGACGGCAAGAAAGCCGTATTGTGCACCCAGCAATATGTTTCGCGTACGCGTCGGTGCGAATGGATTGAGCTCGCTTAGAACAACGAAGAGGGCCCAGCCGAGCAATGACAGCATAAGCAAAGGCAGGCCGAAGCGGCCAAGCTGCAATCCGACCAGCTCGGTGGTCAGGCATGTCCCGATATTGGTTCCCAAAATAATGCCAAGGGTACGCCCGTATGTGATCAGGCGCGCATTGGCAAGGCCGATCGTGAGGACGGTGACGGCAGTGCTGCTTTGGAGCAATGCCGTTGCTCCTGCACTAAAAGCCATGCCTTTCCAGGGAGCGGACGTGGCTCGCCCCAGCCAAGTGGCGAGCGATGGACCGGCCATGCGCTGCAATGCCGTCTCCATCCATTTCATGCCGGCCAAAAAAATAAGCAATCCATACAGGAGCGGAAATAGAACATCCCTAAACATCGTTCTGCATCATTCCTTCCGTACCTTTCCTTCATTCATCTTATGAACGACGGCGGACAACCATGACAAGCACAAGAGATGGAGCATGAAAAACGTCGTGGCGACAGGAACGGAACGGGGCACAGCATGTTTGTATGGACAAGCGAAATATAAAATACCAAAAAAGGAAGTGCATTGACTTGCCATCGGTTACACTGGAACGCAGCCGCAAAAAGCGGCTCGAACAATCCCACCCGTGGATTTACAACAATGAAATTGCTTCGGTGGACGGCAATCCCGAGCCAGGCGACCTGGTTCAGGTGCTGAATCATCAGGGCCGGTATTTGGCGACCGGGTATTATAACCCGGCTTCACAAATTACGGTAAGGGTCGTATCTTACGAACCGCTGGAATACAACCAAATGGATATCGCCTTTTTCGCAGACCGGTTCCGTGACTGTTTGCGTCATCGGGAGCGGTTCATCCAGGATGGCGAGGCGTATCGACTCGTCTACGGTGAAGCCGATTTCCTGCCCGGACTGATCGTGGACCGCTTCGGCAGCATCCTGGTGGTGCAGTTGCTGACGCTCGGCATGGACCGCTGCCGCGAGGCGATCGTGCAGGCATTGATCGAAGTGCTGCAGCCTGAGGGCATCTACGAACGCAGCGACGTGCCGATTCGCGAGCTCGAAGGCCTGGAGCAAACCAAAGGGCCGCTTTACGGCGATTGTCCAAGACATGTGACGGTGACCGAGAACGGTCTGTTGATCAAAGTGGACATCGTGGAAGGGCAGAAAACCGGTTATTTCTTCGATCAGCGCGAGAATCGTGCCGCCATTGCGCCGCTTATGAAGGGCTGGGGTTACAAAAGCGGCATTAGGCTGGAAGAGGTTGATCAGGATGGCGAGAAGCAAATGCTTCCGGTCAACAAAAGCGGCAAGGTGGTCACATTCCCGTATTGGGACGGAGCAACCGTGCTCGAATGCTTCTCCCACACCGGCAGCTTTACGCTGAATGCATGCAAATACGGCGCGAAAAAGGTAACTTGCCTGGACATTTCCGAGCATGCGATCGAAAGCGCGCGCACCAATGTGGAACTGAACGGTTTCACGGACCGGGTGGAGTTTGTCGTTGCAGACGCTTTTCAATATTTGCGTGACCAAGTCAAAGGATTGGATGAACGGGCGGCACGCTCCCGTGCCGGGGAAGAAAAAGTGGATACGTCCAAGGCGCTGGCCGCCGGAGGCGGAAAAACATTTGACGTCGTCATTCTGGACCCTCCGGCGTTCGCCAAAACAAAGTCGGCCGTCAAAGGGGCCTGCCGCGGCTACAAGGACATCAACCTGCACGGCATGAAGCTGGTGAACGAGGGAGGGTACCTCGTAACGGCAAGCTGTTCGTACCACATGCGTCCCGACTTGTTCCTCGAAACGATCGCCGATGCCGCGAAAGATGCAGGCAAAGTGCTGCGTTTGATCGAGTGGAAGGCGGCAGGCAAGGACCACCCGCAAATTCTTGGCGTGGATGAAGGGCACTATTTGAAATTTGCGATCTTTGAGGTGCGCAGCAAAACGAAGTAATTCGGAATTGTGAATCGCCGGGTGATGATGGATATAACGAAACGTATTTGCAAAAAGCCCAATGCTGGGAAAGCTGCGGGCTTTTTGCCATGTATGGATATGGAAGCGGCACTTTGCCGGATTGTGGCAAACGTATGTTCCGAAGCGCTCCCGGTATGGTATACTGGAAATTAAAATCTTGATCGTGATGTTTGGAGGAAGGAACATGTCCGTACGTTTTGTGATAGGCCGGGCAGGCAGCGGCAAAAGTACGCTGTTCACCCGGGAGATGGCTTCCCTGCTTCAGCAGGACCCGCAAGGCAAGCCGCTGATCATGCTGGTTCCCGAACAAAGCTCGTTCCGTGCCGGACAGGCGTTGTTTGCGTACGGGGGCGTCAAAGGCGCGATGCGCGCAGAAGTGTACGGCTTCCGTCGTTTGGCCCACCGGGTCATGCAGGAAATCGGCGGTTCCGCGCGCACGCCCATCGGCAGCGAAGGCAAAAAAATGCTGCTCTACAAAGTGCTGCAGCGTCGGCATGAAGAGTTGAAGCTGTTCGGCGCGTCAGGCAGCCAGTTGGGATTCATTGGCCACTTGAATGACCTGTACGGCGAGTTCAAGCGCCATGAGCTGGCTCCGGCTTCGTTGGAGGAGGGCCTAGCCGCATGGGATGCATCTTCGTCGGCTCCGATTCTGGGCGACAAGCTGCATGACCTGCTTCTCGTATACCGCGATTTCGAACAGGAATTGAGCGGTTTGTACATTGACGATGAAGACACGCTGTCCGAGCTTTCGGAACGCATGCCGGAGAGCGAGCTGCTGAATGGCGCGCAGGTCTGGATCGACGGTTTTCAAAGTTTTACACCGCTGGAGCTTGGCGTGATCGGAGGATTGATGTCTCGGGCGGAGTCCGTCACCATCGGACTGACGCTTGACCGTCCTTACGATCAAGGCGCACTGCCTGGGGAACTGGATCTGTTCTTCCCTACGGCGGGAGCGTATGCCAAGTTAAAAGGCATGGCCGACGAGAGAGGCGTGGCAACCGAAACGCAGGTGCTTCATGCGGACGTCTTGCCTCGCTTCGTGAACAGTCCGGGGCTGGCTCATCTGGAAGCGGGATTCGATCGGCGCGTCCGCTGGAGAAGCGATGGCCGAGATCCGGGCATTCGGCTGTACGCGGCGGAGAACCGCCGTACCGAATTGGAAGGCGCGCTCCGGGAAATGCGTCGCCTGGCACAGGAAGAAGGCGTGCGCTATCGGGACATGGCCGTGCTCGTCCGCAATCTCGATGCCTATGCCGATATGGCCGAACCGCTTTTCCGGGATTACGACGTGCCTGTGTTCCTTGACCGAAGAAGAAACGAATTGCATCACCCGCTTGCGGAATTCGTTCGTTCCGCCTTGGACATCGTTCGCCGTCGGTGGAGGTACGAGGACGTATTTCGCTGCGTCAAAACGGATTTGCTGCTTCCCCGGGACGGCTCCGTTACGCGCGAAGACATGGATCAGCTTGAAAATTACGTGCTTGCCAGCGGCATTCACGGATATCGTTGGACGGACGGCAAGCCATGGCGGGCTGCGCCAAGCCTGTCGCTGGAAGATCCGGGCCAGGAGCGCCGCAACCTGGGGCGTGAGCAGATGTTGGCCCTGATGGAGACGTGCAGATCGACGATTACAGGCCCGCTGGGCGCATTCGAGAAACGAATGAACAAAGCCAAGACCGCCAAGGAACGCTGCGTTGCTCTGTACCAGCTGTTGGAGGACGCGGAAGTTCCGTGGAAGCTGGATGCCATGTCGGCCCGTGCGGAGGCTGAAGGCGATCCGGAACGATCGCGCGAGCATCGCCAGATCTGGGGCGCCGTGCTGGATTTGCTGGACCAGACGGTGGACATGCTCGGCAGCGAACGGTTGGAGCTCGACCTGTTTGCAGGCATGGTCGAGACCGGACTGGCCGAGCTGCAGCTCGGCCTGATTCCCCCGGCGCTGGATCAGGTCCTCTTCGGCTCCATGGACCGGACCCGTCTAAGGGATATCCGTTACGTGTTCGTGCTGGGCGCCGTGGATGGAGAACTGCCTGCCGTTCCTCAGGACGACGGCGTATTGACGGAGCAGGAGCGGCTCTGGCTGACGGATCGCGGCCTTTCCCTCGGACCGAATGCCACCCGTAAAATGTTGGATGAACGCTTCCTGATCTATACTGCGCTCACCTCGGCGAGTCACCGGTTATGGCTCAGTTATCCGGTTGCCGATGAAGAAGGCAAAACGCTGCTGCCCTCGGAAATCGTAAGGCATGTGCGCAAAATGTTCGGTCTTGAAATTTCACCGCTGCTCGCGGAGCCGCAAAACGTGGACGACGAGCAGAGCCATTGGGCCCATGTGCTTCATTCCGGACAAAGCCTGTCCAGCCTGATCGCGCAGCTGCGCAGATGGCGGCGGGGAGAAGAAATACCTGAACTGTGGTGGGCGGTATACAATTGGCATCTGTCCCGCATGGAGACAAGGCTTCCGCTGGAACGCCTGCTCGGGTCGGTGTTTTATCAGAATCGCGCACTGCCCCTGCGTACGTCGACAAGCCGCAAATTGTACGGAACGCAAGTCAGGACCAGCGTCTCGCGCATGGAACGCTTTGTGGCATGTCCTTTCTCGCATTTTGCCTCCCATGGGCTGCGCCTGAAAGAACGTCAGACGTATCGCTTGCAGGCGCCTGACATCGGACAATTGTTCCACGCTGCGCTCAGCCAGCTTGCGATTCGGCTGCGCGAGCAAAACCGAAGCTGGGGAAGCCTTTCGCCCGACGAGTGCAGGCAGGAAGCCGAGCATACGGTAGAGCAGATCGCTCCGCAGCTTCAGGGCGAAATTTTGCTCAGCACGAAGCGGTACGGATACATTTTCCGCAAGTTGAAAGAAGTCGTCGGCCGTGCCTCGGTCATCCTCGGCGAGCAATCGCGGCGGGGGAGCTTCGAGCCGATCGGGCTGGAGCTGGACTTTGGCCCCGACAAACCGCTGCCGCCGCTGCGTTTCGAGCTGGAGAACGGCTGCGTGCTGGAAATCGTGGGCCGGATCGACCGCGTTGACGTTGCAGAAGGCGAGAACGGATTGCTGCTGCGCGTCATCGACTACAAATCAAGCCAGACGGATCTCAAGCTGCATGAAGTGTATTATGGCCTTTCTTTGCAGATGCTCACTTACCTTGAAGTGCTGCTGAGCGCTGCCGAAGAATGGCTTGGAGAACCTGCATTGCCTGGCGGAACATTGTATTTCCACGTGCATAACCCGCTGTTGCAATCCTCCAACGGCATGACTCCCGAGCAGGCGGGGCAGGAGCTGTTGAAGAAATTCAAGATGAAAGGGCTGCTGCTTGCGGATCGGGATGCGATTGCTCAGATGGACCACACCCTCGATAAGGGTCATTCGGCCATAATTCCGGTTGCGCTGAAGGCGGATGGAAGCTTCTACAGCAGTGCGGCCGTGGCGACGCCGGAGCAATGGGATACGCTGCTGTCATCCGTGCGCCATAACATTCGCGAGATTGGAACGCGCATTACCGAGGGCGATGTGGCCATCGAGCCTTACCGCATCCAGCAGGAGGTGGCCTGCACGTTTTGCCCGTACAAGCCGGTCTGCCAGTTTGACGAAAATATCGAAGGCAACGAATACAAGCTGCTGCCCAAACCGGGCAAACAGCAAATGTGGGACCTGTTATCCCATCACAAGGGAGGGGAGACGACATGACGAAGTTGCATAGCATACCCAAACCGGAGGGAAGTTTCTGGAGCGATGACCAGTGGAGCGCCATCTCGCAAAGCGGGGAAGACATTCTGGTGGCGGCTGCGGCCGGGTCCGGGAAAACGGCGGTGCTGGTGGAACGCATCATTCGCAAAATTGCCGATCCTTCCCTGGGGTTCAGCGTGGATCGCCTGCTCGTGGCCACGTTTACGAAGGCGGCAGCTTCCGAAATGAAGCAGCGGATTCGGGAAGCGCTGGAACAGGCGCTGGAACAGAATCCGGAGGAAGAGCATCTGCGCACGCAGCTTTCGCTGCTCGGGCGGGCGTCGATCACGACGCTGCATTCCTTCTGCATGGAAGTCATTCGCCGTTATTATCAGCTTATTCCGCTGAATCCAGCGTTCCGCATCCTGAACGAAAACGAAGCGGAACTGATGCGTCAGGAGCTGCTCGAGCAGCTGTTCGAAGAAAAGTATGGCCAAGAGGGGGAAGGCAGCACGTTCCGCGAACTGGTCGACTGGTTCAGCGGCGAACGCAGCGATGATGCGATGCACAGGCTGGTCCAGCGGCTGTACGATTTTTCGCGCAGCCATTCCTGGCCGGAGCATTGGCTTGCCCAGATGGCAGACGCATTTCAGGTCGAAAGCGTGGAAGCTTTGGGACAATCGCCTTGGGTGCGAAGCATTTTGCAAGATGCGGCACTGACATTGAGCGGGGCAGCCGGATTGCTGCGCCAGGGGATCGCGATTGCGCTGCAGCCGGGAGGACCGGCCCCATACGCCGATACATTGAAAGCAGACCTTGCCATGGTCGAAGAGTTGTTGTCCGCGGTGCAGGTCGTGCCATGGGAGCGCCAGCCGGAGGCTTTTCAAACGGTGGCTTTCGGCAAGCTGAAACCGTGCAAGAAGGACCAGACCGATCCCGATTTGCAGGAGCAGGTCAAGGAATTGCGCGAGGCTGCGAAAAAAGCGGTCTCGGATCTGAAAGCTTCGCTGTTCGGCAGAAGCGCATTTTCCTTTTGGCAGGAGCTGCAGCAGGCTGCTCCGCTCATGCAAGAGCTGTCCCGTCTGGTCAGCGAGTTCGCCGAGCTGTACCGCAGCGCAAAGCAGGAGCGCGGACAGGTCGATTTTAACGACTTGGAGCATTACTGCTTGCAGATTTTGCGGCATGAGGATTCCACGCCGGACCAGGCGTTGCCTTCCGATGCTGCGATGGAATACCGGGAGCGCTTTGATGAAGTGCTGCTGGACGAATACCAGGATACCAATACGGTGCAGGAAGACATCGTGCGGTTGATTTCGAGGGAAGCCCCGGGGAACCGCTTCATGGTCGGGGACGTGAAGCAAAGCATCTATCGTTTCCGTCTTGCGGAGCCTGGATTGTTCTTGAGCAAATACCGACAGTATCGGACGGACGCGGGCGATAGGGAAGATCAAGCGCTGCCGCTTCGGGCAGGGAAACGGATCGACCTTGCGCGCAATTTCCGCAGCCGTTCCGAAGTCGTGCATGCCGTGAACATGCTGTTTCGCCAAATCATGAACGAAAGTGTTGCCGAAATCGCGTATGACGAGCGAGCACAGCTTGCCTATGGCGCGACTTTTCCGGAAGAATCGCTGGGCACGGCGTCCTACACGCCTGAACTGCTGCTGATCGACCGCCAGGGCGACGGCGCGGATTGGGCGGATGCCGAAAGCGAGACGGGAGAAGGCCAACCGCTCGCGGAATTGGAGAGCGCAGAGCTGGAGACGGCCCAATTGGAAGCACGGGCGATCGCAGGACGGATTCGCGAGCTTTTGGGTGACGGGGACAAACCTGCGCTGCAGGTATACGACAAAGCGCTCAAAACGATGCGCCCGGCGCGTTACGGCGATATCGTCATTCTGCTTCGTTCCGCGGCGATGTGGGCTCCGCTCATGATCGAAGAATTCAGGCAGCAGGGCATTCCGGCTGGCGGGGAACAGAGCAAGGGTTATTTTCAGGCGACCGAGGTCGAAGTGATGTTATCCTTGCTGCAGATCGTGGACAATCCGCGTCAGGACATCCCGCTTGCTTCGGTGCTTCGTTCCCCGATCGTGGGACTGGATGAAGAGGAACTTGCGCTCATACGCCTTGGCGATCAGAGACAATCCTTCTATGATGCAGTGATAATGGCTGCTGGTAGTCTTGAGGAACCTTCGATTCGTTTAGCAGATTCGATGGGGAAAGGGAAAGACGACCCCACTCAGGTGGAATGGTCCGAGGCATGGAGCGAGCTGGAACAGGCGCTGGGGGAAACCGCGGCGACGGCGGAGCTTGAACTGCCTGAACCGGTTTTGGAAAACGACGATCCCGATCAAAGCTTCGTTGGAGCAGAGGGTCATGCAGATGGTCAGTTCTATGCCGGTCTATCCAACGGACATCAGGAGCATTTCGTTCAGCATGAAAGTGATGAAGCGGATTTGTTGCGGCAAAAACTGGCGCGTTTTTTGCGCCAGCTGCAGCAGTGGAGACGGGAAGCGCGTCAAGGAAGCTTGAGCGAATTGATCTGGCGTATATACCGCGAAACGGGATATTTGGATTGGGTGCGCGGCCTTCCCGGAGGCATGCAGAGACAGAGCAATCTTAAGGCATTGTACGATCGTGCACGGCAATATGAAGAAGCGACCGCGAACCGCGGATTGTTCCGTTTCCTGACATACGTGTCCAGACTTCGGGAAAATGGCGGGGATTTGGGGGCGATGAGCGCGTCCGGGGAGCAGGATAACGCGGTGCGCATCATGACCATTCATCGAAGTAAAGGGTTGGAGTTTCCGGTCGTGTTCGTGGCAGGCATATCCAAAATGTTCAACCAGCAGGACCTGAACGCACCGTTTCTGATGCACAAGGAGCTTGGATTCGGCCCGCGGTTCGTGGATCGCGACAATCGGGTAACCTATCCGACGCTGGCCAATCTGGCCATTCGCCGCCGCGCCCGTTTCGAACTCCTCGCGGAGGAGATGCGCGTGCTGTATGTGGCACTGACACGGCCGAAGGAAAAAATGATTTTGGTCGGCACGGTGAAAGACGCGGCCAAAAAAGCGGCTGCCTGGGCACAGGTCAAGGACAGTCCCGAACTGAATCTCCCGGATTACCTGCTCGCCGCCGGCAGAAGTTATCTCGACTGGATCGGACCTTCGCTGGTCCGTCATCCGGATGCGACCCTGCTGCGGCAGCTTGCGGGTGGAAGCGATGCTTACGCTGCATGCCTGACCGATGATGAATCACGCTGGAATATTGCGGTAGTAAACGCTGACCGCATATCCAAGGAGGTCATGGTTGGTTCGGCGCAAGAGAACCAGGAAGGGTTGTCGCTGATCCGTGAGGAACGGATGTCTGCCTTGGCGGCGAAACAACCGGTATCTTTGCGGCCCAAACTGCGCATGGATGATCGGATCGAAACGGAGGAAGCGTTGGAACTGCCGGAGCAGCGAACTGATGATCGAGACGGATTAGTGCAGATCGACGACCAGGCAAGCAGCAATCTGATGCAGGAAGTGGATCGGCGGCTGTCATGGTCTTATGCTCATGAGGCAGCCACGCGAGTTGCTGCGAGCACATCCGTATCCGAACTGAAAAGCCGTTTTTTCTCCCTTGGGGACGAATCCCTGCAGGTGATGGAGGAGCTGTTTGTGCGGAATCGATACAAGCCTGACGGAGAAGCAGGGCAAGTGGACACGGAAAACCCGGGATCGGGTGACGAGACGGCAGAAGCGGGCGACGGAAAACCGGTCCACGCCCGACAAGGCGCCGGTCAGGCGCCGGATTTGCGCAATGGCAGGAAAAGCGATGAAATCCGCAGAAATGTTCCGGTCCGGAATGCCGATAACGGAGGCGGCCATGCCGCAGATGCCTCGTTCAAGCTTCATCTTCGTCGTCCGAAATTCATGGAAGAGAAGCAATTGACAGGGGCTGAGCGAGGAACGGTGTATCATACGGTGATGCAGCATGTACCGTTTGATGGTACCGTGATTGACGTTGCCGTCCTGGAACAAACGGTCGCCAATCTCGTTCAGCGGCAATTGCTGACCCAGCAGCAGGCGGACGTCGTTGAAGCTGCGGAGCTTATGGCGTTCTTCGAGACGGAGCCCGGCTCCGAGCTGCTGCGTGCCGATCGTGTTCAACGGGAGATTCCGTTTGTTTACGGGCTTCCGGCGAATCTTACGCCCGCGCGGTGGGTGAACGATCGTACTGCAAACGCCGGAGAGGGAACGGTGGACTTTGACGCGAAACAGAGCGCGGTTCTGGAACAAGAAACGGTGCTGGTTCAGGGGATCATCGATTGTCTTTATGAGGTGGACGGAGAGTTGGTTCTGCTCGATTACAAGACGGACCGCGTGCTTGAACATCGGGGCGGCGTCGATGCGCTGGTAGCGAATTACAGCTTCCAACTGAACCTGTATGCTCAGGCCATCGAAGATATATTGGGCCGGAAGGTTTCGCGGAAATGGTTGTATTTCTTTGATGGCGGGCATGCCGTTCGCTTATAGGCCACCACGGCCGAGTGCGGGAGGCGGTCCACGAAAGATAAAAGAGGCAGTGCTGCCTGTATGAGTGCCTTGATCACGAGGGCTCAGCAATAGATGAATGCAGAAACACAAAGGAAACCCGGGTGGACGGGACGAGGGTAGCGTACGGGGAAAGCAGGTTTGTACAGAGCATTTTTCTCCTCGCGGCCGCGAGGGTTTCCATGGAGAGGGGATGAACGGGCGATGCGTATGTTGCACACGGGAGATTGGCATTTCGGAAAAACGCTGGAGGGTCGGAGCCGACTTCGGGAGCAGGAGGATTTTGTGGACGAGCTCGTCAGGTTAGCCGACGAGCAACAGGCCGATGCGGTGCTGATGGCAGGGGACGTGTACGACTCCGTCAATCCGCCGGCGGCTGCGGAACAGCTGTTCTATGAGGCTGCGGCCAGACTGACGGAAAAGGGCAGGCCGCTGATCGTCATTGCAGGCAATCACGATCAGCCTGAGCGGGTATCGTCGGTCACGCCGCTGGTGAACAGGCATGGGATTACGTTGATCGGAACGCCGACCGCCGAGACGGTAACCATCCATGCCAAGCGGACCGGAGAGACGGCGCATATTGCGGCGCTGCCTTATCCTTCCGAATCACGACTGAATGAATTGCTCAGCGCGGATAGCGATGAACGCGTGCTTCGCCAGGCATACAGCCGCCGCGTCGGCATGCTGATGCAGCGGCTTGCAGCTTCTTTCCGCCCGGATACGGTCAATCTGGCGATGAGCCATATTTACGTGCTCGGCGGCGTGGAGACAGATTCGGAGCGTCCGATTCAGGTGGGGGGTGCATACACCGTAGACCCGTCCGCATTGGCTGTTGGCGCGCAATATACAGCGCTGGGCCATCTTCACCGGGCCCAGGCAGTGAAAGGTGACGGGATCATTCGTTATAGCGGGTCACCGCTTGCATATAGCTTTTCGGAGGCGGGACAGAGCAAGTCGGTCACTATGGTGGACGTCGTACCAGGACAACCTGCTCAAGTTGAAGAAGTGCTGCTGTCCTGCGGACGGCCGCTGGTGCGCTGGAAAGCGCGCGGCGGGTTGGCCGAAATTCAGCGCTGGCTGGACGAGGGCAGGGATGCGCAGGCTTTCGTGGATCTGGAAGTATGGCTGGACGACGCGATGTCGCTCAAAGAGATCCAGACGCTGCGGCGGGCGCATGACGGCATCATTCACATTCGTCCGGTATATCCGGAGATGGAGGCGGCGGGCTTGCTGGAGCAGCGCGCGGAATTGCCTGTGCATGAGCTGTTCCGCAAGTTTTACCAGCGGCAGACCGGAGGGGCGCAGCCTGAGGACCGGCTGGTCCAGCTGTTTTTGGAGCTCGTGGACGAGGACGAGCCCGGCGTTCGTGAGGAGGTCGAAGCAAGATGAAACCGATTTGGTTGAAAGTGGCGGGTCTGCAGAGCTACCGAGAGCCGCAGGAGATCGATTTCACGGTGCTGACGGAGACGGGACTGTTCGGCATATTCGGACCGACCGGGAGCGGCAAGTCCTCCTTGCTGGATGCGATTACTCTGGCCATGTACGGCAAGGTGGAACGCGCCGTAGGCGGCACCCAGGGCATTATGAACCATGCGGAAGATTCGTTGTCGGTTTCGTTCGAGTTCGAGCTGGCTGCGGCCCACGGACCGCGCAGGTTCCGCGTGGACCGTACGTTTAAACGGACGGGCGAAGTCACCGTGAGCAATACGAAGAGCCGTTTTATAGAAGTGCTCGAAGATGCCGAGCCGGACGTGATTGCCGACAAGGTGTCCGACGTAAATCGTTGCGTAGAGGATGTCATCGGGCTGAAGATGGATGATTTCACTCGCGCCGTCGTGCTGCCGCAGGGCAAATTCGCCGAATTTCTGTCCCTGAAAGGCAGCGAGCGGCGCCAAATGCTGCAGCGGCTGTTCCATCTGGAGAAATACGGGGATCAGCTTGCCATCAAGCTTAGCCGCAGAGTGAAGGACAACGACGTGCAGCATCAGGCCATTGCCGCTGAGCAGCAGGGGCTGGGGAATGCAAGCCGCGAGACGTTGGAGGAAGCCGGGCAAGCCGTTCAGGCCGCGACGAAGCAAGCGGAGGCTTCCCGCAAAGCGTTGGAAGAATCGATGCAGGCCGCGGAGCGGCTTGGCAAAGTGCGTGAACTTGGCCTTGAACGCCAGGCACGTCAGGCAGAGCAGCAAAACTTGAAGGCACAGGAACCGTTGATCGAGGCGGAGGAACAACGGCTGAAACTGGCGGCTGCTGCAGAGGCCATCCTGCCTGCATTGCAGGCGATGCGGGATGCCGACAGCGCAAGCAAGCTGCGGCAGCAGGCGGCCGAGACGGCGAGCAAACAGGCGGCGATGCATGAGCAGTTGTCCGCGCAGGCGGCGAGCCGTGCGGATCAGACCCGTGCCCTACTGGCTGAGGAAGAACCGCGGCTCGTATTGCGTCTGGAACAATTGGAACAGGCCAAAGAACTGCAAAAAGAGCGGGACGGCTTGCAAAGCGACACGCAGCGCTTGTCCCGGCTTTTGGAGCAAGGGGAAGCGGAACAGTCTGCCCTTTCCCAGCAGTTGGACAAGGAACGGGAACTGCAGCAGCGCGGGCGCAAGCGGCGGGAAGAGCTGCAGGAGGACTTGAAGGTCAGCGAGGTGAAAGCTGACGAACGCAGGCAGCTGCAGATTGCGCTGGAGCTGCGCCATCGCCTGGAGGCGATCAACGAACAGCGTCGTAGCCATCAAGCCGAGGCGGATGCGGGCAAGCTTGCCTTGGAGCAAGCGGATGCCAAGCAGAAAACGGTGAGCTTGCAGGAAGAACGCCAGGCTAGGCAAAAAGAGCTGCTGGTTGCACAAACCATTGCAAACGTAGAAGCCTTGGCCGCCTGCGAGCAGGATATCGGCCTTGAGCAGCGCTTGCTGACCCGGGCGGAGGAACAATTGCAGGGCGCGTTGCGTGAGCAGGAGCTGCACCGCCTTTCCGCTGCCCTGCGGGCAGAGCTGCGCGACGGCGAGCCTTGCCCGGTGTGCGGGTCCGCGCACCACCCGCTCCCGGCGCCGCCGCCGGAAGAAGGTCCGCACGCAGGCGATGCGGACCTCGAACTGCTGCGCAGCCTGCAGGCGGAGCTGCAGGAGCTGCGCTTTGGGCTGCGCCAGCAGCTGCACGAGCGTCGCAGCCTGCTGGCGCAGCTCGGCGCGGCGGCCGGCCCAGCCGCCGCCGAAGCCGCGCCTGCGGCAGCGGCGCAAGAGCCCGCCGGGGAGCCCGCGCACGCAGGCTCTCCGGCGGAGCTCGCGGCGCGTGCCGCCGCGCTGCGCCAGGCCGCGCAGGCGCTGGCTGACGCCGCCGCGCCGCTGCAGGGCGAAGCCGCCGCGCTTGCGCAGGCGGCGGCGGAGGCGCAGCAGCGGCGCGCCGAGGCCGCTGCTGCGCAAGAGGCCGGCCGTGCCGCGCTCGCGCAGGCGGAGCGCCGGCTGGCCGAAAGCGAGGCCGCAGCGGCTGCGCTGCAAGCCCGCTGGGCCTCGGAACTGCCGGGCATCGCCCCGGAGCAGGCTGAAGCCATGGTGCAGGCGATGCAGGAGCGCGATGCACGCTCCGAAGACATCAAGGAACGACTTAGCAAAAGCGTCACGTTCCTTGAAGAGAAGGAGCGGCTGATCCAGACGCTCCATCAGCAGCTGGTCGAGCTGGACAAACGGTTGATCCAGTGGCGGACGGAATGGCAAGGCAACACCAAACAGCTCGCCGAGAAAGAAGAACGTTTGCGCAAATGGGTCGGTGAACAGCGCGTCGAGGAACTGATCGCGGCGGCCCAGGCGCGGTTAAGCGAGCTGCGACAGGCTGCCGAAGAGGCTTCCCGGCGTTATAAGGAAGCGGATGCCTTGAAGCAAGAGTCTGTCAAAAACGACGCCTTGGCTCGTCAAGCTGCCGAGTCCGCGGCCCAGCAGCTGGAGCAGGCCATGGAGCATTGGCGGCAATCGCTGGCGCATTCCCCGTTTGAAACCGATCATGAAGTGGAACTCGCCAAGGTGGAAGAAACCGAGGTTCTGCGGCTGACGGAAAAAATTCGTCTTCACCGCGAACGGGAACGCGAGCTGGCATCCCTGCTGCGCGAGCTGGAGCAGAAGTTGAACGGTGCGGAAGTAACCGAGGAACAGTGGCAGCATTGCATGACTCTCCTTCAAACCAGACGGGCGGAGGATGAAGCTGCACTTGCAGCGAAAGCCAGAGCAGAGCGGGATTTGGAGGATGTGCAGCAGCGGCATGTACGCTGGACCGAGCTGGAAAACAAACGGCTTGAGGTCAGCGAAGAGGGAGAGCTGCTGAGCAAGCTGCAAGCGGCGTTCCGGGGCAATGCCTTCGTGGAATACATTGCGGAAGAGCAGTTAATGCAGGTGAGCCAGGCAGCCTCGCAGCGCTTGCGTTTCCTGACCAAGCAGCGTTACTCCCTGGAGGTTGATTCCGGTGGCGGCTTTGTCATCTGCGACGATGCCAATGGCGGTGTCAAACGGCCGGTATCCACCCTGTCTGGCGGAGAAACCTTCCTGACCTCCCTGTCTCTGGCGCTGGCGTTGTCGGCGCAGATTCAGCTGCGGGGGCAATATCCGCTGCAATTCTTTTTCCTGGACGAAGGCTTTGGCACGCTCGATCCCGATCTGCTCGATACGGTGATCACTTCCCTGGAAAAACTGCATGACGACAGATTGGCCGTCGGCGTGATCAGCCATGTGCCGGAACTGCGGGCTCGTCTTGCCCGCAAATTGATCGTCGTCCCGGCGAACGAGGCGGGTGGCGGTTCCAGAGTTATGCTGGAAACGCTATAACCCCAGATTACGAGGAAAGCAGGCTGCCGATGAACGTGAGCTTTCTCACAGATACAGGTTCAGCCTGCTGTTATACTACAGTCAAGCCGACAATTCTTATTTACAAGTACCCTGGCAGACGTTTGATCAGGAATGTTCCTGAATAGACGTCTGCGGAAGTGTCTCCCACTGGGAAGATGCTCATGGGGTGCTTCTTTTTTTATCCATTTGATGTTGGGGTTTGTCCGCGATTGAATGTCTGCTCTGGCGCTGCCGCCCAAAAAAATGTAGGGGTTTCGTGCCCCATAGTGTCAATTCGCCCAGAACTGAATACGATGGGATCAGGAACAGAGGTTAATTGAGGAGGCGCAGCAACGTGGAAAAAATGGAAGCAAAGAAATTATGCATGGATCATTTGCATCGGTATGTATGCATCCAGATGGAGGACGGGAATCTTTTTGATGGGATCGTGGAACACGTGGATGACGACATGGTTTATCTGGCAGTCCCCGTTGGTCCTGAGGCTGCTGTACCTTATGCGAATCAGGCACCAAGCGTGATGCCTTCATCCAACATGCCGATCACGCCAATGCGTGGATTTTATCCGGGATATGGATACCCGCAGCCATATCCATATCCATATCCTTATTATGGCTATGGGCGCAGACGTTTCAACAGACTTGTGCTGCCGTTGTTCGGGCTCGTGGCCTTGTCGCTGCTGCCTTATTATTGAGGCGGTGAACAGCCTCCCAACTCCCTTGAGTTCAAGATCCTGGGAGATGGGAGGCTTGTTTTTTTTCAAATTGGACGTGAGATTTCAGTTCCGGTATGATAAAGAAGGATATACATAACATATCAATTAAAGGAGGGTATCCACTATGGATTGCTTGTTTTGCAAAATCGTCGAGGGCAGCATTCCCTCCAACAAAGTATTGGAGAATGAACACGTGATCGTATTTCATGATATCCAGCCTGCGGCGCCTACCCATGTGTTGATCATTCCCAAGAAGCATATTGCTTCCATGAACGAGGTAACGCCGGAGGATCTGCCGTTGATCGGAGAGATGCACCTGGCGGTGCAGGAGGCTGCCGAGCGTTTGGGCGTCAAAGATTCCGGATATCGTTTGATCAACAACTGCGGCAAGGATGGGGAACAGTCAGTGAACCATTTGCACTATCACCTGCTTGGAGGGACCCGCATCGGCGCCCTGACAAGTCTATCCGATTCACACAAATAATCGACAATTCCTTTAAGGTTGACACCTTGATTGTCTTTCGCCTATAATGAAAGGTGATGAACCGTGTTGTTGCTCTTGGACGGTCTGGTCGGAGGGAGGGAAAACTGGTGTCTGAAACTAAAGTTCGCAAAAACGAGACTATTGATGCTGCACTTCGTCGCTTTAAACGTTCCATCGCAAAAGATGGCGTCCTGGCCGAGGTGAAGAAGCGTAAACATTATGAGAAGCCAAGCGTGAAGCGCAAGAAAAAGTCCGAGGCTGCTCGTAAGAGAAAGTTTTAGGAGGATTTGAACTACCATGAATCTTAGCGAACGATTGAACGAAGATATGAAGCAAGCGATGAAGAGTAAGGATAAATTCAGACTCTCCACCATTCGGTTGATTCGTTCGACGATCAAGAATCTTGAAATAGATTTGAAAAGAACTTTGGATGACAACGAAGTGCTTGATATCCTGAGTCGTGAAATCAAACAGCGCAAAGATGCCCTCCAAGAATTTGACAAAGCCGGTCGCGATGAACTCGCGGCTAATGCAAAAGCGGAAATTGATGTAATTAGTCAGTACCTTCCTGCACAGCTTACCGAAGAAGAAATTAAAGTTATTGTACAGCAGACCATCCAGGAAACCGGTGCTTCTTCGAAAGCCGAGATGGGGAAAGTCATGGCCGCCCTGATGCCGAAAGTCAAAGGCAAAGCGGATGGCAAACTGGTTAATCAAGCAGTCCAACAATTTCTGCAATAAAGCAAAAACGGTAAACACCTCCTGAATGCTCAGGAGGTGTTTTTTCTTTCACTGGACTCGGTTATCATTTTTTGATATTCCGTTTCAGTGTGAATAATGAATGACCATACTTAAACGAGTCATTGCATATCCGGCATGCTGGTAGGCATGTGGTTTGTCTGCCTTGGGCCGGATAGCCGCGCCTGCGGGGACGGCATATTCCTGATCATGCACCCGAACGATAAGCTCTCCTTCAAAAGCCCAAATGAACTCCTCCGTACCTTTATTATGGGGGGCCGCCCGAAGCACTCCGTATTGATCCATTTCCATCATGTATGTCTCAAATGGTCTTCCATCCTCAATGGAGAAGTGGGGATATATCCGAATCCGCCCCTCATCTTCCGTCCACATGCGAACCCGATCCAACGGAATGACCGATGCATCTTGTACGGGCTCGCTGATCAAGGCCGTGATGGACAGCTTTAAGCCGTTGGCGATTTTCCACACCGTTGCAATGGAGAGGTGGGATTCGCAACGTTCGATCTGACCCAGCATCGTTATGCTAATGCCCGTCACTTCGGCGAAGCTCATGATCGTTCCTTTTGGTGGAGGACGGCCCTGGTTCTCATATATTGCGGAATTTCCATGTGGTGAGCTGCTTTGTTTGGAAATACATCTTTAATGGCATAAATTAATTTTGTCTTTTATGAAACGCAATGTTGCATTCTACGTAATAAATACCATAAGCTGGACTGTATAACGATATTGGAAAAGGGGGGATTATTTGTGAAAGGAATGCGTCGAATGTGGCTTGCGGTGCCACTGATGCTTATCATGCTGTTAACGCTGACGCTTCCTGTCTTCATGGGCGGATCTTCTGCTTACGCCGCTGAAAACAAGACCGGGTCGGTGTACATCATTCCGGTTGACAAACCGATTGAGCAGGGGCTTGGCAAATTCATGGAGCGTGGTTTCAAGGAAGCGGAGGCCATGGGGGCCGGGTTGATTGTACTTGATATCAATACGCCCGGCGGGCGAGTGGATACCGCGGAAGCGCTGGGAACGCTCATCAAGGAAAGCCCTGTGCAGACCGTGGCTTTTGTGCGTGGGGACGCAGCTTCTGCGGGAAGTTTTCTGGCGTTGAATGCAGATAAGATCGTGATGTCGCCAGGAAGCATGATTGGCGCGGCGGCGATGGTGGACAGCTCTGGTAAACATGTGGACGATCCTAAGCTGGTTGCTTTCTGGAAAAGCAAAATGCAAGGGGCCGCCGAAAAAAGCGGCCGCAACCCGGACATCGCTGCCGGCATGGCTGACGTAAACGTCGTTGTGGAAATGCCGGAAATCAACAAAACGAAGCAAAAAGGGGAAATCATTGCTTTGTCCGCCGAGGAAGCGCTGAAGGTGGGTTATGCCGACCATATCAGCAGTACTCCTGAGGAAGCTGCAGCATGGCTCGGTTACGGGAACAATGACGTGTTTACGATGGAGCGGACAACCGCGGAGAACATTTCTACGTTTCTGACGAATCCGGTCGTCATGACCGTGCTTTTGTTCCTGGGTATTGCAGGCGTGGTCATTGAGATGATTGTACCTGGATTCGGCGTGCCTGGCATTGTGGGCATCGTCAGCTTTGTCCTCTATTTTTCCGGCAATTACATTGCCGGGTTTGCCGGAGCGGAGACATGGATTCTGTTTACCGTAGGGCTGATTATGATGATTCTGGAAATGTTTATTCCGAGCTTTGGCATACTGGGTATTCTCGGCTCGATTGCGTTGGTTGCGGGCGTTGTACGGGCTGCATATGACACCAGCGACGCCTTTGTATCGCTCGGCATTGCTTTTGCGGCAGCGCTCGTGGTGATTGCCATCGTGGTTATTGTGTTCAAGGACAGAGGTGTCTGGAAACGATTTATTCTGAGTGACAGAATGACTGCAGACAAAGGCTATTCTTCTGCAACGGAGCGCAAGGAATTGCTTGGCATGCAAGGAATCAGCCTGACTCCGCTTCGGCCGGCCGGAACGGCGCTCTTTAACGGTGAACGTGTGGATGTGGTGACCGACGGAGGTTTCATCCCTGTGGATACACCGATCATTGTGGTTAAGGCCGAAGGAACGCGAATTGTTGTACAACAAGCTCTTCCCGTTTAATTCAAAATGCGTGCCAAAGTGATGAGCTTTGGCACGGTACATAGCCGTATGGCTAACGAATGCACCATTTTAAGGGTGTTTTTCGGTAAAACGCAGCATAGATTCACAAGGTGTGTTATGATTTTTGTTCATAAAACTAAGGAAAAATGGAGGAACTTACATTATGGAACCTGGATTGATCTCTGTGTTGCTCATCGCGGTTGTTGCCATTATCGTGTTGAGCGTGTTCTTCAGCTTCTTCCCGGTCATGCTCTGGATCTCGGCACTCGCGTCCGGCGTACGGATCGGCATTATTACTCTGGTGGCAATGAGACTGAGACGCGTTACGCCTAGTCGAATCGTGAACCCGTTGATCAAAGCAACGAAAGCGGGTCTTGGACTGACGATTAACCAACTGGAAAGTCACTTCCTGGCAGGCGGTAACGTAGACCGCGTTGTCAACGCCCTGATTGCTGCACAACGTGCGAACATCCCGCTGGAATTCGAACGGGCTGCAGCGATCGACCTGGCTGGACGCGACGTGCTGCAAGCCGTACAGATGAGTGTTAACCCGCGCGTCATCGAAACACCAATCGTTTCTGCGGTTGCCAAAGACGGTATCGAAGTTAAAGTTAGAGCTCGTGTAACTGTACGTGCCAACATTGACCGTTTGGTCGGTGGTGCCGGTGAAGAAACCATTATTGCCCGTGTCGGCGAGGGGATCGTTAGTACGAACGGTTCTTCCAATTCCCACAAAGACGTCTTGGAGAATCCGGATCTGATCTCCCGTACAGTCTTGGCTAAAGGGCTCGATGCAGGAACAGCCTTCGAAATTCTGTCCATCGATATCGCAGACGTGGATGTAGGTAAAAACATCGGTGCATTCCTGCAAACCGAGCAAGCCGAGGCGGATAAACGCATCGCGCAGGCTAAAGCGGAAGAACGCCGCGCCATGGCGGTTGCCCAAGAACAAGAGATGAAGGCCCGCGTCGTGGAAATGAGAGCGCGAGTGGTGGAATCCGAGTCCCAAGTTCCACTGGCGATGTCCGAAGCGCTCCGCAGCGGCAAAATCGGCGTGATGGATTACATGAACCTGAAAAACATCGAGGCAGATACCCAAATGAGAACCAGTTTGGGCAAACCTGGCGACAATTCCGGCTCCGGCAATCAGGATGGCTCGAAAAACTGAGGATAGGCGGTGAGTGCATGTGAGCCTATTGGATTGGGTATTCGATAATTTGTACATTGTAGCAGTCATTGGTTTTGCATTGTTTTCCTTCATCGGAAAAGCAGCCAAGGCTGGCGACCCCAAAAAGAAAGGTACCCATACCGGGATGCCCACCTTTGGAGGTGGGGGAGAACCGGATTGGAATCGGCAGAATTCTCCTCAGCAGGCTGCGGGACCTCATTCATCGAGAGGCGCGAATGATGAGGACGAACGCGATGAAGATGAGCGATATGAGGATGAGTGGTACGATGACCACCGTGGAGAGCAGCACGATCAGCCTGCTGCCACCAATAACCGTGCCGATGATTTTGGAGGCCATCTTTCGGAGGGTAAGGGAGCGTCACTGCAGGAGCAGATGCTGGAAGTAGAACGTCAGCAGCGTCTTATTCAAGAGCGGATGGATCGGATTTCCTCCGCGAATACAGCTGCCGTTAGCCCGCTTCCGGATGAGCAAGGCTCCGACGCCGAAGCAGGGCGGTCCGTGCTGCGCCGGGAGGATATTCGCAGTGGCGTATTGTGGGCGGAAGTATTGGGTCCGCCGCGCTCTAAGCAACCCTTCGGGACCCGCGGAAAGCTTTAGTTTTTAAGTAGGCTATCTTATGACGAAATAATACAAATGAAGAACCGTTTTTTGGCGATTGTTCGCCGGAAAACGGTTCTTTTTGTTTTGCTCGGCCCTCCTTGCGCATAGTTCTCATATTTGTTTCCCTCATCGCATAAGTTGAAATGTATAGGAAGGGGGCAGACCTTCGAATGACCCGGATCAGCCGCAAGCTGCGGAGATGGACCAGCGAAGTGCTGGATCTGCCGCAGGATGTGCTTTATGATATGCCACGGTTAACCCTGATCGGCAGCAAGCAATTGTATATTGAAAATCATCGTGGAGTCATCCAGTTTACCCCTGAGCGAATCGTGCTTGCCTTGTCGCAAGGTCAACTGGAAATCAAGGGGACAGATCTGATGATTCGCAATATTATGCCTGATGAAGTGGCGGTAGAAGGCATCATTTTGGATATTCACATGAATGGAGTGGAGGGAAAAGGATGAAGCAGCCCAGTCTGTACAAACTGCGCGGAAACGTCCGCATTACGGTTACTGGGGAGAAGATCGAAGCGTTGATCAACCTGTTGACGGAGCAAGGGGTGGAGATTTGGGACTTGCGCGCCCGGGACGCACACACGGCAGAAATGAACGTGTTGCTGCCGCATTTTTTCAGGTTGCGTCCCTTGCTTAAACGGACAGGCTGTCGTATGCGGGTAACGAAGCGCAACGGTTTTCCCTTTTTTTTGGATAGACTGTGGAAGAGAAAGTTTTTTCTCGGCGGAATGTTGTTATTCATCGTGGCACTGTTTGCGTTGTCTTCCATGGTCTGGAGCGTGGAAGTAAAGGGAAATGTCAAAATACCTTCCGACGTTGTGCTTGCTGCAGCCAAAAAAGAAGGGCTGTATCCTTTTCAATGGGGGTTCCGGTTACAGAGCCAGGACAAGCTCTCCAAACAGCTGGCGCTTGCATTGCCTGACGTGACTTGGGTTGGTGTCAGCAAGGAAGGAACGACCGTTACGATCCAGATCGTGGAATCCGCTCAGCCCAAGCCGGAACCTTTGTTGAATCCTCGGCATCTGGTCAGCAAAACGGACGCCGTAATTACGAACATATACGCTGAACAAGGGCGACCCGTCGTTCAGAAAGACATGCGCGTAAAAAAGGGACAGGTTCTGATTTCGGGCATATTGGGCGATGAAGAAAATACACGGACTGTTGTCGCAAAAGGAGAGGTCAAGGGCCTTGTATGGCGCGAGTACGAAATCGAGGTGCCTCTTGTGCAAAAGCATCACACGATGACCGGGGAGAGCAAGGAACGTTTTTACGTCGTGCTGGGCAATTGGGCCGTGCAGCTGTGGGGGTATGGGGACACCCCGTTTCGTTCGTATGACACAAAGAGCGACCATAAACCGCTCACCTGGCGTTCTCTGACCCTTCCGTTCGGGTGGTTGACCGAAACCGACTTGGAGACGCAGGATCGACAGGAGCAGCATACGGAAGAATGGGCCAGGGCAAAAGGACTGGAAGGGGCCAGAAACGACATTATCGCGAAAAATGGCAAAGGCACGAAAATTTTGAGTGAAAAAATTTTGCATGAGCGTGAAGAGAATGGTAAAGTTTATATGAAAGTACTATTTGAAGTGGAAGAAAGCATTGCGGAAGAACTTCCGTTAGTCCCTAGTCAAGGAGAATGAGGCTATTTGTCAGAGCAAACACGCAGCATACGAATCTCCCTGCAGAGCGCGGGAGAGGGCCAGGCTCTTTTTGGCCCCCAGGATATTTTTCTGAAACTGATTGAGAATGAAATTCCGGCCCAGATTGCATCCCGCGAAGCGGAAATCGTGATTCATGGCGGTATCCGGAACGTGGAATCACTAGAACAATTATTTGACGTGCTGTTGCAATTGGTCCGCAACGGATATGCGTTGACCGAAAGGGATGTCCTGTATGCCATCGAGCTGGCGAAAGATTTGCGCGCCGACCAGCTTCTGGATCTGTTTAAAGGCGAGATTACAACGACATACCGCGGAAAGCCGATCCGAGTCAAAACCATCGGGCAAAAGCACTATGTAACCACAATCAAGAAACGCGATGTCGTATTCGGCATCGGGCCTGCTGGAACGGGCAAGACGTATTTGGCCGTCGTGTTGGCGGTTGCGGCTCTCAAGGAAGGCAGCGTCAAACGAATCGTGCTTACGCGTCCTGCGGTTGAAGCGGGCGAAAGTCTCGGCTTCCTGCCAGGCGATCTTCAGGAAAAGGTCGATCCGTACTTGCGTCCTCTCTATGATGCGCTGTATGACGTGATGGGCCAGGAACAGGTTGCCAAAGCGCTGGAACGCGGGCTGATCGAAATCGCCCCGCTCGCCTACATGCGCGGCCGGACGCTGGACGATTCATTTATCATTTTGGATGAAGCGCAGAACACCACGCCCGAGCAGATGAAAATGTTTTTGACGCGTCTCGGTTTTGGTTCAAAAATGGTCATTACCGGGGATGTTACGCAAATTGATCTGCCGCGGGGCAAAAAATCCGGGCTCGTGGATGCCAAAACGATCCTCGGCGATGTAGAGGAGATCGGGTTCGTTTATTTTGCCGAACAGGATGTCGTACGTCACTCCCTTGTGCAGAAAATCATCGTCGCATACAACGAAGCCGCGGAAAATCAAGTGTAGAAAGGGATTGTCTATCGTGACTTCGAAGGAAACGTCAAAAGGCAAATCTTTTCAAAAGAATAGAACAACAGGATGGAAGTATAGCGTGTGGGCACGCTATCTTCTGTTTTTGTTTCTGGTGCTGGTCTTTTATGTCAGTCTTGCGTCGCGGGTGCTTCCCGAGCGTTACGATATTCAGGAGGGCACGCGGAGCGAGGTGAATATCGCTGCTCCGATGCAAATTCCGAATAACAAGGCTACGCTGAAAGCCCAGGAAGAAGCGGCTGAGCGGGTTCAACCGATATATCAGATTGTGCAAATGCGTAATGAAAATTTGATGACAACGCTGCTTGACCGGATTGACCGTTTGAACCAGGATGATCAGATTTCCAGCCAGGACAAAATCGATATTTATCGGGACGAAATTCCGCAGCGGCAAAAAGATTTTGTTTCCAATTTCATCAACAACAACCGAAAAGCGGGTACATACTCGGAAACACTGCTTGAGGAAGTGCGAAATGTGGTGCAGGAGCAAAGTTACCGTATTCCGGAGGAAACCTACATCAAGATTTCCCGCCTGACCTCGGATGACATTCAGGAGATGAAGCCGGTTGCCCGGGATATCGTTTCCAGGCTGATGACGGACCAGATCAGCGATGCGACCATTGCTCGTGCAAAGGTGGCTGAAATGGTCAGCGTCAGTTCGCTTGGCAAACGCACGCAACGCGAAGTGGTTCAGGAGCTTGCCCGGCTTGTATTAACGGCCAACCGTTTCTATGACGAGGAAGGAACCAAGGAAGCCAAAGTGCAGGCACGGGAAAATACGCCAACGGTGTTCATCAAGCAAGGGGAAACGCTTGTTTCCAAAGGCGAGATGATTACGCCGGAGCTGTACTCGCTGCTGGACGAAAATGATCTGTTGAAGAACGAAGTGAACTACTGGCCGCAGCTGGGGCTGTTCATGTTGTCCTGCCTGTTATCGGCAGCGGTGCTGATGTACATTCAGCAGTGCAGCGGAACACATTTCAAGTACAATAATGCCCAATTGTTGATGCTTGTTTTAATATTTATTATTACGATCGTGGTTATGCATGTGACGGCGATCATTCAGACCAATGAGCAATCCTACGTCGGATATTTGGCACCAGTGGCGATCGGCGCGATGATGATTGCGCTTTTGCTGGATACGTCGCTTGCATTTGTTTGTTCGATCATTATCGGCATTTTGTCCAGCATCATCCTGAATACGCATCAGGGTCAGCTGTTCGATTTCGAATTCGGATTTTTTGCCGTACTGGTATCCTTTGTGGCCATTTTTGCCACGCACCGCGCCAGCCAGCGCTCCACGATCATCAAAGGGGCGATCATGGTCTGCCTGTTCGGTTCGCTTGCGGTCTTTACCGTGGCTTTGATGGATTCGGGAGAATGGAGCCGGACGACAACGTTATACGGCATCGGGTTTGCGTTTGCCGGCGGTGTGCTGACTGCGATTCTAGTCATGGGGCTAATGCCGTTTTTCGAAACCTCTTTTGGCATTTTGTCCGCGCTGAAACTGGTGGAACTGTCCAATCCGAATCATCCGCTGCTGCGCAAGCTGCTGACCGAAACGCCCGGAACATACCATCACAGCGTCATGGTCGGGAATCTTTCGGAGGCTGCGGCTGAAGCCATCGGCGCCAATGGATTGCTATGTCGCGTCGGTTCGTATTATCATGACATAGGCAAAACGAAGCGTCCGATTTATTTTATCGAAAACCAGAACAATATGGAAAACCCCCATGATTCCATCGATCCGAAGCTGAGCAAGTCGATCATCGTCGCACATGCCAGGGATGGGGTGGAGATGCAGAAGGACTATAAGCTGCCGAAGCCGATCCGGGATATCGCGGAACAGCATCACGGGACGACATTCCTTCACTTTTTCTACCACAAGGCCTTGCGCCAGGCAGAGGAAGCCGGCGTGGAACCGGACTTTACGGAGGAGGATTTCCGTTACCCGGGACCGAAGGCGCAATCGAAGGAATCCGCGATTGTCGGCATTGCCGACAGTGTGGAGGCCGCAGTTCGCTCCCTGCGTAAACCGACGGTCGAACAGGTGGAGTCCATGATCGGAAAAATCATCAAGGGACGGCTTGACGATCATCAGTTCAACGAATGCGACTTGACGATGCGCGAGCTGGACATCATAGCCAAAACGCTGCAGGAAACGGTGATGGGCATTTTCCATTCCCGGATCGAATATCCGGAGGAAATCAAAAAATCGAAGCCGGTTTCACCGGAAGCAGGTTGAACCGATTTTATTATGAGCAGACAGGAGCTAGAAAGAATGAGCCTTAACCTGGCATGGAATAATGAACAAGAGGATAAAGAAATTTCGGAATCCATGATTGCAATGCTGGAGCGATTGCTCGTGCTTGCCGGAGAAGCCGAAGGCATCGAGGAGGGCGAGGTAGCCCTGACTTTTGTTGACGATGCGCAAATTCATGAATTGAATCGCGACTATCGCGGCATTGACCGTCCGACGGACGTACTGTCCTTTGCGATGAATGAATCCGTTGACGAAGAGCTCGATATCATCTATGAGCTGGATGAGGATGAAGAGCTGGAGGAAATGCCCGAGGTGCTCGGCGATATCATTATTTCCGTTCCGCGCACGATTGCGCAAAGCGAAGAATATGGACACTCGTTTGAGCGTGAGCTGGGCTTTTTGTTTGTGCACGGTTTCCTGCATCTTCTGGGGTATGACCATCAGGATGAAGCAAGCGAAGCCGAAATGATGGGCAAACAGGAAGCGGTTCTGGCACGTGCCGGGCTGACACGATAATGAAAAGGCGCTCCTGGGGGTTGGTATTCCGCAATGCGGCGGAGGGAGTCGTATACGGGCTGCGGACCCAACGCAATGTTCGGGTACATACAGGAGCAGCCTTCCTTATGTGTGCAGCCGGAGTTTTTTTCGGCATTTCCAAAATGGAATGGCTGTTTGTGCTTACCGCCATTTTTCTGGTGCTGGTCACCGAGTTGATGAACACGGCCGTGGAGGCTGCGGTGGATCTGGCTGAGCCTAACATTCATCCGCTGGCCAAAGCGGCAAAAGACACCGCGGCCGGTGCGGTTTTGCTGGCTGCGGTGTTCGCCGTCATCGTGGGATGCATCGTTTTTGCGAAGCCGGTCCTGCGATGGCTGGGGTTGTCATGAGGAATAAAGGGAGTGATTAGAGATGGATAAACAGGGATTGATGCAGGAAGCGATCAAGGCACGTACGAAAGCGTACACTCCTTATTCCCATTTCGGGGTTGGTGCGGCATTGTTGGACCATGAGGGCAACGTTCATCATGGGTGCAATATCGAGAATGCGGCTTATACGCCGAGCAACTGCGCTGAACGTACCGCGTTGTTCAGCGCCATTGCGGGCGGGCAGAAGCCGCGCAGCTTCAAAGCGATTGCGGTTGTGGGCGATACGGAAGGTCCCATCGCGCCTTGCGGGGTATGCCGTCAGGTATTGTTCGAGCTTTGCGAGCCGGACATGCCCGTTTTTTTGGGCAATCTGAAAGGAGATCTTCAGGAAACAACCGTGGCCGAATTGCTGCCATGGGCGTTTGGACCGGCTGATCTCGAAAAATCGACCAAACAGTAATGCAAAAATACACATTCCAGGCCTAGGCGCCTGAGGAGGAACATATGAAAAAACAAGCATTCAAATCGGGTTTTGTTGCCATCGTCGGCCGTCCGAACGTGGGCAAATCCACGCTGATGAACAAAATTATCGGGCAAAAAATCGCGATTATGTCGGATAAGCCTCAGACGACGCGCAACAAGATTCATGGCGTATACACCTCTGCCGAACAGCAAATCGTTTTTTTGGATACCCCGGGAATCCATAAACGCCAATCCAAGTTGGGCGATTTCATGAACCAAACGGCCTTGAACACGCTTGGCGAAGTCGAGGCGGCGCTGTTCCTGATCGACGCTTCGGAAGGTATGGGCGGCGGAGACCGTTATATTGCCGAGCAGCTCAAAAACGTGCGGACTCCGGTGATTTTGGTCATGAACAAAATCGACAAAGTAGAGCCGGAAGCCTTGCTTCCGCTGATTGAGGAATATCGCAAACTGCATGATTTTGCGGAGATCGTTCCCGTATCGGCGATGCATGGCAACAATGTTTCGACTTTGCTCGAGCAGATCGGCAAATACCTGCCGGAAGGCCCGCAGTATTATCCCGAAGACCAGGTCACGGACCACCCCGAGCAATTTGTGTGCGCTGAGCTGATCCGGGAGAAAATTTTGCAAATGACGCGTGAAGAGGTACCGCATTCCATCGCCGTAACCATCGAGGATATGAAGGTGCAGGATAACGGCGTGGTGTATATTTCGGCGGTTATCTTTGTGGAGCGGGATTCCCAGAAGGGCATCATCATCGGCAAACAGGGCGCCATGCTTAAAGAAGTAGGCAAGCGCGCCCGAACGGATATACAGAATTTGCTTGGCTCAAGAATTTATATGGATCTGTGGGTTAAAGTCAAGAAAGACTGGAGAAATCAGGAACGTGTGTTGCGCGACCTGGGCTTCCATCGTGATGCCTGACCCGGCGAGTATCCATTAATTGCAACACATAGTTTCCCTTGGAAAACTCCATCCTATCGGGTAGAAGCAGACGTCATTTCCGAAGAGAGGATGAATTCCGAGTGCGAGATTTTTCGTGGAAGGTGTTTACGATGACGGGGGATGTAGAATCTTATTTGCTATATACCGAGGCGTGTAATGCATTGGAACCGGAGTCGGAAGCTTCAGGGGAAGGAATCGAAGATGAAGAAGCCGAGAGTTGATTGGCATCTTCGGGAATGGTTAGGTGACGAGGCATGCTATACAGGGTGGAAGGGATTGTCATCCGCAGCATGGATTACGGCGAGGGAAATAAAATTGTTACGCTTTGCACCGAAAGCGGAACAAAAGTAGGGGTGCTTGTCAAGGGCGCCAAAAAGCCCAAGAGTAGACATGCTGCGCTGGTACAGCCTTTTACGTACGGCCAATATGTATACTTCCGCAACAAAGGTCTGGGAACGCTGAACGCAGGCGAGATCATTGAAAGCAACCATGAGCTGAGGGAAGACCTGGTCAAGGCTGCTTATGCTGCCTATGCTTGCGAGCTTTTGGACCGGGTGCTGCAGGAAGAGGAAACAGGTGCATTTTGGTTCAAACAACTAAAGGCGTGCCTTCAGGCATTGAAGGAAGACAAAGACCCGGTGGTCATCACCGGTCTGTATGAGATGAAAATATTGCAGGCCGCAGGATACGGCCCGGCTCTGGACGAATGCATTTCCTGCGGACGCGAGCGTCCGGAGGAGCAGCTGTTCGTCAGTCCAAGACTGGGCGGAGTGCTTTGCAGGGCCTGCAAGCATTTTGATCCGCCGGCGATGAGTGTGGGCCCGAAGGCGCTTAAGCTGCTTCGTTTGTTTGCTCAGCTGGATCTGCAACGATTGGGCAGCATATCGGTCAGCGAAGACACCCGGGCCGAACTTAAACGAATCATGCGAGCCTTCATGGATCACCAGTTAGGGCTTCATTTAAAATCCCGTTCTTTCCTGGACCAGATGGAAAAGTACGGGATTTGAACTGCTCGTTTTTGAAAAAAAATATGTTCTTGACTTTTTAATAGGAATTATATATTATCAATGTAATTTCTCTTTTTTAGAGTCATGCGTAGAACGAGAGAGTAGCATTCAGGACGAATCATTGAGCGAGCCGGGGATGGTGAGAGCCTGGCTGAGTCGGTTTGCGAAACGGCACTCGGGAGCATGAATGGACACGGAAAAAGTGGGCTTTGCTTAACCTTCGTTACGCAGGCCAAGTAGGGTGGAACCGCGGGAATAACTCTCGTCCCTACGTCTGTACATCAGGCGTAGGGCGGGAGTTTTTTTGGCTGCCGTTCTGGGCTTGTAATCAAACCATCGAAAAGGAGCATGATCATGAATTTTCAGCAGATGATTCTAACGCTGCAACAATTCTGGGCCGAGCACAACTGCATTATTGTGCAGCCATACGACACGGAAAAAGGCGCAGGTACGATGAACCCGATGACCTTTTTGCGTTCTCTTGGGCCTGAGCCGTGGAAAGTAGCCTATGTGGAGCCCTCCCGCCGGCCTTCGGACGGTCGTTACGGCGATAATCCCAACCGCTTGTATCAGCATCATCAGTTCCAGGTCATTATCAAGCCTTCGCCGGATAATATCCAGGAAATTTACCTCGAAAGCCTGGCGCGTTTGGGCATCGATCCGCTGAAGCATGACATTCGTTTTGTGGAAGACAACTGGGAGAACCCGTCTCTTGGTTGTGCGGGTTTGGGATGGGAAGTATGGCTGGACGGCATGGAAATTACCCAGTTCACCTACTTCCAGCAAGTCGGCGGCATCGAGACCAATCCGGTCGCGGTAGAAATTACGTACGGCATGGAACGTCTGGCTTCCTATATTCAGGAAAAAGAAAATGTATTTGAACTGGAATGGGTCGAAGGCATTTCGTATGGCGATGTTTTCAAGCAACCCGAGTTCGAGCATTCCAAATATACGTTTGAGGTATCTGACGTCAAGATGCTGTTCACCCTTTTCAACATGTACGAGGAAGAGGCAAACAAAGCAATGGCTCAACACTTGGTATTCCCTGCATACGATTACGTGCTGAAATGTTCGCACACCTTTAACCTGCTGGATGCACGCGGCGCAATCAGCGTAACCGAGCGTACCGGATACATTACCCGCGTTCGGAATCTGGCTCGCCAAGTAGCCGCAACATACGTGGAAGAGCGCGAGAAGCTGGGCTTCCCGCTGATCAAGAAAGGGGGAGCCGAGCATGTCTAAGGATTTACTGTTCGAAATCGGGTTGGAAGAGGTACCTGCGCGTTTTTTGCGCGGAGCCATTGAACAGCTTCAGGAACGGGTTGTCAAGTTTTTGGATGCATCCCGCATTGCGTTTGGCCAAGTAGAGGCTTATGCGACTCCGCGCAGACTTGCCGTGCTTATTCGTGACGTTGCCGAAAAACAAGAGGACGTCGAGGAAGAAGTAAAGGGGCCTTCCCGCAAAATTGCGCTGGACGAAAACGGAAACTGGAGCAAGGCCGCGCTCGGGTTTGCACGCAGTCAAGGCGTCGATCCTGAACAGTTTACGTTCAAAGAGCTTGCGGGCGTGGAATACATCTACGCAACGAAAAGCAGCAAAGGGGTTGAAACCGCCTCGGTCATCGGCGAAGGTCTGCTGTCCGTGCTGCATGCGATGACTTTCCCGAAATTCATGCGTTGGGCTTCGTACGATTTCAAATTCGTTCGCCCGATCCGCTGGATTGTTGCTTTGTTGGGCAACGAGATTATCGAATTGGAAGTTGCTGGCGTCAAATCCGGCAATGTTACCCGCGGACATCGTTTTCTGGGGCAGGAAGCGGTTGTCACCGATCCGGGCTCTTACGTGGAACTTCTTCGTTCCGAACATGTAGTTGCGGATATTAAGGAACGCGAGCAAATGATCGTTTCCCAGATTCAGGCGCTTGCCGCCGAAAAAGGCTGGAACGTGCCGATCAAAGAGGATTTGCTTGAAGAAGTATTGTTCCTGGTGGAGACGCCGACCGTGCTGTTCGGTACGTTCGACGAATCGTTCTTGAACATCCCGCAGGACGTGCTGATTACGTCGATGCGCGAACATCAGCGTTATTTCCCTGTACTGGACGAGAACGGGCAGCTGCTGCCTTACTTCGTGACGGTGCGCAACGGAGGAAGCGATTCGCTAGACGTCATCGCAAAGGGGAACGAGAAAGTATTGCGCGCACGCCTGTCCGACGCAAAATTCTTCTATGAGGAAGATCAGAAATTGCAGATCAAGGATGCATTGTCCAAACTTGAGAGCATCGTCTTCCAAGAAGAGCTTGGAACGGTTGGAGACAAGGTACGCCGCATTCGTAAAATTGCCGACAGCCTGGCGTCGAAACTGGACGTGCCTGCAGACGATGCCGAGTCCGTAAGCCGCGCAGCCGACATTTGCAAATTCGACCTGGTCACGCTCATGGTTGGTGAATTCCCTGAATTGCAAGGCGTGATGGGTGAGGATTATGCCCGGAAGGCTGGAGAAAAAGAAGCAGCTGCCAAAGCGGTATTCGAACATTACCAGCCGCGCTTTGCAGGAGATCAATCCCCTGCCTCGCTTGTCGGTGCAATCGTGAGCATTGCAGACAAAATCGATACCATCGTGGGATGTTTCTCGATCAACATCATTCCAACAGGTTCGCAGGACCCTTATGCACTGCGTCGTCAAGCAGCCGGCATCGTGCAAATCCTGCTCGATCACAATCTGCCTTTGACGCTGTCCGAAGTTTTCGGCATTGCGCTGGACGTTCATGCACAGATGAATCTTTTGAAACGCACCGAGGACGAAGTTCGTAAGGATTTACAAGACTTTTTCAGCTTGCGCGTGAAAAAGCTTCTGTCCGACACCGTGCGTTATGACGTCGTCGATGCGGTCATTGCCGCCGGTTTTGACGATATCGGCGCCATCGTTCCGAAAGGTGAAGCATTGATGGCCGCGGTTCAAACCGGGGATGCTTTCAAAACGACGGTGGAATCCTTTAACCGCGTAGGCAATCTGGCTGCGAAAGCTTCTGCCGTTGCCGTTCATCCCGAACTGTTTACGGAAGACGGGGAGCGTCAGCTGCACGAGGTCTGGAACAGAACCGCCGACGAGTACCGTCAAGTTCTGTCCCGTCATGAAGCTGCCGAGGCGCTGGCCATTGCGTCGGGCTGGAAAGAAGCCATTACGGCATTTTTCGATTCCGTCATGGTTATGGCGGAAGACGAAGCGGTTCGGGCGAATCGTCTTGCGCTGCTCGCGGCCATTGATCGCGACCTGAAAGGATTTGCCGATTTCTCCAAGCTGGTATGGTAATTCGAGTATTAAAGCAGGATAGATGAGGGTATAAATATACGGAACGCGTTGTCGAATCATTTGAACAACCGTTCCGTATTTTGTCCTTGCATTTCCATGATCTTGCCAGAAGGATTTTTCCTGGCTCGGGTCGTATATTACATTATGCAGTTATTTTATGAAGTCGGGTGGTCTGATTTGAGTGAGTTGAATGTGCGCCACATCGTTGTGGACGGTGATGCTTGCCCGGTCAAGGCCGAGATTGCCGATACGGCACGGCGTTTCAATATTCCAGTCCTGTTGGTCTCTTCATTCGATCATCAGCTGCAGGGTGGAGACGGCGTGCGCATCGTACAGGTAGATCGAAGCAGCCAGAGTGCGGATCTGTACATTGCCAATCATGTTAAGGCATATGATGTGGTTATTACGCAGGACTACGGATTGGCTGCACTCGCGCTAGGCAAACGTTGTTACGTTTTATCTTTTCGCGGCCGTAACTTCACGGATCGTGACATCGACTTTATGCTGGATTCGCGTCATACCGCTGCGAAGGAACGCAGGAAAGGCCGCTATGGCAAAGGGCCGAAGCCTTTCACAGCGGAGGATCGTGAAATTTTTCAACATAAACTGACAAAACTTTTAAAAGATTTGCAGGAGAACGTACAAATTTAGCGAATTATATCTACGTGTTAAAGAGATGAAGGTGGTTGAGATGAGTACCGGACAAGGCGGTATACCCGAAAGCATCATTGAATCGGTGTTACAGCAGCACGACATCGTTGACACGGTTAGCCGATTTGTGCATCTGACCAAGCAGGGGAAATACATGAAAGGCCTCTGCCCTTTTCATTCCGAGAAGACGCCTTCGTTTACAGTCACTCCCGAGAAACAGATTTTCTATTGCTACGGCTGCGGCAAGGGCGGAAATGCCATCAAATTCAGGATGGAAATCGAAGGATTATCTTTTCCCGAGGCCGTCAAGTCGATGGCGGAAGAAAGTCATATTTCGCTGGGAGATTGGCAGGGGCGCGAATCTGCTCATTACAATCCGGAAACGGCACGTTTGCTGGAAGCATATGAGCTTACTGCGAAGCTGTATCATTTCTTACTGAAAAATACCGAGCACGGCAAGGCGGCTATGGAGTATTTGCGTTCGCGTGGTTTTAACGACAAGTTGATCGACCAGTTCCAGATTGGTTATGCACCGAATCGTTGGGATACGCTGGTGCAGTTTCTGGAGAAACGCGAGTTTTCCCTGAAGGAGATGGAACGCGGCGGGCTTCTGTCCGAGCGCAATGAGGGCGAAGGATACGTCGATCGCTTCCGCGATAGAGTCATGTTTCCGATTCATGGGAGAAACGGGAAGCCCATTGCTTTTGCAGGCCGCATTTTGGGAGAGGGACAGCCGAAATATTTGAATTCGCCGGAAACCCGGCTTTTTCACAAGGGTCGTGTCCTCTATAATCTGCATCAAGCCAAAAACGGGATTCGCAAACAAAGACAGGCCATCTTGTTCGAGGGATACGGTGACGTGATCTCTGCTTGGGATCAAGACATACAGAACGGCGTAGCCGCAATGGGAACGGCACTGACGGAAAATCAGGCCTTAATGCTTAAAGGCATGTGCGATGAAGTCATCCTCTGTTATGACGGCGACCGGGCTGGACAGGCTGCAGCAATGAAAAACTTTCCGATCCTGGAAGAAGCCGGACTGAGAGTGAAGGTCGCGCTAATTCCGGAAGGATTGGATCCGGACGAGTTCATTCGCAAGCATGGCGGCGAACGGTTCCGGAACCAGATTGTTGAAGGTGCTGTAACAACCACAAAATTTAAGCTTATAAACCTGAAAAAAAACCATATACTGCTAGAAGGCGGCGGGCAGATTGCCTATACGAAGGAAGCGGTGAAGCTCATTGCCCCACTGCCTTCGCCGACAGAGCGCGAGGTATATCTTCGTGAGCTGGCTGCCGAGGTCGACGTTTCATTCGAAACGCTCAAGCAGGAATGCAACGAACAGCGCGAAGCCATGAAAAATAACCCGGAGTTCGGGGATAATAACCCGAAAAGGTGGAATAATGGTAGGCAACAAAATAGGCATGTGCCAACACCTAACCTGTTGCCCGCTTATCATGTGGCTGAGCGGAAATTGCTTGCTTGGATGCTTTTGGATGAAGAAGCGGCCCAGTACGTGAATGAGCATCTTGGTGAAGCTTTTAATTTGGAGGATCATGCAGCGATCGCTGCTTATCTATACGCCTATTATGCACAAGGAAAACCGCCGGATACAAGCCGTTTCATGTCATCGTTGCATGATGACCGCCTGGAGAAAACGGTAAGCTCCATCTCCATGATGGAGGGACCGGGCGAATGGAGCATTCAGGTGCTGGACGATTGCATCAGGGAAATATTGAAATATCCTCGGATGAAGCAGTATGACCTGAAGAAGGAAGAAATGATTGCTGCAGAGCGGGCGGGTGATTCTGTACGCGCGGCACAAATCGCAATTGAAATGATTGCCCTAGAGAGACAGTGAACGTCTGCAGGTTGGATGTTTCTAGGGAGGAGGGAGTCGAAGTTATGGCGAATGATCAGCATACTGAACTAGAAACAGAAATGACGCTGGATCAGGTTAAGGATCAATTGATTGAACAAGGCAAGAAAAGATCGTCATTGAACTACAAAGAAATTATCGAGAAGCTCTCCCCATTTGATCAGGATCCGGAACAAATGGATGAGTTTTACGAACAACTGAGCGATCTTGGCATTGATGTGGTGAATGAAAATAATGAAGAGGTTCGGCCCGGGGAAGAGGGAGAAGGGCGGGATTCGGACGACGAATTCCACTTTGATGATGACCTGAGCTTGCCTCCAGGGATCAAAATCAACGACCCGGTCCGGATGTATCTCAAAGAAATCGGTCGTGTACCTTTGTTGTCTGCGGACGATGAGATTGAACTTGCGAATCGGATCGAGCAAGGGGACGAAGAAGCCAAACGGCGTTTGGCGGAAGCGAATCTCAGACTCGTTGTCAGCATCGCGAAGCGGTATGTAGGACGTGGAATGCTGTTCCTTGATTTGATCCAGGAAGGAAACATGGGGCTGATCAAAGCCGTAGAGAAATTCGACTACAAAAAAGGCTTCAAGTTCAGTACGTATGCGACATGGTGGATTCGCCAGGCCATTACGCGTGCCATTGCCGACCAGGCGAGAACGATTCGTATCCCGGTGCATATGGTTGAAACCATTAATAAGCTGATTCGGGTATCCCGTCAGCTGTTGCAGGAATTGGGCCGCGAACCGACGCCCGAAGAGATTGCAGCCGAGATGGATCTGAGCGTGGAAAAAGTACGCGAAATTACGAAAATTGCTCAGGAACCCGTTTCCCTTGAGACACCGATTGGTGAAGAGGACGATTCTCATCTGGGTGACTTCATCGAGGATCAAGAAGCGCTTGCACCAGCGGATGCGGCCGCTTACGAACTGCTGAAGGAGCAGCTTGAAGACGTTCTGGATACGTTGACCGAGCGTGAAGAGAACGTACTGCGTTTGCGTTTCGGACTTGATGATGGACGGACTAGAACATTGGAAGAAGTGGGCAAAGTATTTGGCGTGACGCGTGAGCGTATTCGTCAGATTGAAGCCAAAGCTCTTCGCAAGCTGCGTCATCCAAGCCGCAGTAAACGTCTTAAAGATTTCCTCGAATAACATGATCATGGGAGACTTTCCGCAAAAGCTGAGGCGAAGGCGGGGTCTCCTTTGTTTTTAATTTTAAAGTCTTCATTTCTTGGTTTTGGAAATTAATCCTTGAAATGTTTGATTGGCTTTTATTTTATCGCTTTTCGCTGCCTAATGCAAATCCAAAACTAATGAATGGTGTAGGTGTTCATGAAACTTTCGAATCGATTACAGTTAATTCACGACCAAATTCCGGAGGGCAGCCGTCTGGCAGATATCGGTTCAGACCATGCATTGCTTCCAGTCGCTGCCGTCCGCAGCGGACGAGCGGCACTGGCCGTTGCGGGGGAGGTCAATCAGGGACCTTATGAAGCTGCCCGCAAGCAGGTGAGCGATGCTGCTCTCGAGGGGCAGATCACGGTGCGCCGGGGAGACGGCCTTGAGGTCATTTCCAAGGGAGAGGTCGACGTTATCACGATTGCGGGTATGGGAGGGGCTTTGATCGCTTCCATTTTGGACCGTGGGTACGACAAACTGGACGAGGTCAGCCTGCTTGTGCTGCAGCCGAACGTAGGCGAGGACATTCTGCGACGCTGGCTGCTTGAACACGGCTGGGTCGTCGTGGCTGAGCGGTTGCTGGAGGAAGACGGAAAAATTTACGAAATCATTACGGCTATGCCGCAATCGCAAAGCCCGATCGCCAATGAAGAAGTATATCGCCCGCGGCCGCTTGGAAACGGGATCGAGTTGACGCAGGATTTATTGCTGCGCATGGGGCCGTATTTGGTCGATCGTCCGAACGAAGTGTTTTTTGCAAAATGGGAAAGCGAGATCGCCAAACTGCAAGGCGTTGCCGATTCCATCGCCAGATCCGATTCCGATACTGCCCGGGACAAGGCTTCCGAGGTGGAACGACTGATTACGAGTCTGAAGGAGGTTCTTACATGTTTGCCAAAGGTCAAACCGTCATTCAACTGATGGAGCAGCTCGCTCCCAAACATCTGGCTGTCCCGGATGATCGAATCGGACTGCAGCTGGGCAGTCTGCAAAAAGAAATCAACCATGTGCTCGTTGCCCTCGACGTCACCAATGAAGTCGTCGATGAAGCCATTCGTATCGGCGCCAACCTGATCATTGCGCACCATGCGATCATCTTTCGTCCTGTCAAATCGTTGAGCACGGATACGCCGATGGGCAAGTTGTACGAGAAATTGATCAAACATGATATTGCGGTGTATATCAGTCATACGAATCTGGATGTGGCGGAAGGCGGCATGAATGACTGGATGGCCGAGGCCATCGGCATCAACAGCAAGGAGTCGCTGGAGGACGTACATACGGACCAGCTGTTCAAATTGGCGGTATTCGTGCCTCGCACGCATCATGAACAAGTGCTGCAGGCGATTCTGGAAGCCGGGGCAGGAAGCATTGGCAAGTACGAGAAGTGCAGCTTTAACACGGAAGGCACAGGCACGTTTGTGCCAGGCGAAGGGACCCAGCCGTTTATCGGTGCACAAGGCCGAATGGAGCGGGTGGAAGAAATGCGGATCGAGACGATCGTGCCGCAAAGCCTGCGCAGCAAGGTCATTCAGGCGATGCTGAAGGCCCATCCTTATGAGGAAGTGGCTTATGACCTGTATCCGATGGATTTAAAAGGCCGTACGTTGGGTCTGGGGCGTTTGGGACCTCTTCAGGAGACAAAGACCTTGGGTGAACTGGTAGAGGTCGTTAAAAAAGAACTGAACGTGCGCCACGTGCGCGTTGTTGGCGACTTGGCTAAACCGATCAAAAAAGCAGCCGTGCTTGGAGGTTCAGGAAGCCGTTACGTGCTTACCGCCCGTTTCAAAGGAGCGGACGCTATTGTCACGGGGGATATCGATTATCATACGGCGCACGATGCGCTGATGGCCGGTATGTGCATCATTGACGTAGGCCATAATGCCGAGAAAATCATGAAAGCGAAAACGGCGGACTGGCTGCGGACCCATTTGGAGGAAAAACGCTATTCTACTCAGGTGACCGCTTCCGAAATCAACACGGAAGTATTCCAATTCATGTAAGATGGAGGTTGTGGAGGCAGCATTTCCAATAACATTAGGCTTGTATGTCAAAAGGAATCCCTGTATACTATATAATGTTGTTTCGGAAAGCTTGACAGACAATCGCTGGTGGCCTTGTTGCCACGAGAGGAAAGTCCGGGCTCCACAGGGCAGGATGCTGGATAACGTCCAGTCAGCGCGAGTTGAAGGATAGTGCCACAGAAATGGACCGCCGATGGCCGGATCTTCCGGCACAGGCAAGGATGGAACCGAGGTGTAAGAGACCCCGAGGAACGCTGGTGACTTCGTTCCTGGTAAACCCCATCTGGAGCAAGACCTAATGGGACACGGCCTGATCTTCGGATTAGGCAGCCTTAGCCCGAGGTGTGTCTAGGTTGGTCGCTTGAGCCATGCAGCAATGTATGGCCTAGATAGATGATTGTCGCTTATGGTGGGAGGGTAGTTCCCGTCTGAACCACGACGAGCACAGAACCCGGCTTACGGTAAGCTTTCCTAACTGCAACAACGTGGATCATGTAATTTCTTTAATTTTTTTTCGCTATGTTGCATCGCTTCGCGGTTACGAACGATGCTGAAGCAAGTGATGAGCAGCTCATCGCCATACATGCACAAAGGCGGCAGAATCCGTGATACGGAGACTGCCGCCTTTTTTGTTATGAATATAAATATTTCATCCGGCCAAACTCTTCCAGGAGAATTTGGCCGGATAAGATGATTACAGCGTAACGGCCGTGTCGGATTGCACAGCCGCATGCCAGCGCTGGATGGCGCGATCCATCCGTTCAACCGCTTCGGGCAGCTGATCGGGATCGGTATGCGTAAAGTTGATGCGCATGCGGTTCGTTTCCGGGGTGCCGGCATAGAAGGAATCGCCCGGCACGATACATACTTTTTCCTGAATGCCGTAGGTGAACAATGTAGCTGCAGACATCGATTCAGGCAGCTCCAACCATAAGAACATGCCTCCCTGCGGGGAGTTCCACGTAATGCCTTCCCATGATTTTTCCGACATCAACGAAGTCATCTTCTGCATCCGCTGTTTATAGTCGTTGGAAATTTGACGAATGTGTCCATCCAGATCGAAGGACTCCATCAGGGCATGCAACGCTCTTTGGTCAATGCTGCTGGAGTGGAGGTCTGCCCCCTGCTTGGAGCGGGCTGCCATTTTGATCACATCCGGCGCAGCCAGGATCCAGCCTGTGCGGAGGCCGGGAGCCACCGTTTTCGAGAAGGTGCTGGTATAGATAACGTTGGATGGACTGCCATAACCTTCTGCATCAAGCTCAGCAAGGGCAGGTGCATCCAATTGCTCCGGATTAAAGCGGATCTCACCGTAAGGATCGTCCTCAAGGATCAGCACGCCGTATTTTCGGCAAAGGTCAACCGCCTGCTGCCTGCGAGCACGACTCCACACTTTACCTGCCGGATTGGAGAACGTTGGATTAATGTAAACCAATTTTGGACGGTATAGCTTCAGGTTTTCTTCAAGGGATTCGGGAAGCATGCCTTCGTCATCGCAAGCAACGCCATGGGATTGGGCCTGGTAAGATTGGATGACTTGCAGTGCGGCCAAATACGTCGGCGATTCAACAAGCACATGATCACCCGGATTCAGCAGGATGCGGCATACCAGGTCAATGGACTGCTGCGATCCCGTAGTCAGGAGCAGATGGTCCGGCGAAGCCGGAATGCCCTTGGACTGGAGGCGGTCAGCGATCTTGACACGCAGTGGCCGATAGCCTTCGGTTTCCGCGTATTGAAGGGCAGCGGGGCCGTCGGCGAAAACTCGGGCATATGCATCGCGGATGGCTTCCAACGGGAAGGAACTTTGGGCTGGAAGGCCTCCGGCAAGCGAAATCATTCCAGGTGCCTGCGCAGCCTGAAGCATGTCGCGAACGACAGAGGACGGGGTGTTTTGTGCCATGTTGGACCAAGGGATATTCATCGTGTTCTCATCTCCTGTTATTCACTGTTATACTTATATTATTCGCTATTATACTCGGTCTGCTGTATAACAGTAAAGCGAGAATCATAACAGTTGGAGGCCATGATGATGCACATTGAATTGAAGCGGGGGAGCAGCACCAAGCTGTACATGCAAATCGCCCTAACGATCGCGGACCGCATCCGATCCGGGCTTATTGCGCCAGGCACCCGCCTGCCGTCCGTAAGGAAATTGACTGCAGACCTTGGCGTCAGCCTGGTTACCGTGTCCAAAGCTTATGCAGAATTGGAGTCCAGTCAACTGATTGTTTGCTCGCAGGGGAAGGGATGTTATGTCAGAGCGCTTGAAAAAGACGAAGCTGAACAAGTCGGAAACGGGGGGCAGCCAAAACACCAAAACGTGCATCGACAGGGTCAGGTCAGCGCAGAGTTGAACTGGCAGTTGGCGTTAGTGGACTATTTGCCGCGTGCCCAGCTCTGGCGCCATTTCGACGCCTCCCCGCAGGTCCGCTACGAGTTTCATATGTCTGCCATCCAGCCTGAGCTGCTGCCCACTCGGGATATTATCGACAGCGCATATCGTTTGTCTTCGGACCATCCGGAACGCATGGCCTACTATGGTTCATTCCAGGGAGACCGTGAACTTCGGCAAATTTTTATGCAGCATTTTGCTGCGAGAGGGCTGGAAGCATCAGCGGAACGGATGTTGATCACAAGCGGAACCCAACAAGGGATCGATCTTGTAGCCCGAACGTTTGTGGGACCCGGAGATGTGGTATATATGGAGGCTCCCACCTATACCGGCGCCATCGATGTTTTTACGAGCCGAGGCGCGAAAATCATCACCGTTCCGATGGATCAGGAAGGCATGCGCATCGACCTGCTTACCCGCCTGTGCGATTCTTACCCGCCCAAACTCATATATACGATCCCGACTTTTCACAATCCGACAGGCATTACGATGAGCGCCAAAAGAAAGGCGGAGCTGCTGAATCTGGCCCAGAGCTACCATTGCCTCATTCTGGAGGACGATCCGTTCGCCGATCTGCATTTTCATGCCCCTCCGCCAGCCTCGATCAAATCGTTGGACAGGTCTGGACATGTCGTATACATCAAAAGCTTCAGCAAAGTGCTTTCTCCGGGATGCCGCGTGGCGTGCGCCATCGCCGACGGGAGCGTGCTTACCCGATTGGTGGCGGCCAAATCGACGGCAGACCTCGGCAGTCCGCTGCTTACCCAGAAAGCGCTGCAGTCTTTCATCCAACATCAATATGAACCATATATCCAAGGACTGCGGAAGGAGCTGTACGCCAGGCTGCAGGCTGCAGCGGGCGTTCTCGAAAGGCATGCGCCGGACGGCGTGCATTGGATACTGCCCGAAGGGGGGCTAAATTTGTGGCTGCAGTTGCCGGCCGGGATCGACATGCATGAATTACATCGCAAAGCGCACGCGGCTGGTGTTTCCTTTTTGCCGGGCTCTGCCTGTTATGCGGGAGAGATGGATGACGCAAGTCTTCGTATCTGTTTTACCGTAACGGGTCCCGAGCCGCTGAGGGAAGGCCTTCGTATCCTATGCGAGGCGATCCGCGCGATGCTTCCCCATGGGGGAAGGACAACAGCGGACAGGCTGCCGCTGATTTAATTCGTCGGAGTCAGGACATCCATCCAATCCACTTTCGTCCTTCCGCAATACTCTATAGTATCACTTGAAAGGGAGTTGGTTTTGAGATGAGACATTGTTGTCCTGAGCTCGATCCTATCGTTTGTGATCCGATTCAAGTCGTGAATGATTTTTATCACCCGCAAGTACAGCCGATTATTCACCCGGTTGAAGTCATTAATCAGCACCACTGCGTTCCTGTTCCGCATCATGTGTATCCGGTAGTCGTTAAAGAGCAGGGTCCGGTATACGTGTCCAGCCGCCGCAGCAAAAAAGCAGGGAAGAACAAAGGCAAAGCCCGTACGTCTTCCCGCAAACGCTAAAGCAGCGTTAAGGCCCCGGGGAACCATTACGCATACCAAAAAGCAGCATTACGCCCCCGGGGCGCTGCTGCTTTTATTTTTGCCTATTTCGAAGATTCCGTGTATTTTTTCAAAATATTGTCCATCTGCTCGCGTACATGCTGCGGCCAGAATTGCAAAGGGGCGCTTTTGCCTGCAGCGGCTTGCAGCGCTTTATAAACATCGATCTGCCCATAACCGTAGTATTTGTCATGTCCCGGGTCGCCGAGGTCGATGACGCTTTGGCGCATCAGATCCATCACTTCCGTATTGGTCAAGTCGGGGTTGAGCGAACGGATCAACCCGGCAAGAGCCGCCACATGCGGGCTGGCCATGGATGTGCCTGACAGCGCGGCATACTGGTTCTTGGGATAGGTGCTGGCAATGCTTGTGCCAGGAGCCATGACATCGACGTAATCTCCGTAATTGGAGTAGGAAGCTTTGTTCATATCCGGATCGGTGGCGGATACGGCAAACACCTCGGGATAAGCGGCAGGATATCCTGGACGCTCGGTATTGTCGTTCCCTGTGGCCGCAATCAGCACGACGTCACGATCATAAGCATACTTGATTGCATCATGAAGGAACTGTGCGTCTGCGTAATTGCCCAGACTCATGTTGATGACTTTGGCGCCGTGATCGGTTGCCCAAATGATGCCCTCGGCGACGGCATAAGTAGTGCCCGAACCCGAGTTGTCCAGCACTTTGACAGGCAAAATTTTGTTGTACCAGCTCATGCCTGCCACACCTTCGTTGTTGTTGACGGTGGCTCCGATGATTCCGGCTACGTGAGTGCCATGACCTACATCGTCCAGAGGGCGGCTGGAAGGGTCGATCACGTTGTATCCTTCAAGCACCCGGCCTTTCAGGTCGGGATGGTCCAGGTCCACGCCCGTGTCCACAACGCCAATAATGACGTCTTTGCTTCCTTTCGTAATGTTCCACCCTCGATTGGTTTCGATGACGGGAAGGTTCCATTGATAATCGGAAAACAAAATATCGTTCGGAACCGGTACATCCGTTTGTTCAACGGCGGTTTCGTTGGTTAAATACATGTAGTGGGGTTCCATGTACAAGGGATTCCACTTGCGCTCGAAATAGTCATGAAGCTGTTTGTAGCTCATTTGCTCGGAGCGGAAGACATAGGTATACCCCAGTTTGCGTGCTTTCGAGGCATGAAGGTCAGCACGGATGATGCGCATGTCCCGTTCTCCCGGGTCCTGCCTGAACCGGACCACGATTTCATTTTCATAAAAATGGCTGGCATTGGCATTGTCGTGTCCCGTTTTCACGGTGATTTCGTTCAACGTATCGGGGTGTACCGATTCAACGCGGAATTTGCCTTCGCGTGGATAGGGAATCATACGCAGATTTCTGCGCTGGTGCTGTTCCACCGAGTTCAGGATCTGTTGATTAAACAGGGCGATCACGGAATTTTTGCCTTCTTTGGAGGGCAGCGCCATGACAAAATATTTATCATTTCCTACGGAAAAGGATGACGATTCAAAGCTTTTGCGGTCCATTACCGCTTTTTTGGCCAGGCTCATGGAATGCTCCAGCTTTTGATGCTCCAATGTGCTCCCATCCTGCGGCTTTTTGCCGTAATGCTTTTGGATGGATCCTTTGGCGTCGACAATATCCACAGACCGAATATGTGCATGTGAAAGCTGCAATTCGTTCATGTACCGGGCCAGATCCGCTTCGGACATTTTGGCGGTTTTATCCAGCAAAGCGGCTAAATGCTGCTTGGCATCCATGCGTGTCAGCATATCGGTTGCTTTAACATCCTGTACTTTGAGGCGCTGTTTACTGGCTTGTTCCTGGTGCTCGCGTGGGGCCTGGGGAAGCGCTTGATTCCTTTGGTTCGTGTCCGGGCGATACATTGTGGGAAGAAGCAGAACCAAGGTCAGTGCGCCAACGCCTGCGGCAAGGGTCCAATTTTTCCATTTCGGTCTCGACATGGGGGAAACCATACCTCCTCTGTTGGTCTGGACAGCAATCATCGCTTCATGCCGATTCCATGTTGTCCGCGCTTGGTGTTATCGTTAGGAGAAGGACATATTTTTATGCAGAACAGCACAGAAATGTTGCAGAAATGTCGTTGTGAAAGGCTGGAAATAATAAGGAAGATTAAGGGATACCTTTTGGCACCTTTTTATGGTAGGATAGTAGCTGAGAATTCACGGTCAAACGAAACATTTTTGTGGCCGATTTATATGTAAGGACTTATCTAAGGGGGAGCTATCTTTATGACAGCAGCCAATGTACAAAAAATTTGTGAGTCAACGAGGGAAAAGTTAAAACCAGCTATTGATCGGATCGAACAATTTTTGAATCAACATTCCTTGCCTGAATTGGATCAGAATCAGACGGAAGAATCGACGGCGTTTTACAAAGGATTTTTATCGGATCTCCGTCATCTGCTCGTTTTTTCTGAAGTTTCTTACGAAAAACTTGGCGTTGTGCTGCGTCGTGCCAACTTCGATGTCGAATTTGCCGAAAAGGCTCTTTATCATACGTACCACCAATGCATCAATAGCTTCTTCTATCCCAAAAACGAATGTTATTCCGAAGATGGAAGATATGCCTATACCGGGCAAGACGCGATCCGTTTCCGTGACAAGCCCGTTCGCGCCGTGCGTGACGTCGTTTTGGAAATTTCCAAAACCTACGAAGAATTGCGCGATGATCTGGCTTATTATGAGAGCGATTATCTGACTCAGCGCCGGATGCAAAATCAGCGTAATCACGCTTAGCATTATGGCATACCCGATACACATGAAGAACTAACCGCCGATTTTCGGCGGTTTTTTTGTGCGTTGTCTCATGTTTGCCTTGGCATCGGCATGACATCATCTGGCATTCCGCAGGCGGAATAGCCGAATCGGGCAGCGGGGACAATAGCTTCGAGGTGATAAAACAAATGAGTGACAACAAGCCAATCGTCAAATGTAGCGTATCGAATTGCCACTTTTGGGGAGAAAACAATTTCTGTCATGCAGACGCGATCATGATTGACATCGATCAGCATGCCAGAAGTCATTATGCTGAGGAATTCGCCGGCGAGATGTTTGATTCCGAGCACCAAGATCAAGCCAGCACTTCTTCGGCCACTTGCTGTCATACATTTAGGCCTAAATAAGCTCTCATTCCATTCATCTACGGAGGTGTACTGAAATGAAAGATGAACATGACCGCAATGATGAAGTTTCATCCAAGCCTAAAAGCGATGACACGGTAGATCGGAAACGCGTTGATTTCCCGAGACGTGCACATCGTGAAGAGTATGGTGCAGAGGTGGCTCCGCCTACCTCATACCGGAGAGAAGAAGTCAAACGCAAGGAAGCCGTTCCGGTAAAACACGAGGCAGATCGTGTTGCGGAATCCAGCGGGAAGGTATCCGGATATGTCGGTTTGGCCTGCGGGATCGCTTCGCTGTTTATGTGGTCCATCGTTTTGGGGCCGGCCGCTGCAGTGTTGGGGTATTATGCTTATGCGAACGGACATAAAACGTCTGGAGCATGGTCGATGGGGCTTGGCATTGTCGCCACGTTGAGTTACTTTTTCATGATTCCGTTTGCCCGTTAAAACGAAGGCTTGGAGAACTGCATTGCTCCTTCCTGATTAACGCAGAGCAAACCCTTCTTCCGATATCGGAAGAAGGGTTTTTCATGTTTGCGCAAAAGACAGGAGGTTTGGAATAATTTTTCTGAAAACGATGGCAGTATTTTGTAAAACCATGTAGAATGTAGGCAGAAAGTTGATGATATATGACACGGGAGTGGAGAGAATACATGCAGATTGATTCAAGCGCATCACGGAAACTGTTGGAGACGCAATTGTCCAATGTTCTGAGTCAAACGATCGGATCGGAAGGAACGTCGGATACCGTCTCCGATTTTGCCGAATTGATGGACGGACTGCTTGGGAAGGGAACGAGTGCTTCCCCAGCTTCGATGCCTTCGGCCAATTCTTCGCAAGCTCCGCTTGCGAACAGATCTCTTGACGGTTTGCTCTGGCTGCAATTGGGAAGTGCATATGCTGCGGATGCGGGTACATACGAAAACACATACGCCTCCGCCAACAGCCCGGAAGTTTCATTAAATGCGTCGACGAATGTGAGTTCGGCCGATTCCGGTTCCGGTTCTTCCGTGCCTACCGATTTCGAATCGCTGATCGCGGCCGTAAGCGCCAAATACGGAGTGCCTGAATCCTTGATCAAAGCGGTGATCGATACGGAATCCTCATTCAATCCGAATGTCGTTTCCTCGGCTGGCGCAAAAGGATTGATGCAGCTTATGGACGGAACGGCAGCCGGACTGGGAGTCAGCGATCCGTTCGACCCTGCGCAGAACATCGATGCCGGAACGAAGTATCTTTCGCTTCAGCTCCAACGTTTCGGCGGTCAGGTGAACATGGCGCTTGCCGCCTACAACGCAGGACCAGGGCGTGTGACGAAGCTGGGCGTGTCCACCGACAGCGAGCTGATGAGCGTGATCGGCCGCTTGCCAGCCGAGACGCAGGCGTACATTGCAAAGGTGGAAAAGGCGCGCCAAAAATACATCGCATAGATGTTCTCATAACAGGCAGCAGAAGGCTGGTTCCGAAAGATCAAGGCGGGAAGTGTTGGCAATTGCGCCATTTTCCTGCTTGGTCTTTTTGTGTTGGGACAGGTTCGTGTTACAATGCAGACTGTAGAAAAATAGCCATAATGAGAAAAGGGAGGTTCGCCCTCATTTGAAATATTTCGATTACGCGGCAACCACCCCGCCTTATGAAGAAGTGGTGCAAACGATCGCAGAGATCATGGGAGCCCATTACGGGAATCCTTCCTCCATCCATGGTTTTGGTGAAAAGGCCCATCAGCTGCTTCGCCGGGCAAGAACGGTCTGTGCCGATGCCTTGGGCGTCAAAGCAGACGAGATCGTGCTTACCTCCGGAGCCACGGAAAGCAACAATCTTGCGATTAAAGGCTCGGCGCTGCACTATGCTTCGCGCGGCAAACATATCATTGCCACGGCAACGGAGCACGCGTCGGTATATGAAAGCTTTTTGCAATTACAGGATTGGGGCTGGGAGGTCAGCTGGATCCCGGTGGATTCGGCAGGAAAAGTAAATCCTCGGCACATTCTGGACGCGCTCCGACCGGATACGGTGCTGGTCAGCTTGATGCATGTCAACAACGAAACGGGAACCATTCAGCCCGTGGCCGAAGTGGGCAGGCTGCTCAAAAAGCAGGCGCCGCGCGTATTGTTCCATGTGGACGGGGTTCAGGGTTTTGGAAAAATCGAAGCCGTCCCTGCGACATGGGGAGTCGATCTATACAGTCTGTCCGCCCACAAAATCCGCGGCCCCAAAGGGGCGGGCCTTTTGTATGTCCGCAGCGGCGTGGAACTGACTCCGCTTCTGTCCGGAGGCTCGCAGGAACGGGGATTACGGGCGGGGACTGAAAATGTGGCGCTGTTTGTCGGCATGGCCAAAGCGATGCGCCTTGCGTCCGAACGTCAGGCTGATTTTGCCAAACGAACGACCGTGCTGAGGGATCGGATCATGGAGACGATCGAAAGCATTCCGGAATTTGTGCTGAACAGTGGCAAGGATGGAGCACCTCATATCGTTCATTTTTCATACCCGGGCATGAAAGCGGAAGTTGCTCTGCACACTTTGGAGCAGCTCGGAGTAACCGTGTCTACGCAATCGGCTTGTTCCTCGCGTTCAGCCGAACCGAGCAGAGTGCTGCTGGCCATGGGCCGAGATCATGCGACGGCTGCCGGAGGATTGCGTATCAGTTTGGGAGACGAACATACAGAAGAAGACGTGGCCGTGCTTGCACAGGCCCTGAAACAGATGGTGGCGCAGCTGCGTCCATTGGAAAGGCGGATGTAATAACCGATGAAATACGATATGCTGCTTCTCCGTTTCGGAGAATTCATGCTGAAAGGGAAGAACCGTTCCCGTTTCGAAAATACGATTATCAATCAGGTGCGCTCGCTGCTTAAGCCCTACCCGGCTGCACAGCTCCGCAAAGAATTCGGCAGATTGTACGTGGATCTGGGGGGCGAGCCTCACACCGAGCTGATTGATGCGCTCAAGAAGGTGTTCGGCGTAGTGTCGATCAGTCCGGTCATTGTGACCTCTTCCGAAAAGGATGAAATTGTGACGGCCGCCGTTGCCTTCATGCATGAACGCTCAGAAGTGTTTAAAGAAGGCACAACGTTTAAAGTGACCTCCCGACGCGCCTGGAAAGCTTTTCCCCATTCTTCGCATGAGATGAATCACATCGTGGGTTCGCCCGTCCTGCGGGAATTCCCGCAGCTCCGTGTCGACGTGCGCAATCCTGATATCGAGCTTCGCGTGGAGATCCGGGATCAGGGGACCTATATCTTCAACGAAGTGATCCCGGCAGTGGGAGGGTTTCCGCTTGGTTCGAACGGCAAGGGAATGCTGCTGTTATCCGGCGGCATTGACAGTCCGGTCGCTGCCTGGTCCTCTATGAGACGTGGGCTGGAGGTGGAGTGCGTTCACTTCTATAGTTACCCGTTTACAAGCGAGCGGGCCAAAGAAAAAGTCATTGAACTGGCAGCCGCCCTGGCAGGACATGCGGGAAGCATTAAGCTGCATCTGGTGCCTTTCACCAAAATTCAGACCTCATTTACCCAGGTCGGACAGGACAAGTTGATCATTACGTTGATGCGTCGCTCCATGCTGCGCATCGCCACTAAACTGGCAGAGCGCGAAGGAGCGCTTGCGCTGATTACGGGAGACAGCTTGGGACAAGTAGCCAGCCAAACGCTGCCAAGCATGAACGTCATCGGGCGGGCCACCGATTTGCCCCTGCTCAGGCCGCTGGTCATGATGGACAAGGAGGAAATTATCGGTTTATCCAAAAAAATCGGAACGTACGATATTTCCATTTTGCCTTATGAAGATTGCTGCACGTTGTTTGTGCCCAAATCGCCGACGACGAATCCGAATTTGCGAATTGTGGAGCGAATCGAAGAGTCGTTGACGGAGCTTCCGGAATGGGTGGATGAGGCTGTGGCCCAGACGGAAACGTTAGTGCTGCGTGCCGGCGAACCGCTTCCATTCGGTTCTGCGGACACGTCGTCCGATATCAAGGAAGAGTGGTTCTGACCGTTAGGGTAGAACTGCCCGACGCATCGACATAACGAACGTTATGTTATCCGAGTCGAATGATGTAAAATAAAGCAGCACGAAAAAAAGGACTGATCGACATGATGTCGACCAGTCCTTTTTGCGTCCATTCTACAAATGCTGCCAACGTTCTTTGCAAATGTGTTTTGATGTCAGGAATAGGAATGCTGTCTTTCATCCTCCCGTTTGGGTCCTTTTGACCGTTTGCGGTATCCTGCGAAGACAATGGCTGCGATCACAATGATGATGAACAGCACCCTGAGTACGGCGTGCTTCGCAAAGAACGCTTCAAGCCGGCGTTCCTCCGTGATCATGTTGGAAGCCGTATAACCAAGCACGATGGCTCCGAGATAGATGATCCAAGGGAATCGGTTGATCAGCTTGATGAACAGCGTACTGCCCCAAACGACAATGGGCACGCTGATCAGCAAACCCATAATGACGAGCACCAGATGCTGCTGGGCGGCACCGGCTACCGCAATCACGTTGTCCAGACCCATGGCGGCATCGGCGATGATAATGGTTCGGACGGCAGTCCATAAGGAGCTTCCGGCTTTGATGTCGGCATGCTCCTCGCCTTGGTCTGCCAGCAATTTATAAGCGATCCAGATGAGCATTAGTCCGCCGATCAGCAGCAGCCAAGGAATTTGCAGCAGCCATAATACAACAATCGTTGCCAAAATACGTATCAGAAGGGCTCCGCCCGTTCCGTAAAGAATCGCCTTTTTTTGCACGGAAGGGTGCAAATTTCGAGCAGCGAGCCCAATGACGATGGCATTATCGCCCGCCAGAATCAGATCGATAAACACAACATTCAACAATGCAAGCCAAAATGCGGGACTAAACAGCTCCATCATCGTCACTCCTTCGATTAATCCATCCCTAAGCTTAAGCTTGTTCAATCGATAAGAATAGCATGGACAACTTTAACATACAAGTTAAGTGGGGGGATGAGAGACGTGGATACATTGTGGATGCTGATGGAAATATTGATGATCAATCTGGTATTAAGCGGAGATAATGCGGTAGTCATAGCCATGGCCAGCAAAGACCTTCCATTGAATCAGCGTAAACAGGCAGTATGGTGGGGCGCGTTCGGCGCTGTCATTCTACGCTGTGCATTGACTTTTGTGGCGGTCATGCTGTTAGGCATTCCTTTCATTCAAGCAGCAGGAGGGCTGCTGCTGTTGTGGATCTCGGTGAAGCTGCTCCTGCAAAATGAAGATGAAGTGGAAGTCAAGGGGGCCTCGACGACATGGAAGGCCATTCAAACGATTCTGGTTGCCGATTTTGTCATGAGCCTGGACAATGTGCTCGCCATCGCGGCGATCTCGGACGGTGATCTGGCGCTTACGGTTATCGGGATCGCGATCAGCATTCCGATCGTAATCTGGGGCAGCGGCCTGATTGTGGGGTTGTTGAAACGATATCCGATATTGGTATTTGCGGGTTCAGGCATTCTGGCCTATACCGCCGGAGAAATGGTGATGAGCGATCCGAAGCTGGGACAGTGGTTACACGGATTGACTGCAGAAGCACATACGCTGCTGCCGGTCGCCATGGCTTGCCTTGTTATTGCGATTGGAGGAGCTCACCGCTTTGTACGGAAAAATGTATAGTTCCTCATGTCATTCTGCCGTAGAGCAGAATAAAATATATGCTGCCCTGTGTCCTCGGTATATCGTAGGAAAGCCAAGCCGCCCAACACGGGCGGCTTTCTAAATGTATAAAAATCGATTGTAAAAGGGATCCTGATCCATATGGATAAAATTTGAAAAGGATGAGGAATGAACACAAAAGAGGCCACCATTAGCGACATGCGGTATAGTTTTTTGCGCAAACATGAGCTACACTTATAGTAAGCTGCGTGCTTTGGTCACGTATGGAACATCGGTTGCTCTACATTTCTACATGCATCAAACGGGACAAGAGGTGATATTGGTTGAAAAAGCGAAACGAAAAAGCGATCGGTATATTCATTGTTGCTGCAGGTCTCATTATTTTATTAGGGCAGTTGGGGGTTTTTGGATTCATTGGCCGGCATTTCTGGCCGCTGCTCATTTTGTTGCCGGGAATCGCGCTGCATGCCATGTATTACATGCGCCTAGCCCCAGCTTGGTCACTCGTTCCGGCAGGGACCCTGACGGTGTATGGCCTATTGTTTGGAGTTACAAATACGTGGGGTGCGGGGTTGATGGGAAGACTGTGGCCCGTCCTGCTGCTCGGCATTGCGATCGGATTGCTGGAGTATGCGATGGTTGATCGCCGCAGACCGCCGGAAGTGCTCACGGCTGCTTTTATCCTGGGCGGTATATCCATCATATTGCTGGCATTCACTTTGCTGCATTCCGGAATCATCTATGTGCTTGCCATGCTTCTCATCCTTGGTGGAATATGGTTGCTGCTCGGTCGCGGGAACGGAAGGCAGCGAAAAGGCTGGTAGCCATTCACAGGGATGGCGAAGGCGAAATATCTTGATTTTTACTTATGATCAACTATAATAAAAGGGTTAGGACACGCGTCGGGACATCACCGACGCTTATTTTGTGAGTAACCTGCGAACCTGTGGGAAGTTTAGTAGATAAGATAAAGAATTGAATTTGGAAAGGATATGGATACAAACCATGCATTCAAGAGAACACATTCGCAATATTGCGATTATTGCCCACGTCGACCACGGGAAAACGACGCTTGTCGACAAATTGCTGCAACAGTCCGGTATTTTCCGTGACCATGAAACGTTACAGGAGCGCGCCATGGACTCCAACGACTTGGAGCGCGAACGCGGTATTACGATTTTGGCCAAAAACACAGCCATTACTTATAAAGACTATCTCATCAACATCGTGGACACGCCTGGACACGCCGACTTTGGCGGCGAGGTAGAGCGGATCATGAAAATGGTCGATGGCGTACTGCTCGTTGTAGATGCTTACGAAGGCTGCATGCCGCAAACGAAATTCGTTTTGCGCAAAGCGCTGGAGCACAACTTGACGCCGATCGTCATCGTGAACAAAATCGACCGTCCTGCCGCACGTCCGGCGGAAGTCATCGATGAAGTGCTTGACCTGTTCATCGAGCTGGGCGCGAACGACGATCAACTGGAGTTCCCGGTTGTTTATGCTTCGGCATTGAACGGTACATCCAGCATGGAAGATGACCCTGCCAAGCAAGATGACAATATGATGGCGATTTACGATACGATCGTAAGCCACATTCCTTACCCAACGGAGAACGTGGAAGAGCCACTGCAATTCCTCGTTACACTGATGGATTATAACGAATACCTGGGCCGTATCGCGATCGGCCGCGTGAACCGCGGAGTGATCAAGCAAGGCCAAGCGGTTACCGTCATTATGCGTGACGGCAAGAGCAAATCTGCGCGAATCGAGAAACTGTTCGGTTTCCAAGGCCTCAAACGTGTTGAGATCGAAGAAGCCGGAGCAGGGGATATCGTTGCGATCGCAGGGATCAAGGACATCAATATCGGTGAAACGATCGCAGATCCAAACCAACCTGAAGCGCTGCCGGTTCTGAAAATCGATGAGCCGACCCTGCAAATGACGTTCCTCGTGAACAACAGTCCTTTTGCCGGCCGCGAAGGTAAATGGGTGACTTCCCGTAAACTGCGTGAACGTCTGCTCAAAGAATTGGAAACCGACGTGTCCCTTCGCGTTGAAGATACCGACAGTCCGGATGCATTTGTCGTTTCCGGACGCGGTGAGCTTCACCTGGGGATTCTGATCGAAAACATGCGCCGCGAAGGATATGAGCTTCAAGTATCCAAACCGGAAGTTATCGTCAAAGAAATCGACGGCAAAAAAATGGAGCCGGTTGAACGCCTGTTGATCGACATTCCGGAAGACAGCATGGGTGCCGTTATGGAAAGCCTGGGCTCGCGCAAAGCGGAAATGGTGAACATGGTCAACACGGGCAACGGTCAAGTTCGCCTCGAATTCTTGATTCCTGCACGCGGCCTGATCGGATACCGTACCAACTTCCTGACGCTGACTCGCGGTTATGGCGTAATGAACCATGCGTTCGACAGCTATGCTCCACTGATCGGCGGTCAAGTGGGCGGCCGTCACCAAGGCGTATTGATCTCGACGGAGAATGGTACAACGACGTTCTACGGCATGATCGGCGTCGAAGATCGCGGAACGCTCTTCCTGGAGCCGGGAACCGAGGTTTACGAAGGCATGATCGTCGGTGAGCACACGCGTGACAACGACATCGTGGTTAACATTTGCAAAGAAAAACAATTGACCAACGTCCGTTCCGCAACCAAAGACGATACCGTTAAAATGAAGACGCCAATGATCTTCTCCCTGGAGCAGGCACTTGAATATTTGAACGATGACGAGTATTGTGAAATTACGCCGAAATCTGTTCGTCTGCGCAAAAAGATCTTGAATAAGAGCGAGCGCGAGCGTGCCGAGAAACAACGCAAAATGGCACAAAATAACGCTTAAGCCTGACCAAAATAAAATAATAAGTTAATGTTTGATGGTGGGTTCAAAAAGAAGGTGCTTCTTCCTGCAAAAGTAGTGAAGGGGGCGGGATCGATTCTGTAGAAGCAAAGCGTCCGCCTTTATCACCGGATTTTCTCCTTATGTATGTTGATCAAAAAAATCCGGTGATAACGAAGGTCGGAAGAACGACCCGCAACCGGAACGGCCACTTGGCAGGCAGATGCACCGGGTTTTGACTCATCAGCAATGTGTTTAACTTATATCACCCAAGCATGATTTGCGAAAGGAGCTGGCTATGCATGCAAGCATGGTTCGCGTCACACCCGATCGTAGCCTACATCGTCATCTTTGTGCTGATTACTTACGTGTATAACAAGGTGTTTCGGGTTCGTCAGAAATTACCGCTCGTTAAGGAAATCTTTCTGTATATTTTGATGGCGATGGGCACATTCATGCTTCTTGTTTTTCAGATCGACAAGCTGCCGATCATCCAGTGCCTGCTTGTGGCCGTAGGATTGATGCTGCTTGTGCGGATCAGGTATTTTATCGAAGGCCGACAAAAGAAAAAAGCGGAATCCACCGCACGTAATTCATGACATATGCCCGTATATACTTCCGTTTTCCTTCGGGGAAACGGTTGTCTTTTTAAAGGCAAAAAACAGATGTGATAAAGGTGTTGAGGAAATGAACTCGAATTCGAACGGGCTTCCTCCGCGAAGGAAGGCAGCCGGAACAACAAGCCCTTCCGGATCGAATAACGGAAAGAAAAAGCCGCCCAAGAAGAAACGGAAACGTACCTTTGCCAAAGTTATATTGAGTTTGCTCTTCATCTGCATCATTGCAGGAGGAGGGTACTTGTATTGGATCTATAATCAAGTTGCCCACACCGGAATTGACAAACCTGTGCCTTCCGGCATGGAAGCTCAAAGCAAACCGTTGACGATGCTTCTGCTGGGTACCGATAATCGCCCGGAGACCGGAACCTATCTGTCAGACGTGGTGATGGTTGCAGCGATGAATCCGGCTACCAAAACGGCCACCATTGTTTCCCTGCCTCGCGATACACGCATCGTCCTGGATGGATATAAAAGCAACAAACTGAATGCTTATTATCCAAGATTCAAGGCACAGGAAAAAACAAGCGGCAAAAAGGCCGAGGACCAGATGAAGGACATGATGAGCAAATATCTGGATGTCGATATCAATTACGCAACAGTCTTGAATTTCCAGGCATTTCGGGATGGCGTGGATGCGGTTGGCGGCGTGGATGTCACGGTGGACAAAAACATGTGTTACCGCGATACGGCAGATGGAACGGATATTAATCTCGTGGCAGGCCCGCAACATTTGGATGGCAAAAAGGCTCTGGATTTTGTACGTTACCGGAAATCGAATTGCAGCCCGAAAACGGCGGAATCGAATGATTTTGACCGCAATCAACGTCAAAACCAGGTGCTGAATTCCATGCTTGACCAGCTGAAATCGTTAGGTGGCATAACGAAGATTAGCAAAGTGATCGGTGCGATCGATAACAACATGACCACCGACGTGGAATCCGACCAGATGAAAAATCTGATTGCAACCTACTGGAATATTTCCAAAGAAGACGTGCATTACACGCCGGTGACCGGCGAATGGAAAAGCCCTTATGTTTATATCAATGAGACGGAGCTGGCAAATGCCAAACAAGCCTTGAAAGATACCCTTGAAGGCAAGGTGACCGCCGCTTCGAAATCGGAATAGACTGCACGGTAGGGATTGGAAGCTTGATCTATCGTATGTTATAATATCTTTAATCATCAAGCTCCAAAGCACTTGCAACATGCACATCTGCATCATTTGAAGTGGCCTAACGTGATTCTATTAGCACGGGCTCTATAGGAATAAATCTACAATGAAATGAACAAAGCATGGCATGATGAGGTTGGGGAGGCTGGTTCGATGTCTGAAGCTGTCACACAATTGACTGAATCCCTTTTGCAGCAATTCAAAAGCGAGACGTTTGTGCTGCTGGCTACCGTTGATGCGGAATCCGGCGGACCCACGTCAAGCGTAATCTCCTGGATTTATGCGGAGAATGCTTCTACGCTTCGTATTGCCCTTGACCATCGTTCCCGTCTGGTGAACAATATCATCCGCAACCCGGCGATTACCGTTACCGTTTTTGGAGAAAGCACGATATACGCCATCAACGGTCGTGCCTCGGTGAGACAAGATCCGCTGCAAGAGGTTCCGTTCAACATGTGCTGTTTCGACATTTCCATCGAAGCGGTACGTAATGCTCTTTTTTATGGAGCCGAATTGGCCTCCGTACCTCAATATGTCAAAATATATGATCAAAGAGCTGCAGAGAAACTCGATCAGCAGGTCTTTGCTGCCATGAAAAAAGCCTAGTGAGAGATCACTGGGCTTTTTGTTGCTTTCTGTCAGAAGAATGCAGTTGCTGCATATGTCTTTCCGTATTGACGTTTTCATTCGGATTTTGGCGTACTTTGACGTCTTTGGGCAATTGGGGGATGATTCGGCCGACGATGTCCGAAAGCTCTGATGCAAAACCGGATACCGGATTGCCTTTGCGGATATGCTCTCCGATTTCTTTGATTCGTTCGGAGACGTCCGCATCTGCGGTTACGATGGAATCGACGCCCTCCGGATCTTTGCGCAATGCTTCGGCCACGGAATATTTAATCGTACCGACCCGTGCCCGATCAAGCTTGCCATCCACATCGATGCCGACAATGGCCGTATTGCCGAAAATGACGCAATTGGCATCACGTACGCCTTCGACCTTCTTGGCCAACGTTTTCAGATGAGTGATGCGTTGTTCGTGGGGCATTTTGCCCGTTTGGTTTACGTTTTCGGCCTCACGAACGGTTTGGCCTGACCTTTCATTGGCACGGTGCGTGTTTGCGGATTCCATCCGACGATTTTCAGTATTCAGACTGTGGGCTCCTCCCTGGAGATCTTGCCGAGTTGCTGCACGTTCACGGGTATTCGTGTTGTTCTCCTGCGAAGCACTGCGTGTGGTTGTGCTGCAACCTGTAAGTATAAAGATCAGAAGCAGCGCGCAAATCCAACCTTTCATGAATGTTCATCCTTTCCTGTAGTTTTTCAGAATGGTTGACAATTATTTTGTCCTACACGAATACATTTATGTATGGGAGGATGATTGTCCATGCCGCTGCTGAAAGATCAACCGATCTACGCCTTTAACGACGCCGCTTTGGAGGGGATTGAATGAAAAAGATTTTTGTATTGGATACCAACGTGCTTTTGCATGACCCCAATGCCATATTTGCCTTTGAGGAACATGAGGTCATCATTCCCGCGGTTGTGCTTGAGGAGATTGACTCCAAAAAAAGAAATGCTGACGAAATTGGCCGTAATGCCAGAAACGTGTCCAGGTTGCTGGATGGTTTGCGCGAGTTAGGACACTTGCATAGCGGGGTGCCGCTTGGCAGCGGAGGCAGTCTCAAAGTGGAACTGAATCATCGCAGCTTCGTTAAGGTGCAGGAAATGTTCGGCGAGATATCCAACGATAATCGGATTTTGGCGGTTGCGCTGAATTATCAGCTCGAAGAAAACGAAAAGGAGAATGCAGAGACTCAGGTGGTCCTGGTCAGCAAAGACGTGCTTGTTCGCATCAAGGCCGATGTACTCGGACTGGTCACTCAGGATTACTTGTCGGATCGGACAGCGGGGCCGAGCGAGCTTTATTCGGGTTATACAACGCTTAAAGTCCATCCGTCGGTAATCGATGAGTTTTACACATATCGTTTCTTGCCGATTAAGCCGCTGCAATTGCCTTATATGCTATATCCCAACGAGTTTGTGATTCTCAAGGACGAGATGGGAACCAACAAATCGGCGTTGCTTAAAGTGAACGGAGAAGGAACCCGGCTTGAACCGCTGTATTTGAGCAATGATAATGTGTGGGGAATTGTGGCCCGAAATGCACAACAGCGCATGGCCCTGGAATTGCTTTTGAACGACGATATTCCTCTGGTAACCATTACCGGCAAGGCGGGAACAGGGAAGACGCTGCTCGCTTTGGCAGCCGGATTGCTCAAGGTGGAGGATGACCATAAATACAAAAAGCTGTTGATTGCTCGTCCCGTTGTTCCCATGGGCAAGGATATCGGTTATTTGCCGGGAGAAAAGGAAGAGAAGCTGCGTCCATGGATGCAGCCGATCTATGATAATTTGGAATTTCTTTTCGATACCAAAAAAGCCGGCGATATCGACAAAATATTGATGGGGCTTGGCAGCATCCAAGTTGAGGCGTTAACGTATATTCGCGGACGGTCCATTCCCGGACAGTTCATCATTGTGGATGAAGCACAGAACTTGTCGAGGCATGAAGTGAAAACGATCGTATCACGCGTCGGCGAAGGCAGCAAAATCATACTGATGGGGGATCCGGAACAGATTGACCACCCCTATCTTGATTCGGCAAGCAATGGACTGACGTATGTAGTAGAACGGTTCAAACAGGAGGGAATCAGCGGGCACATCATGCTTGAAAAAGGAGAGCGCTCCAAGCTGGCCCAACTCGCTGCTGATCTGCTGTAATCGGATGACATGGAACTATTTCCCGGAAAATGATTGGTCCAAACCGGCTCCTAGAGCCGGTTTTTTGCTGAAAAAAGATCGAATGGATATTGGACAGAACGCGTTATGCTCAAAGTATGGCAAAAAGCCGGAAGGCTGTTTTTTAGCATCAATAGGACAATAGCATCATTTTTTTGTTACAATGAATGTTGCAGGAAAAACTAGGCATTGAGGGGGAGAATATTTAATGAAGCGGAGACATCAAGTGGTTTTGTTCGCCGTACTGCTGCTGTCGCTGACTATTTTGTCCCCGAGCTTTGATTTTCGAGGTACGCCATTGAATCCGGAAAAGAAACAGGAGGAAGATTCTTTTCCAGGGTCCTCATCCAGAAACGAGGAGCAGCAAGCACCGGTAGAAATCGTTGTTTCCATGTCTTCAGAGGATTTCAAGCCATTTCAAGAAATCGCCAAGCAGGTTGCGGAATTGCAGCATGTAGAGATTCAGCTCCGAAATGTAGAACCAGATACATATAAACAGGTTTTAAATCAAGAGTTTGCGCTGGGAGAAGGCGGAGACGTTATTTTGATGGACAATGCAGAGGTGCAGCATTATGCCAAACGGGGGAATTTATATCCTCTAAATGGCACGTCTTTGGCCAAATCGGCGGGAGACACCGTTCTGCGCTTTAGGAAGAGTGCCGAGTGGAATGGCTATCAATGGGCAATGCCTTTTGATTTTGATGCATATGTTGTGGCATCCAGACCGTTCCTTATCAACAAAGCAGGACTGGATTCCCCCTTGCTCACCGCGGAGCAATGGAATGCATTTGTAAAAGGAAGGGGGGCATCGAGCCAGGAAAAGCTGCTCGGATTGGATGCAAGCGATCCATTTGCGATCAGTGCGTGGCTGAATCAGATCCATCCAAAGCTTGTTCCGACTCGGATGAATCCTGCCAACTGGGCCGAACCCAACAAAGAAGAACGGGAAGCGCTGCAATTATTAAACACGATGCCAAAATATGTTGCAGCTTTCGATGGAAACGAAACTTCAGCAACTGCAGCGAATCCGGATCAGCTTCCGATGGTTGTCACATCATTGGCACAGTGGAAGAAAGGGAGCGAAGCGTCCAAGAAGGGGGGCGGAATCCTGGGAAGCCAGGATTCCAAGGCGTCCGTCACGCTGGCCGGACTTGCCATGGTTCATTCCAGAAGCTTCGTAATTACAGCCGGTTCATCCGTTTCCGAACATGCCAGCAAATGGATTGAAGGCATGACATCCGTTATCATTCAAGCCGAATGGTCCAGCCGTACAGGCCGAATGCCTGCCAGGCAGGAGCAATTGGATGCAGAAATGGAAATGCTCGAAAACCAATTTAAGTTAACGAACGGAGAAACATGGGGCAAGGGAGAAAGCATGCACGAAATCGGCGAATCCCAGCTGCACGATTACAGTACGAGTATGGAACAGCTGTTCCGGGGAAAACTAAAGGCCGAACAGTACGTGAAACGTATTTTGGAAATTCACGCGAACGGGTCAGAATGAGATGGCGAGCTTCACTTCAAGAACGCCTTTGCTGGTCGATACATCCGTGGCTTTGACGAAGGATAGAATCTTCTGGGGATAGAAACCAAGATCGAATTCACGCTCCAACATGCGGCGGGTTGTATCGGGCAGTTCGAACTGGTTAAATACCAGTTTGTTCACATGAAATCGGATGGAATTTTGTGGCTCGTTTTCAACCGTGTAATGACCCTCGATGCTTAACTGCAGTTCGTCACGCTGTCCCGCGGCCGTAATCTTGTTCTCGTCAAACTGAAAAGCAAAGTTTTCAAAAATCGGATCTTGTTCGCGCAAAAATGCATTAAGTTCATCCTGACCGATTCGAATCGTATACGTCGTTCCTGTCGTGGAGATCCCCCCATTTTGCTCTTGGATGAACTGCGGCAGATTTTGCATGGCCGCTGCGAGCGCCTTGAAGTAACGTTTGACTTCATAAATGCCGATGTTTTCCCAGTAATTCGTCAATTCCTCCATCAGCTTCTGAATGGCCGCAGCATTATCGCTTTTGGCCAACTCGCCATCCACCTCGTTTTGAAGCGCGGCAACGCGTTTCCGCTGGTTCTGCAAACCGGCTTTTAAAACGTTTAATTCGTCGGTGGTTTCGGAAATCCGCAGGGAGGTTTGCAGCATGCTGTCATACCTTTCCTGGTATTTGTCAAGAACCGCCCGATCCCTGCCAATAATGATCTGATAATAATCATATAATACGAATAAATCCTTAAGCGATCTGGCACCCAAGACGGCCATAAGCAGGCTATCGCGTTCCCCCATATAATAGGACCTGACCACTTCCCCGGCCCGATCCTGTTGAATATGTATCTCGTTTTCCTGTTCCCGAAGCTGAACCTGCAGTAGTTGTTGCTCCTTGCCGAGCTGCTGCTGCCTTTCCTCGATCCGTTCAATCTCATGGTCAATCTCGACGATCGACAGGCTTTTTTGCAGCAGGGCGCGAGTTTCCTCAGGGGAGTAATCTTCTCCATAAACATAGGTCGATGTAAGTTGTATGCATAACAAGGCACAGACCAGGGCAGCAATGGCGGATCGACCCTTCACCAGTTCATTCTCCTCTCTGTGTGAATAGTTTCATCGTACAAGCTTCAAGTCCTGAGAACAATATATGAAACCGAAAGCGGAATTATCCTCAATAAAAGCTGGCTGCTTCGTAGCGATGATATGGAAATATTCTAAACGTACGTCAACAAACGGCAAAAAAGCAATCCGGCAGCAGCCGGATTGCTTGCATGATGGCGGATTAAAGCGGCAGTCCCATCTGGAATACGGTCCAATAGCTGAAACCGGTGAACGTTACGATCATATATCCCCAGAAGAGCAAGATGTATGTTCTCTCGGTAAATTTCAAATATCCCAAAATGACGAAAAACGCAGTCTGCAGGAAAAACAGCAAAGCCATTTCAACGAGATCTCCAGCAAAGGCCATGAGGCCAATAGTCAGCGTGAAGAAGCCGAGTACCCGAAACATGCGTGCCACGGTTAGTCCTCCTCTCTATGTACGTTCATAGATATACTTCCTCAACATTATACCGTTAAAGGAAATTCGTGTAAACCTAAACGGGCATGAAAGCGAATTCTTTTCGGTCGGTGACAAGTTATATTTCACCCTGTTTTCATATGTTACGTATGGAGGCTAATAAATGTGGAAATACATTTTAGTATGAAATCAATTCTATGAACTCTATGAGAGGCATATGAATGAGTAAAGCAGCTTTTATGTCTGAATTCACACGACGGGCATCGGCTGGTGAATGGTTATTATGGATGTTGTTAGGAGGGTATATAGCATGACTGCAGTTAGACAGGATGCGTGGAGTACAGAAGATGATTTGATCTTGGCGGAGGTGACGCTGCGGCATATTCGCGAAGGCAGTACCCAGCTTGCAGCTTTTGAGGAAGTGGGCGAAAAAATCGGCAGGACTTCTGCCGCTTGCGGATTTCGCTGGAACAGCTGTGTGCGCAAGAAATATGAGTCTGCCATCAGCAATGCCAAGGCGCAGCGCCAGAAACGGAGCTATCTCCGGAAACAGCCTGCCGTGCATGGCCCGCAAGTGGCCGCAATAGCGCCGATGGATACGGAAGAGAATGCGTATCAGACGGATGGAGTATCCGAAGAATCCCTATCGATGGATGCAGTCATTCGTTACTTGAGGCAATGGAAAGGGACAGTTCAGGAAACCAGCCGCCAGTTGAAGATGTTGGAGAAGGAACTGCGCGAAAAAGAAGACGAGTTAATGGAGCTTCGATTGGAGAACGACAGGCTGTCCAAAGAAGTCAGTGAAGTACAGACCGATTATCGTGTGGTGAACGACGATTACAAGGCATTGATTCAGATCATGGATCGTGCGCGCAGGCTTGCTTTTTTGTCCGAAGAAGAAGAAGAAATCAAGACTCGCTTCAAAATGGATGCCAATGGAAATTTGGAGCGGATTGAGTAGTTCGTGAATGATTCTGGACTACTCATTTGAGCCAGCCCGTCACATCTCCGTTACAAACGGCGGATCAGACGGGTTTTTTGTTTCGTATTTTTGTTCTATTATAGATAGAAGAAAGGCATGATGAACGAAAAAAGAGGTGTCGCATGATTATTGATATTATCGGGGCTGGGGCACTAGGCCTGCTGTTTGGAACCAAGCTCCAAGCCGTACGGCACCAAGTCCGGTTTTGGACAAGAACGGAAGAGCAGTCGAAGCAGCTGCGCGCTCAAGGAATTCGGGCCCTCGAATCTGGCGGCGCCGTGCACGTGCTTTCACCGGAAAACGTCCAAGCACAGCCGATTTCCGGGCTTCTTGATGAATGGAATCGTGCTCCGGGCGATTGGCTGTTTCTAATGGTCAAGCAGACGGGAATGGATGAAGCGATTCAAAGCATGGACGGTCTACAAACCAAGCCGGTGAACGTAGTTTGTTTTCAGAACGGATTGGGACATATCGAAAAACTGGAAAAGGCGTTTCCTTCTTGGCGAATATTCAGCGCAGTCACGACCGAAGGGGCAAAACGCGATGGCGGGGATGTGCATCATGCAGGGCATGGCCAAACTTGGATTGGCGAAAGCAAGGATGCCCGTGGAAATCAGTCGGCGAATGTCGGCCGAAGTTCGGCGGCGGATGTAGCCCTGATGCTGTGTCAGGCAGGATTTGACGGGATTGCGTCGAATCAAATCGAGAGGATGGTTCACAGAAAATGGATGATCAATGCGGTCATCAATCCGCTAACGGCATTGTGGAGAATACCGAACGGTGAACTGCTGTCGCGTGAGGAACGCATTGCTGTCATGCGCCAGCTGTATGATGAAGGAATGAACATTCTTGCTGCAGCAGGAATCGAAACGGACCCGGACTGGTGGGAACAGATCCTTTCCGTATGTCGATCGACGGCTTCCAATACCTCTTCGATGCTGGCAGATGTTCAATCCGGGCGCCGCACTGAAATTGAATCGATCAACGGTCAGTTCGTCATGCTTGCCCAGCGTTACGGTTTGCCGGCTCCGATGCATGAAACGATGTATCGCCTGATTGAAGGCATGTAAACGGAAGGAGTGAGTTGATGGGAATTTTCATCGGATTGAGCGTGCTGCCCTTTTTCCCGTTTATCATTACGTATTTGGCCATGGTTGCATGGAAGAAGAACAAGCGGGCTGCTTTCAAAGTCGCAATGGACGTAACGACTCTATTTTTGATTTTTTCGGTCTCGGCATTATTCAATTTGACATTTGATACGCAATTTGGATTTTATTTGACCCTTCTCCTCATACTAATCGCGCTGGGACTGATCGGAGGAGCCCAAAATAGGCTTAAGGGCAGGGTCGATGGGGTTCGAATGTTCCGGGTCGTTTGGCGCATGGCTTTCGTCGTGATGAGTTTCTCTTATATTCTATTTACTGTATTTGGGCTTTTTAGATATTTTATCAATATCATGTGAGCATACATAACACAAAAACTTCGAAAACGGTGTCGAATTTGTCGAAAAGTGAAAAAAAACATTACTTTCTGAAAAAGTAATGTAGATTTTTTTGACCGGTGGTTGTATAATCTATAAACATAAACCACATCAATTTAGGGGGAAAGTGTTAGATGAAAAGGAAAAGTCTATTAGTCCTTTTGACGCTGATTTTGGCGTTCGGTACCGTACTTGCAGCGTGCGGATCGAAAAATGAAGGCACAAGCAGCAACAACAACACAGGAACTGGTTCTGCAGGCGAAGAAGCCGGTCTTGCAAAAGACCAAGTGCTCAAAATTAACCTGACAGCTGAACCTCCTACGTTGGACCCGGCACAAGCAAAAGACAGCCAAACCAACACGGTTCTGAAATTCTTGTATGAAGGCCTCGTTCGCATTGACGCTGACGGCAAAGAAGCTGCAGGCGTTGCTAAAGACTGGAAGGTTTCTGAAGACGGCCTGAAATATGTGTTTAACTTGGACCCTGAAGCGAAATGGAGCAACGGCGATCCAATCACTGCGGAAGACTTCGTTCGTTCTTGGGAACGCGCTTTGAAACCGGAAACAGCATCTCCTTACGCTTATCAGCTTTACTACATTAAAGGTGCGGAAGGCTTCAACCGCAGCACTGATGAGTCGTTCAAAGGTGAAAAAATCACTGATTTCTCCCAAGTTGGTGTGAAAGCTACCGATGAGCATACACTGGAAGTAACTTTGGAAAACCCAACGCCTTACTTCTTGGGTTTGACAGCATTCTATACGTACTACCCGGTACACAAGTCTGCTGATACAAACGACAAGTTCTTTACGGATTACAAAAACATGATCGTTAACGGACCGTTCACAATGGATTCTTTCCTTAAAGGTCAAAAAATCGTTGTGAAGAAAAACGAATCTTACCATGCTGCAAGCGAAATCAAACTGTCTGAAATCAACATGTCCCTGACTAGCAGCAGCGCTTCCGAACTGCAAGCTTACAAATCCGGTCAATTGGATTACACGGGTGCACCTAACGGTGAAGTTCCTACGGATCAAATCCCGTCTGTAAAAGCTGAACTGCCGGACGAGTTCAAAGCTACAGGTATTGCAAGTACGTATTACTATTTGTTTAACGTAAATGAAGCACCTTTCAACAACAAAAAAATCCGTCAAGCTTTCGCGATGTCGATCAACCGTCAACTGATCGTTGACAAAGTAACGCAAGGCGGACAAATTCCGGCATTCGGTTTCGTTCCTCCAGGTATCCGCGGTGAAAACGGCGAATTCCGTGATGAGCACAAAGACGACTACTTCAAAGAAGACGTAGAACAAGCTAAAAAATTGCTTGAAGAAGGTATGAAAGAAGAAGGCTACACAACTTTGCCGCAAGTTACTTTGATCTACAACACAAGTGACGGTCATGCGAAAATTGCTCTGGCGATCGCTGATATGTGGAAACAAAACCTTGGCGTTGACGTGAAAACGGAAAACCAAGAGTGGGGCGTATTCCTTGAGAACCGCCAAAACCAAAACTTCCAAATCGCTCGTGCGGGATGGTCTGCAGACTATAACGATCCGTACAACTTCTTGGAAATGTGGACAACTGGCAACACAAACAATGATCCTAAATACAGCAACGAACAGTTCGATAAAGACGTTAAAGCAACTGTGAAAGAAACTGATCCTGCTAAGCGTATGGCTGCATTTGCTGACGCTGAAAAAGTCCTGGTTCAGGATGACATGGCGGTTCTGCCAATCTACTATTACACTAACGTATCTTTGACTAAGCCTTACCTGAAAGGCGTACAACTTGATTTTAGTGGAGCGATCGACTTCACTCGCGCATATTTGGAAGCGAAGTAAAGTTGTTCTGAAGTCTATATGAATGCTTCGGGATATATATGTGGTTTTCCATATATATCCCGATTTTTTTGTATGTGAGCCGATTTTCCTTATAATTCTTGAAATTTCCGATAACTGGATTGGACAAGACGCATTGTCTAATTCTACAATCGATTTGTATACAAAATATTGTTTTTGGAGGTGTGCAAGGGTTGGTTAAGTATGTTTTGAAAAAACTGCTATTCGTGCTGCTATCGCTTTTCATACTGGCATCGGCAACATTCTTCTTGATGAAAGCCATTCCGGGAGACCCTTTTACCTCCGAGAAAAAGGTGTCTCCTGAAATCCGGGCATTGCTCGAGCAGAAATACGGATTGGACAAATCCCTGTTTGAGCAGTATTTGAAGTACATGGGCGGGATCGTGCAGGGTGATTTCGGCGTTTCCATGAAATACCTGAATCAGGACGTTTCCGATATGATCGTTCAAACGTTTTCGGCTTCGTTGCGTCTCGGCATCTTTGCGATCATCATTTCGATCGTCGTGGGGGTACTGCTAGGTTTGTTGGCGGCAGTCTACCACCGCAAGCTGATCGACGATATTACGATGGTACTTGCCGTCATCGGGATCGCCGTGCCGAGCTTTTTGCTGGCGTCGCTGATCCAGTACGTGTTTGCCTACAAGTTGGGATGGTTCAACGTCATGGGCTTCGATGGCCCGCTTGACTACGTTCTCCCGGTAGCCGCGCTGTCGGCATCCCCGATCGCGTTCATTGCCCGTTTGACTCGTTCTAGCATGTTGGAAGTATTGCATGCGGATTATATCAAAACAGCGAAAGCCAAAGGTTTGAAATGGCCTGCTATCATGTTCAGACACGTTGTGCGTAACGGTATTTTGCCGGTCGTAACTTATGTGGGTCCAATGACTGCAAACATCATCACCGGTTCGGTCGTTATCGAGCAAATCTTTAACATCGGCGGTATTGGTAAAGTGTTTGTCGAAAGTATTACTAACCGTGACTATACGATGATTATGGGGATCACGATCTTTTACGGCGTTCTGTTGATGCTCGCTCGTTTCTTGACAGATATCGCCTATGTACTGGTTGATCCTAGAATTAAGCTGGAAAGCAAGAAGGGGGCATAACGTTGTCTGGCTCAAATAATAAAAATGCACAAACGGCGAATGCTGCCCCGGCGGTAAAATCGCAGGAAAGCGTATCGCTGTGGAAAGACGCGATGTACAGGCTGGCAAGCAACAAAGTTGCGATGATCAGCTTGGGCGTTCTCATCCTTGTTGTTCTTTTTTCGATCATTGGTCCAACTTCGATCTTTACAAGCTACAACTATTATTCCAATGATTTGTTGAACGCCAATATGGCGCCAAGCGCAGAGCATTGGTTCGGCACGGACGAACTCGGCCGTGATATTTGGGTAAGAACTTGGGTCGGTGCACGGGTATCCCTGACGGTCGGTCTGGCGGCTGCCTTGATTGACCTTGTGATCGGGGTCATTTATGGTGCGATCATGGGTTTTTACGGCGGACGCGTAGACGGAATCATGAACAAGTTCTCCGAAATTTTGTACTCTCTTCCTTATATGTTGGTTGTTATCCTGCTGCTGGTCGTTCTGGAGCCAAGCTTGACGACCATTATTATCGCATTGACGATTACCGGCTGGATCAGCATGTCCTGGATCGTTCGCGGGGAGATCATGCAGCTGAAAAACAGAGATTTTATTCTCGCCGCACGCTCGATGGGTGCAAGCACGGGACGCCAGTTGTTCCGTCATTTGCTGCCTAATGCGGTTGGCCCGATTATCGTTACACTGACATTGTCTATCCCGAATGCGATCTTTGCGGAAGCGTTCCTGAGCTTCCTTGGTCTGGGTGTATCCGCTCCGAGATCTTCCCTGGGATCGATGATCAATGACGCTCTTACAGGCTGGACGCTGTATCCTTGGCGGATGTGGTTCCCTGCCGGCCTGATGGTATTGACGATGCTTGCTTTCAACTTGCTCGGCGACGGACTCCGGGATGCGCTGGATCCGAAATTACGTAAATAGAAATAGGAGGTGGGATTATGGAGACGATTTTAACAGTCAAAGATCTGAGCGTTTCGTTTAAAACGCGCTCGGGGGTATTTGATGCCGTAAAAAATGTTAGTTTCGAATTAGGCAAAGGAGAAACGCTGGGAATCGTTGGTGAGTCCGGTAGTGGTAAAAGCGTTACCGCTCAGACCATCATGAAGCTGATCCCCTCCCCGCCTTCCATCGTTAAAAATGGAGAGATCGTTTTTCAAGGTCAGAGCCTATTGAATAAAACGGATAAAGAAATGGAAGCGATTCGCGGTAAAGATATCGGTATGATTTTCCAAGATCCGATGACATCGCTCAACCCAACGATCAAAGTCGGTAAACAAATTACCGAGGTGCTTCGCAAGCATCAGAACATGTCCAAAAAGGAAGCGGAAGCCCGCGCCCTGGAAATGCTCAAGCTTGTCGGCATCAAAAACCCGGAAATCCGGATGGGGCACTATCCGCACCAATTTTCAGGTGGTATGCGTCAGCGTGTAATGATCGCCATTGCCTTGGCTTGCCGCCCATCATTGCTGATCGCGGACGAACCAACTACAGCGCTTGACGTAACGATCCAGGCTCAAATTCTGGATGTTATGAAAGACATGCAGCAAAAGCTCGGCACTTCCATCATGCTGATTACGCATGACCTTGGCGTCGTAGCAGGTATGTGTGACCGTGTCGTGGTCATGAAAGAAGGCGAGGTTGTCGAAACAGGTACAACCGATGAAATTTTCAGCAATCCTCAGCATCCATACACGATTAAATTGCTGAACGCCCTGCCGCGTTTGGATGAGCCTAAAAAGGAAAAACCGACTCCGGTAGGCATTGTTAAAGGGGCAAATAAACCTCTCGTGCAGGTTAAAAACCTCAAACAATACTTCAATCTGGGCAAAGGCAACATCCTGAAAGCCGTGAATGATGTGAGCTTTGACATTTTCGAAGGGGAAACGCTGGGCGTTGTAGGCGAGTCGGGTTGCGGTAAATCGACAACCGGCCGTACGATTCTGCGTTTGTACGAACCATCGGGCGGAAACGTAAACTTCAACGGAACGGATATTTATAAGCTGTCTCCCCGCAAGATGAAAGAAATGCGCAAAGACATGCAAATGATCTTCCAAGATCCATATGCATCGTTGAACCCGCGTTTCAATGTCATGGATATTATCGGTGAATCTTTGGATATCCACGGTTTGGCTTCCAGCCGAGCAGAACGGAAAAAACGGGTAGAGGAGCTGCTTGACCTGGTCGGGTTGAATCCAAGCCATGCGCTGCGTTACCCGCACGAATTCTCGGGTGGTCAAAGACAACGGATCGGGATTGCACGCGCCTTGGCCGTAGACCCTAAATTCATTATCTGTGACGAGCCGTTGTCGGCGTTGGACGTTTCAATTCAGGCTCAGGTCGTCAAATTGCTGGAAGAACTTCAGCAGCGTCTTGGCCTGACTTACCTGTTCATTGCGCATGATCTTTCCATGGTTAAACATATCAGTGACCGCGTTGCGGTAATGTACATGGGAAAAGTGGTGGAACTGGCAGAAAGCGAAGAGCTTTACTCCAATCCGGTGCACCCTTACACCAAAACGCTGCTGTCGGCGATTCCGGTTCCGGATCCCGAGGTGGAACGCAGCAAACGCCGCATTTTGCTTCCGGACGAACAATCCGGACCGATTCAGAATGCTTCGGGCGGTCCTGTAAACGATCCTTACAATCTGCAAAATGCCCAATTGATCGAAGTATCCAAAGGGCACTGGGTAGCAGAACCGTACGTATAATATGTCATCAAGCCAGATGCCATTATCGATTTAATCAAACCGCCGAGCGATCGGCGGTTTTTTGTTTTCAATTGTTATCATAGTTAAAGCTGGAATTTAAGGAAACAAGGCATACTTTCTTTTGACGTAGAGGCCTACTATTGAGTACAATCAAGAAAGGCTCTTTGAAGCAGAATAGGAGGCAGACCTCATGAAAGGAATACCCGAGGCGCTCCGCAGCGGATCACGGCTGGCTGAAGATTATATTTGTTCGCGTGATGCTGTGAGAGCCCTTTATGAATATGACGTTCACTTTGATTCCAATCTCTCGGCGCGTGCCCAATGGCTGGATGAAACCGAAAACGCGCGAGTGCATCGTCAGAATCTGGTGGAATACTTGAGTATATATAATCGGCGTTTGAACGATCACCCGGAAGTTCGTCAATCGCTGGAACGATTGAGCCAGCAAGGTGCGCTGGTTGTGACGGGCGGACAGCAGAGCGGTCTTTTTACAGGTCCGTTGTTCGTTATTTACAAGGCTGCCAGCGTGATTGCGGCTGCACGAGAAGCCGAAGCCAAGCTCGGGCGTCCTGTCGTGCCCGTTTTCTGGATTGCGGGTGAAGACCATGACTGGGACGAGGTGAATCACACGTTCTTGCCCGACCGCAATGGGAACATCGTCAAAGTAAAGCTGCACGGGCGATTTAGCGGACGGGATTCGGTGAGCAGCGTTCATGTGGATGCAGACCAATGGAAGAATGCCATCGAGCAGGTGGAACAGCTCTTGCCTGATACAGTACATAAACCGGGACTGGTTAAACTGCTTAGGGACATTCACGAATCCAGCTCCAATCTCAGCGATGCGTTTGCCAGAATGTTGTCCGCCCTGTTCGGAGGAAGCGGGCTTGTTCTTATGGATGCGGCAGAGCAGGGACTGCGGGCGTTGGAACAACCGGTGTTTGCGAACATGATTCGCAAGAACGATGTGCTGCGACACGCTTATTTGCAAGGAGCTTCCCAGGTTGTGGGGGCTGGCTATGACATGCCGGCAGAAGTTGCCGAAGACGGGGCCAATTTGTTCTACATCCATCAGGGCGCACGCCTGTTGTTAACTTACAAGGATGGCTTATTCGGCGATCGGAAGGGACTGGTGTCCTTCACGGAAGATCGGCTGCTTCAGGAGCTCGCCGAACATCCGGAGCGTTTCAGCAACAACGTGCTGACAAGGCCGTTAATGCAAGACTCTGTACTGCCGGTTCTGGCCGTTATTTTGGGGCATGGAGAGATTTCATATTGGGGATTGACCCGTGAAGCCTTCAGACAGTTTGGTTTGCAAATGCCCATTCTGTTGCCGCGTCTTTCTTTTACCATTTTGGAAGACATCCACCACAAACATATGCAGCAATACGGTCTTTCGTTTCAGGATGTTCAGTATCGTCTTGAAGAGCGCAAGCAGCAATGGCTGGACGGCCAGGAAACGTTGGCTGTGGAGGAAGAGTTTGCAAAAGCACAACAGGCTATAGAAACCGTGTACCGGCCCTTGCTGGACCGATTGGCGGAAATCCAAGCCGGACTTGGGCGAATCGGCGAAACCAATTTGCGCAAGATTGGAGAACAGGTCCAATATATGCAGCAGCAGACGCATCGGGCCATTGCGGAGAAACATGAGGCGGGGCTGCGTCACTGGAATGGTATCCAGGCTTCCCTTTTCCCAATGAACAAACCGCAGGAGAGGGTCCATAATGTTCTATTTTACTTGAACCAGTATGGTACAGAGTGGATCGAGCGTTTGATTGGAAGCCAATCCGAATTCACCGGGCAGCATCAGGTCATCCGGTTGTAATCGAAAGCTCGAAAAGATATAGAAGCAATCACATGTTTAGGAGGATGAAGGTATGACTACACCTGCTTTGCAGAACAGCATTGTTGCTGATATGGCGCTTGCGCCGGAAGGTCATCTTAAAATCGATTGGGTAGAAGCGCACATGCCGGTGTTAAATCGCATTCGCCGTCAGTTTGAACTGGATCTTCCTTTCAAGGGACTTAAGGTATCCATCTGTCTTCACCTTGAAGCCAAAACGGCGTACTTGGCCAAGGTCATTCAAGCGGGGGGAGCGGAAGTCACCATCACCCACAGCAATCCGCTGTCGACACAGGATGATGTGTGCGCCGCACTCGTTGAGGACGGAGTGACCGTTTATGCAAAGCACAATCCGGGCGCGGAGGAATTCAAAGCACTGCAGATTCGTGCGCTTGAAGCCAAGCCGGACCTGATTATCGACGATGGCGGCGATTTTGCTACCATTCTCGCATCCGAACGGCCAGACCTGGCCGCAACGATTCGCGGCGGGGCAGAGGAAACGACAACGGGCATTATTCGTCTGAAAGCGTTGGCGAAAGAAGGCGAACTGAAATTTCCGATGGTTGCGGTGAATGACGCCTATTGCAAATACTTGTTCGATAACCGGTACGGTACGGGACAGTCTGCATTTGACGGAATCATCCGTACGACCAACCTGGTTGTTGCGGGAAAAACGGTCGTTGTTGCGGGGTATGGCTGGTGCGGCAAAGGCGTGGCCATGCGTGCCAAAGGACTGGGCGCGAACGTCATCGTCACCGAGATTGATCCCATCAAGGCCGTGGAAGCGCATATGGATGGGTTCCGGGTCATGCCTATGCTGGAAGCTGCCAAGCTTGGCGATTTCTTCATCGCGGTAACGGGCAACAAAGACGTTATTACAGGCGAGCATTACGATGTCATGAAAGACGGAGCCATTCTTAGCAACGCAGGCCACTTTGACGTGGAAGTAAACAAGCCGGAGCTGGCCAAGCGATCGGATTCGATTCGTACCGTGCGCCGCAACATCGAGGAGTACCGCTTCAAGGATGGACGCAAAATGTACCTTCTGGCCGAAGGACGCCTTGTCAACCTGGGCGCGGCGGACGGACACCCGGCCGAAATCATGGACACAACGTTTGCGCTTCAAGCTCTTGGCCTGCGCTATGTAAGCGAGAATTATGCGGATTTGGGCAAAAACGTGGTTAACGTGCCATATGAAATTGACCGCCAAGTCGCCAGCTACAAGCTGGAGAGCCTTGACATCGCGATCGACGCCTTGTCGCCGGAGCAAGAGAAGTATTTGGACAGCTGGAAGTTCTGATTCCGGGTCGGGATATCGATCATGGCGCGAGACACCAGAAATTACTTGCAGAACATCTGGTTCGAAAGGTATAAAATGATGTAGATGTGGCATGTACGGCATCGTACAGTCACTGCCCGGGAAACGCCTTTGGTCCTGAGTACGGGATCAAGGGCGTTTTTTATGTTTTTTTCATGATTACGAATATTTGGGGAAATCAAGATAGGAAAGAAGGGTTTTGATTTTTTTTTGCGAATCTATTATGCTTAGGTGGTGGAAAGTGGGGCAAAGTGGGGAGAATGGGTGAGGAGTGAGTGGGCCAATGTTTATGGGGGAATTCCAACATAGCATTGATGACAAGGGCCGGATCATTATCCCGGCCAAATTCCGCGAATCCTTAGGGCCTTCTTTCGTTGTCACACGTGGGTTAGACCAGTGTCTTTTCGTGTATCCCATGGATGAATGGGGAATCATGGAACAGAAGCTCAAGGCACTGCCTTTGATGAAATCCGATGCGCGCGCGTTTACCCGGTTTTTTTTCTCGGGGGCTACCGAATGCGAATTGGACAAACAGGGCAGGGTAAATTTGCCTGGCAACCTCAGGGAGTATGCCAAGCTGGACAAGGACTGCGTGGTTCTGGGCGTGTCAAACCGGGTGGAGATTTGGAGCAAAGGCATATGGGAGAACTATTTCAATCAATCCGAAGAAGCATTCAACGACATCGCCGAGAAGCTGGTCGATTTTAATTTTGATTTATGAAGCAGGAGGGGTGCAGGTTGTTTCACCACATTACCGTACTCAAAGAAGAAGCAACAGAAGGATTAAACATCAAGCAGGACGGGATATACGTGGACTGCACTTTAGGCGGTGCCGGGCATAGTTCCGTGATTGCATCCAAGCTGGGTCCAGAAGGGCGACTCATAGCGCTCGACCAGGACGACTGGGCATTGGACAATGCGCGCGAGAAACTGGCCGTATACGGAGAGCGGGTGACGCTCGTCAAAACCAATTTCCGTGATCTGGAGCAGGTACTGAAAGATTTGAACGTACCCATGAAAGACGGCGTACCGCAAGTGGACGGCATTTTGTACGATTTGGGGGTATCTTCCCCGCAGTTTGATGAGGGAGAGCGCGGGTTCAGCTATAACCACGATGCTCCGCTCGATATGCGCATGGACCAAGATGCGTATCTGACGGCCAAAGAGATCATCAATGAATGGCCCGAAGAGGAGATTGCCCGGATTTTGTACACCTATGGCGAGGAAAAGTTCTCAAGACGGATCGCCAGGGTTATCGTGGAGAAGCGTAGTCAGTCTCCAATCGAAACGACGGGCGAGCTCGTCGAATTGATCAAAGAAGGGATTCCCGCCGCAGCTCGCCGCACAGGCGGTCATCCGGCCAAACGCAGTTTTCAGGCACTGCGGATTGCCGTCAATGATGAGCTGGGAGCCTTCGAGGAAGCGTTGCACCAGGCTGTTCGCTGTCTGGCGCCTGGCGGACGTGTATCTGTCATCACCTTCCATTCGCTTGAAGATCGGATATGCAAACAAATATTCAGCAGTTATTTGGAGAAATGCACATGCCCTCCGGATTTCCCGTTGTGCGTGTGCGGCGGCCAAGGCGTACTTCGTTTGGTCAACCGCAAACCTCTGGTTCCAACGGAAGCGGAACTGGCCGATAATCCACGTGCTCGTTCAGCCAAGCTGCGCGTAGCCGAGAAATTGTAAACCAATAGCGAAGGAGGAGCTTCAGCATGGCATATACACGTGGCAATCTGGCAGTGAAGGAGAAAGCGTCCGAACAGCGCGTGTCACAGCAGCGCTACAAGGAAACGACCAAAGTGGTGACGCGACGCTCAAGCATCCCCGGTCGAGAGAAGCTTTTGTACATGGCGACCCTGCTCGTCTGCATCATTGTAGGCGGTGCTTTGATGTGGCGATATGCGCACATTTACGATTTGAACAGACAAGCGCAAGCAGCTGCTTCGGAAATCAAAAAAAATGAAAAAACGATCGCCGATCTGGAGGTCGAAAAAGAGAGACTTAACAATCTGGTCATCGAAAATGCGCGCAAACTCGGGTATGTCGAAGCTGCCGACAAAGACGTTATTTACGTGCCCCGTTCAACGAGCAGGGCGAGTGACACGGATGCAGGCAAGTCGTCGGATTCCGCAGAGTAAATAAAGAGGTGTGCCGATGATTAAAAAAATTAAAATGCGAACGCTGCTTATAGGGGGATGTATAACCCTCTTTTTTCTTGTACTGATCATTCGAATTTTTTTCATTCAAGTGGTGAACGGTGATACATGGCAGGCTGAAGCCTCTTCGCTGATCGACCGGGAGAAGACCATAAAGGCATCCCGCGGCACGATTATGGACCGGAATGGCAACGTTCTGGCCACCGATGCGCCTGCCTATATCGTTTCCGTCAATCCCAAATTGATCAATAAACTCGGGATCGAAGATGTGGTAACGACCGAGCTGTCCAAAATTTTGGGCAAAAAAGAAAGTGAAATGCGCACTTTGGTGACCGCGAAAAAGCCGAACAGCGACGAGTTTTACGAGCAGCGTGAAGTGCGGAGCGAAGGGTTCAAGATCGGCCCCGAACTTGCGGCCAAAGTGAATGATTTGCGGAAACAGCTGCAGGAGAACTACAAAGCGGAGAATGCAATCGTCATGGCGCAGGTATCCAAGCGATACTACCCCGAGGAAAATCTGGCTTCCCATTTGCTTGGTTATATGAACCTCGAGGGAAAAGCTGTCAACGGGCTTGAAGTCTCATACGATGACAAGCTTACTGGTATCGACGGGTTTTTGCATTATCAAAAGGATGCCAAGGGCGTGCAGCTTCCCAATTCGAAGGAGAACTACCAGCCTCCGCAAAACGGGCACAATCTGAAGCTGACCATTGACGATACGATCCAGTATTACATTCAGGAAGCGATGAAAGAGGCCGTGGCAAAGTATAACCCGCTCAGCATGACCGTCATTGCGGCCGATCCGAACACGATGGAAATACTGGGCATGGCCAACTGGCCGGATTTTAATCCAAATACGTATTGGAATGCCTCGGATCAAAGAAACTTTGTCAATCACGCCGTCCAGTCGATTTACGAGCCGGGATCTACGTTCAAAATCGTTACGCTTGCGGGCGCCGTGGAAGAAAAACTGTTCGATCCCAATGCGACCTTTGAGTCCAAACGGATCGTCATCGGCGGATATCCCATCAGTGACAATGGGCACGCTTATGGGCGCATTTCATACCTGGAAGGGGTCAAACGTTCAAGTAACGTCGCTTTCGTCAATCTGGGTTACAGCATGCTCGGCGGCGATCGGTTGCGGAAATACATTGATAATTTCGGTTTTGGCGTCAAAACAGGCATCGACCTGCCCAATGAGTCGGCATCACCGATCAAACCGCTCGTGTACAAATCGGAAATCGCGGCCGCGGCGTATGGACACGGCCTCGTGCAAGTAACGCCAATCCAGCAAGTGGCCGCCATCTCGGCTATAGCCAATGGAGGCAAGCTGCTGGAGCCGCATTTGGTCAAAGAGATCATCAATCCGAATGACGGCACTTCCGAAGTGATCAAACCGAAGGAAGTCCGCCAAGTTATTTCAGCGGAGTCTTCCAAACTGGTGAGCGGTTATTTGGAACAGGTTGTAGCAGACCAGATTATCGGAACCGGACGAAACGCCTACATTGAAGGGTACCGTGTCGCAGGCAAGACGGGTACGGCCAGAAAAGTCATCAATGGGCAGTATAGCAAATCCAAAGATGTCGTATCGTTTATCGGATTTGCGCCTGTCAATAATCCGAAAATCGCCGTATTAGTCGTTATCGACCAGCCTGAAGGGACCAATATCGGCGGCGGTGCCGCTGCAGCACCTGTTTTCAAAAAAATCGTGAGCCAAACTTTGCAGTATATGGGTGTACCGAAAGATACGGCGAAAACGAAATCGAAAACCGACGCTCCTGTCGTTCAAGCCAAAGCCCCTGATCTGACAGGAAAAGCGGCGAAACAAGCCAGAACGACACTGCTCAATTCGGGCATCGCCTATGTAACGCTGGGCCAAGGAGAGAACGTGATTCGACAGTACCCCGCTGCGGGCGCCTCGATGAATCCGGGACAGCGTGTCTATCTGCTTACCGAAGAGAGCAGCAAAATGAAAGTACCTGATCTGACGGGAGAATCGCTCAGAGACGCCATGGAAGTGCTGTCGCTCATGAAGGTGGGCGTTACGGTCAAAGGCGAAGGGTATGTCGTTGAACAGAAAGAGCAAGTGGCAGGAGAACAGCGAACGGTGCAGCTCACGCTGCAATCGGCCAAAGCAGCAGTCACCGGGATCGAGGACGAAGCACCGGAATCTTCGGGTACGCCAACATCGTCCGAAAACGACGACGCGAGCAATTCGGAGCAGGCGGATCAAGAGAAGGAAACGCAGACGCAAACGACGGATTCGTCTCAAACCGAGAATGGAGATGCAGCGTCCGATTCGCAGTCCACAGATACCTCGCTGCCATAACGATATGGACAGCCCGTTCTAACCCCCGGTTGTCCCGAATATTCATGAATGGAACGCAGATCATGATTTTGGGACGACTGGGGGGAACTTCTATTGAAAGGCACAAGCATTCAGCTGCGGCGCAGGTTGCTGTGGGCATTGCTCATTTTGGTAGTGTTGTTTTCGGCCTTGGTAATCAGGCTTGCATATGTACAATTGGGACAAGGGCCGGAACTCGCGGAAAAGGCGGAAGAGTCATGGCGGCGTAACATCCCGTACACGGCCAAACGAGGGGAAATTCTGGACCGGAATGGTACTGCGCTTGCATACAATGTCACCACGCCGACGATTATGGCCATCCCTGTGCAAGTCAAGGAACCCGAGACAACGGCCAAGGCGCTGGCCCCTTTGCTGGGCATGACGGAAGAAAAGGTGCTGGCAACTATCACGAAGAGAGATATGATCGTACGACTACAGCCCGGCGGCCGCAAAATTACGATGGAGAAAGCACAACGCATCCGTGATTTGAAGCTTCCGGGCATCGTCGTTGCGGAGGATAACAAACGCTTTTACCCTTATGACGATTTGGCGGCGCATATTCTTGGCTTTACCGGGATTGATAATCAGGGATTGACCGGGGTCGAGAAGAAGTATGATGACAAACTCAATGGGCTGAACGGGAGCGTTTCCTACTTGTCCGATGCGGCCGGCAGGCTGATGCCGGGTTCATCCGAGAAGTATGTGGAGCCCAAGGACGGATTGGACCTGAAACTGACGATTGATCACTCGATTCAATCCATCATGGAGCGCGAATTGGACCAGGCGATGGTTAAGTTCCAGGCCAATTCGGCGCTGGCCATCGCGATGAATCCAAAAACGGGCGAGGTGCTTGCGATGGCGAGCCGTCCGGGTTACGAGCCGGCTAACTATCAGCAATATGCATCCGAGATCTACAACCGCAATCTTCCGATCTGGATGACCTACGAGCCAGGATCGACCTTCAAGATTATTACACTCGCGGCAGCGTTGGAAGAGAAAAAGGTCAATTTGCAGCAGGACCAATTCTATGATCCAGGTTATGTCGAGGTCGGCGGAGCCCGGCTTCGCTGCTGGAAAAAGGGTGGCCACGGAAGCCAGACATTCCTTCAAGTCGTCGAAAACTCCTGCAACCCGGGTTTTGTGGCCCTTGGCCAGAAGCTTGGGAAAGAATCCTTGTTCTCGTACATCAAAAATTTCGGGTTCGGCAGCAAAACCGGCATCGATCTCAGCGGGGAAGAAAACGGAATTTTGTTCAAGCTATCGCGGGTAGGCCCTGTCGAATTGGCCACGACGGCGTTTGGCCAAGGCGTCTCGGTAACGCCGATCCAGCAAGTGGCCGCCGTGTCGGCCGCCATCAATGGCGGCAAGTTATACAAGCCTTATGTGACCAAAGCGTGGGTTCATCCGGATACAGGCGAAGTCATCGAGGAATCGAAACCCCAACTGGTGCGGCAGGTGATTTCGGAGAGCACGTCGAAGCAGGTGCGCGAAGCGCTGGAGAGCGTGGTTGCCAAGGGCACGGGAAGACCGGCGTTCATTGACGGTTACCGGGTCGGCGGCAAAACGGGAACGGCCCAAAAGGTCGTAAACGGACGTTATTCAACAAGCGAGCATATCGTATCCTTTATCGGATTCGCCCCTGCCGACGATCCTCAAATCGTTGTCTACACGGCAGTGGACAATCCCAAAGGCATTCAGTTCGGGGGCGTGGTTGCTGCGCCGATCGTGCAGAACATTCTGGAGGACGCGCTGCATTACATGAACGTCGCTCCTCGCAAGGACCAGGTGGCAAAGGAATACAAGTACGGCGAAACGAAAATCGTTACCGTACCCGATCTGACGGGGGCAACGGCGGAGGATCTTTACGAGGATTTGAACATGAACTTTATGCTGGCGAAGTCCGGCAGCGGAAAGTATGTCATTAATCAGGCGCCGAAGCCCGGGTCCCGGGTAGAGCAAGGTTCAACGATCCGGATTTACATGAGCGATGTGTTGAAGGATGCACATCAGCATGCCGAGGAGGAGGGAGGCACGCCGTAACGCGTGCTCCTTCTCCTCAACCGCAACAAAATTCGCCGAACTGCGTTTCATTAAATGGCCTTATTGACGATATTAGTATAATAAAGACATCATGTTCGAACAGATTAATTTGGAGAAGTGAGGTTATCCATGTGCTTTTAAACCAATTTGCAGCAAAACTGAAAACCGCTCGCCTCATCGGCGAGCCTCATACAGAATGTCAAAACCTGCAGACAGATTCCCGTCAGGTCAAGCCGGGCGATCTGTTTATCTGTCTGCCGGGACATACGGTCGACGGTCATGATTATGCGGAAAAAGCCGTGAGCGCGGGTGCGGTCGCACTTGTCGTGGAACGCGAGCTGAATCTGCCGGTTCCGCAACTGCTCGTCAAGGACAGCCGTTTCGCCATGGCCGTGCTGGCCGATTTCTTTTTCGGGTCCCCAAGCCGCAAGATGAACATGATCGGGGTAACCGGAACGAACGGCAAAACGACGACCACTTATCTGATCGAAAAGATCATGAGCGATTACGGACAAAAGACAGGACTGATCGGCACCATCCAGATGCGTTATGACGGTCGCACATACCCGATGTCCGGCACTACGCCGGAAGCGCTGGATCTGCAGCGCAGCCTGCATGACATGGTGCAGACGGGGACGACCTGCTGCGTGATGGAAGTGTCTTCTCATGCACTGGAACAAGGCCGCGTAAAAGGAACCGACTTCCGCACGGCCGTATTCACCAACCTGACGCAGGATCATCTGGACTACCACCACTCCATGGAAGAGTACCGTTCCGCCAAAGGACTGTTCTTTGCCCGCCTGGGCAACGAATTCAGCGCGGATGATTCCCGCCGCAAATACGCGGTCATCAATGCGGACGACGCCTCTGCGGACTATTTCAAATCGGTAACGGCGGCCGAAGTCATTACATATGGCATGGGAGAGGACGCGGACGTTCGAGCCTCCGAGATCAAAATAACGGCGCAAGGCACGTCGTTCCATGTGGACACCTTTGCGGGCAGCACGGATATCCGTTTGCGCATGGTGGGCAAATTCAACGTTTACAACGCCATGGCGGCCATAGCTGCAGCGCTTGTGGAGAACGTACCCTTGGAAGAGATCAAGCGCAGCCTGGAGACGGTTCCTGGCGTGGACGGCCGCGTGGAAGCCGTCGACGAAGGCCAGCCGTTTGCGGTGATCGTGGATTATGCGCATACGCCGGACGGACTTGAAAACGTGCTTCGCACCGTGAAGGAGTTCGCTGAAGGCCGCGTAATTACCGTGTTCGGCTGCGGGGGAGACCGCGATCGGACGAAACGTCCGCTCATGGGGAAAATTGCGGCAAAATACAGCGATCTTGTGTTTGTTACCTCAGATAACCCTCGCACGGAAGATCCGGAACTTATTCTTAAAGACATCGAGCAGGGACTCATCGAAGAATCCGTTCCGTCCGACCGGTATATCATGATTGTTGATCGCCGTCAGGCGATTCATGAGGCTATTGAAAAGGCAAGCCCTGCCGATGTAGTATTGATTGCGGGCAAAGGGCATGAAAACTATCAGATTATCGGCACGACCAAAACCGATTTTGATGACCGGATCATTGCCAAAGAAGCGATAAGGGGAAAATCCAATTGATAAAGAGAACTATGGCACAACTGGCCGAAATGTGTGGAGGCACTTTAGTCGCCCCTGCTGCATATGCCAATATGGCTGCCCAAGGCGTCTATACGGATTCGCGTAAGCGGGCTGAAGGAAGTTTGTTCATTCCGCTTGTCGGCGACAGATTTGACGGACATGAATTTGCGCAAGCCTGTATGGAGAACGGTGCTGCCGGTACACTATGGCAAAAAGACCATGGCGAACCGCCGCAGGGAGCCGTCATCGTCGTCGACGATACCCTTGAGGCGCTCCAGGCGCTTGCGTCGGCTTATTTGGCCGAAAGCAAAGCCTCGGTGGTCGGCATTACGGGCAGCAACGGCAAAACAACGACAAAGGACATCGTCGACGCGCTTCTGTCCACCACGTTCAAGGTGCACAAAACGCAAGGCAACTTTAACAATCATATCGGTCTGCCGCTCACCGTGCTTGCGATGGAGCCGGACACCGAGATCATTATTTTGGAAATGGGCATGAGCGGACGAGGGGAGATCGAGACATTGTCCCGCATTGCCCGCCCCGACGTTGCAATTATTACGAACATCGGCGAATCCCATCTCCTGCAGCTCGGTTCCAGGCTGGAGATTGCCAGGGCCAAAGTGGAGATCGTGGCTGGCATGAAACCTGGCGGCTTGCTGATCCGAAACGGGGATGAGCCGCTAATCACGCAAGTGCTTGCAGAGGAAACAACGATCAAACCGGCAGGCTTGAACCAGTTTACATTTGGTCTTCAGCCGGACAATGACGATTATGCGACAGGCATCATGAATGCGCCCGGCGGGGTTGTTTTCACGAGCAAACAATCCGGCGAGGCCGCGATGAGCTTGCCACTGCTCGGCACGCATAATGTCGTGAACTGTATGGCTGCCCTGGCGGTCGCTCGCCATTTCGGAGTGTCTGCCGACCGCATTGCGCAGGGATTGTCCGGGCTGAAGCTTACAGGCATGCGGATTGAGATCGTTCAAGGCGCCAGCGGACTCACCATGCTGAACGATGCTTACAATGCAAGCCCGACCTCCATGAAAGCAGCGCTGGATGTCATTGAAGGCCTGAATGGATACAAATCCAAGGTCGCCGTGCTTGGCGACATGCTGGAGCTTGGGCCTCAAGAGCAGCAGCTTCATTATGATATAGGCAAGTATATTTCGCCGGAGAAATTGGACCTGGTGCTTGCATACGGGCCGTTGTCCGCCCACATTGCGGAAGGGGCCAGGGAAAACATGCCGCCCGAAGCGGTGCATGCTTTTGACAACAAAGAAGAAATGACCCGTTACCTGCTAGAGAAACTCCATCCCAGAGACGTTGTCTTGTTCAAGGCCTCACGGGGCATGAAGCTTGAGGACGTGGTCGAAGCACTGAAAACAGCACCATTACAGAACCGAGTAGACTAGAGGGGTGAACCCATGGATTTTCAAGTATTACTGTTAACAATCGGCGTTTCATTCATTTTGGCGGTGATTGCCGCACCGCTCTTGATTCCACTGCTGAGACGGATGAAATTCGGCCAGCAGGTACGGGAAGATGGCCCGCAGAGCCATCTGAAGAAAAGCGGAACGCCGACAATGGGCGGGGTTGTGATCATTCTGGCGTTCACGCTGGCTTTCCTGAAATTTTCGGCTGTCAAAAATACGGATTTTTACGTTCTGCTCGTAGCTACGCTTGGCTTTGGACTCATCGGATTTTTGGATGATTACATCAAAATCGTGTTCAAGCGCTCGCTGGGCCTGACGCCGGGGCAGAAGATGTTCGGGCAGCTGTTATTCAGCGCGATCATGTGTTACCTGCTTATTCAAAACGGGCATAGCACCGCTATATCGATTCCGGGCACTTCGGTATCTTTCGACTGGACGGGATGGTTCTACTATCCATTTGTCGTAATCATGATGCTGGCCATTACCAACGCCGTGAACTTTACCGATGGCTTGGACGGTCTGCTATCCGGCGTAAGTGCCATTGCTTTCGGCGCATTTGCCATTGTGGCGATGCAGGCGACTTCCATGCCGGCAGCCGTATGTGCCGCGGCTATGATCGGGGCTGTGCTGGGCTTCCTCGTTTACAATGCCCATCCCGCCAAAGTATTCATGGGTGATACCGGATCGCTGGGCATTGGCGGAGCGATAGGAGCGGTTGCCATCGTCACGAAGACGGAGCTGTTGTTCGTCATTATCGGCGGCGTGTTTGTCATCGAGATTTTGTCCGTCGTCATCCAGGTCATCTCGTTCAAAACCCGGGGCAAGCGCGTATTCAAAATGAGTCCCATCCACCATCACTTCGAACTGAGCGGCTGGTCGGAATGGCGCGTCGTCATTACCTTCTGGGCTGTTGGCGCCATATTGGCAGCTGTCGGACTTTATCTCAACAAGGGGTTGTAAAACATGAAGCATCCTGATGAATATCGCGAAAAACGGGTTGTCGTGCTCGGACTGGCCAAAAGCGGCGTGCAGGTCGCCAAGGTACTGGAACGCGCCGGCGCCAAAGTGACGGTCAATGACAAAAAGGAGAGGGAACAGTGTCCCGAAGCATCCGAGTTGGAGGCTTTGGGAATTTCTGTTGTATGCGGGGGACATCCCGATAACCTCATTAACGAGGATGTTCAGCTCGTGGTCAAAAATCCGGGAATCCCGTACCAGGCACCACCCGTCCAGAAAGCGCTCGAGCTTGGGATTGAGGTCGTTACCGAAGTCGAGGTTGCTTACCATCTCTGCGAGGCACCGATCATCGGAATTACGGGGTCCAACGGCAAAACAACGACAACGACATGGGTTGGAAAAATGCTGGAGCATGCCGGCCTGAAACCGATTGTGGCTGGAAATATCGGTACACCGCTCTGCGAAGCGGCGGAACAGGCTGATCAGGACAATTGGATGGTGGCTGAGCTGAGCAGCTTCCAGCTTAAAGGCACGGTGGATTTCCGTCCGCGCATTGCGTGTCTGCTCAATGTGGCCGAGACCCATCTGGATTACCACGGAGACATGGACGATTACGTTGCCTCCAAAGCCAAGCTGTTCGCCAACCAGCAGTCCGGGGATACCGCGGTGCTCAATTGGGATGACCCCGTATGCCGCGGCCTCGTACCCTACATCAAGGGCAGATTGGTTCCCTTCTCCGTGACGGAGAAGCTGGACATCGGGGTTTACGCCGATCCGCCATACGTGGACGGTGAGGAGGATGATGTTCAGCGCCAGGCGATCTACGCTGACGGCAGCGGCAATCACCATGTCATCATTGACGTGTCCGACATCGGCCTTCCTGGCCGGTTCAACGTGGAGAATGCACTGGCCGCCATTGCGATTGCGGTGTCTGCCGGGGCCGATCCGTCTTCATTGCTCGTACCTCTGTCCGAATTCAAGGGTGTCGAGCACCGTTTGGAGTATGTCCTGGAGCACCAAGGAGCCGCATATTACAACAATTCGAAAGCGACCAACTCCAAAGCTACCGTCAATGCGCTGGGCTCTTTCAAACAACCCGTCGTGCTGATCGCCGGTGGATTGGACCGCGGGTCGGACATGATGGAGCTGCTGCCTTTATTTCAGGAAAAGGTCAAAGCGGTGGTGGCCCTTGGCGAGACACGGGAGAAGATTGCCCGGGTTGCGGAACTGGCCGGGTTAAAGGAAATCAAGGTCGTCGATAATGAGGAGGATGCCGCCCTGACGCTAACCGCTGCAGTACAGGAAGCGAAGAAGCTTGCGGCTCCGGGCGATGTGGTTCTTCTGTCGCCTTCTTGCGCCAGCTGGGACATGTTTGCTTCTTACGAAGAGCGGGGACGCATTTTTAAAGAGGCGGTGCATAACTTGTAAGTAGGGGGGTGGAAAAGCCCCTACTTCGATGCAAGGGGTGGCCTCCTGATGAAACAGACGCGACCGGCGCCGGACATCTGGCTCCTGATTTGTATTTTGGCTTTGCTTGCCATCGGCATTATTATGGTTTATAGTGCGGGATCGGTACTTGCATTCCATGATTATGGCGATTCCTTTTACTTTGTCAAACGACAGCTGCTGTTTGCGGGACTTGGACTCGCGGCGATGTTTGTTACGGCTAACGTGGACTATCGTGTGTGGAGGAAGTATGCCAAGCCGATATTGATTGCCTGTTTCGTGATGCTGATTGCGGTGCTGATTCCCGGGATCGGCGTTGTTCGCGGCGGAGCCAGGAGCTGGCTGGGCATCGGTTCGTTCGGCATCCAGCCGTCGGAGTTCATGAAGCTGGGCATGATTTTGTTTTTGGCGCACTGGCTCGGTAAGGATACGGGCAAACTCAAAACCTTTACGACAGGATTGCTTCCGCCCCTCGGATTGATGGGGCTCGCTTTTGGGATTATCATGCTGCAGCCTGATTTGGGGACAGGCACCGTCATGATGGGAGCCTCCATGTTGATCGTGTTCACTGCCGGAGCAAGAATGAAACATTTGCTGCTCTTAGCCCTTGGCGGCGTGGCCGGTTTTGTGGCATTGATCGCTGCAGCCCCCTATCGGCTGAAACGAATTACGGCATTTCTTGACCCATGGTCAGACCCGTTAGGTGCAGGATATCAGATCATTCAATCCCTTTATGCGATTGGCCCTGGCGGGTTGGCAGGCCTGGGACTCGGGATGAGCCGGCAGAAGTACAGTTACGTCCCGGAACCGCAGACTGATTTTATTTTTTCCATTTTGGCCGAAGAGCTTGGATTCATCGGTGGAATGATTGTGCTGCTCCTGTTCCTTGTGCTGATTTGGCGGGGCATGCGCGTCGCGATGACGATTCCCGATGCTTTCGGCAGCCTGCTCGGCGTCGGCATTGTCGGCATGGTTGCTGTTCAGGTCATCATCAACATCGGCGTGGTGATCGGTTTAATGCCGGTCACGGGCATTACGCTTCCACTGATCAGTTACGGCGGTTCTTCTTTAACCCTCATGCTGACAGCTCTCGGCATTTTATTGAATTTATCCCGTTATGCGAGGTGAACATACGATGCGAGTCGTATTAAGCGGCGGCGGAACCGGAGGTCATATCTATCCGGCCGTGGCCATTGCTAGGCAGATCGAGGCGGAAAATCCGGACTCGGAATTTTTATATATCGGCGGTACCAGAGGCTTGGAGAGCAAACTGGTACCCCAGGAAAATATCCCGTTTCAGTCCATTGACATTACGGGCTTCCGTCGTAAATTATCCATGGACAATCTGAAAACCGTGATGCGCTTCCTTCAAGGCGTCAGGAAATCCAAAAAAATGCTGAAGGAGTTCAAACCCGACGTGGTGATCGGCACAGGCGGATATGTGTGCGGACCGGTCGTTTATGCCGCAGCCAAATTGGGCATTCCGAGCGTCATTCACGAGCAGAACGCCATTCCGGGTCTGACCAACAAGTTCCTGACCCGCTACGTGGATACGGTGGCGGTCAGCTTTGAAGGCTCGGACAAGGCTTTTCCGGGAGCCAAGCGGGTCGTTTACACCGGAAATCCCCGGGCAACGACCGTGGCCAAGGCCAGCCGTGACCGGGGATTTGCCACGTTGGGCGTACCGATGGACAGCAGGGTTGTCCTTGTTGTGGGAGGCAGCCGCGGAGCCAAGGCGATCAATCAGGCAATGGTCGACATGGCTCCGATGCTGGAGCGGTTGAAGGATGTGCACGTCGTGTACGTCACCGGCGAATCGTACTTTGATGAAACGCGGGAAGCCATTCGCAGCACGCTTGGCACGATGCCGAATCATTTGCATGTATTGCCGTACGTACACAACATGCCGGAAGTGCTGGCGTGCACTTCGCTGATCGTCAATCGGGCAGGCGCATCGTTTCTGGCCGAGATTACTTCGCTCGGCATACCTTCCATCCTGATTCCGTCTCCGAACGTGACGAACAATCATCAGGAAGCCAATGCCCGCATGCTGGAACGAGGCGGAGCTTCGGTGACCATGCTTGAGAAGGATTTGTCCGGCAAGGCGCTTTATGAAGCCATCGAAGGCATCATGAACAACGAGGAAGCCCGCAAACGCATGGCGGCATCCTCCCTTTCGCTCGGCAAACCGGATGCAGCCGAAGTGCTGGTAGACGAAATTCGAAGACTTGCGGTGCATCGGTAAAGTGCTTTATGGGCGATTGTCACACACTGGCAGGGACTTACATAAGATACCCTATAAATCGTGACAATCGTTCTATGGCGCGGCAGCACAGCCTGCGGGAAAAGAAGCTGGTTCTCCGATCGGTTTCGAAACAAGGGTGATGGTCTGCATGAGTTTGGAGCCCCATCCGGCATCATGCGGACACGGTCCTTGAAAACGAAACGCTTGCAACTGGCACCATATGGAACATCGGCGGATCCTGCGGGTACGCCGGTCCTACCGGGGAACAGTGAGCAAATGTTCAATCCCGTTCGGCCTGTTGCACAGATGGCAGATTCCTTGGGGGAGCCGAAGGGAAATGGAGGATCTGGGTTCGACTGCGCTCCCGGAACTGTCGGGAGATGTCGTGAAATGAATGCAGGTGCCCATGGATCGGATGTGTCACGGATATTTCATACCGCTTGAATAGAAGCTGGGGCGTGGGAGACGGTACATTATGTTTCCAAGTGCAATTCCCGGCCATGCAACGGCATAGGACGTTATCACCCTGATACAGCAAATTCGGAGCAATACATCATCTCAAACCGGCATTGAACTTGTTTCGGAAGTTTTCGCAGCGGGTGAGCGGTAAACCCCGGAGGTGATACATTGGACAAATTGGTGATTGAAGGCGGGAAACCCCTCTCAGGAACCATACGCATCCATGGAGCAAAAAATGCCGCTTTACCGATTATGGCCGCAAGTTTGTTGGCAGACGGCAAAGTAACCCTGCACAACGTTCCGCACTTGCTGGACATTCAAGTGATGCTGTATATCCTGGAGCGGCTTGGATGCACATGTCGGCATGAACAGGAGATCGTGACCATTGACACATCGTCCATTCAGTCATTCGACGTGCCTGAGGACCTGATGAAGCAGATGCGCTCATCCATCTTCTTGATGGGGCCATTATTGGCCAAGTTTGGGCAAGTCTCCGTGTACCAGCCAGGCGGCTGTGCCATAGGAGAGCGGAAGATTGACCTTCATCTCAGAGGCCTTGAAGCATTGGGGGCTTCGATTGAAGAACTGGATCAGCAAATCGTCTGTCAAGCACAGAAACTGGTGGGTACGGATATTCAGCTTGATTTCCCCAGTGTAGGGGCCACCGAAAACATCATGATGGCCGCAGTGTTGGCAGAAGGTACTACGACGATCTACAATGCGGCGCGAGAGCCCGAAATTCAAGATTTGCAGCATTTCCTCAATGCCATGGGGGCACGCATTATCGGTGCGGGAACCGATACGATTACCATTAACGGCGTGGAGAAGCTGGAGCCATGCACATATGAAATTATCCCGGATCGAATCGTTGCAGGCACGGTGATGATCGCAGCCGCAGCGACCCGTGGCAATGTGACGCTTACGCACTGCAACCCGGCGCACCTTACTTCGCTTATTCATGTGCTCAAGCGCGTTGGTGTTCAAATCACGGTCTGCAATGATATAATGACGGTGAGCAGCATGAGCCGTCCAAAATCAGTGGACCGCATCGTGACTTCGCCGTATCCTTCGTTTCCTACAGATCTGCAGTCCCAGATCATGGTCCTGCTTAGCTTGGCGGATGGGTTTAGTGTAATGAGGGAAACGGTGTTCGAGGGCCGCTTCAAACATGTTGATGAGTTGAATGTGATGGGAGCCGACATTTCCGTGGATTTGAACGCGGCTTTCATCCGCGGGGTACCTAGGCTTTATGGGGCTACCGTGGAAGCAACCGATCTGCGCGCCGGAGCGGCACTTGTCATTGCCGGATTGGCTGCGCAAGGGAAGACGGTTGTGGAGCAGGTTCATCATATCGATCGAGGATATGATCGGATTGAGAAGCTGTTCCAGAGTCTGGGGGCTACGGTTGAACGACAGTCTCCGGTCTCGAAACAGCTGGATTTTGCCAATTAACGTCCTTTGAGTCCCCTTCTTATAGGGGAGGGGACTCGAGGCTTTGTGGAGCGCGATCTATGCCAAAAAGTCAAATTCCGGTTCTGAAAACGAACCGGCCTAAACGAAATACGAGCCGTAAGCTTGTTTTTGTGTTATTGCTATTATTCGTAGTCCTTCTTGCCGTTCTTTTTTTTCGTTCTTCCGTTAGCCGGATTTCGGCGATTGAAATTACGGGAAATGTATACACTTCGACCTCGGAGCTTCTTGAGCAAACCGGATTGAAGGTCGGCGACCAGTTTTTTGGGACAAGTTCCGGGGAAGTGGTCCAGAGGCTGGAAGCGAACAAGGCCATACAAGGAGCGACGGTGGACAAGCAGTTTCCGGGCACCATTCATATCAAGGTCCAGGAGTACCCGACTGTTGCGTATGAACTTGATGCGAGCGGTGCGCTGAAGGCCATTCTGGCCAGCGGGACAAGCCTTGCCGTACCTGCAAACACCGGGGTAGCCGTTGAGAAGCCGATCCTCACGCAGTGGAAAGCCGATGATCCGCTCAAAGCGGAACTCAGCGAAGTGTTATCGAAAATTCCGAATGAGTTGACCACGGATATTTCGGAAATCATTCCGAATCCGACGCCGTCTTTTCCCGACCAGATTCGGATGTATACCAAAACGCAATTCGAAGTGGTTACGACGGTTTCCATGCTTGCGGACAAAGTGGAGTATTTGAACCAGGTGATCGAGACCGAACGGCCAGGGAAAATCACGATGCTGGAGGCGGACACATACGTGCCTTTCATTGCGGAAGACCCGGATGAAAATGCCGAACCAGGAGCGGGTCAATAACGAAACGAAGCTCTCCTGATTAGATGTGCAAAGCCTGACGGAATGCCGTTTCAGACTGGTCCGGTTTGTGAAAGTTGTGCTTTCTGTGAAGGGGAAAAAATGATACACTTTAGCTTATGGCACTGGAATAGCCTCCTTCTTTTTTCTTCAAGGTTTTATGTATTGACACCCAGATGTTGGCATCCAAAAAAATTGTAGAAAAAAGAGGGAAAGCCTAAAGTGTGTTGAATATGTTTTAAGAGTGTTTATACGTTCGTAATCTATTATTGGAGTCAGGAGGTGCCAGAGACTTGAGCAACAATGACATCATTGTTAGTTTGGACATCGGTACATCCAAAATTCGCGCTATTATTGGGGAAATTAATAATGGAACCTTTAATATTATTGGAGTTGGATCTGCCGACTCGGAGGGAATTCGCAAAGGTGTAATCGTAGATATCGACCAGACGGTGCAATCGATCCGCAATGCGGTGGAACATGCGGAGCGTATGGTAGGTATTCAAATATCCGAAGTATATGTTGGAATCTCGGGAAATCATATTGGGTTGATGAGCAGCCACGGTGTCGTGGCCGTTTCGAACGAAGATCGTGAAATCGGGGAAGAAGACATGGAACGGGTGTTGAAAGCAGCCGAAGTCATTGCGGTCCCGCCAGAGCGTGAAATTATCGATGTTGTGGCGAAGCAGTATATCGTAGATGGTCTGGAGGGCATACAGGACCCGCGCGGTATGATTGGCGTTCGCCTTGAAGTTGAGGCAACGATTATTACGGGGGCAAAAACCGCGATACATAATCTTTTGCGCTGTGTGGAGAAAGCGGGCCTGAAGGTAAGCGACCTCGTGCTGATGTCTCTGGGCGCAGGTCAGTTAGCATTGTCCAAAGATGAGAAATCGATGGGTTCCGTGCTTGTTGACATTGGCGCAGGGGCAACAACGATTGCCGTTTTCGAGGAAGATAGCCTCGTGGCTACTTCAACGCTTCCGATTGGCGGCGAGTTTGTAACCAATGATATCGCCTATGGGCTTCGCACGTTGACGGATCAGGCTGAAAAGGTCAAGTTGAAATACGGTTGTGCTTGGCTGGATGACGCTGCCGCCGACGTTATGTTCAAGGTAACCCGCATTGGCAGCAATGTGGACAAGGAGTTTTCGCAGGAGGATCTTGCTGCAATTATTGAGCCAAGGGTTCAAGAAATTTTCCAGATGATCGCTCAGGAAGTGAAACGCCTTGGTTACATGGAACTTCCCGGAGGTTATATATTAACGGGAGGAACCGTGTCCATGCCTGGAGTGCTGCAGGTAGCTCAGCATGAACTGGCTGCATCGGTTCGAATCGCGGTTCCGGATTATATCGGTGTCCGCGACCCCGGATATACTAGCGGTGTGGGCATATTGCATAATGTGATCCGCAGCTTGCGCGTTCGTCCGTCTGTGAGCAGCAGCGGTGGCGGCAGCAGCACGGGCAGCAAGAAGCCGGCCAACCGCGCAAAGCCGAGCGCAGCTCCGGAAGCTGAACAAAAACCGGGCTTCATCGAACGGCTGAAGAACATGTTCAGCGAATTTATATAACAGGTTGAATCCATTTCATACTCTTTAAGCCGTCTGAATGCGCTGGTAAATTCACAGAAACGCTTTCGTTCGTCGATATATGAAATTGATTCGGTTCAATACCAATTGGACGGGCCATCCATGCACATTGAGGGGGAGATGGAATAATATGTTGGAATTTGATTTCGAGATGGAGAGCTTGGCTCAAATAAAGGTTATCGGTGTGGGCGGCGGCGGAAGCAATGCTGTCAACCGGATGATCGAAAATGGAGTGCAAGGCGTAGAATTCATTACGGTGAATACGGATGCGCAGGCGTTGCACTTGGCGAAATCCGAACATAAATTGCAGATTGGCGACAAGTTGACGCGAGGTCTTGGTGCCGGTGCCAACCCGGAGGTAGGTAAAAAAGCTGCCGAGGAATCCCGCGATCTGATCATGAACACCTTGAAAGGTGCGGACATGGTTTTTGTAACTGCCGGAATGGGCGGAGGTACAGGAACAGGCGCGGCACCGGTCATTGCCGAAATCGCCAAGGAATGCGGGGCCCTTACGGTAGGCGTAGTGACCCGACCATTTACGTTCGAAGGACGGAAACGTTCCAGCCATGCGGAGCAAGGCATTGAAGCTCTTAAGGAAAAGGTCGATACGCTGATCGTTATTCCGAACGATCGTTTGCTTGAAATCGTCGACAAAAAAACGCCGATGCTCGAAGCGTTCCGTCAAGCGGATAACGTGCTTCGTCAAGCCGTTCAGGGCATTTCTGACCTGATTGCCGTTCCAGGATTGATCAACCTTGACTTCGCGGACGTCAAAACGATCATGACGGAACGCGGATCGGCCCTGATGGGGATCGGCGAAGCAACAGGAGAGAACCGCGCGGCTGAAGCTGCACGTAAGGCGATCATGAGCCCATTGCTTGAAACTTCGATTGAAGGCGCACGCGGCGTAATCATGAACATTACGGGCGGAATCAATCTTTCCCTGTATGAAGTGAACGAAGCAGCGGAAATTGTTACTTCGGCTTCGGACCCTGAAGTAAACATGATCTTTGGTGCGATCATTGACGAAAACATGAAAGAGGAAATCAAAGTCGTTGTCATTGCAACCGGTTTTGAAGACAATCCGGTATCACCGCCTCCAGGCCGCAAACCAACGCCAACGAGCGAACCGGCGGAGAATCGTTCTCCGAACCTGCGTCCGTTTGGGAATCAGCCAAGTGCCGATCAGCTGGACATTCCGACATTTTTGCGCAATCGTACGCGTAATAACAATAACGATTGATCGTTCATGGAAAGCGACAGAACCCGGTCTCCTGATGGAGAAACCGGGTTCTTTGCCGTTCACAATATCAGCATGACTGAACTTCAAGTCACCTTCTCCTTCATACTGCAACCCGGTTCTCTTCAATTCGCGGCCCGGTTCCTCGACAAGTGCCTCGATAACTATTTCCTTTAGGAAGATTGTACCATACCCCAATGAACAAATTCTGAACAACCCACATAGCGCACGTTCCGACAAAAAAAGTTGAAGCCATTCCACCATGTTTAGACAGACTTTGAGAAAGGGGTTCCCTATACTTGTGAGTATGTTCCATATGGAAACTGTGCTGCAAAATTGATAGATAAGCAACCACGGCGAATCGAAGTCAGTTAATTTCGATAATTTCGATATGTGGTGAGCGGGCAGGTGGATCGTGTGGTTGTATACGTAGATCTCATTTTTTTGACCAACCTGTGCATCGACGGTGCGCTCATCGGGCTGACAGCATGGATGAGAAAGAGCAGGCTGGTCTGGTGGAGATGGTTGTTGTCCGCCGTTGTGGGGGCACTGTACGTGGTCATGATGTTCGTGCCTGAGCTCGCGTTTCTGTTCACGTTCCTGATCAAATTCACATTGTCCCTGATTATGTTGTTTATCGCGTTTGGCTTCAAAGGTCTGCAGGCATTCTGCAAAACGTTGGGAACCTTTTATGTCATCAATTTTGTGGCTGCCGGGGGCATTCTGGGCGTGCACTACATGCTTCAGAGCTCGGGTGAGCTGTTCAACGGAATCTGGTTTACGGCATCTGGCGGAATGTCGTTTGATTTGAAAATCGCGTTTTGGTTTACGTTTATCGTATTTTTTGCGGTGCTGGCGTTGTTCAAAGCCGTGCAGAACTCGAAGCGTAAAGCAGAACGGATGACTACGTATCTAGGGCAGGTCGATGTATACATTGATGAAGCGATCGTTTCTTGTACAGGCCTTTTGGATACGGGAAACCAACTTGCCGATCCGCTCACCCGTCAACCCGTTATGGTGATGGAAGTTTCGCAATGGCAGCAATGGCTGCCGGGTTCCTGGAAGGACAGATTGAAACATGAGGCGCCGGACAACCTTATTATGGACATGAATCAGGAGCAATTTCACTGGCAGGATCGATTGAGGCTTGTACCCTATCGGGGCATCAATAAGGGGACTGCGTTTATGCTGGCAATCAAGCCGGATCGGGTGAAGGTAACGATGGGTGGGATCTGTTATGAAACAACCAGAGTCCTGATAGGTTTGGATGGGGGAACGTTATCGTCCGAAGGAAAATATCAGGCGGTCATTCACCCTGACCTCGTGCAGGATTCCAGCGGTGGAGCGCCGATCGCCGGCACTGCAGGAACAACAGAAAAGCCGCTGAATGTGGTATAGGAGGAACGTGCATGCTTTTGAAATGGAAACTGGTAGCGCAGCTTCAATATTATCGTTTTTTATTTTTGCTTGGACTCAAGAGCGAGGAAATCTATTACATTGGCGGAAGCGAGGCGTTACCGCCTCCGTTAACGCGTGAGGAAGAAGAGTATCTGCTGCAAAAGCTCTCTTCGGGCGACGCTGCGATCCGCGCGATGCTGATCGAACGAAACTTGCGGCTGGTAGTGTACATTGCGCGCAAATTCGAAAATACGGGCATCAACATTGAAGACCTGGTATCCATCGGGGCCATCGGGTTAATCAAAGCCGTGAATACGTTTGACCCGGAGAAAAAAATCAAGCTGGCGACGTATGCTTCGCGTTGTATCGAAAATGAGATTTTGATGTATTTACGGCGCAACAGCAAAATCCGGACAGAGGTTTCGTTTGATGAACCGCTCAATATCGATTGGGATGGAAATGAGCTGCTCCTGTCTGACGTGCTTGGCACTGAGAATGATACAATCTACCGAAACATCGAGGAGCAGGTTGATCGGAAGCTTTTGCATAAAGCGCTCGACAAATTGACCGATCGCGAGCGAATGATCATGGAGCTGCGGTTCGGGCTGCAGGACGGGGAAGAGAAAACGCAGAAGGATGTGGCCGATCTGCTGGGAATCTCCCAATCCTATATTTCCCGCCTGGAGAAACGGATCATCAAGAGGCTGCGCAAAGAGTTCAACAAGATGGTTTGAAGCGCCGCAGATCCGGTTTGTTTAATTTATGGGTATTACTGGCAAGCATGCCAGCTGCGAATAAAAAAGCCTGCCCCGGAGATAATGTACATTAATGTTTCTCCTTGGGAGGTAAATCACGATGACCCGAAACAAAGTCGAGATTTGTGGCGTGGACACTGCAAAATTGCCTGTCCTCACCAACGTAGAAATGCGGGAATTGTTTCATTCCCTTCAGCAGCACCATGATCGCTCAGCAAGAGAGAAATTGGTGAATGGCAATCTGCGCCTCGTGCTCAGCGTCATTCAGCGTTTCAACAATCGGGGGGAGTTTGTCGATGATCTGTTCCAGGTTGGCTGCATAGGCCTGATGAAAGCCATTGATAATTTTGATTTATCCCAAAATGTCAAATTTTCAACATACGCAGTGCCGATGATCATCGGTGAAATTCGTCGATATCTGCGCGACAACAACCCGATTCGCGTATCCCGTTCTCTCCGGGACATTGCTTATAAAGCGCTCCAAGTCCGGGATAGCCTGACGAACAAAAACTCTCGCGAACCGACCATTTTCGAAATTTCCGAAGCGCTGAACGTGCCCAAAGAAGACGTGGTATTTGCCCTTGATGCCATTCAGGACCCGGTATCGCTCTTCGAACCCATTTATCACGACGGAGGCGACCCCATCTATGTGATGGATCAGATCAGCGACGACAAAAACAAGGACGTTTCCTGGATCGAGGAAATCGCTTTGCGCGAGGCGATGCATCGGCTGGGACAACGGGAGAAAATGATTTTGTCCATGCGTTTTTTCGAAGGGAAAACCCAAATGGAAGTGGCGGATGAAATCGGGATTTCCCAGGCACAGGTCTCGCGTTTGGAGAAGTCGGCCATTCAGCAGATGCAAAAACACGTGAAGTCATAAACGATACGAGATAGGGCGATGATCCGGGATAACCCGGAGTCGCTCTTTTATTTTGGGGTGCATGGTAATACGGAGATGTTTCGCTGTGCGGCCGCCTGCCTAAAAACAGGACATTTTTCCCCGCCCGTACATATAGTGTATAGAATGAAAGAACGGGCAGGAGCGGAAGCAGACTGGAGGCGGAACCCGATGAAAGGAAATGTGGGCGCCCAGACGGGCAGAGGCATGAAGATTTCCGATTTTCAAACCAAAGAGGTCATCAATATTACCGATGGCAAACGATTGGGTCAGATCAGCGATTTGGAACTGGATTTAAGGCAGGGGAGGATCGAGGCCATCGTGGTGCCGGGGTATACCCGCTTCATGGGATTGTTTGGAGGGGGCACGGACCTGATCATTCCATGGCGAAACATCGTCAAGATCGGCTCCGACGTCATATTGGTGAAGATGGATGAAGTCAAGGAGCCTTCATACGATGAAGGGGAACGCGAGGCTCGCATGTATGATGCGCAGATCAGCCGCGCAGAACGAATGGATCGAACGGAACGTCTGGAGCGAAGTCAGCGCCGGTCGATCTGAACGAGACAGGACAGGGGTTCATTTGGTACACTGGAGCTTGCGAGGTGAAAAATATGAAGATGGAACCTTTTGTGTTGGAACAGGAACAGATGCTTAAGAGTGGGGGCCCGGAAAATGCAGCGGCTCCCGAGCCGTTGTTGATATATGTGAAGCCGTGGAGAGAGCAATATGACGGTTTGAGTGCAGGATTTACGACGAGGCAGGGAGGGAACGGAAGTGCTCCTTATGGAAGCCTGAATTGTGCGTATCACGTCGGTGATGATCCGGTAACGGTTCTCAACAATCGAAAGCGGATTGCATCCAAGCTGGGCTTTTCGGAAAGTGCCTGGACGTGCGGAGAGCAGGTTCATGGCAAACGGGTTGCCGTCGTTCGGGCTGAAGACCGGGGGCGGGGGTGGATGGATCGCGAATCTGCCTTTCAAGATACGGACGGCTTGGTTACGGATGTGCCGGGTGTCCTGCTGACCTCCTTCTACGCGGACTGCGTGCCATTATATTTCTACGATCCCGTACGAGGTGCAGTAGGGCTTGCTCATGCCGGCTGGAAAGGGACGGTAGCGGGCATTGCCGAATCCGTGATCGAGAAAATGGAGCAGGAGTACGGCAGCCAAAGGCATCATATCCGAACCGCGATCGGCCCTTCCATCGGCGATTGCTGTTACGAGGTGGATGAGGCCGTCATGAAACATGTGCGGGTTTGGCTTGACGGGGCCGAGGGTAATGAGGGGTATGGGGCAAATGGCAACCTGATCTTCCATTCGGCCGGCAATGGCAAAACGATGTTAAACTTGAAAGAATGCAATCGACACATTATGATGAAAGCAGGAATATTGCCGGATCATATCGAATGTACTACTTGGTGTACAAGCTGCAACCCGGACATTTTCTTCTCTTACCGGAAAGAAATCGGAACTACCGGGCGCATGGCTAGCTGGATTGGGCTGGAAGAGAGGTGAACCTCTGTGTCTTTGGAGGAACGTATACAACAGGTAAATCAGAAGATCGAAGCCGCGTGTCGGCGCAGCGGCCGCAATCGCGAGGATGTTAACGTGATTGCCGTCACGAAGTACGTTTCGCTGGAAACGACGGGAGCTGTGCTGGACCGCGGGCTTGAGCATATCGGAGAAAATCGCTGGCAGGATGCGCAGGCCAAATGGGAAGCCTATGGGCAGCAGGGAATCTGGCATTTTATCGGCCACCTGCAGACGAACAAGGTCAAGGACGTTGTCGGAAAATTTCGTTACATACATTCGCTGGACCGGTTATCGCTGGCGAAGGAATTGAACAAAAAGGCGGCTGCGCTGGGCATTGGCGTGGAAACGTTTTTGCAGGTCAACATTTCGGGTGAAGAGAGCAAGTATGGTTTGCAGCCTGAAGACGCAGCCGGCTTTTTACGTGAAATAGGCTCATTGGATCATATCAAGGTTATCGGCCTAATGACGATGGCCCCTCATGAAGAGGACCCGGAGCTGACTCGTCCCGTATTTCGCGGATTGCGGGAACTGCGAGACCGTTTGAATGGACAGGCCCTGACACAAGAACCGCTGACTGAATTATCCATGGGCATGTCCAATGATTTTGAAGTGGCGATTGAAGAGGGAGCAACCTGGGTTCGACTGGGATCGATTCTCGTAGGGAAAGAGGAGGGTTCACGATGAGCGTAATGAATAAATTCATGAATTTCTTTGGACTCCAGGAAGAAGAAGAGATTGTGGAACGTGAACGTTTGGCTGCACAAGAAGAATCCGAGCCGGATCACCATGAACCTGAAACCTCCGAGCTGGATAAACGTAGAACACAAAGGGGCAATAATGTGGTAAGCATTCATTCCCAGAAAAATGTGAAAGTTGTTTTGTATGAACCGCGCTCCTATGACGAGGCTCAAGAAATTGCCGATCATCTGCGTTCGCATCGTACGGTCGTCGTTAATTTGCAGCGTGTTCGCCAGGACCAGGCTTTGCGCGTCATTGATTTTTTGAGCGGAACGGTGTACGCCCTGGGCGGCGGTATTTCCAAAATCGGCGGTAACATTTTTCTCTGCACGCCAGACACGGTAGAGATCCAGGGTACCATTACGGAAATTCTGGCTGAGAGCGAACAAGATTATAACAGGATGAGGTGAGCCTTTTTTGAGTCTAATTTATAGTGTCGTATCCATCGCGTTCCAAATTTACCTCTACATGATTATTGCGTATGTGCTTTTGTCGTGGCTTCCCAATGCTCGGGAGAGCGCTGTCGGAGAATGGCTTGCCAAACTCGTTGAACCTTTCCTGAGCCCGTTCAGGCGGTTTATTCCGCCGTTATTCGGAATGCTGGACATTTCGCCGATCGTGGCCTTGATTACACTTCAATTGGCGGAAGTGGGCTTGAAGTCCATTCTTCTCCGTTTTATGTAAGGTAGGAATCGACCATGGGTAATGGAATATATGAACATTTTACGCCGGATGAACGGGATTTCGTGGATAAGGCAGCGGAATGGGTGGAACGTGCCGGGGAAAGGCATGACACCCGGCTGACGGATTTTTTGGATCCCAGGCAGATGTTTATACTGCAAACGCTAGTCAATCGGCGGACGGATGTCCAAGTGCGTTTTGATGGCGGATACGCGTCCGCCGAACGAAAGCGTGCTCTGATCGCCCCGGATTACCGCTACCTTGACGATGAAGATATGAATATGCAGGTGCTCAGCATTTCGTCCGATGACTCCAAAATTGCCGAATTGGAGCACGGCGACTACATGGGAGCTTTGCTCGGGCTTGGCATGAAACGCGGCAAAATCGGGGATATCCAAGTGCTGGAAGACGGGTGCCACGCTGTGGTAGCGTCGGAAACCAGCGCTTTTTTATCGCTGCAAATGAATCAGGTGCATCGGGTGCACGTATTTACCGAGCTGCTGCCGCTGGATCAATTGCGATGGTCGGAAACGAAGCTTGAGATTCTGGACATCACCGTTGCTTCTTTGCGGCTGGACGGTATTTGCGCGGACGTATACCGGATGAGCCGAAGCAAGGCGCTGCTCCCGATCAAAGCGGGTCGCTGCCGCGTGAACTGGAAAGTGGAAGAAGACCCGTCCAAGCTTCTCAACGCAGGGGATGTCGTTTCCGTTCGCGGATTTGGTCGGTTTAAGGTACTGGAACTGGATGGCATGACCAAAAAAGGACGCTGTCGCGTAAAAATCGGCAAATTTGCATAGCTCGTTGCAGGAAATCTCTTATTCTTGTCGAAATAACTAAACTAAAGGTGAAATAAATATTTGGGGTTTCCGATAAACAATGAGGATGGATGGGATGCTGTATGGCCCTCCGGGTTCACCGTATCTCATTCCATGATGCAAACGTAGGAATCTTCCAAGAAGCCGGTTGCCTGGCTTCTTTGTAAGAAACCTATATATGCTGCAAACTTTCTCGGCACGAGAAGGAACTTTTACAGGAGGTGGACAGCTTGCCATTAACGCCGCTGGACATACACAACAAGGAATTCTCCCGACGGTTGCGCGGGTATGACGAGGATGAAGTCAACGAATTTCTTGATCAAGTCATCAAAGATTACGAAGGCGTCATCCGCGAAAACAAGGAACTGACCAATCAGTTGCTGTCCGTTCAGGAGAAGCTGGACCATTTTGCCACGATTGAGGAGACGCTTAGCAAAACGATCATTATCGCCCAGGAAGCAGCGGACGATGTGAAGAACAACGCCAAGAAGGAAGCTCAGCTGATCGTGAAGGAAGCGGAGAAAAACGCCGACCGAATCGTCAACGAGGCTTTGGCGAAATCGCGCAAGGTTTCTTTGGAAGTGGAAGAGCTGAAAAAGCAGGCATCCATTTACCGCGCCCGTTTCCGTACGCTGGTCGAGGCCCAATTGGAACTGTTGTCTCAGGACGGTTGGGAAGCGCTGGAGAGCCGGGAACAAGAAGTCCTTGAACGCGAACGGGAAATGAAGGAAATTTATTAAACGCCCGCCCGGTTGACTTTTACCGGTAAAGAGGCTATAACTATATTCATAATGAATAGTGATTCCATGACGGGTTCAGTACGTTATGATTGCATCCCTCAGAGAGTTGGCGTTTGGTGCAAGCCAATGGATGGGTTATAGCCGAATATCATCCCGGAGAAGCGACGCTGAAGCGGTTTAATGTATCCGTGCGTAAGCGAAGCCGTTAGCCGAACGTTATATCGGCACCCTGTATACTGAGCAGGGCATAAGTGCTGTTGATGACAAAGCATACCCAAGATATTTGGTTATGGTTTGTGATGAACAGAATTAGGGTGGTAACGCGAGCACAACCTCGTCCCTTTCCGGGACGGGGTTTTTTGGTGTTTAAAAAAGGCGAGCGCCCATGAGGCCCGCAGGGACCTCAGGCAGAGAGCCCGCCGCCGATGGAGCGAAGCCATCGGCCAGAGCCTCCGCCAAGGCGAGCGCCCATGAGGCCCGCAGGTACCTCAGGCAGGGAGCCCAGCGCCGATGGAGCGAAGCCATCGGCCCAAAGGCCTCGCCAAGGCGAGCGCCCATGAGGCCCGCAGGGACCTCAGGCAGGGAGCCCAGCGCCGATGGAGCGAAGCCATCGGCCAGAGCCTCCGCCAAGGCGAGCGCCCATGAGGCCCGCAGGGACCTCAGGCAGGGAGCCCAGCGCCGATGGAGCGAAGCCATCGGCCAGAGCCTCCGCCAAGGCGAGCGTCCATGAGGCCCGCAGGGACCTCAGGCAGGGAGCCCACCGCCGATGGAGCGAAGCCATCGGCCAGAGCCTCCGCCAAGGCGAGCGCCCATGAGGCCCGCAGGTACCTCAGGCAGGGAGCCCACCGCCGATGGAGCGAAGCCATCGGCCCAAAGGCCTCGCCAAGGCGAGCGCCCATGAGGCCCGCAGGGACCTCAGGCAGGGAGCCCAGCGCCGATGGAGCGAAGCCATCGGCCAGAGCCTCCGCCAAGGCGAGCGCCCATGAGGCCCGCAGGGACCTCAGGCAGGGAGCCCAGCGCCGATGGAGCGAAGCCATCGGCCAGAGCCTCCGCCAAGGCGAGCGTCCATGAGGCCCGCAGGGACCTCAGGCAGGGAGCCCACCGCCGATGGAGCGAAGCCATCGGCCCAAAGGCCTCGCCAAGGCGAACGCCCATGAGGCCCGCAGGGACCTCAGGCAGAGAGCCCACCGCCGATGGAGCGAAGCCATCGGCCCAAAGGCCTCGCCAAGGCGATCGCCCATGAGGCCCGCAGGGACCTCAGGCAGAGAGCCCACCGCCGATGGAGCGAAGCCATCGGCCAAAGGGCCCCATGCGGCGAAGTCGAGGCCCTGGGGCGTTCCTGAAAAGGAACAGCCGCATAAGGGCCGACTCCCCGCACGCAGCACCACCCACGCGCCGCATGCTCGCCCCCGACAAACCATGCCGGGTGTCCAGAGGGCGGAGCGCCTATGGGGTCCCCCTTGGGAAGGGGGATTTAGGGGGATTGAAACGGTCCACAATTAACCAATGTCGAAAGGAAAGATATCATCATGCAAAGAGTTGACGTCAAGGAGAAGGCCCGCGCAAGAGAACTGCGCATGCTGAACAAATGGAAGGAAGAAAACACCTTCAAAAGATCGATCGAAAACCGCGAAGGGAAGCCGAATTTCGTTTTTTATGAAGGTCCGCCTACTGCAAACGGAAAGCCGCATATCGGACACGTGCTCGGGCGCGTCATCAAAGACTTTATCGGCCGTTACAATACGATGAAGGGATATCGCGTCGTGCGCAAAGCGGGCTGGGATACACATGGTTTGCCGGTGGAGCTGGGCGTGCAGAAGAAACTGGGCATCTCTCATAAATGGGAAATCGAAGATTATGGCGTGGAAAAGTTCATCAATGAATGTAAAGCCAGCGTTTTTGAATATGAGCAACAATGGAGAGACCTGACAGAAGGCATCGCCTACTGGACGGACATGGATAACCCTTATATCACGCTCGACAACAACTATATCGAAAGCGTGTGGAACATCCTTGCGACCATTCACGAGAAAGGGCTGCTGTATCGCGGTCATCGCGTAAGCCCGTATTGTCCTTCCTGTCAGACAACGCTGAGCTCCCATGAGGTTGCCCAAGGCTACAAGGATGTTAAAGACCTCAGTGCCACTGCCAAATTCAAGCTGGATGACAGCGGAGAATTTGTACTGGCATGGACGACAACGCCATGGACGCTGCCATCCCACGTTGCGCTTGCGGTGAATCCGGACATGGAATATTCCCGCGTAAGCCAGAATGGTGAAGTGTACATCATGGCGACTAACCTGGTCGAGAAAGTCATGAAAGACGCAAAAGGTGATTATGAAGTCATTGGCACACTGAAAGGTTCCGACCTGGTTGGCAAAACCTATGATCCTCCATTCAACTACATTAAAGCAGAGAAAACCAATATCATCCTGGGAGCAGGCTTCGTAACCGATGCAAGCGGTACAGGGATCGTACACATGGCGCCTGCCCACGGCGAGGACGACTATCGCGTTTGCCGCGAGAACGGCATCAGTTTTGTGAACATGGTTGATCTGGAGGGTAAATTCGTAGCTCAGGTTACTGATTTTGCCGGACGTTTCGTCAAAGATTGCGATGTGGACATCGTGAGATATCTGTCTGAAAAAGGGCGCCTGTTCAGCAAAGAAAAATATGAGCACAGCTATCCATTCTGCTGGCGTTGCGATACACCTCTGCTGTACTACGCCATGGACAGCTGGTTTATCCAAACGACTGCGATCAGAGACCAATTGATCGCCAACAACAGTGAAGTGGAGTGGTATCCGGGTCACGTTCGCGAAGGACGTTTCGGCAAATTCCTCGAAGATCTGGTGGATTGGAACATCAGCCGTGACCGGTACTGGGGAACACCGCTGAACATCTGGGTGTGCGAGGAGACCGGCGAACAGTTTGCTCCGCACAGCATTGCCGAACTGCGTGCTCGCGCGATCGGGGATGTACCGGAAAACCTGGAATTGCACAAGCCTTACGTCGATGAAGTGAAGGTACTCAGTTCTTGCGGAAAATACGAAATGAAACGAACGCCGGAAGTGATCGACGTTTGGTTCGACAGCGGCTCCATGCCATTTGCGCAGCAGCATTATCCGTTTGAGAATCAAGATATCTTTGCGCAGCAGTTCCCTGCAGACATGATCTGCGAAGGGATCGACCAGACGCGCGGCTGGTTCTACAGCTTGCTGGCGGTTTCCACATTGCTGACAGGCAAAGCGCCATACAAAGCGGTTATGGCAACCGGACACGTGCTGGATGAGAATGGGCAAAAAATGTCCAAATCCAAGGGCAATGTCATCGATCCATGGGATGTCATCGAAGAGTTCGGTACCGATGCATTCCGTTGGGCCCTGCTCTCGGACAGCGCGCCATGGAACAGCAAACGTTTCTCCAAAGGCATCGTGGCGGAAGCCAAATCCAAAATGGTCGATACGTTGGTGAATACCCATGCATTCTTGACGCTGTATGCGACGATTGACGGATTCGATCCGCAAGAACATCCGTTCAAAGTGTCTGCCCACAATCTGGATCGCTGGATTCTGTCCAGATTGAACAGCCTGATCCTTGTTGTTGAAAAGGCGCTGAACGTTAACGATTATCTGAACTCCTCCAAAGCGATCGAAGCGTTTGTCGATGAGCTCAGCAACTGGTATATCCGCCGTTCCCGCGATCGTTTCTGGGGCAGCGGACTGACTGAGGATAAATTGGATGCATACCGCACGCTGACTGAGGTGCTCGTGACAACAGCCAAATTGGTGGCTCCATTTACGCCGATGCTGGCGGAAGACATCTATCTGAATTTGAGCAACGGCGAAAGCGTGCATATGGATGACTATCCGGCAGCGAACGAGTCTTTGATCGATTTGGAATTGGAACGGGATATGGAGACGGCTCGCCGGGTAGTTGAGTTGGCACGCAATGTGCGTAACGAGACCGGCGTGAAAACGCGTCAACCGTTGTCCGAGCTGATCGTTTCGCTGGACAAAGGCTTTAATCTTTCCGACTATGAGGACATCATCAAGGAAGAGATCAACGTAAAAACGATCCGGGCTGAGCATAACGACGCCGATTTCGTTGACTTCACGTTGAAGCTGAACCTGAAAGTAGCCGGCAAGAAATATGGCAAAAACGTTGGATTCTTGCAAAACCTGTTCAAAGGCATGACGCCGGATGAGACGCGCAAAGTGGTAACAGAGGGCCGATTCAATGTCGTTTCTCCGGATGGGGAAGAATTGCAAGTGACCGAAGAAGAGCTGCTGGTTGAAAAACAAGCCAAAACCGGCTTTGCTTCCGCTTCGGGATATGGCTTGACGGTTGCATTCAATACCGAAATCACGCCTGAGCTGGAACAGGAAGGCCTGGTTCGCGAAGTGGTGCGCGTGGTTCAGGATACACGCAAAAAACTCGATCTGCCGATCGAGAAAAGAGTGCGCCTGACGCTGGACGTCGATGCCGAATTGCAGGCAGCCATCGAAGCTTTCGATCATGTGCTGCGTGAAAACGTGCTCGTGACGGACGTGGCTTTTGGTTCCAGTGAGTCCATGGAACGTGTCGAAGCTGCCGGTAAAAACATCGGTGTAGCGATCGAGTAGTTGGAGTACCCGAACATATCATACGAAAAACATGCAAACGAGCCGCGGATTCAGGGTTACCCTGTTTCCCGGCTCGTTTGATTTTAAGGCAAATGGGCAATGACTATAGGGTGTACATTGCCATTATGGTATAAACCCCATACAGAAATGAGCGGAAATCATGACTGAACCAAAGAATAAACCGTCAACCGAAGCACAGGCGAAGACAACATCTTCCGTTCCGCCTGCATTGGACTCGAACGAACAAATAAAGGAGCTGTTCACCCTGACGAGCCGAATCGCTCAGGAACTGGAACGTTCCCGCATTTCGCAATATACGGAGCTGCTGTACCGCCCCTGGAAGCTGATTGGGCTTAATCTGTTATCCGGAGCTGCCAGAGGAGTGGGCATTGCGATCGGCTTTACTTTTTTTGCAGCGACGATCATTTATTTATTACAGATGCTTGGTGCATTGAACCTGCCAATCGTGGGGGATTATATAGCCGATATTGTTCGTATTGTTCAGCGTCAGCTTGAATTGAATACGTATTAGGAATTAACGGGCAGCCTCAATATAAATCATCGGAAAATTCGACATCCGGTTCAAGCAATCCTTCGCCTTCGCCTCGTTCAAGGTATTCCTTGTATTGCCGGTTGCGTACGATGGATACGTCATGTCCGTAAATATCGGTGGCCACAAAGCTTTCATAAGCTTCAACGCAGCCTTCGACTTCATCTGTAGCTTCGATCGACATCACATCATAGCTGTCGATGTCCGAGCCTTCGGCCATGGCCGGAGTATTGGATGTTCCCCAGCTCTCGACGATTTGCCATGCGTCTTCCCCATCGAAACCGTTTTGGTCCTCGCGCTCATCCAAACTTGTTCGGCCAAAGGGAGGTTCCAAAAATTGTTCTTCGACAGGTCGGTCGCTGGAGACATGGCCGGGTTGATGGTCGACGCAATACTGGGTATAAGGCACGGCTTGAAGACGCTCAAAGGAAATCGGCTGCCTGCAAACGACACAGATGCCGTATCTCCCTTCGTCCATGGATTGCAAAGCGGAAGCAATTCGTTCCACCTGAAATTCATCATGTTCCAGCAAGGAGATGTCTTTTGCACGTTCGTACATTTCTGTGCCTACGTCTCCCGGGTGATTATCGATGGGGGAAAGCTCGCCGGTCTGCAATTTCATTGAATCGCCTAGCCCATAATGTTCGTTCTCGGCAAGCCGATGTTCGATGTGCCGTTTCTCGGTGATCAGTTGGGTACGCAAGGAATGTAACTGTTCCGGTGATAGATGTGCCATGGTATTCCCCTTTCCGCAGCGATATGTTGAACCTGCTAAGCCGAATGTGTACTCCGTTGTAGGATGTGCCATTTCGGGCAGGAATACAGAAGGAAAATGTTATCCTTTTTGCCATGAAGCCGCCTTTCGCACGGGCCGTGGACGATTTCCAAACAGCTGTGCTACAATGGACAAGTCTGGCGCAAAGCCTGGTATCGTATGGAAAAGACAAGATCGGAGTGACAAAAAACGTGGTGTACTATATCCTCGCTTTTATCGTTTTTTTGGTGGATCAGGGCACAAAGTACCTGATCGCCACACAAATGACCATCGACGACGAAATTCCGGTCATCGGCAATTTCTTCGTTATTACCTCTCACCGCAATGCCGGCGCGGCGTTTGGCATTTTGCAAAACCAACGCTGGTTTTTTATCGTGGTGACCATTGTTGTAGTTGTTGCTCTGGTATGGTATTTGCAAAAAGTAAAAAACAGTCCGCACAAATTGCTGCCTGTAGCACTTAGTCTGGTGCTTGGGGGGGCGATCGGCAACTTCCTGGACCGGGCATTGACCGGTGAAGTCGTTGACTTTGTTCAGCTTAATTTTGGAAGTTATACGTTTCCCATCTTTAACATTGCCGACTCGGCCATATGTATCGGGGTGGCCTTGATCGTGCTTGAAACGCTGCTTGAAGGACGCAGAGAGAAAGCCGCTGCAAAGATTGAAGGGAATGAAACGCATGAGTAACCGTTTTGATGACGCAGCAAAAAGTCAGGAAGACGTCTCCGCTTTGGGAAAATACGGCCAGGAAGACGATCTTCTTCAAGGCAAAGAACGAATGGAATGGACTGTAGCTCCCGAGCATAAAAAGGAGCGCATTGACAAATATATTACGGAGTCGCTGGAGGACGTATCCCGCTCTCAAGTCCAATTGTGGATCGGCGATGGATTGGTTACGGTCAATGGCAGCGCGACGAAAGCGAATGCCAAGTTGTCCGAAGGCGACGTCGTGGTGCTTGAGATTCCGGAGCCTGCCGCGGTGGAGATTGCTGCCGAGGACATTCCGCTGGAAGTCGTATATGAAGACAGCGATGTCATCGTGGTCAACAAACCGCGCGGCCTCGTCGTTCATCCTGCACCCGGCCATCTGTCCGGGACGCTCGTGAACGCGTTGATGTACCACTGCAAGGACTTGTCAGGCATTAACGGCGAGCTTCGTCCCGGAATCGTGCATCGGATCGACAAAGACACATCGGGACTGCTCATGGCGGCCAAAAACGATCGTGCGCATGCTTCCCTGGCTGCACAGCTAAAGGAACACAGCGTAAATCGGCGTTACATTGCGCTTGTGCACGGCCATCTCAGCCACGATCAAGGCACGATTGATGCCCCGATTGGCCGTGATCCTCATGATCGGAAAATGTATACCGTCACGGAACGAAACAGCAAGCATGCAGTGACTCACTTCACTGTTACAGAGCGCATCAATGATTATACGTTGCTTGAACTGAAGCTGGAAACGGGACGTACGCATCAGATCCGGGTGCACATGAAATTCATCGGGCATCCGCTGGTCGGCGATCCGGTATACGGTCGCAACAAAGGTATTAAAATGCAAGGACAGGCATTGCATGCGGCAGTGCTTGGATTCGTGCATCCGACGAGCGGGGAATATATGGAATTCACGGCTCCGCTGCCGCAGGACATGGAGGATGTTCTCGCCTCATTGCGCAGCCGTTAGGACGCTGAAAGTACAAATGTTCGGGTGTTTTGTCCATGGATAAGACCATGTAAATGCTTCATAGTGGAATAGAAACTTGCGTCAAAACGAGGAGATGAATATCGCTATGAGTATCGACAAATATCAAGAAACCTACATCCAGACCAACTTCGCTGACCGCATCGGTGGCGCTAACTATGGCAAAGACACGAACATCTATAAATTCGAAAAAATCAAACGCGCCAAAGCTTCCGCCAAAAAGGATTTTCCGGATGTTGAACTGATTGACCTCGGCGTTGGCGAGCCTGACGAGATGGCAGATGCAGGCATCGTTGCCGCATTGGCTGAAGAAGCAGCCAAACCGGAGAACCGCGGTTATGCAGACAACGGTATTCCTGAATTCAAGGAAGCCGCTGCGGCCTACCTGAAAAACGTTTTTAACGTGGACGGCATCGATGCCGCAACGGAAATCGTGCACTCGATCGGTTCCAAGCCGGCTTTGGCCATGATGCCTTCCTGCTTTATTAATCCTGGCGACGTGACCATCATGACGGTTCCGGGCTATCCGGTTATGGGTACACACACGAAGTACCTCGGCGGAGAAGTGTATAACGTTCAATTGACGAAAGAGAACAACTTCCTGCCTGACCTGTCCTCCATTCCGGAAGATATCGCTAAACGCGCGAAACTGCTTTACTTGAACTATCCAAACAATCCTACGGGTGCAGCCGCAACGGTTGAGTTTTTCACTGAAGTGGTCGAGTGGGCTAAAAAATACAGCGTTGTCGTCGTACATGATGCTCCGTATGCAGCATTGACTTACGATGGAAACAAACCATTCAGCTTCCTGTCCGTACCTGGAGCGAAGGATGTTGGCGTGGAGCTGCATTCCTTGTCCAAATCCTACAACATGACAGGCTGGAGAATCGGGTTTGTGGCAGGCAATCCGCTTGTTGTCAAAGCGTTCAGCGACGTAAAAGACAACAACGATTCCGGTCAGTTCATCGCGATTCAAAAGGCTGCGGCCTATGGCTTGAGCCATCCGGAAATTACCGAGAAAATCGCCGAGAAATATTCCCGCCGTCACGATTTGCTCGTGTCCGCGTTGAACGAACTTGGCTTCAAAGCAGAGAAACCCAAAGGCTCCTTCTTCCTGTATGTCGAAGCTCCTAAGGGTGTTGTCGGCGGACGCCGCTTCGAATCCGGCGAGGATTTCTCCCAGTTCCTGATTCGCGAAAAACTGATTTCGTCGGTGCCTTGGGATGATGCCGGCAACTTCGTGCGTTTCTCGGTTACCTTCATCGCTCAAGGCGAAGAAGAAGAGAAGCGTGTCATTGCTGAAATCAAACGCCGCCTGAGCGACGTGCAGTTCGAATTTTAAAATGTCAAATCATTCGTTGATATGAAAAGAGACCGAAAAGGTCTCTTTTTTGTTTTGTCTCGCAATTTCTTAGTTTTGTCTTTACAAAAAGTACCAAGTGATTTATTATTTATTTTTCGTTTATTATTTGTGTAGTAAAATGAATGTTAATGGAGTTTTTTTGGGAAGGGAGACGATGAGGTTGTTATCATCACGTCCAAATATTTCATCATCTGCAAGCAAAACGGACGAAAGCGTGGTGGCGGGGTATATCCGCCTGCTGCGCCCAAAGCAATGGACGAAAAATTTGCTGCTTTTTGCCGCTTTGGTTTTTTCTTTTGAGGAAATTCGAACAGAAACGGTCATCGCTACACTCGTCGGTTTTTTCCTGTTCAGTCTGGTGGCAGGCTGCGTATATATTTTGAACGATTACGTGGACCGCGAACGGGATCGCCAGCATCCCGTGAAAAGAAACCGCCCGATCGCATCGGGACAAGTGAGCCCCCGTCAGGCGCTTGGGTTTGGAATCGGGTTGCTGGTCTTGTCCGTAGGCTCGGCAATGATGTTAAACCCATTATTCGGCGTGTTGTGCATCGTCTATTTTGCGCTTAATGTATCGTATTCGTTTGTGCTCAAACATATAGTGATCATGGATGTCATGACGATTGCCGCCGGGTTTGTGCTGCGTGCGATTGCCGGGGGTGTGCTGATTCATGTTCCTTTTACGCCATGGTTTCTGATCTGTACGATGCTGTTGTCGCTATTTTTGGCTATCGGTAAACGGCGTCACGAACTCGTACTGCTGGAAGGCAATACGGGATCGCATCGTAAGGTTTTGGATCATTATTCTGTTACGCTGCTCGATCAATTCAACACGATTGTGACTACGGCGACCATTATCAGTTATTCGCTGTTTACGTTCACGTCCAACCGGACGATTCATTTGATGTGGACGATCCCGCTTGTCATTTACGGCATGTTCCGTTATCTATATTTGATTCATATGAAGAACAAAGGCGGCTCTCCCGACCGTGTTTTGTTTGAGGATAAGCCTATATTGATTACCGTCATTCTGTATGTGGCTGCGGTTATCGTTATATTTTCCATTTTTGAATAACCATCCGTAACAAGGAGGAACAAGGTTGAGTTTGAAAAGCACGAAAATTGCCATTTTCGATATTGATAAAACGATTATACGCAGCGATTCCATGTTCCAGTTTGTAAGTTATGGCATTCGCCGTTTTCCGGCACTGGCGTTGCAGCTTCCGATGATCGGACTACATACCATGCTCTACAAAGCGGGATTGATGAAAGTGGAGCGGGTCAAGCGCTCTTATTTTAAAGGAATTGAACGGATGTCCGAGGCTGATCTGGAGCATTTTTTTGAAAGTCGGCTCCGCACAGCGATGTTTGCTGAGGCCAATATGGAGATGATGCAGCGCAAGAAAGAAGGGTACCATGTGCTGCTCGTGACGGCATCTCCCCATGCCTACATGAAGTATTTTCAGACCTTATCTTGGGTCGATCATGTGATCGGTACCGAACTTGCGCGCCGGCCCGATGGGACAGGGTACAAATGTTCTATCGAGGGAAGCAATTGCAAGGGAGAAGAGAAAGTGCGCCGTATCCTGTCCTATCTGGAGGAACAAGGGATGACCATTGATTATGAACATTCATGCTCCTATTCTGACTCACTTTCAGACCTGCCCGTGATGAATTTGGTGGCTCGGCGATATTTCATCAACAGGAGCGTGCCAGATATGGAGGAACTATCATGGGGAAAATGACAGGACGCCATACAGGCAAAATGTTCATGCTGTTTTCGGCGTTCCTGACGGCAACGGGCCAGCTCTTCTGGAAGTGGGGGCTGGAGGAGTGGATCTACCTTGGGTTTGGATTCGCGTGTTACGGATTGGGAGCGGTGCTGATGATCAAGGCTTTCTCGCTGGAAAAACTGTCGGTCGCCTATCCCCTGATGTGTACGAGTTATGTATTCGCACTGCTGTACGGCCATTTTTTGCTGGGGGAGGACATTACGCTGCAGAAACTTGCTGCCGTCCTGCTGCTTGGAATCGGGGTGACGTTAACCAGTGTGGAACGATAGCTGGATGGCGGTTGTGCTTGTTGTCATGACGCTTTGCGGAGCGATTGGCGGAGCCGGGCTTAAAGCGTACGCCGACAGTCGCAAACGGCTGCATGTATTAGGAGGACTTGGATTTTACGGGGTTGGGGCGTTGCTTAACATTTTGCTGCTGCGCTTCCTTCCGCTGACCGTAGTTCTTCCGGCTAATGCGCTGACGTATGTATGGACACTCTTGATTGCCCGATGGGTTTTCAAAGAAAATGTAGGACCGCTGCGCTGGGGGGGTGTCGCTTGCATCATGGGCGGGTTGTGCTTTTTGGTGTTTTAAAGACCAGACGAAAAAACAGGATGTGAAATAATGAATTTTCTGGATTACATATTTTCCGACCGCAGGGCGAACCGTGCAGCGCTTCTGTTATTTATTGGTTTTGCTCTTTTTTACGGACTGATCAACATTCCTTACGTCAATTATATGGCCGAAAATGCCGGACTTCTTGGAGATCGGAGCCCGTTTAACACAAGGGATTTTCCGCTGAACCTGTTCAATTTTGATCCATCCATGTATTACGGCATGAACAGTTCGTCCGTCATTCATCCGTTGATTTCTTACTTAACGGTTGTATTGGGGGGAGGCGCAGCGCTGCTGGGCGGCAATGGATTCTTTCTTGTGCTGCAGTCGCTTGTCAATGCTTTGTCCGTCATGCTTGTGTTTTTGTTCCTTGCCCGCAAAGGGAAGGAATTAACGGTTCCGCTGCTTGTAGCGCTGATGTTCGGATTCAGCTCGTACCTCATGTTTACTGCATTGATTCCGGATTCTTATCCGTATGTGCAGCTTTTCATCTTGATTTCGGTAGTTTACTTGCAATATTCTCGAGAGCGGGAAGAGGTTAGCTACACCGCGAATGCAGCGATGGCTGCCGTCAATTTTGGCCTGACGTCCACCAATATCGTTCCTTTTGCGGCCAGTTTGTTCGTTAATATGCGAGCTTGGCGGAATCGAGGGAGCTTCAAAAAATACGTTGGCATCATGGTTTTGGCTGTCGGCATGATTGCCGCGCTGACCGTCATCCAGTACGTGGCATTCGGCGGACGGAGCTGGGTTAGCAACTGGCTGCTCGGTATCCAGAACGGGGGAACCAGCTATGCAACGCCATTCCAGTTTGCTGCACATTGGAAGGCGCTTGGGCTTCTGACCATCAACCCGATGCTGTCCCCGAAAGTTCATTTATTGGACCCGGGCATGATGGCGTTTGTATCGGATTTGTCCCGACCAACGCCTCTGTATTCCCTTTTCGTCGGCGTGTTCATTCTGGTGCTTGCGCTTGCAGGCTTTATCGCGGGCATTCGGAAGAGAGAAGTGTGGACGCTGGTTCCGTACGTTTTGTTTGCATTTTTGCTGCACATCGTAGTGGGCTTTGGGCTTGCAGTATTCCAATACGATATGTACCTGTATGCAGGGCATTACCTGTTTGCGTTTTTCTTGTTGGCCGGAGGATTCGTCATTGGTCTTCGTCCTGGCATTGGTAAATCCGCGCTTACCGTTTTGCTCGCCGTGTCCGTTCTGGTGATGGCCGCCAATAATGTGTACCGCCACTTCGAGACGTTGACGACGATTAAGCAATCTTACGAGCAGCTGGATTCAACTTCCGCGATGAACGAATTCATTTCGGCACCGAACAAATAGTGAAAAAATGAATGAAGTTATATAAACCGCAAAAAACAAACACACGTTAACGGAGAGGCAGAACTAATCTGGAGAAGCAAAGCGTTCGCATTTATCACCGGATTTTCCCCTTAGAAAGGGGGATCCAAAAAATCTGGGGATAACAGCGATCGGAAGATGGTACTGCACTCGCAGTGCTCTAGTGTGAATGATTAGTGCGGTTTATATAGATTAAACAAAGACCATGAATCCATGAAGGATTTATGGTCTTTGTTGTGGTTCTGCTTGATCGTCTCAAGCGATGATTTTCGTTTTTTTGGCATTCTCCGCAGATCGTCGGGTCAGGCTGCTTAGCGGCCGCTTCAACGCCAGAGCGATAACGAGGCTAATCGCGATGAATATGCATAACCACAGAATATCCTTCCACGCGGTCTCCCACAAAATGCCGCCTACAGCCTCGCGCAGCAAACTGATGGCATACGTGAACGGCATGAAAGGATTGAGGGCCTGAAAGAACGGAGAGGTCATGCTGATCGGGAACGTGCCGCCCGAACTGGAAAACTGGAATACCATGAAAATGATCGCAATGCCTTTCCCGATATTGCCGAAGACGGACAACAAGGTATACGTGATCGTGACGAAAACGGCGCTCACCAGCATGGCAAACAGCACAAACCACCATTTATCGGCCACATAGGTGCCGAGCAGCCAGATGTCGCCCAGCGTGACGCAAACGGCTTGAAGCAAACCTACCGTCAGGAATGTCGCCAGACGTCCCAGGTAGAGCTGATATCCCCTGAACTTTCCATCCGGATTTTCGGCTTCCGCCCGCAGCAGCGAAATAAGCAATGTAGATCCGACCCATAACGACAATACGCCGTAAAAAGGGGACATGGCCGAACCGTAGTTGGGAATCGGGTATAACTGGTTTTCCTTGATTTGGACCGGGCTCGCAAGAAAGGCGCTCTCTGCTTCAATGTCACCCCGCAGCAATTTGGCCAGCTCCGCAAAATGGTTGTCCCGTTCCACTTCCCTGAGCTTGTCGGCGGCCTGCCTGATGGCATGCTCCAATGCCGGCAGATCGGTGCGTACCAGTTCGGCGGCGCGTTTCACGCCTGTCTGTACTTCGGGCAGCTGGTTTTTCACAAAGTCCGCTGCTCTGCCGATTTGTTTCTCCGCCTCGGGCAGATCGTTTTGCACAAAGCGGGCAGCTTCATCCAATTTGGCTTTGACTTTGGGCAAGTCATTCCGGATGATCGGGGCCACCGCATTCAAGGCGCGAATGAATGCATTGCTCTTGCTCTGCAAGGTTTGTGAGATCTCATGGACCTTGGCTTGAATTTCCGGCAAATTCTGCTGCAGTTTTCTCAATTCACTCTGGCCAAGCGTAATGCCTTCTTTGGCTGTTGCAAGTATGCCCGCAACATCTGGTAAGGCGTCCTGCGCGGTTTGAAGGGCAGCCGCGGATGAAGATAACATCGTTCTCAAATGATCCGACCCGGCGGCCAGTGCCGGCGCGATTACATTGTCATAAGCCTTCAACGCTTCGCCGATGCCGTTTCCGACATCCCTCGATAATTCGTGCAATTGGGCGACGACGTCGGCAGGCGGGGTAGCGTTGCGCCGCAATGCGTCACTCACGATTCCGGCCAGACGAATCTGCAGCTGCAGCTTGTCCGATACCGCGTTCAGTTTGGAAATCTGGTTACTCAACGGGTGAGAGGGCAGAAAATCATTGATTTTGCTGAGCAGTGCGGACGTATTGTCCGTCATTCTAAGCGCGATCCCCAATCTTGATGCGAGATGATCCAATTCATCGGCCGTGGGCAGCTTGCTCAGGTCCGTGCTTTGCAAGCGCTCGAACACATCTCCTGCCGCATCGCTAATCTGCTGCACCAGCAGCAGGTTTTGTCTGATGGCCGGGCCAATGCTGTTCATTGCTTTTTCGCTTGAAGCGATGAATTGGTTGACTCCTTCCGTTAATGCCTTTCCGTTTTCTGCAATTTGGGCAACGTTGTCCAAATTTTGCTCCGCTGTCGTTACGATATTCAGCGCCTTGTCCGATTGCTCCAACGCAGTCTGAATGATGCTCCCCACCTTATCGAAATGCTGGTCCACATCATGCACGAAGCCAGCGGCTTTTTGAAGCTCGGGAATTCGTTCCTGGATGGCCAGAATTTCCGAGGCGGCGGATTGAATTTGAGGCCAATGCTGCTGAACCTTTACTACATATTGCGCAGCCTCGTTGATTTCCGGCAGCTTTTGCTGGAGCTCGACGATTTTCTGCGCCTTCTGCACGATCTCGGGCATCGCTTGATCCACTTCGAGAATTTTCTGACCCGCATTTTCGATTTGCGGGAGGTTGTTCTCCAGCGTAAAAATGCCATTCTCCATTTTTCGCAGCGTTGGCAACTGTTCATTGATCTGCACTCCGGCTTCTTTCAGCTTGGTGAGAACGGCCTCGCTGACGGCTTCGGTGAAATTTTCATTGATTTGAGTCGTGATTGCCGACACGCCTGAACCTGTAATTTTGGGCGCGATGGCGTTGACCTTTTCATTCACCGTATATATGACCTCCGGGCGTTCAAGCTTTCCGTCGACAATGCTGGTTATTTTGGCGGAAAAGTCTTGGGGAATCAGCAGACTGGCGTAATATTCTCCGGTCTGTACGCCGTGAGAAGCCTTCTCCTCGTCAACAAATACCCACCCGAGTTTTTTGTTTTGCTTCAGGCTCGAAATGAGCTCGTCTCCGATATTGAGCGTTTGGCCTGCGACGGACGCACCCTGATCTTCGGAGGTAACGGCGATTTTGATCCCTTGGGTATTGCTGTAGGGGTCCCAGACGGATTTGACATTAACCCAATCGTACACGCCGGGAAGCAATATGATGGCCACAATCAGAAAGATGCCGGTGGGCACCTTGAGGATGTGAAGCCAGTCTGTTTTGTAAATGTGCCAAATATTTCGCATAATGCCCTCCTGAACGTAAGTATGCAGCAAACATGAAGCAGTTCCTGTAATGGATGGAAGAATGATTGTACCATCCATCATTGTACCCGGGAAGCGTTGAAAGGGAATGATGCACATGGCGTACTTACATGTTTTACATACCCTCTTATATCGGATTCCATTCATGAGAAGTAAAGGAGTCGTGCAGCTTACCCGACTATATCCTGCCCGTTTTTCTTTTTTCGCCTGCGATGAGGAGGAATAAGAAAAGGAAACGGATTATTTTGCCTGAAAGTCTTTCCACATTTCCTATGGATAAATATGCAGGATTATTGTATAATTATTAATGATATGAGATGTGCTGTGCACGGATGTTATTCAGCCAGATTGCTGATGATAAGGGGAACGCAGCAGAATCTTTTCGCCTGCGATGGTGAGGTGTTGACAGGAGGTTTCCTTTCTGTCATAATTCATGAAGATCGACGGACATACGGTACGAAAGTGCACTGTGAGGCGCTTTACCGTATGGACGACATGAATAGCACCTTTAAATCAGTCCCGTGAGACTGGCAAGGTAACGTGAACGATACATCGTCTTTTTGCTGCGGCAAAATAGGACGGTGCATCCCGAGAGTAAACTTTCTTCAGCGCGCGCTGAAGTTCGGAGACTCCTTGCCAACGACACGGCAAGGAGTCTTTTTTGTTCTCCTCGTCACGGGGCCATGATCTGAAGGGAAATCCTGAGGAGGCTGAACGCATGAGCACAGAAACGCATGTCATTATGGATGAAACGGCGATCCGCCGCGCTTTGACACGGATTGCCCATGAGATTTTGGAAAAAAACAAAGGAATCGAAGGTTGTGTAGTTGTAGGCATTCGGACTCGCGGGGTATACCTCGCTGAACGCATTGCTGCCAAGATTGAGGAGATTGAGGGAACGAAGGTCCCCTGGGGAGAACTGGATGTGACCCCTTACCGCGATGACCGCTCGGATGAGAATAGAGCGCAGCGCAAGGAGGTCTTGAAGATGATTCCGGAGTCTCTGTCCATCCATGACAAAAAGGTCATTTTGTTCGACGATGTGCTGTATACCGGCCGCACCATTCGCGCAGCGATGGACGCCCTGATGGATTGCGGAAGGCCGCAGAACATCCAGCTGGCCGTACTCGCTGACCGCGGGCACCGGGAGCTTCCGATCCGCCCTGATTTCATCGGCAAAAACGTGCCGACGTCCAAATCGGAGGAGATCGAAGTGGCGTTGAAGGAAACGGATGGGCAGGACGAGGTCAAAATCATTCAGAACCGGGGGGAGCAAGCATGACGATTACGCAGCCAGCATTGAAGGACCGGAGTTTGCTTGGACTGAAGGATCTTGACCGGAGCGAGATCGAGTCGATTCTGAACCGGGCGGCGCACTGGGAGTCGCAGACGAACAAACTGGTGCCCGTACTGGAATCCCGATTCGTAGCCAACATGTTTTTCGAGAACAGCACGCGTACCCGCTTCTCGTTCGAAATGGCCGAGAAACGCTTGGGCGCCCAGGTGATGAACTTCACCGCAGCGGCATCCAGCGTGGAGAAGGGCGAATCGATCTACGATACGGTACGAACGCTGGAATCGATGGGCATCGACGCAGGCGTGATTCGGTTGAAACCGGCTGGCGTACTGCAGCAGCTGGCTCAAAAGGTAAATGTGCCGCTGGTTAATGCCGGAGACGGAAACAACGAACATCCGACGCAGGCGCTGCTGGATCTGTACACGATGCGCAAAACGTTCGGCGAGTTGAAAGGTTTGCGCGTATCGATTATCGGAGATATCCTTCACAGCCGGGTCGCCCGCTCAAACCTGTGGGCTTTGCAAAAATTCGGTGCGGACGTGCGCTTCTGCGCTCCGCAAACGATGCAGGCACCGGAACTGGCCGAGCACGCTCCATACGTAAGTCTGGAGGAAGCGCTGGATGCGGATGTCGTCATGATGCTGCGAGTGCAGCTGGAACGCCACCAACATGGTCTGATTACCTCGGCTGAGGATTATCGCGAACACTACGGATTGACGGAAGAACGGGCTGCCCGCCTGAAGCCGGGCACGATCATTATGCACCCTGCTCCTGTAAACCGGAACGTCGAAATCGACGATGCGGTGGTGGAGAGCGAGGCATCGCGGATTTTCCCGCAGATGGCCAATGGCGTACCGATCCGCATGGCGGTCATGGAACGCGCAATGAAGCTGTAACATCGGCAGGGGGATTGCCGGGAGGCGATGACGGACGTTCTTAGAGAGCAACGGGAGGGTACACGATAAAATATTCGCCTCGCTTGCCGAAAAGCGAGGCAGAATCGAAGCGGAGGAATATCATGATGCAAGTTATAAAAAACGCGAGCATGTTGAATCAACAAGGGGAATTGGAACGGAAAAGCATCATTATTAAAGAAGGAAAAATCGCGAAGATCGCTGATGCTGAAGATGCGGCGATCATGCAGGCGGAACGCGAAGCAGATGCAGTAACCGACGCTGCGGGCAAACTGGTCATTCCCGGCCTGATCGACATGCACGTCCATCTGCGCGAACCTGGATTCGAACATAAAGAGACGATCGAAACGGGAGCGCGCTCGGCGGCAAAAGGCGGATATACCACGATTGCTTGTATGCCGAACACCAAACCGGTTACCGATAATCCGGACACGGTGAAGCTGGTGTTGGATAAAGCGAAGGAAGCCGGATTGGTGAAGGTGCTGCCCTACGCTGCGATCACCAAAAACGAGCTCGGCCGCGAGCTTACCGATTTTGCTGCCCTGAAGGAAGCCGGAGCCATCGGATTTACCGATGATGGCGTAGGCGTGCAGAATGCCCAGATGATGAAGGACGCCATGACGCTTGCGGCAAGCATGGATATGCCTGTCATCGCTCACTGCGAAGACGACTCGCTGGTCGTGGGCGGATACGTTACGGAAGGCGAATTCTCGAAACGCCACGGCATCAAAGGCATTCCGAACGAGTCGGAAGCCATTCACGTCGGCCGCGATATTTTGCTCGCTGAGGCAACCGGAGTACACTACCATGTCTGCCATGTCAGCACAGAGCAATCGGTAAGGCTGATTCGCCTGGCGAAGTCAATCGGCATTAACGTGACTGCGGAAGTATGCCCGCACCATCTGGTGCTGTCGGACGAAGATATCCCGGGCATGGACGCGAACTGGAAAATGAATCCGCCGCTGCGCTCGCCGCGCGACGTGCAAGCATGCATCGAAGGGCTGCTGGACGGCACGATCGACATGATCGTCACGGATCATGCGCCGCACAGCGAGGACGAGAAAGCCAAAGGCATGCAGCTTGCACCGTTCGGCATCGTTGGATTCGAGACGGCATTCCCGCTGCTGTACACCAAGTTTGTGGAGACGGGACTGTGGACCCTCGATTTCCTGGTGAAACGCATGACGGCCGATCCGGCACGGGTGTTCCGCTTGGATACGGGCAAACTGGAAGAGGGAGCTCCGGCGGATATCGCGATGATCGACCTGAGCGAAGAACAAGCGGTAGATCCCGCGACGTTTGCCACAAAGGGAAGAAACACGCCGTTTACGGGTTGGAAGCTGAAAGGCTGGCCGGTACAAACATGGGTAGACGGAAAAAGCGTGTGGAGCAGCGAAATCCAGCAATAACAAGCGGTTGAGTAACTCAAATCAAATCGAGGCTGATGTAAGCCGAGATTCGAATAGATAAGAGACAAAAAGCCGAAAGCATGGCTTTGAAACAGGTGCTCAGACGGATGCACGGAGCGGACAGAAAAGACCTGAAGAAGCGAAGCGTTTGCCTTTATCACCGGATTCCAACATTCAGCAATAATTCAGAGGAATCCGGGGATAACAGCAATCGGAAGGTTTTCTGGCCGCGGAGCCGCACCAAACAAAACACCTGGTTCAACGGAAATGCATTTCGGCGGTATAACTAAAGAGGAGTGAAATGGGATGCAGGCACAGGCAAGATTATTGTTGGAAGACGGCACACTGTTCACCGGAAGAGCGTTCGGAGCTGAAGGGGAAACAACGGGTGAAGTCGTTTTTAATACGGGAATTACAGGCTACCAAGAGGTGCTGTCGGATCCTTCGTATTGCGGTCAAATTGTAACGATGACATATCCGCTGATCGGAAACTACGGCATTACGCGCGATGACTTCGAGTCGATTCGCCCGTTCGTGCACGGTTTTGTCGTGCGCCGTCATGAGCCGGTGCCTAGCAACTGGCGCGCGGAATACAGCCTGGACGATCTGTTGAAAGAGTACGGAATCGTAGGCATCAGCGACATCGATACACGCATGTTGACTCGCCGGATTCGCCACCAAGGCACGATGAAAGGAATTCTCACAACAGGATCGAAGCCTGTGGAAGAGTTGCTGGAAATGATGAAAGACACAAGCATCGCCGAACTGCGTAACCAAGTTCCCATGACCTCTACCAAACATGTTTACAGCAGCCCGGGCACGGCAGAACGGATCGTGCTGGTAGACTACGGCGCCAAAACGGGCATTCTGCGCGAGCTGAGCAAGCGCAACTGCGATGTGGTCGTTGTACCGCATGACGTGACTGCAGACGAGATTCGCCGTTTGAATCCGGACGGCATCCAGCTTTCCAACGGCCCTGGGGACCCGAAAGACGTGCCTCACGCCGTGAAAATGATTAGCGAACTGCTTGGCGAATATCCGATCTTCGGCATCTGCCTGGGTCACCAGCTCTTCGCACTGGCAGCCGGGGCGGATACCGAGAAACTGAAATTCGGCCACCGCGGCGGAAACCATCCGGTCAAAGAGCTGGAAAGCGGACGCTGCTTCATCACCTCCCAGAACCATGGTTATACCGTGAATGAAGAGTCCGTCAAGAATACCGAGCTTGAAGTGACACATATCAACAACAATGACAAAACGATTGAAGGCCTGAAACATAAAACATTCCCGGCGTTCTCGGTTCAATACCATCCGGAGGCAGCGCCAGGACCTTACGATAACAGCTATCTGTTCGACCGTTTCATTGAAATGATCCGCGAACACAAAATCAACCATCCGCAGAAACCGCGTCAAGCTGTTTTGGCAGCCGCAGTGAAAGGAGCACAATAACATGCCACTTAACAAGGACCTCAAAAAAATTCTGGTGATCGGATCCGGTCCAATCGTCATCGGGCAAGCGGCCGAGTTCGACTATGCCGGCACGCAGGCTTGCCAGGCGCTGAAAGAAGAAGGCGTGGAAGTTGTACTCATCAACAGCAACCCGGCAACGATCATGACGGATACCAACATGGCGGATAAAGTATACATCGAGCCAATCACGTTGGACTTCGTTACGCAAATCATTCGCCAAGAGCGTCCCGACGGATTGCTGCCAACGCTGGGCGGCCAAACGGGCCTGAACATGGCGGTTGAGCTGGCGCGCGCAGGAGTGCTGGAACGCGAAAACGTGAAATTGCTCGGCACGCAGCTGACTTCCATCGAAAAAGCGGAAGACCGCGACCTGTTCCGCGATCTGATGCGCGAACTGGAGCAGCCCGTGCCGGAAAGCACTATCGTTACGACATTGCAGGAGTCGCTCGACTTTGCCAACGAAATCGGATATCCGATCATCGTGCGTCCGGCATATACGCTGGGCGGAACGGGCGGCGGTATCTGTGCCACGGAAGAAGAATTGCGCGAAACGGTGGCGGCAGGTCTGCGCTACAGTCCGATTGGACAGTGTCTGGTCGAGAAAAGCATCGCCGGCATGAAAGAAGTCGAGTATGAAGTTATGCGCGACCGCAACGATAACTGCATCGTGGTCTGCAACATGGAAAACTTCGACCCGGTAGGCGTGCATACGGGCGACAGCATCGTCGTGGCGCCAAGCCAAACGTTGTCGGACCGTGAATATCAAATGCTGCGTTCCGCTTCCCTGAAAATCATCCGTGCCTTGAACATCGAAGGCGGATGTAACGTACAGTTTGCCCTTGATCCGCATAGCTTCCAATACTATGTCATCGAGGTTAACCCGCGGGTAAGCCGTTCTTCGGCCCTGGCTTCCAAAGCAACCGGCTATCCAATCGCCAAAATGGCAGCCAAAATCGCCCTTGGATACACGCTGGACGAAATCGTTAACCCGGTAACGGGCCAAACCTATGCATGCTTCGAGCCGACGCTGGACTATATCGTCAGCAAAATTCCGCGCTGGCCGTTCGATAAATTCACTTCGGCGAACCGCAAACTGGGGACCCAAATGAAAGCGACCGGTGAAGTTATGGCCATCGGCCGGACTTTTGAAGAGTCGATGCACAAAGCGATCCGTTCCCTGGAAATCGGGGTGCACCGCATTTACTTGAAGGATGCAGAGACGTTGGACGACGAAACGTTGCAAACGCGTTTGGTCAAAGCCGACGATGAGCGCATGTTCCTCATTGCCGAAGCGTTCCGCAGAGGATACAGCCTGCAGGAGCTGCAAGATCTGACCAAAATCGACTGGTGGTTCCTCGACAAGCTCGAAGGGCTTGTAAAATTCGAGGATCGCATCCGCGAAGAAGCCGAGTTGACTTCGGAAACATTGTATCAAGCGAAACGTCTGGGCTTCACGGACCGCGCCATCGCCGAGCTGCGCGCACAAGGACAACCGGGAGGCTCCCTGACGGTTGAATCCGAAGTGAGAACGCGCCGCCTGGAAGAAAACCTGCGTCCGGTCTACAAAATGGTAGATACTTGCGCAGCCGAATTCGAAGCGACGACGCCATACTACTACTCCACGTACGAGACCGAAAATGAAGTGCTGCCTTCGGACAAGAAAAAAGTGGTGGTGCTCGGTTCCGGTCCAATCCGGATCGGTCAAGGCATCGAATTCGACTACTCGACGGTACACGCCGTATGGGCGCTGCAAAAAGCAGGTTACGAGGCAGTCATCATCAATAACAATCCAGAGACCGTATCGACGGATTTCAATACATCCGACCGTCTCTACTTCGAACCGCTGTTCTTCGAAGACGTCATGAACGTGATCGAGCAGGAGCAGCCGGTGGGCGTTATCGTGCAGTTCGGCGGCCAAACGGCGATCAACCTGGCGGCACCGCTGCGTGCAGCAGGCGTAACCATCCTTGGAACGGATCTGGAAAGCATCGACGAAGCGGAAGACCGCAAAAAATTCGAGCGTCTCTTGTCCCGCCTGGACATTGCCCAGCCTAAAGGAACGACGGTTACTTCGGTGGGTGAAGCCGTTGAAGCTGCCAAAGGCCTCGGATATCCGGTATTGGTGCGTCCATCTTATGTACTGGGCGGCCGCGCGATGGAGATCGTATACTCCGATACGGAACTGCTGACTTACATGGAGCAAGCGGTGAAAATCAATCCGGAGCATCCGGTGCTGATCGACCGTTACATGCTGGGCAAAGAGGTTGAGGTGGACGCCATTTGCGACGGAGAAACGGTGCTTGTACCGGGAATCATGGAGCATATCGAGCGCGCAGGCGTTCACTCCGGCGACTCCATTGCGGTATATCCTCCGCAGCATCTGTCCGACGAGCTGAAATCCAGCATCGTGGACATCACGATCAAAATCGCCAAAGAACTGAAAACGGTCGGTCTGGTCAATATTCAGTTTGTCATCCATGATGGCCAAGTATACGTGATCGAGGTAAACCCGCGTTCCTCCCGTACCGTGCCTTTCTTGAGCAAAGTAACGAACATTCCGATGGCGAACCTGGCAACGCAAGCCATCCTGGGCGTGAAATTGAAGGACCTCGGTTACCAGGACGGACTGTGGCCTGAGTCGGACCACGTATCGGTTAAAGTTCCGGTCTTCTCCTTTGCGAAACTGCGCCGCGTGGAGCCGACGCTCGGACCGGAAATGAAATCGACGGGCGAAGTCATGGGACGCGATCCGCAATATGCCAAAGCACTGTTCAAAGGACTGATCGGAGCGGGCATGAAAATCCCGGCGACCGGTGCCATCGTTGTAACGGTGTCGGACAAAGACAAGGACGAAGCGGTGTCCCTGATGAGCGGCTTCTACCGCCTCGGTTACAAAATCATTGCTACCGGAGGGACTGCCGCTGCGCTTGAAGCGGCGAATATTCCGGTTACGACCGTCAAAAAATTGAGCGAAGGATCGCCGAACATTCTCGACATGATCCGCAGCGGCGAAGCGAACTTTGTGTTCAACACGCTGACCAAAGGCAAAACGCCTGAGCGCGACGGATTCCGCATCCGCCGCGAAGCGGTAGAGAATGGCATCGTATGTATGACATCGCTGGATACGATTCGTGCCCTGCTGAGAATGCTGGAAACGATCAACTTCTCCTCCGAAGCCATGCCGGTTTTCGCCGATTAATTGAAGAACCTGCTGATGAAGGACATCAGCCAGCCTGCGGGCTGGCGGGATGTCCTTTATATCGGGCAAAAATCGATAAAATCAACGATGCGGAAGGAGCGGGATCAATGAATCACCCGAATTACGAAACGATGGCCGGCCGCCTGATGGTGGCACTGGATTATCCCGGGCCGGAACAAGCGAAGGGCTTGATCAAGGCACTGGAAGGCATTCCGTGTTATTTGAAGGTAGGCATGCAGCTGTTCTATGCGGCAGGACCGGAATTCATCCGGGAACTGAAGGCAAAAGGGTACAAAGTATTTCTGGACGTCAAAATGCACGATATTCCGAATACCGTTCGCGGAGGTGCGGAAAGCATCACGCGCCTGGGCGTAGACATGTTCAACGTTCATGCTGCCGGAGGCGCAAGCATGATGCGCGCAGCGCGTGAAGGTGCGGAAGCCGCGCTGGCTGCGGACCCTGCCCTGCGCAGACCGGAAATCATTGCCGTGACCCAGCTGACGAGCACGAGCCAGACCGTCATGAATGATGAGATCGGCATTCCGGGTACCGTGGAAGGCACCGTGGTTCGTTATGCCGGACTGGCCAGCGAAGCAGGGCTTGACGGCGTAGTGGCATCGCCGCTCGAGGTGCCGGCCATTGGGGCGGCCTGCGGACCCGATTTCCATACCGTAACCCCTGGCATTCGCCCCGCGGGAAGCAGCCTGGGAGACCAGACGCGTGTGCTTACTCCGGGCGAGGCCATCGGGCGAGGCAGCCATTACATCGTTGTGGGCAGGCCGATTACGGGTGCTGCCGACCCGCGCGAAGCGGCAGAAACCATTTTGAAGGAGATGTTAAACGCATGATCGCACTATCCGAAATCCCGAACCACATTGCAGCACAGCTGTTGAAAATCAAAGCCGTGGCACTGCGTCCGCAGCAGCCGTTTACTTGGACATCCGGCATCAAATCGCCGATCTATTGCGATAACCGCTTGACCATGTCTTATCCGGAGATTCGCGACGATATCGCGGAAGGTTTTGCGGCGATCATCCGCGAACAGTATCCGGACGCCGAAGTGATCGCCGGAACGGCAACCGCAGGCATTCCGCATGCGGCATGGGTCGCGCAGAAGCTGAATCTGCCGATGGCTTACATTCGCGACAAAGCGAAAGGGCACGGCAAGGAAAACCTGATCGAAGGATTGATCTCCGAAGGGCAGAAGGTCGTTGTCATTGAAGACCTGATCTCCACGGGCGGAAGCTCTCTGAAAGCCGCCCAGGCTGTGAAGGAAGCAGGGGCGGAACCGCTGGCCGTGCTCGCCATTTTCAGCTATCAGCTGGATAAGGGCATCAAGGCGTTCGAAGAAGCGGGCGTTCCGCTTCAGACCCTGTCCAACTACACGGCGCTGATGGACGTGGCTTTGGCTCAGGGCACCATTCAGGAGAGCGACTTCGAGCTGCTCAAGGCATGGCGTGAAGATCCTACTTCATTTGGAAAATAATGAAACGTAAGTTCGGGAACGTTTTTCCCGCGCAACGGTTTCAAAATTGTAATAGTTGCAGCGCTGCAGCCGTTTTTGCGCTAAATTCACCAGGCATCTCCTTTAAGGGGATGCTTTTTTCGTTTTCGCATCAAAATATTAACTTTTTCGGCGAAACGTTGTAAAAAGCTTGTAACTTTTAGCCGATAGCAGTCGTTTATAATGCAGTGTAGTATGGAATAGATTTCTAGTTCAGGTTCTTACTGAAACAGGGACAGAGAGGATGAGCGTGATTGCTGGCATGAAGAAATTATTTTCCAAGATCAAACCAGCCAAAAGCCAATCAGGCGAAAAGAGTGCACTAAAGGGGGAAGAGCAGCATGATCAGGCCGAGTCGGGAGGCCAGGCATACATAACGGATTTACAGAAACCGACGGATCGTTCCGAATTCAATGGAGAGGACATAACTTCCGCTGAAGCCGAAGCTGAAGCGGCTGCCGCTGTCTCTGAACCGAAAAAAACCAAGCCTGCCAAGAAAGCGCTGCTGCCTCCCTATGACGGTCCGGTGCTTGAGGTTCGCAACGTGCATCGCAGCTTCCAGACGGGAAGCCGCATCATTCACGTGCTTAAAGGCATTGACATGGAAGTCAGACCTCAGCAGCTCGTCATGCTGAAGGGACGTTCGGGTTCCGGCAAAACTACGCTGCTGAACATGCTGGGCGGACTGGATCAGCCATCGAGCGGGGAGATTTTGTTTTCCGGGCAGCCGCTGCAGGACTGGGGGGACCGAAGAAGGACCGCATTGCGGCGCAGGGAAATCGGTTTTATTTTTCAGGCTTATGCGCTGATGCCCTTGCTGTCGGCTTGGGAAAACGTGGAGTTATCGCTGCGCATGGCCGAAGTGCCTCGTTCCGAATGGAAGGACCGGGTAGGCCATTGCTTGGATTTGGTTGGTTTGACCAAAAGGGCGAAGCATCGTCCTTTCGAAATGTCGGGAGGCGAGCAGCAGCGGGTGGCGATCGCAAAGGCGATTGCGCACAGGCCCAGGCTGCTGCTTGCGGATGAACCTACGGCCGAGCTGGATTCGAAGATGGGAGCACAGGTCATGGCCGTATTTCGCAACATTATAGAAGTAGAGCAGGTAACCATCTGCATGACAACACACGATCCTACAATTTTGGAGGTTGCGGACCATGTTTACGAAATGGCGGATGGCAGATTTCTCAAGTAAGGCTGCCGCTCCGAAAAAGGGGAAACGAACAGCGCTGATCCTGCTAGGGGTAATTGTCGCTGTATCCATGTCCGGCTGCTCTTTGCTGCCGGCCGAAAGCGAGGAGGAGGTGCTTCCTCCGATCACGCCGCCGACGATTTCCAAAAAGCCGGAATATGAGGTCCGGACGGAAACGCTGGAACGGTCGGTGAGCGGCAGCGGCAAAATGATGAGCCAGCGCGAAGAAAAGGTATATTTTACGTTGGATGGCATGCATGTCAAGGAATTGAACGTCAAGCCCGGAGATAAGGTGAAGAAAGGGCAGCTGCTGGCCGAACTTGACGTTGCGAGCGTGGAGAAGGAAATTCGCTCGAAGAAGCTGCAGATCCGCAAAGCGGAAGTGCAGATGAAGGAAACGCTGCGCAAGAAGGACGAGATGGACCCGGTCGAGTTTGAGGAGGCCACCATTGCGTTCGAGGAACTTCGGCAGGAGCTGGCCGACCTGGAAGAACAGATCGGCAAAGCGACGCTGACCGCACCGTTTGCAGGCACGGTCATTGCGGTTCAGGTGGAAAAAGGGGCGGCCGTGAAGGCGTATGATCCGATTGCCACGATTGCGGATACGTCCAATCTCGTCGTGGCCGCGACGTTTGCGAAGGAAGACCTGGAGAAGATTTCGGTAGGCATGAAGTCCACGGTGGACATCAATGGCGCGGGCAAGGTGAACGGCAAGATCAAAGTGATGCCGGTAGCCCAAAGCGCCGACTCCGGAAACAACAACTCCGGCTCGGGCGAGGGCGGAACGCCGCCGGCCAAGGAAACGCTCGACAAGTACGTCATCGTTTCGCTCGCCAAAATGCCCAAAGGGGTTGAACGCGGAACGCCGCTGACCGTATCGATTGTGACAGAGCGGACCGAGAACGCCATCGTCATCCCGATATCTGCCCTGCGGTCCATCGGTTCACGAACCTACGTGCAGGTTGTGGAAAGTGACGGCAGCAAACGCGAGGTGGATGTTGAAGTCGGGCAGCAGACCTCCACGGACGTACAGATCGTCAAAGGGCTCACCGTAGGACAGAAAGTAGTGGGACGCTAATGGGGCTGCCATTGTTACGACTGTTGTTCCGCAAAATGTGGAATACCCGCTGGATGACGTTCAGCACGCTCGTTGGTTTGATCGTGGCGGTTGCGTTCACCGTCAGCATTCCGATGTATGCCGACGGGGCGCTGAAGCGGGTCGTAGCCCAAACGCTGCAGGATAACAGCGAAGGATTGCCTGCTGGTTCCTTGCTGATGAGTTATCAGGCGCCAGGGGGAACCAAGACGGACACCCTTGGGCTGGAGGAAGTGGATCGCTACATACGCGAGGATGTGCCTCGTGATGTCGGATTTCCGTTCAACACGTACGTGAACATTCGTTCCATTCGCGGTACGGAAGTGAGTCCCGAGGATCCGACGAAAGTGGATGCCAGCCGCTCGCGCAGCATGACAATCGGCACGATGAGCGGGCTGGACCAACAGGTGAATTATTCTGCCGGCATGAAGCCGGGCAATCAGGTCAAGGATGGCCTCATCGAAGCGGCGATGCTTGAAGAGGGCATGTACCGGAACGACCTTCACGTGGGAGACATACTCGAGTACCCGATATATAGCGGGCTCGATATTACGCTGCGCGTAAAAATTACGGGCTCCTTCAAACCGGATGACGAAACCAGCCCTTACTGGGTTCAGGGTTTCGACAGCATGATGAACGGGCTGTACGTGGACGAAGCCGCATTCAATGAAGTGTTGTTGAAGGAACAAGGCATCCCGCTTCAAAATTCGCGCTGGTATTATGCATTCGATCTGAAGGAAATCCAGACCAGCCAGCTGCCCGGTTTGACGTCCATGCTGGAACGGCTGGATATCGAGCTGTACCAACGCTTGAAGGACACCAAGGTTGACATTACCTTCGGCGATCTGCTCAAGCAGTTCCGCAGCCAAAGCCTGCAGCTGCAGACGATGCTGTTTACGCTTGCGGCACCGATGATCGCCATGGTGTTCTATTTTATCGCGATGAACGCCAGGCAGTCGCTGCAGAAGCAGGAAAGCGACATTGCCGTGCTGCGAAGCCGGGGGGCTTCTGCACGGCAAATCTTCTCGCTGTA